>NZ_JBAKGW010000007.1:0-321019 GCF_049065515.1 Serratia sp. SA088
CAGGAGCAGCGCGACGACGGCAGCCGCCGCAGCTGGAGCTACGATCCGGCCAGCCCGTGGAGCCCGCTGGCGGCGCTGGAGCAGGCGGGCGACAGCCGCTCGGCGGATATTTACTGGTATCACACCGATCTGAACAGCGCGCCGCTGGAAGTGACCGACGCGGCGGGCAACCTGTGCTGGTCCGGGCAATATGACACCTTCGGCAAGCTGCAGGGCCAGACGGTGGCCGGCGCGGCGCAGCGGCAGGGCGCGCAATACCAGCAGCCGCTGCGCTACGCCGGGCAATATCAGGACGACGAAAGCGGCCTGCACTACAACCTGTTCCGCTACTACGAACCCGAGGTGGGGCGTTTTACCACGCAGGATCCGATAGGGTTGCGCGGTGGGTTGAACCTTTATCAGTATGCGCCGAACCCGCTGATGTGGGTGGATCCGTATGGGCTAAGTTGCTCGCCATCAACGAAGTTGAACCGAAAGTTTAGGGCTTTAGAAAAAGCTCAAAAAACGGCAGTAAATACTCGACATCTACCTGATGGCCGCATTCGCTATTATGACAAAGAGGCATTAGCTAGAACTCAGGGGCCAACAAGAGGACGCTCCCATGTTACAGAATGGGATCCTAAAACAGGGAATGTAAGATCTTGGGAAGAGACTTATAATCATGCAGGAGAGGTCAATCGAGTTCATCCAAAAATGAAAAATGGTGAAGTGTTAAACCTGCCCCATTATCCACCAACTAAAGCTGATATCGATGCAGGAATCGCAACTCCTTCAGGTAAGGCAACAGGAATAGGATGGTGATTTAATATGAATGAGATGAGAACGCTTTTTTTAAATGGATTGAACTGTCTTCTTGATGATGATTATAGTTCATCTAAAGTGGCGGACTACGCCTATAGATTTTATCTGGACTATGATATTCCTGACGAAGAACTCTCATATGTAGTAGATTATTTAAAAGGAATTGATGCTGGCCCAGAATTTGAAATGAGCAAAGATGAAGTAATATCTTTCATCAAGCTAAATCTTAAATGATAAATTGAAATCCGGAATGGTTAAACCTACCCGGCTACTATATAGTACTAAACTGACTGAGCCCCTCTTCGTGTTAAAGACAAGTCATGAGGGGGGAAGGTCGGACAAGGATAGAGGCATATGGCAGTGATATGAACACCTGGTAAATGTAGTGGATAAATCATGAAAAAATTATATTTCGCAATGACAACCTGTTCTGCCCGAGGTGGGACGTTTTACCACACAGGATCCTGTAAGGGGGCTCGGCGGGCTGAACCTTTATCTGTATGCGGCGAACCCGCTGATGTGGTTGGATCCGCTGGGACTGAGTAGTAAGCCATGTAAAACAGAGAAAGCGCCAGAATATTCTTATGAAAAAGCCAGGGATAAAGTACTCAAATGACTCGAGGAGCGTGCTTTTCTTACTGCTTGATACGGGTTTTGTCATGTGAGTCACGTCTGATTTAGAGCTTACTCATTTAGTCGTGTGACAACTATTGCTGGGTAAGATCACTGTTCTGGATAGACCATCATGACTTTGCTCATAGTTCTCTATCAGATGAAAATCTTGCAACAAACAAAGAGCAGCTTGATGCTTTGATTGAACCCCTGAGGGCTATAGAGAAAAAATGCCACTATCTCCAAAATAGATGAGTGAGAGATGATACTTTTGGCCTGGTTTTTGCCAGGCCATTTCTTCAAAGCATAGCTAATAAGGCTGATGCGCCAGCACCAACGAGACTAGCTACAGTGCTATTATTTAGCAAATTCTTAAGTAAAGATTTTGCCTGAGGGTCCTGTGATTGAGATACTTTTTCAACAAGTTCAGTTATGCTGATATTTAAAATAAGATGGTTATGTTCACCGATTTGAACTTGTGAGCCTGATACGCTTCCTATGTTGAATGTATTTTGGCTAGATTGCTTAGGTTTTTGTTCATTGGCAGTTAAATTCTCAACCTTTAATGTAAGCATGTGTGGGTGATTAGTACCAACATTGAGTGTGCCTCCAGGTAAGAATGACATATCAAGTACTTTTAAAGATATTTCGCCCTTTCCTAGTTTTTGATTTATTTTATCGCCAATACTAATGTTGGGCTCTTCAGTGTAAGGGATTAGTACTTTTTTTTCAGCTGAATTCCGTCGCCCTTTATATTCAGCTCCAGCGATTGTGAATGTTTCAGGGTATGCCATAGCATCAAAATCCATCATGTTACTCCTTTAGATTTCTGTTTTGTGATTAGGTTTTCTGATTCATAAATATGAGCATAAGCTACTTTTTAAAAATAGATATTAAAAAATCATATTTTTCTTTACTTAGTAATTTTCTTGAGTGGGCGCTACTCAGAAGTATTTTCGAGAGAACGATAATCTCATCCTCACCAGAAGAAGCAATCATTCTGAAAAAGTCACTTAACTCTTGAATACTGATGCTATTACTTGTGCCAAATTGCGCATATTTGCTATTTACATTCTCTATATTGAATATACTCTGGTTCGCCAGTGGCTTTTTTAACTTCTCAATTTCTGCATGTTCTATAATCTTTTGAGACATACTTTCAATATGGCCGCTAACATCTTTCTTTTGTGGAAATGAAAATCCATCCCCTCTTAATATTTTATCTGTTTCGGCCATTTCATGGTAAAGCCTACGAATCATCACCAGCAATAGTATTTTAGCTTCTTCAATGGATTTCTCTGTTGAATATTGGCATTCGATTGCCAACGCTGAGGTTTGCTCAAATACATTTATTGAGTAATTTTCAATGTAAGGTTCGATAAATCCATTCCAAAAAACCTGAACGGGAGAACCTTTAAATGCTACACCTTGATAGCAGATTTCTGTTCCATCATATGCAGTAACTTTCATAGGTGGTCCTGCATGGAGGAATCGCCATCTACGAATCAATTTGGTTATTCTTCATCAATATCTTGAACGGCTTTATACGTCCTTTTGAACAAGGGGGATGGAGGCATACCCGGAACGGCAAGAATCTCTTTTTTCACTTGAATCTCCATCATTTTCACTATTGTTTTTATAAATTATTTATGCTTTGTCTTTCAAGATTATTCAGTATAAAAATACCTTATTTACATCGATAATTTGATCAATATCTTGATTAGTTTCTCTCAGACGTGAGCCGTCACAGACCGTTAAATCAAGCTATAGCGAGCATAATCCCTTCAAACAGCAGTTTGTCAATAAGCTGAGAGGTTATGTCAATGGCATATTCGTGAGTCCCATGTATCGTCGGAGTACCAGCGTTCTGGAAGGAATAAATAATAAAATTAAGACGATAAAAAGAATGGCCTAGAGATACCGGGATAGCGATTACTTCTTTTTGAAAATCAAAGCAGCGTTTCCCGGTAAAGCGTTATGAACCTTTTTATGCGATCTTGCGGCGGAACAGCGCGTAGGCGGCGCTGCCGGTGGTGGCGGTGATCACCAGCAGCGGCCACAGGCTGCGCCAGATGATGCTGAAGCTGGCGTCCTTCAGGTAGATCTGCTTGGTGATGTCGGTGAAGTGGCGTATCGGGTTCACCCAGGTCAGATCCTGCAACCACACCGGCATATTCTCCACCGGCGAGACGTAACCTGAGAGCAGGATCGCCGGCATCATGAACACGAACACGCCGATAAACGCCTGCTGCTGAGTGGCGCACAGCGACGAGATCAGCAGGCCGAAACCGACCAGCGACAGCCCGTAGATCAACATGGTGGCGTAGAACAGCAGCAGCGATCCGGCGAACGGGATCTGGTACAGGAAGATGCCGATCAACAGCACGATGCTGGACTGGAAGCTGGCGACGATCAGCGCCGGCACCGCCTTGCCGATAAAGATCTGCCAGGTGGTGAGCGGCGAGACCAGCAGCTGTTCCAGCGTGCCCTGTTCGCGTTCGCGCGCCACCGACAGCGAGGTGACGATCAGCACGCCGATGGTGGTGATCATGGCGATCAGCGACGGTACCACAAACCATTTGTAGTCCAGATTCGGGTTATACCAGTTGCGCACCACCAGTTCGCTGTTGTTGGGTTTGGCGCGGTTGCCGAGCAGCTCGTTCTGATATTCCTGCACGATCTGCTGCACGTAGTTGGCGGCGATCTGCGCGCTGTTGGAGTTGCGCCCGTCGAGCAGCAGCTGCAGCGGCGCGGTGTGGCCGGCGGCGATATCGCGCGAGAACTGCGCCGGGAAGCGGATCAGCAGCAGCGCCCGCTGGTTGTCGATGGTGGTCTTTATCTCCTGCGGATTGCGCAGCAGCAGCACATGGGAGAAGGCTTTGGCCTTGGCGAAGCGTTGGGTCAGCTCCACCGAGGCCTGGCCGCTGTCCTCGCTGTAGACCGCGATGGTGGCGTTGGTGACTTCCAGCGTCGCGGCGAACGGGAACAGCAGCACCTGCAGGATCACCGGCATGATCAGGATGGCGCGGGTTTGCGGATCGCGCAGCAGCGCCTGCATTTCCTTGATGATAAGCGTCAACAGACGGTGAAACATCGCTCTTTCTCCTTAATCCAGCCGGCGCTGGGTTTTCCAGGCCGTCAGGCCGATGAACACCACGGCGGAAGCGATCAGGAACAGCAGATTGATCGCCAGCACGGTGCCGACGTTGCCCGCCAGGAACAGCGTTTGCAGCGTGCTGACGAAGTAACGCGCCGGAATGATGTAGGTCACCGCGCGCACGATGGCCGGCATGCTGTCGATCTGGAAAATGAAGCCGGACAGCATGATCGACGGCAGAAAGGCGGCGTTCAGCGCCACCATCGCCGCGTTGAACTGGTTGCGGGTGAGGGTGGAGATCAGCAGGCCCATGCCGAGGGTGCTGGCGAGGAACAGGCTGCTGATCAGCAGCAGGATCGGCAGCGAACCGCGATAGGGCACGCCGAGCACCCACACCGCCACCGCCATGCACAGCGCCATGGCGATCATGCCGAGGAAGTAATATGGGATCAGCTTGGAGAGCAGCAGCTCGCTGCGCGTCACCTGGGTGGACAGCAGGGCCTCCATGGTGCCGCGTTCCCATTCGCGGGCGATCACCAGCGAGGTGAGAATGGCGCCGATCACCGTCATGATGATGGTGATGGCGCCGGGAATGATGTAGTGCCGGCTGATGGCCGCCGGGTTGAACCAGTAGCGCATCTGCACGTCAATCAGCGGCTGGTCGCTGCTCCCCCGATCGGCGGCGCGTTGCTGCTGCCATACTTGCCATACGCCCTGGGCATAGCCCTGCACGAAGTTGGCGGTGTTCGGCTCGCTGCCGTCGGTGATCACCTGGATAGGGGCGCTGTCGTGCGGGCGCGCCATGCGCTGGTCGAAATCCACCGGGATCACCACCAGGCCGCGGATCGTGCCGGCCTGCATCTGCTGGATCAGCTGCTGGCGGTTGTCGCTGATGATCGGTTCGATATAGGGCGAACCGGCGAAGGCGTGGGCCAAATCGCGCGCGTCTTCGCTCTGTTGTTCCATCAGAATGCCCAGATGCAGCTTGCTGGAGTCCAGGTTGATGCCGTAGCCGAAGATAAACAGCAGCATCAGCGGGATAACGAAGGCGATCAGGCCGCTGCTGGGATCGCGCAGTATCTGCCGCGTCTCCTTCAGGCACAGCGCGCGCAGCCGGCGCCAGGAGAAGCCGCCGTCGTCGAATGGGGGTCGGTTATCGCTCACCGCGTTTCCTCCTCGTCGTAGCCCTGCACCAGCTCGATAAACGCCTGCTCCATCGAAGGGCTGGGATTGTCGTCGCGCGCCACCTGTTGTTTGAGATCGTCCGGCGTGCCGGCGGCGATGATCTTGCCGCGATACACCAGGCCGATGCGGTCGCAGTATTCCGCCTCGTCCATAAAGTGGGTGGTCACCATCACAGTGACGCCCTTGTCGACCATGCCGTTGATGTGCAGCCAGAACTCGCGCCGCGTCAGCGGATCGACGCCGGAAGTCGGTTCGTCGAGGAACAGAATATCCGGTTCGTGCATCAGCGCGCAGGCCAGCGCCAGGCGCTGTTTGAAGCCGAGCGGCAGCGCGTCCGGCGTCTGATCGAGGATCGGCGCGAAGTTGAAGGCGCGCGACATTTCGTCGATTTTGTCGCGCTGCGCCTTGCCGCTCAGGCCGTAGACGCCGGAGAAGAACTTCAGGTTCTGCGCCACCGTCAGGTTGCCGTACAGCGAGAATTTTTGCGCCATGTAGCCGAGGCGTTGGCGCGCCTTGCCGGAACTGGTCTTCAGATCCATCCCCAGCACCAGCGCCTTGCCGCCGGACGGCACCAGCAGGCCGCACATCATTTTGAAGGTGGTGGACTTGCCGGCGCCGTTCGGGCCGAGCAGGCCGAAGATTTCTCCGCGCCGCACCTGAAAGTCGACGTGATCGGTGGCGGCGAAGTCGCCGAATTTTTTGGTCAGCTGCACCGCTTCGATCACCGTTTCGCCGCTTTCACCGTCGACGGTCGGCATGATCTCCGCCAGCGCCGAGCGATGGTTGGGGCCGCCGCCGAGCAGATCGATAAACGCATCTTCGAAGCGCGGATCCGCCTCGTCGAGTTCGGCGTCCGGCAGATCCAGCGCCTGCAGCAGCTGCCGGTGATCTTCGCCTTCTTTCAGGATCAGGCGCAGGTACTTGCCCTGGATCACGCCGTCGGTGACCGCCGGCAGGCAGATCGCCCGCTGCAGCAACGATCGATGGCTGCCCGGCGGCGCGGCGATCAACACCGTGCGCCCGGCCATGCGCTGGGTCAGATCCTGCGGCGCGCCGCTGAACAGCAGCTCACCCTCGTTGAGCAACAGCACTTCGCGGCACTGCTCGGCCTCGTCGAGATAAGAGGTGCTCCACAGGATCAACATGCCGTCGTTGGCCAGCTCGTGCACCATGCGCCACAGCTCGCGGCGCGAGATCGGATCGACGCCGACGCCCGGCTCGTCCAGCAACAGCACCTGGGGTTCGCCGACCAGCGTGCAGGCCAGGCCGAGCTTCTGTTTCATGCCGCCGGACAGCTTGCCCGCCAGGCGCTCGGTGAAGCGCGTCAGATCGGTGAATTTCAATAGCCGTTCGAAGGTCTGGCGGCGAAGATCGCCGGTAACGCCGCGCAGATCGGCGTACAGCGTCAGGTTCTCCATCACCGTCAGATCCTCATACAGCCCGAACTTCTGCGGCATGTAGCCGAGGATCGCATGCAGTTGGCGATCCTGCGCGATCGGATCCAGCCCGGCGACCCGCAATTTGCCGCTGCTGGGCTGCAGCAGCCCGGCCAGCATGCGCAGCAGGGTGGTTTTGCCTGCGCCGTCCGGGCCGACCAGCCCGATGACCGCGCCGCTGCGCAGGGTGGTGGTCAGGCTGGCGACCGCCGGTTTCTCAAGCGACGGAAAGCGCTTTTCCAGCCCTTCCAGTTCGATGGTGTGCGCCTGTTCCATGGCCGGCCTCAGGGTTTGGCGAAGCGCAGGGTGACCGGCATGCCCTGGCGCAGCGCGTCGTCGGCGTCGGTGACGATCACCCGCAGGCGATACACCAGATCGGTGCGCAGATCCGGCGTTTCAACGCTTTTCGGCGTGAATTCCGCGGTCGGCGAGACGAAACCGATCTTGCCGTGGTAAGGCTTGCCGGGGCGGCCGTCGGTGTAAATTTCCAGCTCGGTGCCGGGCACCGCCTGGTTCAGGCTGGTCTCGTTGACGTAGGCGCGCACCCACACCGGCCGGGTCAGCGACAGGGTGAACACCGTGCCGCCGGCGCCGAGCATGGTGCCCGGCTCTACCGCGCGGGTCAGCACCGTGCCGGCGGACGGGGAGACCAGCGTGGCGTCTTGCAGATTCAATTGCGCCTGCGCCAACGCCGCTTCGCTTTGCGCCACCTCGGCCTTGGCCTGTTCAATCTCTTGCGGGCGATTGCCGCTGCGGTATTGCGACAGCTTGTCCTTCGCCGCTTGCAAATTGGCCTGCGCCTGATTGCGGGCGGTGCGCGCATCTTCCAGCGCGTCGGCGGACGTGGCGTTTTTCGCCCACAGCCCTTGCTGGCGCTTCAGGAAGCTGTCGGCGTAGGCGAAGGCGGACTGGCGCTGCGCCATTTCTGACTGCACCTGGGCGATCTCTTCGCTGCGATAGCCGGCCTGCAGCAGCGACAGTTTGGCACGCGCGCTGCCGACGTTGGCCTCGGCCTGCTGCAGCGCGTTGCGATAGGGGGCATCGTCCAGTTTGCCGAGCAGCTGGCCCGGCTGAACGGCATCGCCTTCATCCACCGTCAGCGACGCCAGGCGGCCGTCGACGCGGAAGCCGAGGTTGACCGTGCGGATATCGACGTTGCCGTACAGCGTCAGCGGCTTATCCTGCTGCTGTTGGTAATGCCAGACCGCGTAAGCGGCGGCCGCGATCAGCAGAATTAACAACACGATCAAGGCACTGCGTTTTTTGTTCATAACACTCCCTGCCTGAATTTACGCGCCGTGACGTTGGCGCAGCCCAATAACCAAAATCTCGATATGCTCGCTCAGCACCGCCGCGATTTGCGCCGCTTCACTTTCACCAATCTCTTGCCAGCCGGCCTGACGGCGGATGGTCTCTCGCGCCACGCGGAACGACAGCACCTCGCCGATCAGCGCGTGGGTATGCAGCACCAGGCGAGTGGCGTGCTCGTCAATGCCGGTGGCGGCCGACAGCAGGCGGCACAGCCGCTCGTGCATCGGCGCGATCACCTGGCGGTGGATCAGCGGATAGGCCTCGGTCGGGGCGAGCTGTTCGCGCGACATGATTTTGCTCAGGTTCAGCGTGTGCGGCTGGGTCATCAGCTCGCTGAAGGCCAGCAGGCCACGCTGCAGCAAGCGTAGCGCCGCGTCGGGTGAGCGTTGTTCGGGCACTTCTTGCCCAAAGCGATCGACCTCTTCGGCCAACGGGGCGAACGCCTGCTGGATGAAATCGGCGAGCGACTGCGCTACGGCCAGATACAGCCCCTCTTTGGAGCTGAAGTAGTAGGTGATGGCGGCGATGTTCTGGCCGGCGCGCTGGGCGATATCGCGCGTGGTGGCGCCCTGCAGGCCGAATTCGCCGAACAGTTCGGTCGCCGCGGCGAGCAGTTGCCGGCGCGTTTGCTCGCCACGCGCCCGGCCGGCGGCCTGATGAGGTACGGAAGCTGGCATGGGTCACGCTCGAAGTTAATCAATCATATGATTAACTTTATGCCAGATTGTCTAAAACGCAACCGCTAACCACAATGAGTTATGTGATCGGCTTCAGACAATGCTGAATTTACGGCAGATTGTGCTCTGGGTGCGTAAAAGTGCTTTTTATTGCGCGACTTCTGTTACAATCGCCGCCTGGTGCACTGCAGTTTGTGCCAATCCCTCGTGGTCATGCTTAATGCCCCGTCTGATCATCCTCCCAGGAAACTGCACCGAACACCGTTAGGTTAGGGGGGATCTGGAGTTTTTCTCTTTATGTCATTTGAAACCCTCGGCTTAAGTGCTGAAATTGTGCGCGCTGTTGAAGAACAGGGCTATCGCGAACCGACGCCAATCCAGCGTCAGGCTATCCCTGTCGTGCTTGAAGGTCGTGACCTGATGGCCAGCGCCCAGACCGGCACCGGTAAAACCGCCGGTTTTACCCTGCCGCTGTTGCAACTGCTGAGCAAGCATGACCATCCGGTCAAGGGCCGTCGCCCGGTGCGCGCGCTGATCCTGACGCCAACCCGTGAGCTGGCGGCGCAGATCGGCGAAAACGTCGATGCCTACAGCAAACACCTGCGCCTGCGTTCGCTGGTGGTGTTTGGCGGCGTGAGCATCAACCCGCAGATGATGAAGCTGCGCGGCGGCGTCGATATCCTGGTGGCGACGCCGGGCCGTCTGCTGGATCTGGAGCATCAGAACGCGGTTGACCTGTCCAAAATCGAAATTCTGGTGCTGGATGAAGCGGACCGCATGCTGGACATGGGCTTTATCCACGACATTCGCCGCGTGCTGGCCAAGCTGCCGGCCAAGCGCCAGAACCTGCTGTTCTCCGCGACCTTCTCCGACGACATCAAGGCGCTGGCCAACAAGCTGCTGCATAACCCGGCCTCGGTGGAAGTGGCGCGCCGCAACACCGCGTCCGAGCAGATTGAGCAGAGCGTGCACTTCGTTGACAAGAAGCGTAAGCGGGAACTGCTGTCGCAGATGATCGGCGAAGGCGACTGGAAACAGGTGCTGGTGTTTACCCGCACCAAGCACGGCGCCAACCACCTGGCGGAACAGCTGAACAAAGACGGCATCACCGCCGCGGCGATCCACGGTAACAAGAGCCAGGGCGCCCGTACCCGTGCGCTGGCCGATTTCAAAGACGGCCGCATTCGCGTGCTGGTGGCGACCGACATCGCGGCGCGCGGTCTGGATATCGACCAGCTGCCGCACGTGGTGAACTACGAGCTGCCTAACGTGCCGGAAGACTATGTGCACCGTATCGGCCGTACCGGCCGTGCGGAACGCACCGGCGAAGCTATCTCGCTGGTGTGCGTGGATGAGCACAAGCTGCTGCGCGACATCGAGCGTCTGCTGAAGCGTGAAATTCCGCGCATTGCGCTGCCGGGCTACGAGCCGGATCCGACCATCAAGGCCGAGCCGATCATCAACGGCCGTCAGGGTGGCGGGCGCGGCGCGCCGCGCGGCAACGGCGGCGGTCAGCGCAGCGGTAACGCGAACGGCGGCCAGCGTGAAAACCGTGGCAACGCTAACGGTAACGCCCGCCCGCAGGGTGATGGCCAGCGTCGTTCCGGTGCGCCGTCTTCGCGCCGCCCGCGCAACCGCAAACCGGCCGAATAAGCCTGATTGCTCAAAGAGTAAGCCGCCGATACGGGCGGCTTTTTTTTTTGCCTGGCGGAACGGCATTTTCGTACTAGGCTGGACGGTGGCTACCCCTAGATTCCAGGAGACGGAGATGAAATTGAAGTGCGCAATTCTCGATGATTACCAGCAGGTGGCGCTCAAGATGGCGGACTGGTCGGCGCTGGCCGATCGGGTGGAGGTGTCGGCCATCAGCGCGCACTTTACCGATGAAGCGGAGCTGGCGGTGCATCTGCAGGAGTGCGACATTTTGGTCATCATGCGCGAGCGCACGCCGATGACCGCCTCGCTGCTGGCGCGGCTGCCGAAGCTGAAGCTGCTGATCACCTCCGGCATGCGCAACGCCGCTATCGATCTGGCCGCCGCCGCCGAGCGCGGCGTGGTGGTGTGCGGCACCGCCAGCGGCTCGGCCGCGCCGATGGAACTGACCTGGGCGCTGCTGCTCGGGCTGGCGAAGCATATCGTGCCGGAAAGCGTCGGGCTGCAAAACAACGGCCCGTGGCAGCTGGGCTTAGGCGTCACGCTGCAAGGAAAAACGCTGGGGCTGCTGGGGCTGGGCAAGATCGGCGGCCAGATGGCCAGGGTAGCGCAGGCGTTCGGCATGCGGGTGCTGGCCTGGAGCCAGAACCTGACGGCGGAGCGGGCGGCGCAGGAGGGCGCTGAGCTGGCGCCGTCCAAGCGGGCGCTGTTTGAGCAGAGCGACTTTGTCTCCATTCACCTGGTGCTGAGCGAGCGCAGCCGCGGGTTGGTGGGGCGTGATGAATTGGCGGCGATGAAGCCCACCGCATACCTGATCAATACCTCGCGCGCGGGCATCGTCGATCGGGCGGCGTTGGTGGACGTCCTGCAACAGCGGAAGATCGCCGGCGCCGGGCTGGACGTGTTCGAGACGGAGCCGCTGCCGGCCGACGACGTGTTTCGCCAGCTGCCCAACGTGCTGGCGACGCCGCATGTGGGTTATGTGGCGGACGACAATTACCACGCCTACTTCACCGAGGCGGTCGAGGACATTGCGGCGTTCCTTGCCGGCCAACCGATCCGCCGACTGGGCTGACGGCATTTTTAATGCCCGCTGAGGCTTGTCTGGCGCGGGCATTCACCCGTATCATTGCGGGTCTTTTTTTAGCTGGGATTGGTCATGCGCGTATTATTGGCTCCGATGGAGGGCGTTCTCGATTCTTTGGTGCGTGAGTTACTCACCGAAGTGAACGACTACGATCTGTGCATCACCGAATTTTTGCGCGTGGTCGATCAGCTGCTGCCGGCCAAGTCGTTCTACCGGCTGTGCCCGGAGCTGCGTCACGCCAGCCGCACGCCGTCGGGCACGCTGGTGCGGGTACAGCTGCTGGGGCAGTATCCGCAGTGGCTGGCGGAAAACGCCGCGCGTGCGGTGGAATTGGGCTCTTACGGCGTCGATCTCAACTGCGGCTGCCCGTCCAAGCTGGTGAACGGCAGCGGCGGCGGGGCGACGCTGCTCAAAGATCCGGAATTGATCTACCAGGGCGCCAAAGCGATGCGCGCGGCGGTGCCGGCCCATCTGCCGGTCACGGTGAAGGTGCGCCTGGGCTGGGACTCCTCCAATCGCAGCTTTGAAATCGCCGATGCGGTGCAGCAGGCGGGCGCCAGTGAGCTGACGGTGCACGGCCGCACCAAAGAGGACGGCTACAAGGCGGATCGCATCAACTGGGCGGCGATCGGCGAGATCCGTCAGCGGCTGAGCATCCCGGTGATCGCCAACGGCGAGATCTGGGATCACCAGAGCGCGCAGGATTGCCTGCAGGCGACCGGCTGCGACGCCATCATGCTGGGGCGCGGCGCGCTCAACGTGCCGAATCTGAGCCGGGTGGTGAAGTACAACGAACCGCGCATGCCCTGGCCGCAGGTGGTTGAGCTGCTGCAAAAATACGTCCATCTGGAAAAGCAGGGCGACACCGGCCTGTATCACGTGGCGCGCATCAAACAGTGGTTGGGCTATTTGCGTAAAGAATATGATGAAGCCACCGAACTGTTCAGCGAAATACGCGCGCTGACGACGTCCGGGGATATTGCGCGCGTCATCTGCCTCAGCTAAAAATAAACCCGCGTGCGGCGGGTTTATTTAAATCGGCATTATCAGGCGGCTTTATCAAGACGGTTTAATTCTATCTCGATATCCTGAATGGTTTTTTCCAGTCCTTCCAAACAGGCGCCCTGTTTATTCAACAGGTCGTTAATGGCTTCGGCGAATGCCTTATTTTTGCATTCCCCCTGATCGAAGGCCAGCCAGTGTGCGGAGAGCGTCTCGATATTCGACTGCGCGTAGTGGCGCATTTCCTTCAGCTGGGAAGCGACATTGCGTAAATTATCCAGCTGCGCCTGTGCATTTGCATTGTTGCTCATGAATTTCTCCTTGAGTTGGCCGTTAAATAATTTCGACTGCGGGATCAAGCTTACCCTATTTAAATAAAAATATCACCCTGAGTGGTCTGGGTGGTTATTTTTGAGTGGGTGTGGCTATATTTATTTTTTGGCTGAACAAGGACTTGGGTGGAATTGTAAAAATAGATAAATACGGTATTTTTGGCGATTATTTCCGGCCATCCCATACGGGATGACCGTTATTCTAACGCTTAAGAGTGATGCTTATTATGCCGCGTCCGCCAGCATAAACATGCCGTAGGGGTGAATTTCCAGATAATAGCGCTCGCCGACGTTCGGCTGCAGGCGGGTGGCGTTGACCTGCAGTAAAATCTGCTGCCCGTGCCACGCCACCGTTACCTCATACTGCGGCCCCATGTAGGCGACATGTTCGATCACGCAGCGCTGGCTTTCATCGCCATGCTCGCTCAGCGTGATCGCCTCCGGGCGCACGCCCACCGTGCCGGCGCCCTGGGCGGCAAAGTGCGCGGGGCGCGGCAGACGATAGCCGCTGATATCGACATGGTCGGCGCTGAAGCTGGCCGGGAACAGGTTGGCGTCCCCCATAAAGCTCGCCATAAAGCGCGAGGCGGGCTGCCGATAGAGATCCTGCGGCGAGCCCATCTGCATGATATGCCCTTTATTCATCACCAGCACGGTGTCGGAGACCGCAAAAGCCTCGCTCTGATCGTGGGTGACGTACAGCGACGTGATATCAAACTGCTTTTGCAGCTCGCGGATCTTTTCACGCATGCTGCGGCGCAGGTTGGCGTCGAGGTTGCTCAACGGCTCGTCGAACAGCAGCACTTTCGGCTTGAGGATCAGCGCGCGCGCCAGGGCCACGCGCTGCTGTTGGCCGCCGGAGATCTGATCGACATAGCGATCGTCAAACCCTGCCAAGTCCACCATCGCCAGCGCTTCCTGCACGCGCGCTTTCACTTCGGCGCGCGGGATGCCGAGCATCTTCAGGCCATAGCCGACGTTTTCCCCCAGCGACATATGCGGGAACAGGGCATAAGACTGGAACACCATGCAGATATCACGCTGCTGGATGGAACGATGGGTAACGTCTTCACCATCAATGAATATCTGCCCGTCGCTCGGCTTTTCCAGCCCGGCGACCAGGCGCAAAATGGTGGTCTTGCCGCAGCCGGAAGGGCCGAGCAGCGTCACCATTTGCCCCCGCGGGATGGTGAGCGTGATGTTATCGATTACCGTGTTGTTGCCGAACCGTTTGGAGACGTTGCGCAGTTCAACGAAATTTTTCTGGCTCATCATGGGCTCCATTACGCCTGGTTTTTGGCTTTTGAACGGGAGATGCGTGCCTCGCCGATCAGCCAGTCAAAGAGGAAAATAATCGCCAGCATCACCATGATCAGAATTGAACCGTAGGCGATCGCCACGCCGTATTCGCCGTCTTCCACGCGGTTGAGGATGTAGGCGGTGGCCACGCGGGTATCGGGCGTCACCAGGAAGACGATGGCGCTGACGGTGGTGATGGCGCGCACGAAGCTGTAGATCAGCGCCGACAGGATCGCCGGGCGCAGCAGCGGCAGCAGGACGTGCGTGATGGTGCGCAGCGAGCCGGCGCGCAGGCTGAGCGAGGCTTCGTCCAGCGATTTGTCTATCTGGCCCAGCCCGGCGATCCCGGCGCGAATGCCCACCGGCACGTTGCGCATCACCATCGAGATAATCACGATGGCGGCCGTGCCGGTGAGGTACACCGGCGCGCCGTTAAAGGCGAGAATGTAAGAGACGCCCGCCACGGTGCCCGGCACCGCAAAGCACAGCATGGTGGTGAACTCGATGGTCTTTTTGCCCTTGAACTGCTGGCGCACCACGATCCAGGCGATCAGCAGGCCGAACGCGGCGGTGATCGGCGCGGCGATCCCGGCGTACAGCAGCGTATCGAGCAGCGAAGGCCACGCGCCGTCGCTCATGCCTTGGCCGAACAGCTTGATGAAGTTATCCAGCGTCAGCGTGTAATCCACCCCCCAGTTGACGGTGAAGCTGCCGTAGAAAATGCTGCCGTAAAGCAGGGCGTTAAAGGCTATCCACACCGCCAGCAGCGCGATCACGCTCCATACCAGCGTGACCGGCAGCGGTTGTACGTCGCCGCGATAGGATTTGCCGGACACGGTGACGTAGGAACGTTTGCCGATCCACATATACTGGATGCAGAACACCAACAGCGAGAACAGCAGCAGGAAGGCGCCGAGGGTGCTGGCGGCCTGATAATCGAGCTGTGAACCGGTAATGTAGAAATAGATTTGCGTCGCCAGCACGTCGAAGTTGCCGCCGAGCACCAGCGGGTTGCTGAAGTCGGCCAGCGATTGCACCACCACGATCAGAAACGCGTTGGCCAGCGCCGGTTTCAGCAGCGGCACGAACACGCCGTTAAAGGTTTGCCAACGGCTGGCGCGCAGGGTGTAGGAGGCCTCTTCCAGCGAAGGATGAATGGTCTTGATCGCGCCGTCGAGGATCATGAACGCCATCGGGGTGAACGCCAGCACCTGCGCCAGCCAGATGCCGGTAAAGCCGTACAGCCAGTTGGTGTTGGTCAGGCCGAACCAGGCCACCATCCACTCGGTCACGTAGCCGGAGCGCCCCATCATCAGCGTGACGCCCAGACCGACGACGAACGGCGGCGTGACGATGGGCAGGATGGAGAAGATGCGGCCGATAATGGCGCTGCGCCTGGCGATGCGGGTGGTGTAAATCGCCAGCACCAGGCCGAAGAAGGTGCAGCCGGCGCCTACCGCGATCGACAGGGCGATGGAGTTGAGGATCACCTGGACGATGTGCGCCTGCGACAGCACGTTCATAAACGCCAGCGGCGCGAAAGCGCCCGTCTGGTCGGTGAACATCGGAATGAAAATCGCGATGCTCGGCCAGACGATGAAGACGCCGATCAGCGCCACGATGGTGACCAGCGCGCCGATAACGAAACGGTCGCCGCCCAGCCAGTCGAGGCGGGTCAGCGCCAACGTCATGATGGCGCCCAGCGCGGTCAACTGCACCAGGGTGGCGTAGCCTAAACCGCGTCCCGCCAGCGTGGCGCTGACGACGATAAAGGCCATGCACAGCAGCGCCCAGCCGGCGTCGAACGCGTGGCGCCGCCGCCGTTCACCGCCCGCCGCAGCGTAAGGGCGCAGCAGCAGCAGGCTCGGCAGCAGGCACCAAAGCCAGCTGATATTGCGATTTGACCAGCCGTAGGCCGCGAGGATCTCTTCGCCGGTGGACTCCAGCAGGCCGTAATCCAGGCTCCAGCTCGGCAGCAGGGCGAACGCCAGCCAGCCGAGCAAAACCCAAAGGAATATCGCATCTCGTTTTTTCACGAGATGGAGTGCATGTGTATGTGACATAAGTTTCCCGGATGTTCAGGCCGGGCAAACCGTGAGGCTTACCCGGCAACAGGCGCAGAATGTGGGCTTATTTACCCATCTTGACTTCGCTGACCCATTTGTTGATCAGCGCCTTGCGGACCTCGGTCGAGCCGTACTTGTCCATGTCGTAGTTGATCAGCTTCAGGTCGTCGAGCTTCAGCGAGTTCGGCGAGGTGTCGGCGGTGGTATTGGTCAGGATCTGATAGGATTTGCCTTGCTTCCACGCCAGCTCCTGCGCCTCTTTCGACAGCACCCAATCCACGAACAGCTTGGCGTTGTCGAGGTTGCGCGCGCCTTTGAGGATGCTGACGCCGCCGATTTCATAGCCGGTGCCTTCGCAAGGCGAGATCAGCTCCAGCGGCGCGCCCTGTTCCTTTTCGAGCGAGTAGTCATGCAGGAAACCGATGCCGATCGCCGTTTCACCGCGGGCGGCGTTGCGCGCCGGGGCAATGCCGGACTTGGTGTACTGCGAGACGTTGGCGTTCAGCTGCTTGAGGTAATCGAACGCCTGATCGTCTCCCCACAGCTGGGCAAAGGTCGCCAGCGCGGTGTAGGCGGTGCCGGAGCTTTGCGGATCGGCGATTTGAATCTCGCCCTTGTATTCCGGCTTGGTCAGGTCTTTCCAGCATTTTGGCACCGGCAGGTTTTTCTCTTTCAGGCGCTGGGTGTTGACGCCAAAGCCGAGAATGCCGACGTAGACCGCCGAGGAGTAGTTGCCTTTCAGCTTGGCCGGATCGCGGAATTGCGTCATCACCTGTTCGAGGTTCGGCGATTTGTACGGCTGCAGCAGCCCCATTTCACCGGCCTGGGATTGCGGATCGAGCGTGCCGCCGTACCAGACGTCCGCCTGCGGGTTCTTCTTCTCGGCATCCACTTTCGCCAGCGTGCTGCCGGATCCGTTGCGGATGAACGAGGTTTTCACGTCATATTTCTCGCCGAAGGCTTTGGTTTCCGCTTCGCACATTTCATTGGTGGCGCTGCAGTAGACCACCAGGCGGCCCTTGGCGTGCGCGCCGCCGCTCAGAGTCGCCAGCGCGATGCCGGACGCTATCAGGGTAGTGACCCACGTTTTTTTCATTGTTTTATCCTTCTCTCGGTAGAGGTGGTAACGCTCGCCATCAGCAGCGGCATCAGCAATAAACCCATAAGAACGGCGGCGATGGACAGCAAACTGAACATGCCCGACCAACCGTAGCCTTCGATGACCCGCGACAGCGGCCAGCCCGCCAGCGCCGCCCCCAGGTAGGCGAACAGGCCGAGAAAGCCGGTGATGGAGCCCGCGGCGCCTTTGTGCCCGCATTCCACGGCGGCGAGGCCAATCAACATCTGTGGGCCGAAGACAAAAAAGCCCACCGTAAAGAAACAGCCCGCCAGCAGCGCGTAGTGATGCACCGGCGCCAGCCACAGCGCGGCGACGGAAACCATCAGCCCGAGCGTGAACAGCAAAATCATCGGCGCGCGCTGCCCGCCGAACAGCACATCCGATCCCCAGCCGGCGAACAGCGCGCCGAGCAGGCCGCCTATCTCGAACAGCATCACCGTCGCGTTGGCGCTGAGCAGGTTGACGCCGTGGCTTTCCGTCAACCACAGATTGCCCCAGTCGTTCAAGGCGATGCGGATCAGGTAGACCAGCACGTAAGAGACGCCCAGCAGCCAGATCATCGGGTTCTTCAGCATCGTGGTGCGCAACATCCGCCACAGCCCCATCGGCGGGCTTTGCTGTTCCTGGCGCAGCTCCAGCGGATCGTGGCGCCACCGGCCGACCGACGGCAGGCCTTCTTCCTGCGGCGTGCCTGTCAGCCGCCGCGTGAGCCAGAGGCCCAACACCATGCTGACGGCCCCCGGGATCAACATCGCCGCCTGCCAGCCCCAGCGCTGGGCGGCGAAGGCGCTGATCAGCGGCACGATCGCGCCGCCGAGGTTGATCGACATATTCCAGCAGCCCCACCAGAAGCCGCGCTCGTTGCGCGAATACCAGTGGGTCAGCAGCCGCGCGCAGGGCGGCCAGCCCCAGCCCTGAAAGAAGCCGTTCAGCGCCCAGACCGCCAACAGCAGCGTCAGCGATTCGCCGAAGGCGAACGCCACGTTCAGCACGCCGGTGGCGAACAGGCCGATCCCCATAAACCCGCGCTGCCCGTGGCCGTCGTGCCACAACCCGGCGCTGAATTTCGACAGGCCGTAGCTCAGATAAAACAGCGAGCCGAGCAGGCCGATGTCCCCTTTATCCAGCCCCAAATCCATTTGCAGCGCCGGCAGCACGTAATTCACGCTTTTGCGCGTCAGGTAAAAGGCGGCGTAGCCGATGACCATGTACAGCAGCAGTCGCGGGCGCAGCGCGCGGTAACGATGATCGATTTCAGATGCCGAGCGTGTCTGCATAGCCGTCTCCCTGGTGATGACTATAAGAAGGTGAGAGGGAAAGGGGATGAGAGAAAGTCCGGACTGGCTAAGACTTTTTCCTAGTTAGTCGGCGGTTTGTTGCAAATTTGTGGGCAGGTTAACAATTACCCGCGTGCCGCGCTGCGTGTCCAGCGTCAGTTCGCCGCCGAGCGCGCTGACCCGTTCGCGCATCCCCTGAATGCCGAGGCCGGGCGCCTTGTCCGCCCGGATGCCGATGCCGTTGTCCCGTACCTCGAGGTGCAAAAGTGCCCCCTGTTGATACAAAACGATGGCGACTTCGCTGGCTTCGGCGTGTTTGCACACGTTGTTGAGCAGCTCTTGCAGCAGCCGGTAGAGGGTGAAGCGCACCGTCTCGCCGGCGGGCGTGTCGATGAGCCGGTAGTCGAAACGGCAACGGATGCCCCGTTCGCTGAAGGCGAATTCATTCAGCAGGTGGTGAAGCGCGTCTTTGAACGCCAGCTCGTCCAGCGCGGGCGGGCGCAGCTGGCGCAGCAGCTGGCGCGTGGAGTGATGTATGCGCCGGGCGAGATCGGCAATCTGGTTCGCGGCGGCCTGGGTTTGCGCCGGATCGCGCGCCCGCTTGACCAGCTGCGACTGAATTTGAATCGCGGTGATGTTCTGGCCGATTTCATCGTGCAGCTCGCGCGCCAGGTTCTTTCGCGTGTCTTCTTCGGTGTGGATCAGTTTTTCGGTCAACGCCCGCCGCGCCGCCAGCTCTTCTTCCAGCCGTCGGCGATAGTGGTGCAGGTTTTGCGCCAGGTGCTGCTGACGGCTGATGGCGATGCCCAGACCGATGCCGAGCAGCGCCTGCGTCGCCAGAAAGATTTCCAGCTCGACCAGATTGCCGAACCCCACGCCGACCTGCCGCGCGAGGGTGATCATCATGCTGCCGAGCAGGCCGGACAGCACGCCGCCCTGCCAGCCGAATTTCCACGCCATCACTACGTTCGGCAAAAACACCACGATCAGCAGCAGGCGTTCGATTTCCGGCGACAGCACCATCTGGGTGCCGATGCCGATAACGAAAAACAGGCTGCACCAGATGATTAAGGACGCGCGCAGCGGCGGGTTGCTGGTGTCCAGCCCCAGCAGATGGTAACGGTGCTGCTGGCGCAGAAATTCAAAAATCAGGTAGACGAACGGGGTCAGCAAGACGCCGCCGGTAAATGACGCCAGGCCGAGCAGCATCGCCGGGCTGTGCGCGAAAGGCGCAAGCAGGGCGGTATTGAGCAGCGAGGCGGCGGTCACTGCGGCCAGCAGCAGCGTCAGCCGCTGCCAGTAGAGTGGAAAACGGCGCCAGAATCGCTGTGCGAGCGCGGCCGGGAGCAGGGTGATGAACGGCGCGGCCAGCAGGCTGTAGCCGCTCAGCAGGCGTTCGCCGTGTAGCCAGAACAGCAGCAGCACCGGCGGTATTATCAGGGCGGGCCAATAGCGGCGCGCCAGCAGGATCAGCAGCGCGAGATAGACGCCGTGAGGCAGAAACAGCGCCGCCTGATTGCCGTTGTGGGTCAGGTAGAAACCGAGCGTCCACAGCATCAGCCAGCCGCTGCCCCAGGCCAACAGGATAAACAGCGAGATAACCCAGGGCCGGAAGCGGGGCGACATCAATGCCCCGCCAGCAGCTGATGGTCGAGGGCGAAATGCACCAGTTCAATGGTGCTGCTGCATTGCAGCTTGCCCAGGACGTTGGCGCGATGCACGTGCACCGTTTTGTGGCTGAGATCGAGCTTGAAAGCGATCTCCTTTACGCTGTCGCCTTTGACCAGCAGATCGAAGATCTCGCGCTCGCGCGGGGTCAACGCTTCCAGCGCCGTGGCCGGCTGCTCGCCGCCGCGCAGCGCCCGCAGCGCGTCGGCGCACAGGTAATGGCCGCCCATATCGACGGAGCGCACCGCCTGCACCAGTTCTTCCGGCCCGCAGCGTTTGGTCAGATAGCCGCTGGCGCCGGCATCCAGCGCGCTCTGAACGAAGGTCGGGGAGTCATAGATACTGAGGATGATCGCGCGAAACTGCGGCTTCTGCGCCCGCAGGCGTTTCAACAGGCTCAGGCCGTTTTCATCCGGCATGGCGATGTCCATCACCGCGACGCTGACGTCGTCGCGCAGCAATGCCGGCCAGGCCGCCGCCGCGCTGCTGTATTGCCCCACCACGTCGAGATCGTCCTCGAGGCTGAGCAATTGCGCAAAGCCGGAGCGCACCACCACATGGTCATCCACCAGTATCACACGGATCATTTTTCGCACTCTGTTGCCGAATCATGGCCCTATGATGCCTGCCGCCGCGGTGCTGGCAATCAGCCAAGCGCGGTTATGCAATCGGTGTAACAGAATCGTAATAAAAGGGCGCCGCCGGTGTAATGCTGGTTACTTAAGCCTGACTGGTATTTTTTATCCAGTATCTTTACGTGATGTGCAGGATGAATTGCCGTAAATACCCTGAATTTTTCTGTTACCACAATGAACGGCAATTGGAGGGGCCGAAGGCGCGGCCCCTCCACCCGCGCCTTCGCTTAACACCGTCTGTCCGCTGCGCGGATACCCTCGCAGCGTCTGCATTGTCGGGCGGGTCGGCTGCGACAAACGTCCCTGTTAGTCTCGCCTCAACCGGCCTTCCCTGGCCGGTTGCCCCTGACAATGCTGTCTTGCTCGGCAGCCGGTGATGCGCGCCAAAGGTCAACCCCGTGCTAGCAGCTCCCGCCCTTTATGAGGTCATGGCAGAGAAGAGGAATCGGAGATGAGCGCGGTATTGGATGCCCTTGAAGACGCCGAACGCAGGCATAGCGTATTAGGCGAAACCGCCATGGACGGCGGTTTCAGGTGAGACAGGCAGGGACGCCTGTCGCAACCGGCCTCAATGCGGTATGGCGGAGAGAGGGACGTTGGCAAAGCCAACCGTCTGATAGGGCAAAGGCGCGGGTTGCCAGGGGCCGCGCCTTCGGCCCCTGGCTCGGTCGAGGCGTATGAGCCTCATGGCGCATCTCACCTTTATCGACCGAAAACTGCACAAATACGTTCAGAAAAACGCTAACTGATCAGCATTACGCCGCTGGCGGCGTTAACGATCCACATCGATGGCGAAATGCTGCCACAGTACGGCGCGCCGTTCCTCTTCCGAATGCAACGTCGTTTCGTGGCGCTGGTGATCTTCGGTCACGATCAGCTTCATGTCGCTGAGGGTCACCCGGCCGTGGTCCGTCGGCCGTGAACACACCAGGCGCTGGGTGAAGTGCGACTGCGGCGAGGTGCTGTGGAATCGGCACATCTCATCGAACTCGTGCAACTCGCGCGGCTGAACGGTAAAGCGATACAGCGTTTTGGCATGCGAGCGTTGGTCGCCGTTGCGGCGCTCCAGCAGGTAATACTCGCCTTCCCGCTCCAGGTGGAAGGTGCCGCTGGCCTGCGGTTGCGGCTCGGCGACGACGATCTTCAGCGGCGTCAGGAAGGAATCGCCGAAACCGACATCCACCAGCCAGGCCTGCCCCGCCAGATCCACCCGCAGCGCCAGATGGTCGTAGGGCGGGCCGAAATGGCCGTCGCGCGTGCGGATCTCGCCGGAGATGAAGCTCACCTTGAAACCGATCTCCCGCAACAGCAGGGCGAACAGCGTGTTCAGCTCATAACAGAAACCGCCGCGGTTACGCTCGACCACCTTGCTGAACAGCGCCTCCGGCGCCAGCTGAATGCCCTGATGATAAATAATGCTCAGGTTCTCGAACGGTACGCTCAGCATGTGGCGATGGTGCAGCTGTTGCAACGTGGGGAGGTCAGGGCGGGCGGTGCCGGCAAAGCCGATATGCTGCAGGTAGCGTTGGGTATCCACAGGGTGTCTCGCATGAGAAAAAGTAGGCATAAAATAGCGGGCTTTGCGGCGTTTGTGAGCGCATTACGTGCTGCGTTGTTGGCATAACTCATAACCAAATCGACTCAGATGTCAGCATGGCTGCCGTTACACTGAATCGATATGGATAAGGAGAAAGTATGGATTTAACCTTGAAAGCGCAGCGATTTGCCAATGACGCTCACCATGCCTGCAATCAGCGGCGCAAGTTCACCGGGGAGCCGTATATCGTGCACCCCGCGGCGGTGGTGGATTTGCTGCAGCGGGCTGAGCCGACGCCAGAAATGGTCGCCGCTGCCTGGCTGCATGATACGGTAGAAGATACGGCGGTGACCCTGGCGGATATCCGGCGAGAATTCGGTCCGACGGTCGAGCGTTATGTGGAAATGTTGACCGACGTGCAGCCTCGCAGCTACGGCGGTGAGCGTCTGCACCGTAAAAATGCCAATCTGCAGCACAGCGCGCAGGCCTGTGCGGAAGCGCAGACCATCAAACTGTGCGACTTGATTGACAACAGCAAAAACATTACCGATTACGATGTCTCCTTTGCCCGTCACTATCTGGTGGAAATGGCGCGCTTATTGGCTGTTTTATCGGCGGGCGAGGCCGGCCTGTTGGCCTTGGCCCGCCGACAGTGTGCGGAAGCGATCGAGCGCATCAACGATCGTCATGGAGACGACGGCTGGTTCGACGCGTTGTGGCGGAAGTATGAGGCCCATCTTAAGCTGGATGAGCTGAAAACTGGGTCAGCAGCAAAATAACAGGAATGGTGACCGCCGCCAGCAACGTTTGGATCGTGATGATACCGGCCGACAAGCGATGATCGCCGCCCAGCAGTTTCGCCATGATGTAGGCGGAAGGTGTACAGGGTAAGGCGTTAAACAGGACGATAGTCGCCAGCACCGGGCCGGAGATGCCCAGGGTGATGCCGATTCCCAGCGTCAACAGCGGTACCAGCAGTAACTTGACGAAGGTCGATTGCAGTACGGGGCCCTGTGCCGTACGCGCCGCTTTGATATCCAGCCCCGCGCCGACCGCCAGCAACCCCAACGGCAGAGAGGCGCCGCCGAGAATGGTGAGAATGTTCTCCAGCGCCGTGCCGAGCGACCAGCCGCTGGCATTGAAGGCCAGACCGGCCAAGACCGAAAGGAGCACTGGGTTTTTCCCCAGCGCTTTGGCGATCTGTCTGCCGCCGGGGCGGGAGCCCTGGCCGTAATGCATCAGTATGACAATCGAGGCCACGTTCAACAGCGGGATGGCGACGGCGATGCTGATTGAGGTCACCGTCAGGCCGGTGTGGCCGAAAGTCGCCGCCGCTGCGGCAACCCCGATGTAGGTATTGGGGCGCAGAGCGCCCTGTATGACGGAAGAGAAAACCGGCCCGGGCTGTTTTAGCCAGATTCGCCAGAGGTACAACGACAAGGCGCCGATCAACACGGCGCCCAGGACCGACAGGGCGATCGGCCGTACCGGAAACTGGCTCAGGTCGGCTTTGCCGACCTGAATAAACATCAGCGCCGGGAAGAGATAAAAGTAGTTCAGCTTCTCGCAGGGCAGCCAGAAAGCCCGATCGATCAGGTTTTTGTGCCGCAGAGTGAATCCCATGGCGATTAAAAATATCACCGGGATCAGAGAAAAGAGAGTCGTCGTCATGGGGAGCCTATAAATAGCCTTTAGTGAGAACGGCCACGCCATAGAAGGCAATAAAGCCGGTTACCATTTTTTCATAAACGGGAGCGCTGGTTCTCTTGAACAGCAGATTGCCGACGACCAGATACACCAGCAGAGCCAGCGGTGCCGCGGCGAAACCGTCGAGGTTCAGGGCTTGCCATTTAATGCAGGCCAGCGTGGCTAATTGGATTAAACCGAACATCAGGTAATAACGGGAGACGGTGGTTCTTATCTCCAGTTTCTCGCGATGGCTGGCGGTAGCGTAGAGTGCCAGCAAGGCGCCACCCATGTTGGTGACGCCATGTATCAGGCCCATGACTGCGATATAAGCGCGCTGATGTTTGCCGAGATAACGCTTCACGGTTTCCTGCAGTGACAGACGAAAGCGCATCAAGGCGGAAAACAGCAGGATGGCGCCCACCAGCAGATCGACATTCATCTTCACCGTCGAATGCAAGACCAGGCTCAGCGCCAGAATGACGAAAATGGCGCAAATCAGCATATTGACCTTTTCGCGAGCGGGAAAAGCAATTCGTCGGGCGCCAAGCGTCTGCGTCAGAGAGATCAGCACCGACGACGGCAGCAGCAGCCCAAGTACGGAGGAGAAATCAACGCCCAGCATTAATAGCGTCGGTGTACCGAATACCAAGATGCCCATGCCGAAAACCGATTGGATCACGGCAAATAGCGCAATCACCAGATAGAACAACGCATGATTATCCATCAGGCCACCTCTTCTTTCCGGTAGGGTTCCCGCGCCGCGTCAGATTGCAGGTAGGCATCGGCGCTGAGCGTGCGCAAGATATTCCCGCTGATATGCTGATTGTCTTGCTGGGCGCTGACCAGCAGCAAAACATCGTGCCGATTTATCAATCCATTGTCTGACAGGACATTCAGAGCCAAACGTTCGGTTTCCGGCTGTGTCAGATCGATCCGAGGCAATGTCAGGCCGGTGATGCCTGGCAGCATATTCCAGCTGCGCACCGTCGCCGCATCGTTGCCGAATGCGACGATCGGGATGCCGATGTTGGCCATGGCGGCGATGCGCACGCTGTAACCTGTGCGAGAAAACACCACCACCCGGGAGATCGGCAAGGCGCGGATAAGGGCGCCGACAGCCTGTCGAATATCGTCAACCTGCGCAGGGGGGGATGAGTGGGGCGCATGCGCTAAATGCTGTTCCGCCTGATGGGCTACGCTGGCGATACGGGCAACGGCCTCCAGAGGATAGCGGCCTACGGCGGTTTCACCGGAGAGCATCACCGCCGCGGCGCCATCCAGCACCGCGTTGGTGATATCGCTGACCTCCGCTTTGGTTGGCAGCGGGTTCTCTATCATGCTGTGCAGCAATTCCGTCGCTACGATGGTGGGTTTGCCCGCATGGGAGGCGGCTCGGAGGATCTGTTTTTGGTAGAGAGAAACGCGGTCGATCGAGGTTTCCACCGCCAGATCGCCGCGATCGATCATGATAACGTCGGCGGCGGCGATGACTTCCTCCAGATGCTCTATGCCGCCGCTGTTTTCCACTTTCGCCACGATGCGGGGCGTATCGCCTCCGATCAGCGTTCTGATCGCGTTGATGTGTGCCGCGCTTTCGACGAAGCTTATGCCGATGTAGTCCACTTGATGCGCTTTGGCGAAGGCGATCATGTCGCGATCTTTCTCCGTTATCAGCGCCTGCCCGAGATCGATGCCAGGCACATTGATGCCTTTGCGGCTTTTCAGTTGGCCGTCCATGTCGGCCTGCAGGTAGATGTCCCGATCGACGATGTTAACGACCTGGAACGAGAGGGTGCCATCATCGGCGAAAACCTTATCACCCACCGTCAGCCGTTCATGCAACCGGCCGTACCCCACCGGGACTTTTTCCTCCCCGTTATGTGAGGTATCGGTCGTGAGGATCAGCGTTTGCCCTTTAGTGAATGAGGGTTCGTGTTTCAGTTGCAATGTGCGGATTTTTCTACCGGGAATGTCCAACAGCACCGGCGTATCCGGCAACGTTTTACGCAGCAGGGCGATGGTTTCCGCATGCCAGTCGAGCGTGTTGTGCGAACCGTTCAATCGGGCGACGGACATGCCGGCTTTTTCCAGCGCTGCCAACGTGTTGATATGGCGAGAGGCGGGGCCAATGGTAGCGATAATGCGAGTCTTTGCCATGATAAATGCTCCGAAAAGTTAAGATGCATTTATCTATGACAGTTTTGTGACAGCGGGGAAAATAGGGGTTTAATCTAACTAATATATAAAAAGTTATAATGAGTTTTGGCGTCAGATCGGGTGCGCCTTATACATTTAATGATGAAAATAAAATGGTTATACAATTTACTTCCATCGTATAGATAAAATATTGATAAGAATTATTCCTTTTATTCCTCGCCGTGTTGGGCATCACTGCTGCCGCAAACTGTCACTTGCCGGCGCTAGCCTGTCCCCCTGAGTTCAACGTTGCAGGAGAACGGCTATGCAAGATTTCAAACATCGGGTGGCGCTGGTGACCGGCGCGTCCACCGGCATTGGCGAAGCGATCGCCGCCGAGCTGTTTCGGCGCGGAGCCACGGTGGTGATGACCGGCCGCCACACAGCGCCTCTCACCGCCGCCGCCGCGCGGCTCGATCCCGACGGCCGGCGGTTGATGACGTTGCGAATGGACGTGCGCGACGCGCAGTCGGTGCAACAGGGTATTGAAGAGATCGTGCGGCGCTGCGGCGCGCTGCATCTGCTGGTCAACAACGCCGGGATCACCGGCCCGCACGAGGTGGATATCGATCGGTACGCGGTCGAAGATTGGCATGAGGTGATCGCCACTTGCCTGAGCGGCACGTTTTTCGGCATGAAGTACGGCCTGCCGGCGATCGTCGCCGGCGGCGGCGGGGCAGTGGTGAACCTCTCTTCCGCCAACGGCGTGGTGGGCATTGCCGGGATTGCGCCCTATACCGCCGCCAAGCATGGCGTGCTGGGCCTGACGCGCTCGGCGGCGCTGGAATTCGCTACGCGCGGCGTGCGCGTTAATGCCGTCGGGCCGGGCTATGTGGATACGCCGGCGATGGGGGAACTGCCGGCGTCGGCGCGGGCGCAGATGGCCGCTTCGCACCCGATGGGGAGAATGGCGACGCGGGAAGAAGTGGCGAAAACGGTGGCTTTCCTGCTTTCGGACGACACCAGTTTCACCACCGGTGCGTTTTACAGCATCGACGGCGGTTATACCGCGCGTTAATGGAAAACAGGCCCCTGACGGGGCCCGTTCGGTTACCAGGATTTACGCGGGTTGCGGGAGACGATATCGATCTTTTGGCACAACAGTTGGGTGATGTCCACCGAGGTGGGCTGAGCGGCGCTACCGACAAAGTTTTTCAGTACGATGGCGATGCGAGCATAATTGACATAGCCCTCAGGCAACGGCAAATATTCCGACGAGTTAAGCGCAGTGATGCGATCCGAGGTCATCGTTGCCGAAGCGGCCGGCGTTACCGTGCCGGTGCGCCCCCACTGGCAAGCTTTTTCCAGTAGGGTAGTGACGCCGGCATCGCCGTTCAGCACATACTTTCCTTGGTAGGTGCCGATTGTGACATCAAGGCTGTTCTGGCCTTTTAGGTTTGCTAACGTGGCGCGCCACAGCACCAGATCGTTTTTCGCGATGGGGAAGTAGATCTCGATGCGCTTGTCGGCCGTTGTCGCCGTTTTGGTGGTGGCGGTGAGCACGCCGTTTTGCAGCGTTACCGCCAAATCGGCGGTTTCCGTTTGTGAAACGCGTGCGCCGTCGAAGGCGTAGACATTATTCAGCGCCAGCGCACTGCTCTCTTTCCAGGTGGGCTCCGGCAGATGGTTGACGCCATCGCCCAGATAGAGCAGGCGCCACATGTTGATGTAGCCGGGCGCGACGATCTTTTTCATCTCAATATGGTTGTTGGACCAGCCTTTTTTAATGTCGGCGTTCACCAGATCGAAACCGTCGATATAACATTTTCCGATCAGGTCGCTGGATTTGTCGAAGTAGAAATACTCGACGTATTGGTAAGGCACGCTGCTGCCGGCATCGGTGTTGTTGGTCATCACGCTGTGCCATTGGCTGTCTTTGATTTTTACCGTACCGCCGTTGTCGCTGGTAAAGACCGGCCGGTAGTTGCGGCAGTTGGCGTTGCCCCATTCGAAGTGGCAGTTTTTAAAGTCTAGCATGCCGCCTTTAAGATCGAACAAGCCATAGTCGGTGTTGGCCAACTGTTCGGTTTCATTGCTAAAACCGCTGTAGTCGAACGAACAATCGCGGAAGGCCAGGGCATGCACCCCCTGATAATAGTTTCTGCTGTCGCCGAACAGGCATTTGTAGAAGACGATTTTTTCGCCGGCGTTGGCGGTGGTTTCAGACCAGATCGGCCAGAAACAGCCGCGCACCATGATGCTGTGCCAGCTCTGGATATAGGCGTTATTGCCGAAGACGATGCCTTTGTACAGGTTGGTTAGCCAGACGTTTTGCACCAGCAGCTGGCAGGCCGGCAGGCCATGCATGTTTGAGGCATCGCTGTAGACGCACAGACCGCGCAGGTTGGCCGCCGCGCCAGGGGCACCCACGATGCGCAGGTTATAAATCGCCGGCGCTCCCAGAGAGTATTGCACGCGCACGCACTCGATGTTGGCGGCGCCGCTGAAATCCAGAATGGTGCCTTTAAAATCGACGGCGTTTTTCCACAGCTTCAGGTTGGCAGTGGTTTTACAAGGGCGAACGCCGCCGGGGCCAACCAGGGTGATCCCCGCCGGGGTGGTCGGGATCGGCAGTTGCCACCACTCTTCGCCTTTGACCTGCAAGAAGTTGCATGCGCGGGTGATGGTCAGAGAGTAATCCAGTTCGTCACCCGGCAGGTGCCACCAATCGATGCTGTAGTCACCGTCATTGATGATGCGCTTCCAGCGGCGGTTCTGCGCGTCGACGAGCAGGGTGACGCCATTGTCCTGGCTGGTGACATCCGCATCGTCTCGGGCAAATACGCCGTGGTGGTAGCGGTTTTCGAGCATCACTGCGGTTTCGCTACCGGCATAGCTGCGTAGGTTGGCGTAATCATTTAATGAAATCATGGAATAACCCTCGTTTTGGACAATAAGAGGCCGGTGCAATGTGGCGATTGCAGAGGCGACGGCATAGGGAAATGGCAGTGCGACCGCAGGGCGAATCGGTTCGCGATCCCGGTCGGCAGAGATAAATTAACAGGCTAAGGCAAGAGGCTTAAGCGTGCGGGGTTGTGCCTGACGCTAGCAAACATCGCCGCCGGGGTTCCGGCTTAGTCTGTAGGTGCGAGGGTTTGCAGCCAGCGGAGAAACGCCGCTGCGCCGGGTTTTTCCAGCGTGCGCGGCGGGTAAACCACGTAGTAGGGTTTGCTGAGCGGCAGCGCCGGTTCGGCCAGGGTGACCAGCCGGCCCTCCGCCAGTTCACGGGCGATCAGCCGCCGCTGGCCGAGCAGCACCCCGCGCCCTTGTACGGCGGCGTCGATGGCCAGCGAGGTCAGGTTATAGGTCAGCCCGCGCCGCGGCGGCGGCGACCGATCGGCGGCGGTGAACCACTCGTGCCAGCCCGGCAGAAACTGGCTCTCCTTGCCCCAGTCGACGTGGATCAGCGGCAGCTGCGTCCAGTCGCCGCGATCGCGCAGCGCCGGGCTGCATACCGGCTGCACCCGATCCTGAAACAGCTGCACCTTTTCCAGCAGCGGGTAATCCTGATCGCCGAAGCACAGGGCGAAATCCGCCGCCGAATGGGCGAAATCGACCGCCGCATGGGTCGCGTGCAGCCGCAGATCGCCGTCGGGGCACTGCGCCAGCCAGTCGCCCAGCGCCGGGTTCAGCCATTTGGAGGCCAACGCCGGCAAGGTGAACACCGTCAGCGTCTGCTTGCCGCGCTGGCGTTCGACGTGTTGCTGCGCCACGCGCAGCGTTTCAAACGCCTCCTGCACGTAGGCCAGGTAGTCCGAGCCCTGTTCGGTCAGCGTGACGCCGCTTTTGGCGCGAATGAACAATGTGATGCCCAGATGTTGTTCGAGCTGGCGGATCTGTTGGCTGACGGCGGCGGCGGTCAGCGCCAGCGCATCCGCTGCGCGGGCCAGGCTGCCGGTGCGAGCGGCGGTTTCGAACGCCAGAATGGCGCTCAGCTTGGGCAAGCGCGCACGGGACGGTGAGTGCATGAGCAGGGCTTATCGCTAATAATTCGTTAGCTTATCCATAACGTATTTTTGTTATGGCGGCAATGCGGCATTCGCTACAGTGAGAGGCATCCGGCTTTCGCACACGAGGGGAACGTCATGCCGCCACTTGCCGATATTATCGATCTGTCCGCCCATCCCATCGATGACGCCGCGTTCCGCGCCCGCTGCCGACAAACGCTGGCGCGCGCCGGCGCGCTGGTGCTGCCGGGATTTCTGCGTGAAGCCGCGCTGGCGACGGTGCGGCTGGAGGGCGCTGAACAGCACCATGCGGCGTTTTACGCCACCAGCAAACACAACGTGTATCTACGGCCGCAGGACGACGCGCTGCCGGCCGATCACGCGCGCAACCGGCTGGTGGTGTCGTCCAAGGGGTGCATTACCGACGAGGATATTCCGCCGCAGTCGCCGCTGCGCGCGCTGTACGACGCCCCGGCGTTTCGCGCGTTCCTGTGTGCGGTGCTGGGCGAGGCGCAGCTCTACCCCTACGCCGATCGGCTGTCGTCGATCAATCTGCATTACGCCCATACCGGTCAGGAGCTGGGCTGGCATTTTGACAACTCCTCGTTCGCCATCACGCTGCTGATCCAGAAACCGCAGGCGGGCGGGCGCTTCGAATACGTGGAGAACCTGCGCGACGCCGATCGCGGCGAGATGAACTATGCCGGGGTCACGCAGGTGCTGGACGGCGAGCGGGCGGTCAAACGGCTGGCGATGGAGGAGGGGGATTTGGTGCTGTTTCGCGGGCGCAACGCCATGCACCGGGTGACGCCGACCGAAGGCGACACCACGCGCATGCTGGTGGTGTTGGCCTACAATGCGCAGCCGGACGTGATGCTGTCGGAAAGCGCCAGAATGACGTTCTACGGGCGGTTATAGCGGATAAAAAAAACCGCCCCGGAGGGCGGTTTGTCGATTCAGCGTTGGCTCTGTTCTTCGTGAGCCTGCTGTTCCAGCTTCACTTCCTGCGCGCGTTTGCGCAGGCCGAACCAGCCCAGCGTCAGCAGCACCGCCAACACCGGAATGGTGGCGATGGTCCAGGTGCCGTTCGGGTAGTCGAAGGCCATCATCACCACCACGATCAGCAGAAACGCCAGCGTCAGCCACGAAGTGAACGGCGCGCCCGGCATTCTGAACGACACCGGCTGCGCGCGGCCTTCGCGCACGGCTTTGCGCAGGCGCATCTGGCAAACGATGATAAACGCCCAGGAGGCGATGATGCCCAGCGAAGCGATGTTCAGCACGATCTCGAACACCTGCGCCGGCACCAGGTAGTTGAGCACCACGCCGATCACATAGATGCCGCAGGTGACCAGGATGCCGGCGTAAGGCACCTGCTGGCTGCTCATTTTAGCCATCAGCTTCGGCGCGGAGCCGCCCATCGCCAGCGAACGCAGGATGCGGCCGGTGGAGTAGAGGCCGGAATTGAGGCTGGACAGCGCGGCGGTCAACACCACGATGTTCATGATGGTGCCGATGTAAGGCACGCCCAGCTTGCTGAAGAAGGTGACGAACGGGCTTTGGCCGGCCTGATAGGCGTTCCACGGCAGCAGCAGCACCAGCAGCACCACGGAGCCGACGTAGAACAGACCGATACGCCAGATCACGCTGTTGATCGCTTTGGGCATCATTTTGGCCGGATCTTTACACTCGCCGGCGGCGGTGCCGATAAGCTCGATGCCGGCGAAGGCGAAGATCACCCCTTGCACCAGCACCAGCGCCGGCAGCAGGCCGTGCGGGAACATGCCGCCGTTTTCGGTGATCAGGTGCATGCCGGTGGTGTGGCCGGCGACCGGGGTGCCGGTGCCGAGGAAGACGACGCCGACAATCAGGAACAGCGCGATGGCGGCGACCTTGATCAGCGCGAACCAGAACTCCATCTCGGCGAACCACTTCACGCCGATCATGTTCATGGTGGCGACGATACCGAGCGCGCCGAGGGCGAACAGCCATTGCGGCACGTCGGCGAAGGTGCCCCAGTAGTGCATGTACAGCGCCACGGCGGTGATGTCGACGATGCCGGTCATTGCCCAGTTGAGGAAATACATCCAGCCGGCGACATAAGAGGCTTTTTCACCGAGGAATTCGCGGGCGTAAGAAACGAAGCTGCCGCTGGAAGGGCGATGCAGCACCAGTTCGCCCAGCGCGCGCAGGATGAAGAAAGAGAAGATCCCGCACACCAGATAGACCAGCGCCAGCGCCGGCCCGGCCAGTTCGAGACGGCCCCCGGTCCCGAGGAACAAACCGGTGCCGATGGAGCCGCCGATGGCGATCATTTGGATTTGCCGGTTGCCCATGCTTTTGTGATAACCGGATTCATGAGAGTCTAGCCAGCGTCTTCTGGCGGCGTGTTTGTCATCCGCCGACTTTTTTTGTGAGTGCATTATCCGTCCTGTTTACCTGTCTATGTTAACCCTGCTCTTAATGAGAGCAAACGATTGCTATGACCAATCGTTATGAGAATGAGGTCGTGGCATCATTCCGCTGTTTATTGTGTATACAGCCATCATTAAAATAACGGCGAAGCATGCTACCTTTTCTCCGTAATGGTGGCAAAAAATACTGCGCATAAAACGTGAACAAGTGTGTTTATTTTTTAATCCAAATATAAAAGAATATATTATTCAAAAAGATGTGATGTTTTATCAAGACGGAAATATCGAGGAATAAAAAGTGATTAAAATCACAAAATAATAATTACCGTGCAAATTACAGGGTGTTGTTCTTATATTTCGCGGCGAGAAATAAGAGGAAGGAAATGGCGACCCGCGCAGAAAATGGGATAAAGCAGCGGGTCGGTTGGCGCGTAACGAGTCTTAGGCCGATTCACCGGCCGGCAGTGCCGATGCGGGCAGGCCGAACAGCTTGTCGAACGCCCAGTTAAACAGGAAGGTGTAGCAAGGAATGATAACGATCAGCGCCATATCCAGCAGCAGCGCCTGCCACAGCGTGATGCCCATCCACCAGGCGATCAGCGGGATCAGATACACCACCAGCGTTAGCTGAAAGCCGACGGCGTGCAAAATGCGGCGTTTGAGCGTGCGGGTGCGCGACACCTGGCGGCTTTCCCACCACTCGAATAAATAGTTGTAAATAAAGTTCCAGCTGACCGCGATGGTGGTGATCACCACCGCCAGCGGCCCGGTGCTGCTCGGCGCATGGCCCGACAGCAGCGCCAACCCCAGCGCCGAGATCGCCATGCCGATGATTTCATAAGCGGTGACATACACCAGTTTGCGTTTGACGCCTTGCATCGTTTTCTCCCGATCTGTTTTTAGTTGCCTCTGTGGCGACGGCGGCTAAGATAACGTCAACCACATTGATAGAAAAAGTCAGGAGTTGTCAGTTTTACTGACAGATAAAACAATGAATTTCTCCAGCGACAATATCGAACTGTTTTTGGCGGTGCTCGATCGCGGCTCGTTTTCCGCCGCCGCCCGCGCGCTGCGGCGCGTGCCCTCCGCCGTCAGCATGGCCATCGCCAACATGGAGGCGGAGCTCGGTTTCGCCTTGTTCGACCGTTCTCACCGTGAACCGACGCCGACCGCGCTGGCGTTGGCCCTGGCGCCGCACGCCCGCCTGATCGCCGGGCAGCTCAAGCAGCTGCAGGTGCACGCCATCGAACTGTCTCAGGGGCTGGAGAGTCGGCTTTCGATCGGCGTGGCGTCGGATATCAACGGCGCCGGCCTGCTGGCGGCGGTGAAAACGCTGTCGCAGCGTTATCCGCTGCTGAACATCGAAGTGCTCAGCGCGCCGCAGGACGACGTGCTGCACATGCTGCACGAGGGGCGCATCGGTGTTTGTCTGGCGTTCGGCGGGCTGAACGTCAATAGCGCGGAGCAGTTCCACTTCGTCGGCGCGGAGTCGCTGGTGGCGATGCTGTCGCCGCAGCACCCGGCGCTGGACGGCGCGGCGGGTGAGCTGTTTCTCGAGGATCTGGTCAACGTGCGGCAGATCATGGTGGCCAGCCGCGATCTGCCGATCGGCGATCTGCGTCCGCAGGTGGCGGAGGCGTACTGGCGCACCGACAGCCTGCCGATGGCGCTGAACATGGTGGAGGCGGGCCTGGGCTGGGGCAACTTCCCGCTGTCGCTGGCCGAGCCGCTGCTGGCGCAGGGGCGTCTGGTGCGGCTGAAATTCAAAAACACCAAGAACGAGCTGCGCTTGCCGATGCATTTGATCTGGCTGAAGAATCGCCCGTTGGACAAGGCGGCGCGCGAGCTGGTCGAACTGATGCGCGCGGCGCCGCAGGAAAGCTGACGCCCGCTGCGTTTGCTTACTCCGGGTGGCGTTTACGCCACCAGAAACGCACCAGCAGGATAGCGGCGATCGCCAGCGCGACAAACAGCAGGCTGGAGAGCTTTTTGTCGAAGCCGGTAACGAAGCGTTCGAGCGCCTGGCCGCCAAAATAACCGAGCATGACGAAGATCGTCGCCCAGAGAATGGCGCCGAGGATGTTCAGCGGCACGAAGCGCGACGGCGGCAGGCGGCTGGCGCCGATCAGCACCGGGCCGATGATGCGGAAACCGTACATGAAACGCACTCCGATAACGAACAGCATCGGGTGGCGGGCGATCAGCCTTCTGGCGCGCGCGATGCGCTTTTCCTGCCCCTTGAGCCGCGAGATGACGCGGCCTTCGAACCGGCGGCCGGCGAAGTACAGCAACTGATCCCCCAGCGTGCCGCCCAGCGCCACTACTGCGATCACCCACGGCCAGTGCAGCAGCTCTTCATGGGCGGCGATGCCGCCCAGCAGCGTGATGGTTTCCCCCTCAGCCAGGCAGCCGATAAACAACGCCCAGTAGCCATAGTCCGTAATGTAGTGAGCCAAATCGGTCATTCCTTACTCCTTATGTGGCTGACGCATAAGGGCAAGTATACGCCCGATCGCTAGCCTTGGGCGATCTGGGCCACCAACGCTCTGCGCTGCGCCAGACTTTCCGCCATTTGTGCCTGTACCCTGGCGTAAATGTGCGGCGGGGCCAGTTCCGGCGTGCCGCCCGTGAACGGCGGGGCCGGGGCGTATTCCAGATAGAGTTGGATCGTTTGGGCAGTGTCTTCGCCGTGCAGTTCGGCGATCAGCGCCAGCGCGAAATCGATGCCGGCGGTAACGCCGCCGCCGCTGATCACGTTGCCGTCACGCTCTACGCGTGCAGCGCTGGGTATGGCGCCGAACAGCTTCAGGCTGTCGCGCATCGACCAGTGGCAGGCGGCGCGTTTGCCCGGCAGCAGGCCGGCGGCGGCCAGGATCAGCGAACCGGTGCATACCGAAGTCAGATAGCGGGCATCGGCGCCCAGCCGCCGGATTTGCTGCATGAATGCTTTATCCTGCAGCGCTTGGGTGCAGCCGCTGCCGCCCGGCACGCACAGCACATCGCAGCGTGCGATCTCCGGCAGCGGGCGCAGCTGGGTGAAGTGCAAGCCTTCCGACTCGACATCCGCGCCGTCTACCGAGGCGACGATGATTTCCGCGCCTGGCATGCGGCGCAGGAACTGCAGTGGGCCCGTGAAGTCGAGCTGGGTGACGCCTTGATAGATGGGAAATACAATCACCAGTGATTCAGACATGATATTCGCCTCATTTTTATCGTTGGACCTGGGCCATAATAGCCGCCCTGTTTTTGGCTGATATGACAGATAACCCTCAAAAAGCGCCATCATGAAAACGATCGGTTTTGTGGTTTTTCCCGGTTTTAACCTGCTGGACTTTGCCGGGCCGCTGGCGGCGTTCGATAACGTCAGCCAGTTCACCGACCCGCCGGCCTACCGCTGTGTGGCGATCTCGCCGCAGGGCGGCATGGTCGCCAGCTCGGCCGGGGTGGAAATCGCCACGCAGCCGTGCGGCGGCGAGCGTTTCGATACGTTGGTGGTGGCCGGCGGCAGCGGCAATGTGATGGCGGCGCAATCACCGGCGCTGGCGGCGTTCCTGGCCAAGCAAAGCCGACGAGCGCGGCGCATCGCCAGCGTATGTACCGGCGCGTTTATTCTGGCGGCCTGCGGGCTGCTGGACGGCAAGCGCGCCACCACTCACTGGTATCATGCGGCGCGGCTGCAGCAGAACTACCCGCGCATTCGCGTCGACAGCAACCGCATCTTCATTCGCGACGGGGATATCTGGACCTCGGCCGGGATCAGCGCCGGCATCGATCTGGCGTTGGCGCTGATCGAAGACGACCTGGGCGCCACCCTGGCGGCGGCCGTGGCGCGGCAGCTGGTGGTCTATCACCGACGCCCCGGCGGGCAGTCGCAGTATTCGCTGTTGCTGGCGCTGAATCCGTCGTCGGATCGCATGCGCGCCGCGCTGTCGTACGCGCGCGAGCATTTGCACCAGCCGCTGTCGGTGGCGGATCTGGCCGACGCCGCGTGCCTGAGCGAGCGTCAGTTCGGCCGGCTGTTCCGCGCTGAAACCGGGCAGACGCCGGCCAAGGTGGTCGAGCAATTGCGGGTCGAGGCGGCCAGGGTGCGCATCGAAGAGAGCGCCGAGCCGCTGGAAGCGATCGCCCGTTCGGTGGGGTTCAGCGATCCGGAACGCATGAGGCGGGCGTTTATCCGCGTATTTGGCCTGTCGCCGCAGGCGATCCGCCGGCTCGGCCGCGCGGGATAACTTTTTTGCCACGCCTGGCGGCGGGGCGCACCAGAGGAGCAACGGATGTATCAGGATTTTGACAGTGAATTGAGCTGGGCGACGCGTCATATGCCGCGCACCCGGGCGGCGGTGGCGGCGTTGCCGGACCTGCACGGGGTGCGGCTGGCGTGCAATATGCACCTGGATCTGAAAATGGCGCCGCTGGTGGCCGGCCTGCTGGACAAGGGCGCAGCGATCTTCCTGACCACCTGCAATCCCACTACGGTGCAGGACGACGTGGTGGCCTGGCTGGAACGGCGGGGCGCGCAGGCCTATGCCTGGCGTGACATGAGCGCCGGCGAATGGTCGGAATCTTTCGATCGCGCGTTGGCCTGGCAGCCGACCCACCTGTGCGAAATGGGAGCGGATTTGACCACCCGTTTGCACCAATCGCCGAACGGCCCGCAGATCGTCGCCGGGCTGGAGGCCACCGGATCGGGCATCAATCGGTTAAACGGCGTGGCGCCGCGCTACCCGATCTTCAACTGGGACGATCTGCCGGTGAAAGAAGGGCTGCACAATCGGCATATGGTTGGGCTGACCGCCTGGCACACCTTCTTCCAGACCACCCATTTGACGCTGCATGAAAAGCGCGTGCTGGTGATTGGCTACGGCCTGGTCGGGCAGGGGACGGCGGCCGCGGCCAGGGCCTACGGCGGCCAGGTGATGGTGGCGGAAATCGATCCGGCGCGTGCGCTGCAGGCGCGTTATGACGGCTGGCAGGTGGTGGATCTGGCGAGCGGGGTCGCGCAGGCGGACGTGATCGCCACCGCGACCGGCGCGAAAAACGTGCTTTCGGCGCAGCATCTGCAACAGGCGCAGGACGGCGTATTTATCCTCAACGTCGGCCACGTGGCGGAAGAGATCGACGTCGGCTTCCTCAAGGGCCTGCAGCACCACGAGCCGATGCCTTATGTGAACGCTTACCAACTCAATGAGAAGACGGTTTATTTGCTGGCCAACGGCTCGATGTTCAACCTGACCGCCGGCTACGGCGACAGCCTCAACGCCTTCGACGTCACGCTGGCGGTGATGGCGGCCGGCATCGGCCATATCGTCGGCGCAGGGGCGCGGCAAACGCCGGGGCTGTACCTGCTGCCGCAATCGGCGTGGCAGCCGGCGCTGTAACTTTTTCTACGCGGGCGTTCATCCCAGAGCGCCCGCGGGCTGCGTCGTTTTTCGGCCGACAGAATTTGTCACAAATCCGCCCTATAATCCCAGTGCCAAGCGCTGAACCCTCACATATAATTCGCTGAGTTCAAGCCCCCATTTCAGAGTAATGCCTGTGAAAATACGTGTTTTGGTTCTGACCCTGCTCGCTTTGCAGGCGGGCGCAGGCTTTGCGCCGCGCGCGCTGGCCAGCGACAACGCTGCCGCCCTGCACGCCACCCAGCCTGAGCTGGCCTCCGGCAGCGCGATGGTCGTCGATATGCAAACCCATAAGGTGATGTACGCGCGCAACCCGGATGAAGTGGTGCCGATCGCCTCGATTACCAAGCTGATGACCGCCATGGTCACGTTGGACGCGCACCTGCCGCTCGACGAGATGCTGTCGGTGGACATCCACCAGACGCCGGAGATGAAAGGGGTGTATTCACGGGTGCGGCTGAACAGCGAAATCAGCCGCAAGGATATGCTGCTGCTGGCGCTGATGTCGTCGGAAAACCGCGCGGCCGCCAGCCTGGCGCACCACTATCCGGGCGGCTACAACGCCTTCATCAAAGCGATGAACGCCAAGGCCAGGGCGCTGGGTATGACCAACACCCATTACGTGGAACCGACCGGGCTCTCTATTCATAACGTGTCGACGGCGCGCGATCTGACCAAACTGCTGATCGCCACCAAGCAATATCCGTTGATCGGCCAGCTCAGCACCACCACTGAGCGCATGGCCAGCTTCAAGGATCCGAACTACACGCTGCCGTTCCGCAACACCAATCACCTGGTGTACAACCCGAAATGGAACATTCAGCTGACCAAGACCGGCTTCACCAACCAGGCGGGGCACTGCCTGGCGATGCGCACCGTGATCGGTAACCGCTCGGTGTCGCTGGTGGTGCTGGACGCCTTCGGCAAATACACCCATTTCGCCGACGCCAACCGTCTGCGCAGCTGGATTGAAACCGGCAAGGTGACGCCGATCCCGGCCGCCGCCCGTGACTATCGCCGCCAAAAAGACGCCCGTCTGGCGAAGAACGACAGCGAATAACCCGCCTGACGGCCTGCTCGTTTGCAGCAGGCCGCTATCGGCCCTCGGGCCGTCTGATGACAAATCCCCGCTCGCGATCGCCGTCGAAACCCGCTTTGAGATAAAGCTGGTGCGCGCCGGTGCGTTGCTGCCCCGACAGCAGCATCACCTTGTAACAGCCTTTACGCCAGGCCAGCTGCAGCGCGTATTCAATCATGGCGAGCGCTACGCCGTGGCCGCGGTAGGGCTCCGCCGTCACCACGTGTTCGATGACGCCGAACGGCTGCGCCTGGTGCGCCAGCCCCGGGATCAGCGCCAGCATGCAGGTGGCGATCGGCTGTTCCTCGTCCGCCGCTACCACCAGGCGGATCGCCGGATCGTCCAGCAGGCGTTGCAGGGCGCGGCGCGCGTCGTCGGCGCGCAGCGGCGCGTCCTGCGGGCGCAGCTCGCGATACAAGGCTAACAGGCCGTTGAGATCGTCCGGCTGCGCCAGGCGATGAATGATGCTCATGATTGCTCCTTTCCGCCGCTTCAACGGTAATCCGCTATCCTCCATTAATACCACAACGATTGTCGGAGGGGATGTTATGAGTCAGGTTTCGACCTTTGTCATGTTCCAGGGAGAGGCGCAGCGGGCGATCGACCTTTACAGCCAGGTGTTCGAGCGTTTTCGGCTCATGCAGGTGCAGCATTACGATCCGACGCCGGACGGCCGGCGGTTGATCAAGCATGCGTCCATCGATTTCGACCGGCAGAACCTGGTGTTCATCGACAGCCCGATCAGCCATGACTTCAGCTTCACCCCGGCGGTGTCGCTGTTCATCAACCTGCCTAACGAAGAAGCGTTGGAGCGGGCGTTCCACCGGCTGGCGGAAGGCGGCAAGGTGCTGATGCCGCTCGATGACTACGGCTTCAGCGCCCGGTTCGGTTGGCTGAACGATCGTTTCGGCCTCTCTTGGCAGCTCAATGTGCCGGCGGGGGATCTGCCCTGACGCCAAGGGCGTGCAAAAGGGATGGTAGCGCCTGCGGTTGTTTCATATGCTTACCCCCGTGGTGGCAGGGAATTCTGCCGTGGGCAATACCGACAACATTCATGGAAAGGTGCGCTTTGATTGATTTTGACCGCTATGTTGAGCAAGCGAAGTCTTACGGCGAGTGGCCGGGCGGGCACGTGGAGATGTCGTCCGGTCGCGTTGAGGGATTGAGCTATCTCCTGTATCGGCAAACTGCCGCGAGTGCAGACGTGATGGTGGTGTATCACGGCGGCGGGGTTAACAGCGCCGCCGGGTATGACGTTCTTGCGCGCCAGTTGGCGGCCGAGCCAACGCTCGCGGTGTGCCTGGTCGATATTCGCGGACATGGCGATTCCACGGGAGAGCGGGGGACGGTTGAGCGGCCTGAGCGTATTTGGCGCGATGTCGATGTCATCCTGGCGGAAATGCGCCGCCGGTTTCCGTTGGCGCGCAGGCACCTGCTGGGCCATTCGAGCGGCGCCGGGATGTTGCTCAACTACCTGACCCGCTATCCTTGCGAGCAGCAGGCGGATAGCCTGATCCTGCTGGCGCCCGAGCTGGGGCCATTTTCCGGCATAGCCCGCGATCTGGCGGCGGCTCGTTTTGCCCAGGTGCGTCAATGGCCTTTTGTGGCCAATGCGCTCAGCGGTGGGCGATGGTTCGGGCAATCTCGGGCGGTCAGCCTGAATTTTCCCCCGGCCGTGCTGGCCACCTCCCCCGATTTTGTCTGCCAATACAGCGTCAATATGGCTAACGCCTTGACGCCTCGCGCCCCGGCCAAGCAACTGGCGGCGCTGCGATTACCGACTTTGCTGCTGGCGGCCGCGCAGGACGAGTTGTTCAATGCGCAAGCGATGCAGCGTTTCGTTGAACAGCATGGCAGCGTGCATGTGGCATTGGGTTTGCTTGAGGGGAGTACGCATTTATCGTGCGTCTTTGATGCCCATCGCCTTGTCCTTCAACATATCTCGCGCGCGTTCGCTATCGGATCCGATGAGGGGCTGCCAGGCGAGAGGTTTTAACGTCCACCCGGCGTTTTCCGCGATCCTCCCATATCCTTTTATGACGCTTTACCGCTATGCTAAACATAGAATGGCCCGTGAATATGAAAAGGATGAATCATTTTGGCAGGAAGTAGTTTACTTACCCTTATCGACGACATCGCCTCGTTGTTGGACGATGTCTCTTTAATGAGCAAGATGGCGGCGAAAAAAACCGCCGGGGTGCTGGGGGACGATCTGGCGCTCAACGCGCAGCAGGTCACCGGCGTTAAAGCCGACCGCGAGCTGCCGGTGGTGTGGAGCGTCGCCAAAGGCTCGCTGATCAACAAGGCGATCCTGGTGCCGTTGGCGCTCTTGATCAGCGCCTTCGCGCCCTGGGCGATTACGCCGCTGCTGATGGTGGGCGGCGCCTACCTGTGTTACGAAGGGTTCGAAAAGGTGTTTCACAGCCTGAGCCACGGCAAGGCGGCGCAGGAGGAAAAATCGGACGGGCCCGGCGCCAATGAGGATGCCGCAGCCTATGAGAAGCGCAAGGTGAAAGGGGCGATACGCACCGATTTTGTGCTGTCCGCCGAGATTATCGCCATCACCTTGGGCACCGTCGCCGGCGCCACCTTCAGCCAGCAGGTGATCGTCTTGTGCGGCATCGCCGTCGTGATGACGCTCGGCGTGTACGGCATTGTCGCCGGCATCGTCAGGCTGGACGATCTGGGGCTGTATCTGAGCCGCAAAGGCAGCGCGTTGGCGCGCGCCATCGGCAGCGGCATCGTGCGCGCCGCGCCTTATCTGATGAAAACGCTGTCGATCGTCGGCACTGTCGCCATGTTTATGGTCGGCGGCGGTATTCTGACCCACGGTTTGCCGCCGGTGCATCACCTGTTCGAAGATTGGGCCTCATACACCACCGTGGTGCCGACGTTTGGCCATCTTTTGCAGGGTGTGGTTCCGGCCCTGCTGAACGTGGCGTTCGGGCTGGTGGCCGGCGGCGTGGTGCTGGCGGTGGTATCGGCGCTGGGGGCGGTACGCGCGCGTTTCAAGGCATGATGAAAAGTCTCGCCCCGGAAGGGGCGGGACGTATTAAGCGCATTAAAAGATCAGTTTGAGAACGCCGGTAATCGTCAACAAACCCACGATAAAGATGATGGCGACTATCCACAGAATAATTTTCATTTGATTCTCCCTTACCGGTTAAAGGTGGCGCGCGATTGGCGCTAACTCAATGAAATCACTCTTCACTATAGACGCTAACTCCTTATCGTGCGTCGCCATGCCTTCAAGGATGCTGATTGTCGCCCGCGCCCAGCGCGCGCTGCATGATGTGGGTGTCGCGCCATTCCCCCAGCTTGAATCCCACGGCCTTTAACGTCCCGACGCTGGTAAAGCCGAGCGACTGGTGCAGCGCCAGCGAGCCGCGGTTGGCGGCGGAATCGCCGACGATCGCCAGCATCTGGCGCCAGGGGCCTTGCTCGCAGCGGGCGATCAGCGCGCTCAGCAGCGCCTTGCCGACGCCTTTGCCCTGCTGCCCTTCGGCGATGTACACCGAGTCTTCCACGGTAAAGCGATAGGCCGGCCGGGGGCGATACGGCGTGGCATAGCAGTAGCCCACAATACGGCCTTCGCTTTTCGCCACCAGCCAGGGCAGGCCGGCCTCCCGCACCTTGCTCAGGCGCAGCTGCATTTCCGCCCGCGTCGGCGGTTGTTCTTCAAACGAGGCCGCTCCGTGCAGCACGTGGTGGGTGTAAATATGCTGCACGGCGGCCATATCGTCCGGCGTGGCGTCAAGGAGACTGAGTACGGGAGCGGAGAGCGTCATGGCGGGTCTGTTCACCTTGAAAATCAGCGGATAAACGGCATTATGCGCGCCGCTCGCCGCCGGGGTAAATCGGGTTTTCTTATGGTGAGATAAGAAAACCCTATGGGAACGTTCGCCGCGCATCGGTCAGGGTAGAAAGGCTGAGGGGGCAAGAGCGGAAAGATAAGAAATCGGTGGGCGCTTGATAGGCAAAAGCCCAGCTGGATGGCTGGGCTTCGCAGGTCCCTGAAAGGGAGGGTATAGCATAAGAGCCTTTATCGGCTACGGCGACAATTTCACCTGATTTGTCTGTTTTGTCAACAACAGCGTACTGGTCAGAACAGCATATTTTTGGCGTTGATCGACTTAATGACGGCGCGTTGTATGTCAGCAACAAGCTCGCGCGACAGACACTGGGTAAGAAAGCCTCTCTCTTTACGGGCTCTGTTCAGCCGTTGGCGGCTGACTTGCTGCACCAGATCGCCCTTTGCCCAGCGGGTTTGCGGATGAAAGAATCTCATATCTTCGATGAGTTCACGCGTAATTTCGATGTGCAATCCCCGTTCGATCTTACTCGAATCTCTGGTGGTCGACAGCGGTACGATAATGCAGGCGTTGCCGTTAATTTTGCCATTTAACACAACAACTGAACGGTTCTTCACCATTTCTGGTGGAATGTGGCCATCATAAAAGCCGGCTTCATGCGGTTGGCAGACTGATAGGGGATAGTTGCCATAGTTGCACTCAAGAATTTCCCCGACCTTGGGGGCAAATTTGATCGGCATCGAGACACTCCTTTGTTGTGAACAATCCGTGTTATGGAGGAATGAGCATGCGGGCGTTTTGCTTTTAGAGAAAGGTGTGGCGTAAGGAAACGGGGAATGGAAGTGAAATATTGCGGATTCGTATGCAGAATCCGCCTTGATGGTGGCCGAATTTACCAGCCTTTCACCGCGCCGCCGTTGAAGATTTTTTCGGCGGCTTTGGCCACTTCATCCGACTCATAGGCCTTGATGAAGTTCTGCACGTTCGGCGCGTCCTTGTTGTCTTCGCGCGTGACGATGATGTTGGTGTACGGCGAGTCTTTATCCTCGATGAAGATGCCGTCTTTGGTCGGCGACAGGCCGGTCTGGTTGATGTAGGTGGTGCTGATGACGGCGACGGTGACTTTCGGATCGTCCAGCACGTGCGGCAGCTGCGCGCCTTCCAGCTCCATGATCTGATAACGATGCGGGTTGGCGCTGATGTCCAGGGCGGTAGGCAGCAGCCCCTTACCAGGCTTCAGGCTAATCAGCCCGGTTTTTTCCAGCAGCAGCAGGGCGCGCCCCAGGTTGGTCGGATCGAGCGGGATGGCGATCACCGCGCCGTCCGGCAGCTCTTTCAGCGATTTTATCTTTTTGGAGTAGCCGGCCATCGGGAAGACGAAGGTATTGCCGACCGCCACCAGCTTATAGCCGTGATCTTTGTTTTGCTGTTCGAGGAATGGGCGGTGTTGGAACACATTGGCGTCCAGTTCTCCCTTGTCGGTGGCGTCGTTCGGCAACAGCGAGCCGCTGAAGCCGACCAGCTCGACGTCCAGCCCATATTTCTCTTTCGCCACCTGCCTGGCGACTTCCGCCACGTCCTGTTCCGCGCCGTTGATGACGCCGACTTTGATATGGTTTTGGTCGGTTTTTTGATCGCAGCCCTGCAGCGCCAATACGGCGGCGAAGGCCGCCGCCAGAGGGGTGATACGCCAGCGTAAGGTCATCGAAGTCTCCCTGAAAAGAACAATAAAATCAGTTGGTTTTTGTTCTTACAGCTAAGCCTGAACCGCCGATGAAGTCAAACGCTCGTTCAGCATAAACGGCTATAGCTTATAGCCGTTATGCGATGGGGGATTATCGGCTGAGTGAACGCAGCACCACGATGCCCGGCGTAGCCATCACGTAATCCATAAAGGGCGAATCGACCACCCGCATGTTGGCTTTGCGCGAAGAGGCGTTGCGCAGCACCGGGCCGTTGTCGGTCATCACGAAGATGCCGGTGTGGGTCACGTCCAGCCCGGCGAGGTTGGTGTAAATGCCGATGTAATCGCCGGTGCGCAGTTGGGCCAGCACCTTGTCGTCGACGCGGTCGCTGGGAATGTAGGTCACGCTGCGCTGTACGTTGGGCAAACCGGGCAGGTAGCTGCTGCCGTCCGCCTTCTGGTTGAGGTTTTTCACGAGGGTGACGGCGTGCGGGCTGAGCTGCGCGGTGATGTCTTCGGCCACCTGGTGCGGCCGCTGCGCCCAGTCGGTGAAGAAGTGCTTGCGTTGCGGGAAGGCGATGTTGCCGTCGACGTAGCGGATGTCTATCAGCCGCTGTACGAACTCGCCCTCGCTGTGGGCGGTGCTGAGCGCTTCCACATAATCGATGTAGGTGAAGCAATCCAGCCCGCGGAAGTCGATCACCAGCTGCTCGGGCGTGTTCTGCGAGCCGATCAGGCGATTGGCGAGATAGGGGGTGCCGAGAAACTCGCGCGAAATCAAATCGACGGTGCGGCCATGCGGCTGCGCGGCGGGCCAACCGGCGCGCAGCGCGAGGATTTCACGCAGCTTGCTGCGGGTGCTGGCGTCCATCTCCGGCTGCACGCTCGGCGGCGCAACGGCGGCGTCGGTCGGCGGCGTTGCCGGGGTGGGGCGCTCGGCGCATCCGCTCATGGCGATAGCTAACATCAGTAAAACAGCCTTGTTCTGGTTCATACGGCCCTCCCTGGGTGTCGCTGGCTTATCAGAGTAAGTGATAACAGTTCTCATCCGATGGTAGGGGTTAAAAAGTAAACATAGCCTCAATGGCAATCGATAAATCAGTAACCGATTTCGCTATTGAACGGCAAATACCAGAACAGCGCGATTTCGTGATCGGCGATCTCCGGCTCGGCGCGGTACAGCAAACGATCGATGCCGCCGAGAATAAACCCGTAATGCTGGTAGCAGCGGCAGGCCGCCAGATTGTTGTTCTGCGTTTCGAGCATCATACCCGAGGTTTCCTGCTGCCGCGCCCACTGTTTGGCGCAGTCCAGCAGCGCCCCGGCGATGCCCTGGCGGCGCGCGTCAGCGCTGACCGCGATCTCGTCGATCAGGGTGTAGCCGTTCCAGTTTTTGCTCAGCGTAATATGGCCAACGGCGTCGTCCTGGCGATACGCCAGGAAGGTCACGCTGTCTTCGTTGGCGAACGGCGCCAGCGGATACTGCTTGCGAAATGGCGCCACCGGGCGGGTTGGCCAGCTGTCGACCGGGCTGTCGAACTGCGGCAGGGCGTAACAGGCGATGGTAAAGCCGAAATCGCCGCGCGTCAGGTAATCATCGGGCAGCGCCTCAATGGCCGCGATGCGGATGGCCGGGATCATTACGGCAGCTCCCGCAGCAGGCGCGCCGGATTGCCGGCATAAATCCCCTTGCGGGTGATGTCGCGGGTCACGACCGCCCCGGCGCCGATTACCGTATCGCTGCAGATCTCCACCGCCAGGATCGTGGCGCCGGAGCCGATGGACACCCGATCGCCGATGCAGGTGCGCCCCCAGCAGGCCGGATCGGCATTGGGCGCGCCGTCTTTGAACAGATCGTTGGCGAAGGTGACGCCGTGGCCGACAAAGCACGCTTCGCCGAGGGTGACGTATTCGCAGATAAAGCTGTGCGATTGAATTTTACTGCGCGCGCCGATGCTGACGTGGCGCTGGATCTCGACGAACGGGCCGACGAAGACATCGTCACCGAGCCGGCAACCGTACAGATTGCAGGGTTCGATCACGGTAACGTTGCGCCCGGCTTCGACGTCGACGATCCCCGCCTGGCGGGTGGTGATAACGGATGACATGACCTTCCTCACAGCCTGGTTTTCATGGTGGGAGTATAAGACAAAGCGCCGCGGCGTTGCGCTTTCCGCACGTTTTTTCGCCGAAAGACTATAATGAGTACAGGGGAGAGAGCCCCGTGGCCGCAATCCTCGCACGGGTAGCAGTCCGTCAGAGGTGTGAAATTCGTTCGCCGATCGCGGCCTACGGCGAGATTGGAGGTGTCTCATGGTCAGTCATGTTTGGGGACTTCTGGCGCATCCCAGCGCCGAGTTCGAACAGATCAAAAGCGAGAATGAAAGCGTCTCGCACCTATACACCCATCACGTGTTGCTCTTGGCAGCCATCCCGGTGGTCTGCGCCTTTATCGGCACCACCCAGTTGGGCTGGCTCTCCGGCGAGGGACATGCCATCAGGCTCGACATGTTTACCGCGCTTTATACCGCCGTGGCGTTCTACCTGCTGATGCTGGCGGGCGTAGCGGCCATGGGGAAAGTCATTCACTGGATGGCGCGGCGTTATGAATCGCGCCCCAGCCTGCACCGCTGCATGGTGTTCGCCGGCTATGTGGCGACCCCGATGTTCCTCAGCGGGATTGTGGCGCTCTATCCGGTCGTCTGGCTGTGTCTGTTTGTCGGCATTATCGGCCTGTGCTATTCGGGCTATCTGCTGAATCTGGGGATCCCGCACTTCCTGAATATCGACAGTAAGGAAGGGTTCATCTTCTCCAGCTCGACCTTCGCTATCGGCATTCTGTTGCTCGAGCTGCTGCTTGGGGTGACGGTGCTGCTGTGGGGGTACGGTTCCTGGTTATTCTGAGTTAACGGCTGTTGTTGTCGCCCCCGGCCGGTGGAACGGCGCGGGGGCTTTTGCTTTTATGCGCGGCGGAAAACCAGCATCACGCCGAGCACGATGCCCGCCATCCCCAACAGGCTCAGCGCGGCCAGCGCGTGGCCGAGCAGCAGATAATCCAGCAGGGCGGTCACCGCCGGGATCAGATAGAACAGGCTGGTGACCTGCACCAGGTTGCCGCGCTGGATCAGGCGATACAGCAAGAACGTCGCCAGCACCGAGATCACCACCGCCATCCACAGCAGCGGCAGCACGAACTCAGGCCGCCAGTCGACCCGCAGCGGCTCAAACGGCAGCGCCAGCGTACACATCAATAGCCCGATGGCATACTGCAGCGGCAAGACCGCCAGCGGCGGCTGCGTCATGCCCTTTTGCAGCAGGGTGCCGGCGGTCATGCTCCCCAATGCGATAAAGGCGAACAGCATGCCGCTCGGCGAGAAATGGGCCACCATCAGGCTTTGGTACACCACCAGCGTCAGCCCGGCCATCGCCAGCGCCAGCCCGAATGCGCGCAGCCCGGTGCAGCGCCGTTCGGTGATGAACTGGGTGAGGATCGGCTGTACGCCGAGCAATGTGGCCAGCACGCCGGGCGTAATGCCCTGTTCCAACGCCAGCAGATAGCAGATCTGATAGCTGCCGATCATCAACACGCCGATCAGCGCGACGCGCCGGCGGGTGCCGGCGGCGGGCAGGCACTGGCGCCGCCACAGGCCGATGGCCAACAGCACCGCCAGCGCGATGGCGCAGCGGAAGAACAGAAAAGCGAAGGCGGAGGCGTGCTCCAACCCCCAACGGGAGATGATCGCGCCGCTGCTCCAGAGCAGGACGAACAGCGTAGCCAGGCCGGCATTGGCCCAGAGAGAAGGTAATCGCATATCAATTTCACCTGTCGTGAAAATTACAGGCTCCGGCGCGCGCGGCGGTCTACGCCTGAACGCAACAGATCACTAAGCCGGAGGTAAAAAGTCGGTTTGGCTTAACGCACAACCACAAGGCGTGGCGGGTAAGCGGCAACCGCAGAAACGACAGAAGAAACGGCGGGTGGGGCGGAGGAAGCACACAGCAAAACGACGGCCGGAACGGTCGCGTTTGTCGGATCTGTGCTGTGCGCCAGATAGGTCATGTGAGTTCCTGAAAACCGTGAATGAAACCAGTCGCTTTAAACATAACCAAGTTCAGCGGGGCGTGCAATCGGAAATCACAGAGACATTAATGATAATGAAAATCATTATCATTAATAAAAAGGTGTGCTATGTTGCTTTAACCACGCCGTTTTGACGCAGGGCGCGGCTTGCCCTCTGCCTTGCTTCACGCAGCGCGTGCGGCATAAGAGTTTGCGATTCGCTTTTGCAGAAGGCGAGCAATCGTGGTAAAAATACTGATATGTTATAATGTAACAATTTGTGCATGATGAATTCAGCTCACGACATCCTCCATGTTGATGGAGTTAGCCTGACCGGACACGGCGGGGCATTGATACTCGACAACATCCATTTCGCGCTCCGCGCCGGTGAGAAGCTGGCGGTGATCGGCCCCAACGGCAGCGGCAAGTCCAGCCTGTTGCGCACCCTGATCGGCGAAACGCGGCCGGACAGCGGCGGCATTTACTGGCGAGGGCGCGCCTTGTCCGCGTGGCCGGCGGCGGAGCGCGCCAGAAGCATCGCCTTTCTGGCGCAAAACGATCTGCCGGATTTGCGGCTGTCGGTTGAGGATTACGTGGCGTTGGGCCGTTTACCGCATGGCGAACGCTCTGCGACGGGAAAGCGCATCGTTGATGAGGCCATCGGGGAAACCGGGCTGGCGCCGCTCAGGCACCACCCGTTGGGGCGGCTCTCGGGCGGCCAGCGCCAGCGCGCCGCACTGGCCCGGGCGTTGGCGCAGTCTCCCGACTTGTTGTTGCTGGATGAACCGACCAATCACCTCGATCCGCCCGGGCGCTCGGCGCTGCTGTCGTTAGTGAAAAATAAAGATATCGCCGTGATTGCGGTGCTGCACGATTTGCCCGTGGCGGAGGCGTTTGCCGATCGGATCCTGGTGCTCAACGAAAGCCGCCAGGTAGCCTGTGGTACGCCCGAGGCGGTGTTGCAGACCCCGGTGATTTTGCCGGTGTTCGGCATGAACAGTTTCAAGGTGGCGCACCCCGTCAGCGGGAAAACGCTGCGTATTTTTGACGTTCCCCATTGCGCTTGATAAACCAGAGAGAAATATGAACACACGCGTATTCCCCCTGCTCCTGCTGCTGGCCGGCGGGGCGGCGGCGGCCGAAAAATTTCCCGTCACCGTAGACAGCTGCGGTTCGCCGATCACCTTCAACCAGGCGCCTCAACGCGCCGTCATCAACGACATCAACATGGCCGAGATGGTCTTTGCGCTCCATCTGCAGGATCGCATTGTCGGGCTGACCGGCATCACCGGCTGGTACAAACTGACGCCCGACTTCAAGGCGGCGATGGGCGCCATTCCTGAACTGGCGCCGAAATATCCCGCTTTGGAAACGTTGCTGGCGGCGCAGCCGGATTTCTTCTTCGCCGGCTGGAATTACGGTATGAAGATCGGCGGCGACGTCACGCCGGAGAAGCTCGCCCCGTTCGGCATCAAAACGCTGGTGTTGAGCGAGAGCTGCGTGCAGGCCGGCGGGCGGCCGCAGAAGGCCGATATGAACCTGCTGTATGACGATGAGCTAAAGCTCGGCAAGATTTTCGGCAAGCCGCAAGAGGCAGCCGCGTTGGTTGAAGGCTGGCGCCGCCGGTTGGCTGCGCTGCCAGTCAGGACGGCGGGTCAGACGCCGCTCAAGGTGTTCGTCTATGACTCGGGGGAGGAGAAGCCTTTTACCAGCGGCAAATACGCCATGCCGACGGCGATCATCGAAGCGGCGGGCGGCCGCAACGTGATGGACGGTTTGCCGGCGAGCTGGACGACGGCGTCCTGGGAGGCGGTGGCGGCGGCCGAGCCCGACTTCATTATTCTGCTGGATTACCAGACCGGTTCGGGGGCCGATGCGCTGCGGCGTTTCCTCGAGTCTCACCCGTTGATGAAATTGACCCCCGCGGTACGGCACCACCGTTATCTGAAACTGCAGTATGCGGAGCTGACGCCGGGGCCGGCCAACATCGGCGCGGTGGAAAAGCTGGCGCGGGCGCTGTACGCGCCGGAGGCTGAATGAACTCGCCGACCCGGCGATTTATGCTGCTCGCGCCGCTGGCGCTGTCGGTATTGTGTGGGCTAATGATCTGGAGCCTGCAGCTGGGCAGTGTCGCGCTGTCATGGCGGCAGGCGTTGGCGGCGTTAGGGCTCGGTTCGGCGCCCCTCTCCGGCATGCTGGATACCATCGTCGTGCAACTGCGAATGCCCAGAGCCCTGTTGGCGGCGTTGACCGGCGCCGGGCTGGCGATGACCGGCGCGTTGCTGCAGACTACCACCCGCAATGAGCTGGCCGATCCTTTTTTGTTTGGGCTCTCCTCCGGCGCCTCCGCCGGCGCGGTGCTGGTCATCACGCGCTTCGGCGATGCGCTGGGCGCGCTGACGTTGCCGCTGTCCGCTTTCGCCGGCGGCATTTTGTCCGCGATGGCGGTGATGATCCTGTTTCGCGTCAGCCGGGTCAGGCGCGCCGAGCAGCTGATCGTCTGCGGCCTGGCGGTCTCGTTTTTGTTCAGCGCGCTCACCAGCTACCTGGTGTTTTCCGGCGATCAGCGGGCGGCCGGCTCGGTGTTGTTCTGGTCGCTGGGCGGGCTGGGGCTGGCGCGTTGGGATAATCTGTTCATTCCGTTGGCGAGTTTCGTGCTGCTGGCCGGGTTTACGGCGCTGCGTTGGCGGGCGCTGGACGCGCTGCTGGCGGGCGAGCACACCGCCCATTCGATGGGGGTCAACGTCGCGCGCCTGCGCACCGAGACCTTTCTGTGCTGCGCACTGTCCACGGCGTTTCTCGTTTCGCTGACGGGCGTGATCGGTTTTGTCGGGCTGATGGTGCCTTATCTGGCACGGCGCCTGGTGGGCGTGCGCCACCGCTTGTCCGTGCCGATGTGCGGCCTGCTGGGGGCGATGCTGCTGACCGGCGGCGACATGCTCAGCCGCAGCCTGATCCCCAATCAGGAGCTGCCCATCGGCATCATTACGGCGGGGCTGGGGGGCGCGTTCATCGTCTCCTTGCTGCTGCGTGCGGAACGCTGAATGGGCCATTGAAGGTCAACAGGAAGGTGAGGTGGCCCGCCTCGGCAGGCCAATCGGGCGCTCTTAGCGGGGGTCTTCGGCCCAGCCTTTGCGTTTGCTGGTTTTGCCGATGCCGGGGTTGAAGCTGTTGGTCGGATCGGCGGTGCGGTAGAACGCCTGCAGATCCGGTTTGGCGTGGTACAGGTGGCCGACGTTATGCTCCGCCGGGTACTCGGCGCCGCGCCGGTTGAGGATCTCGAGCATCTTTTCTTTCAGTGCATGGCTGTCCACGCCTTTTTTCACCACGTAGTCCTGGTGGAAGACGTGGCACATAAAGTGGCCGTAATACAGCTTATGCACCAACTGACTGTCGATCTCCGGCGGCAGCGTTTCGAACCAGTCGGTGTCGTTGCGGCGCAGGGCGATGTCCAGCGCCAGAATATCCTCCACCTTGTCGGCGTGCACCGCGTGGTAGCGCACCGCGGCGCCGGCGGCGGCGAAGCGGTGCAGGAAGGCCTTTTTGCCTTCGTCAGGCGTGCAGGCGAAGAAGGCGCCTTCGGCCTGGGCGAAATAGTCGGTCAGGTAGCGCTGGGCCTCTTCCACGCCGGGGCCGGCCATCTTCAGCAGCAGATGGTGTTCGAAACGTTCACGGTATTCCTTCATGCGTTTCGGCAGGTGGCTCGGCGCCAGATGGCTCAGGCCCTGCATCAGCCGATCGGTCAGGTTGTGCGGCAGCAGCGGCAGCTTGTTGAGACTGGCGTCCATGCGGCCTTTCAGGGTGAAGAAGCGCGGCATCTGATCGGTGCCGAGCTTGTCGATCATCATGAAGGTGTCTTTGCCGTACACCTCGGCGATGTCGAAGATATCGCGGTGCATGTATTCACCGGCCACCGGCAGGTTTTCGAATTTGCTCAGCATGTGGCGGCGCAGTTCGGTCAGCACCGCGGTGTCGTTGGTGCCGATATAGAACACCTGCTCTTTGCCCTCTTTCTCGAAGGTGTCAAGCCGCACCGCGAACACCGCCAGCTTGCCGGCGCAGCCGGAGGCCTCGTACAGGCGGCGTTTGTCGGCGTTGAAGCGGGAAGGGGTGTCGGCATCGACGTCGCGCACCCGGCTGGCGTATTCGTTATCCGAGGCGCGCAGCTCGCCGTATTCGACGTCCTCCGGGCGATAGTCGCCTTTTTCCAGCCGGGTGAGGATCTCTTCCGGCGTGTCGCCAAGCCGGATGCCCAGATGGTTCACCAGGCGCAGCTGGCCGTCTTCCCCTAACTGGGCGTACAGCGCCATTTCGGTATAGGCCGGGCCGCGTTTCACCAGCGAGCCGCCGGAGTTGTTGCACACGCCGCCAATCACCGAGGCGCCGATGCAGGAAGAGCCGATCACCGAATGCGGTTCGCGGCCGTAGGGTTTGAGCAATTTCTCGAGGTGGTGCAGGGTGCTGCCGGGAAAACCGACCACCTGCTTGCCGTTGTCCAGCACCTGAATATGATCGAGGCGCAGGGTGCTGACGATGACGATATCGCGATCATAGTCGTTGCCGCTGGGGGTTGAGCCTTCGGTCAGGCCGGTATTGGCGGCCTGCATGATGACGATTTTGTCGGCGGCCACGCAGGCCTGCAGAATGCGCCACAGCTGCAGCAGGCTGGTGGGAAACACCACCGCCAGCGCCTGGCCTTCGCCGGAGCGGAAGCCCTTGCGATACCGTTCGGTGTTGCGATCGCCGGTCAACAGCTGCGGGCCGCCGACGATGTCCTTGAGCTGATTGATAAACGTCTGATTGCCTGACTGCATGCTGCCTGTCTCCCTGTCATCCCCGTCGCCTTAACCGCGGCGCCGGTGCCGCGCAATAAGCTAAGAGGCTATCAATTAAATAACTTATTAAGCCATCAGCTTATTAAGCTAATGGCTTGTGGGTTTAGTAGCGCTCGGCGTAGCCGGCCCGGCGCTCTTCGTCGCGCAGCGTCAGGATTTCCACGCCGTCGGCGGTGACCGCCACGGTGTGCTCCCACTGCGCCGACAGTTTTTTGTCGCGCGTCACCACCGTCCAGCCGTCTTTCTTCTGCTTGATGCGGCGGTCGCCCTGGTTGATCATCGGCTCGATGGTGAACACCATGCCTTCCTGCAGCGCCATGCCGCTGCCGGGTTGACCGTAGTGCAGCACCGCCGGCTCTTCGTGCATGTCGCGGCCGATGCCGTGGCCGCAATATTCCCGCACGATGCTGTAGCCGGCCTGTTCGGCGTGTCGCTGGATGGCGTGGCCGATATCCCCCAGAGTGGCGCCCGGTTTGACTGCGCGAATGCCTTGCCACATCGATTCATAGACGTTGTTCACCAGCCGTTTGGCCAGCGGCGTCACCTGGCCGATGCAGTACATTTTGCTGGAGTCGGCGATGTAGCCGCCGTTTTCCAGCGTGATATCCACGTTGACGATCATGCCGGAACGCAGGATTTTGCTGGCCGACGGCACCCCGTGGCACACCACGTCGTCCACGGAGGTGTTGAGCACATAGGGGAAATCATACTGCCCCTTGCTGGCCGGGCGCGACTTCAGCTCTTCGACGATAAACGCCTCGGCGCGGTCGTTGATCTCCATGGTGGAGATGCCTTCGACGATGACCTCATCGAGCATAGCAAACACTTTAGCCAACAGAGCGCCGGAATGGCGCATTTTGGCAATCTCTTCCGGCGTTTTAATCACAATCTGTTTCACCCGACAATCTCCTTCAGCGTCAGCGCGTTATCTTTCATCATTTTTTTTACCAGTTGCGGGTAAGTCAGTTCCGGATGGAACTCCGCCAGCATGCCGATCTTGATCCAGTACTCGGCCTGCGCGTTGATCGAACGCGTCATGGTCAGGCTGGCGAGGCGCAGATCGTCATGCAGCGCGTCCGAAATTTTTACGATGCCCATCGGCGTCTCCATAAATGAACAATATACGAAGTGTATACGTTTTGGATGGTCGCGATGTGGCATTCTGTGGCGTAAGAAGATTCTGGCAACAACGATTGCCGCCGCCAGGCAATGCGTTTATTGTGATAAACGACTTTTTTGCCATGATTTTTCAGAAGGATTTAAGGCGTGACTAAACTACGTGTTGGGGTGATTTTTGGCGGTAAATCGGCGGAGCATGAGGTGTCGCTGCAGTCGGCCAAAAACATTGTGGATGCAATCGACAAAGAGAAGTTTGACGTCACGCTGCTGGGGATCGACAAACAGGGGCAGTGGCACATCAACGACGCCTCCAACTATCTGCTCAATGCCGAGAACCCGGCGCTGATCGCGCTGAACCGCTCGAACAAGAACGTGGCGCTGATCCCGGGCCAGGAAAAACAGCAGCTGATCGAAGCGGGCAGCGCCGGCGCGCTGGGCCAGCTCGACGTCATCTTCCCGATCGTGCACGGCACGCTGGGAGAGGACGGCTCACTGCAGGGGTTGCTGCGCATGGCCAATATGCCGTTCGTCGGCACCGGCGTGCTCGGCTCGGCGGTCAGCATGGATAAAGACGTGACCAAGCGCCTGCTGCGCGACGCCGGGCTGGCGGTGGCGCCGTTCGTCACCCTGACGCGCGCCAATCGCGCCGGGTTCACGTTTGAGCAACTGAGCGAGCGCCTCGGCCTGCCGCTGTTCGTCAAGCCGGCCAACCAGGGCTCGTCGGTCGGGGTCAGCAAGGTGGAAAACCGCGCCGAGTTTGACGCGGCGGTGGCGCTGGCCTTCAGTTTCGATCACAAGGTGCTGGTGGAGTCGGCGATCGTCGGCCGCGAGATCGAGTGTGCGGTGCTGGGCAACGACGATCCGCAGGCCAGCGTATGCGGCGAGATCGTGCTGAGCGACGCTTTCTACTCCTACGACACCAAATACATCAATGAGCAGGGCGCTCAGGTGGTGGTGCCGGCGGCGATCGCGCCGGAAGTAAGCGACCACATCCGCGAGGTGGCGCTGAAGGCGTTCCGCGCGCTGGAGTGCTTCGGGTTGGCGCGGGTGGATGTGTTCCTGACGCCGGACAACCAGGTGGTAATCAACGAAATCAACACGCTGCCGGGCTTCACCAACATCAGCATGTATCCCAAGCTGTGGGCTGCCAGCGGTGTCAGCTATCAGGCGCTGATCACGCGCCTGATCGAATTGGCGCTGGAGCGCCACCAGCAGGATCGCGCGCTGAACAGCTCGGTGTTCGATCGCTAAACGCGGCAGGGGGCGGCGGTGCCGCCCCCGTCCATCACTTCACCGTCACGTCGATGTCGCCGAAATACTTCTTCGACAGCGCCGCCACCGTGCCTTGCTGTTTCACTTTGGCGATGGCGGCATCCAGTTTCTTCTTCAGCGCCTCATCCCCTTTGCGCAGGCCGAAGGCAATGCCTTCACCGAGGATTTTGTCGTCGCGCACCGCCTCGCCGACGAAGGCGAAGCCCTTGCCGTCCGGCTGCGACAGGAAGCCGCTTTGCCCCGACGGCGCCATTACCAGCGTGGCGTCGAGCCGACCGGCCGCCAGATCGAGATAAACCTGATTCTGATCCTGGTAAGACACCACATCCACGCCCGCCGGCGCCCAATGGGTTTTGGCGTAGATCTCCTGAATTGAGCCTTGCAGCACGCCCACGTGTTTGCCCGCCAGCGCTTTGGCGTCCGGCAGCAGGCCGCTGTCGGCCTTGGCGATCAGGCGGTTCGGCACTTGATAGATGGCGTCGGTAAAGGCGATCGCCTGGCGCCGCTGTTCGGTCACGTTCATCGCCGAGTTGATGGCGTCGAACTTGCGCGCCTGCAGCGCCGGGATCAGGCTGTCGAACGAGGTTTCCACCCAGCTGCATTGCAACTGCGCGGCGGCGCACACCGCGTCGCCCAGTTCAATGTCGAACCCTTCCAGTTTGCCGCTGGCGGATTTGGATTCGAACGGCGGATACAGCGCTTCCAGGCCGAAGCGCAGGCTGTTTTCCGCCGCCAGAGAAGAGCCGGCGGCCAGCAGGCATCCGGCGGCGAACAGCGTTTTCAAAGCTTTCATAGGCAGTGCCCCTTTCCCATGGTCGAACAAAAAATTACACCTGGTTCAGGCGGCGCGCGCCTTCCAGCAGGGTCTCGTTATCTTTGGAAAAACTCAGCCGAATAAGGCCGGTATCGGTGCCGTCGCTGTAGAACGCCGACAGCGGGATCGTCGCCACCTTCGCTTCGCGGATCAAGCGCACGGCGAAATCATTGTCGCTTTCGTGACTGAAGCCGCTAAAGCGGGCCAGCATGAAGAAGCTGCCGCGGCTGGGCAGCAGCTCAAAGCGCGAATCCAGCAGGGCGCTGGCCAGCAGATCGCGCTTTTGTTGGTAAAACGCCGCCAGCCCCAGGTAGCTCTGCGGGTTGGCGAGCGCGGCGGCGAAGGCGTGCTGCATCGGCGTATCGGCGGAGAACACCATGAACTGGTGCACCTTGCGGATCTCGTCCATCAACGCCGCCGGCGCCAGGCAGTAACCGACGCGCCAGCCGGTGACGTGGTAGGTTTTACCGAACGACGACACGATCACGCTGCGTTCCGCCAACTGCGGGTAGCGCGCCATGCTGTGGTGAATATCGCCGTCGAACACCACGTGCTCGTAGACCTCGTCGGACAGGATCACGATGTCGGTGTCGCGGGTCAGGGCGGTCAGGCGGTCGATATCCTGCGCGTCAAACACCGCGCCGGTCGGGTTGTGCGGCGTGTTGACGATAATCATGCGCGTTTTGCCGTTGATGGCGGCGGCCACTTCGTCCCAGTCGACGCGAAAATCCTGCAGCGACAGTTTGATCGCCACCGGCGTGGCGCCCTGCAGGCGCACGATCGGCGCATAGCTGTCGAATGCCGGTTCGAAATAGATCACCTCGTCGCCGGGGTGCACCAGCGCGCTGATCGCCGAGTACAGCCCTTCGCTGGCGCTGGCGATCACCGTGATTTCTTCGTCGGCGTCATAGCGCGCGCCGTACAATCGTTCAGCTTTTTCCGCCAGGGCAGCACGTAACGCCGCCACGCCGCTCATCGGCGCGTATTGGTTATGACCTGTGCGCATGGCTTGCGCCGTTGCCTCGATCAGCTGCGGGTCACCGGCGAAGTTGGGCGCGCCCTGCGACAGATTGAGGGCCTGATATTCGGCGCTGAGTTGGCCAATGACGGTGAAGATAGTGGTGCCGACGTCCGGCAGCTTCGAGCGGGATGAGCAGGCGCTCTGCATGATGGGCTCCAGGCAAACAGGGAAGTGTTGAGCGATTAAGCATCAGCCGGCGTAGGCGGACAAGGGAAAGTTTGTCATACTTGCCATGCACTGTGATCATAGCTAATCGAGGCACGCTATGCCGATATCCCTGCCGTCGCTCGACGTATTGAAAACCTTTGTGGTGGTGGCGCAACGCCTTAACTTTACCCATGCCGCCCGGCAGCTGCACCTGACGCAGGGGGCGGTCAGTCGGCAAATCCTCGGGCTGGAACAGCGTCTGGGCTATCCGCTGTTCAGCCGCCAGGCGCGCGGTCTGGCGCTGACGCCGCAGGGCGCGCAGCTGCTGGCGCCGGTACAGCAGGCGCTGGGGCAGTTGGATGAAGCCCTGACGCGGGCCGCCGCTCCGCCGGGGGCGCTGCGCATCAAATGCCCGACCTGCGCCATGCGCTGGGTGCTGCCGCGCATCATTCGCCTGCAAAATGAACGGCCGGACATGCATATCGAGCTGACCGCCTCGGTGTCGCACGGCCTGGATTTCAGTACTGAGCAGTTTGACGCCGCGGTGGTATTCGGCCGGCCGCCGGGTAAAAAGCTGACCGCGCACTTGCTGTTCGATGAAATCCTCACGCCGGTCTGCACGCCGACGTTCCTGCCGGCGGCGGCCCGGTTGACGGACTTGACGGACAAAACTCTGCTGCACCCGACGCGCGATCGGCGCGACTGGCTGCGCTGGCTGAAGGCGGCGGGCGCCGATGCGCTGCCGTCCGGTAAGGCCCAGCATTTCGATACCCTCGATCTGGCGATGAGCGCCGCGCTGCAGGGATTCGGCATCGCCATCGGCGATCTGTGCCTGCTGGAGGAGGATATTCAGGCGCAGCGCATCGTCACGCCGTTCCCGCTCTGCGTCAGCAGCGGCGCGGCCTATTATTTGGTCTATCCTGAACGCACGGTGGCGCCGCCGACGTTAACCGCGCTGGTCGATTTTCTGGCGGCGGAGGCCGCCGACAGCCGCGCCCGGCTGCAGAATTATCTGCCGATAACCTGTAATGCTTTGTAAACATTAGCGATGCGAATTCTCTTGGCGATGAAACAGAGTGTGGCAAACTGTTTCTTCACTCCGATTAAACTCCGCGGCGTTGGCGGCGGAAAGACGCCTGAGATAAAACAAGATGAAATGGCTTTGTGTGGTGAGTATGTTGTCCGGTCTGGCCCTCAGCCCGGCTTTTGCGCAGGAAACGCCGATAACGCAGGGCATTCACGCCCAGCAGCGCGACGCCTTCGTGTCCCATTTGATGAAGCAGATGACGCTGGAAGAGAAGATCGGCCAGCTGCGGCTGATCAGCGTCGGGCCGGATAACCCGAAAGAAGCGATCCGCGAGGGGATCCGCAAAGGGCAGATCGGCGCCATCTTCAATACCGTCACTCGGCCGGATATCCGGGTGATGCAGGATCAGGCGATGCAGCTCAGCCGCCTGAAAATCCCGTTGTTCTTTGCCTATGACGTGGTGCACGGCCAGCGCACCGTGTTCCCGATCAGCCTGGGGCTGGCGGCCAGCTTCGATCTGGAAGCCATCGCGCTCAGCGCCCGCGTGGCGGCGCAGGAGGCCAGCGACGACGGCCTGAACATGACCTTCGCGCCGATGGTCGATATCACCCGCGATCCGCGCTGGGGCCGGGTCTCCGAAGGCTTCGGCGAAGACACCTGGCTGGTCTCGAAAATCGCCAAGGTGATGGTTGACGGTTTCCAGAACGGCGATCCGGCCAAACCCGGTTCGGTGATGGCCAGCGTCAAGCACTTTGCATTGTACGGCGCCGTCGAAGGCGGCCGCGATTACAACACGGTCGACATGAGCCCGCTGCGCATGCATCAGGACTATCTGCCGCCTTATAAAGCGGCGGTGGACGCCGGCAGCGGCGGGGTGATGGTGTCGCTCAACGCGATCAACGGCGTGCCGGCCACCGCCAACCCGTGGCTGCTGAAAGATCTGCTGCGCGAGCAGTGGGGCTTTAAAGGCATCACCATCAGCGACCATGGCGCAATTAAAGAGCTGATTAAACACGGCGTGGCCGCCGATGCGCGCGACGCGGTGCGCCTGGCGATCACCTCCGGCGTCGACATGAGCATGAGCGACGAGTTCTACGACAAATACCTGCCGGGTCTGGTGAAAGACGGGCTGGTGTCTGAAAGCGATATCGACCGTGCCTGCCGAGACGTACTGAACACCAAGTACGACATGGGGCTGTTCACCAATCCTTACGTGCATCTGGGCCCGGCGGGTTCCGATCCGCAGGACACCAACGCCGAAAGCCGTCTGCACCGCGCCGAAGCGCGGGTGGTGGCGCGCAAGACGATGGTGCTGCTGAAGAACGATAAACAGACGCTGCCGCTGAGCAAGCAGGCGACCATTGCGCTGGTCGGGCCGATGGCCGACAGCCAGCGCGACGTGATGGGCAGTTGGTCAGCCGCCGGGGTGGTCAAGCAGTCGGTCACCCTGCGCGAAGGGCTGGAGCGGGCGGTGGGCGACAAGGCGCGCATTCTGTACGCCAAGGGCGCCAACGTCACGCAGGATAAAGGCATCATCGACTATCTCAACGAGTATGAGCCGGCGGTGGCGTTCGACACCCGCTCGCCGCAGCAGATGATCGACGAAGCGGTGCAGGCGGCGAACAAGGCCGACGTGGTGGTGGCGGTGGTGGGGGAATCGCAGGGCATGGCGCATGAGGCCTCCAGCCGCGCCGACATCACGATCCCGCAGAGCCAGCGTGATTTGATCGCCGCGCTGAAAGCCACCGGCAAGCCGCTGGTGCTGGTGCTGATGAACGGCCGGCCGCTGGCGCTGAGCTGGGAGAGCGAGCAGGCGGACGCGATGCTGGAAACCTGGTACAGCGGCACCGAGGGCGGCAACGCGGTGGCGGACGTGCTGTTCGGCGACTATAACCCGTCGGGCAAGCTGCCGATGACCTTCCCGCGCTCGGTCGGCCAGATCCCGATGTACTACAACCACCTGAACACCGGCCGTCCGTTCGGCAAGGAGAATCCGGGCAAGTACACCTCACGCTACTTCGATTCGCCGAACGGCCCGCTGTATCCGTTCGGTTACGGCCTGAGCTACACCACCTTCAGCCTGTCGGATCTGAAATTATCCAGCCCGACGATGGCGCGCAACGGCAAGCTAACCGCCAGCGTTACGCTGAAGAATACCGGCAAGTACGACGGCGCCACGGTGGTGCAGCTGTATCTGCAGGACGTCACCGCGTCGGTCAGCCGGCCGGTGAAAGAGCTGCGCAACTTCAAGAAAGTGACGCTGAAGGCCGGCCAGTCGCAGCAGGTTGAGCTGCCGATTAGCGAAGAGGATCTGAAGTTCTACAACGCCAGCCTGAAATGGGGGGCGGAGCCGGGCAAATTCAACGTGTTCGTCGGCCTGGATTCCGACAACGTGCAGGCGCAAAGTTTTACCCTGAAGTAACTTTTTCCCCCTCTTTCACTGCGGTGGGAGAGGGGCACTATCCCTTTCCGCTCATGTCACCGGAGCTTGCCTCATGAAACGGTATCTGGACTGCAGCGCCAGCGATCTGGCCGATATCGGCAAAGCCGATCTGCTCTATGCCATCCGCGCCAGTGAAGGGCGCATTCTGGTCAGCGAAACCATTGCGGTCACTCAGCCGCTGCTCAATAATGTCACCAACGCCGAGCTGGCGGCCAGCCAGGGCGCCGATCTGCTGCTGTTGAACCTGTTCGACGTCGATCATCCGCATATCGCGGGCCTGCCCGCCGACGTGCCGCCGCAGGAGGCGCTACGCACGCTGCAGCGGCTGACCGGGCGAGTGATCGGGGTGAATCTGGAGGCCGTCGATCCGGCCTTCGCCATCGAACATAACGACTTCTGGCAGATGACGGCGGGCCGCGCCGCCACCGCCGAGAATGCGCGCAAGCTGTATCAGCTCGGCGCGCGCATGCTGGTGCTGACCGGCAACCCGAACAACGGCGTCAGCAATCAGGCGATCGCCGCCGCGCTGAAAGCGATCCGCGAGGAAGTGGGCGACGAGATGGTGCTGGTGACCGGCAAAATGCACGGCGCCGGCATCGTGCGCGAAAGCGGCAGCCAACTGATCGGCGAGCAGGACATCGCGCTGTTCGTGGAGAACGGCGCGGATATCGTGCTGTTGCCTGCTCCGGGCACCATTCCCGGCATGTCGCAGGAGAAAGTGGCGGCGCTGATCGCCTTTGCCCAGCGGCAGGGGGCGCTGGCGATGACGGCGATCGGCACCTCGCAAGAGGGGGCCGACGTGCAGACCGTGCGGCAGATTGCGCTGATGAGCAAAATGGCCGGGGCGGATCTGCACCATATCGGCGATACCGGCTATCTGGGGTTGGCGCTGCCGGAAAACATCTTCGCCTACAGCGTGGCGATCCGCGGCGTGCGCCACACCTACAGCCGCATGGCGAGATCGGTGAACCGCTAAGCCTGGGGTTTTTGCGCCGTGACGATGCTGAAATAGCCGAGCGACGGCAGCACCTGAGCGGGCCCGAAGCCGACGTCGCGCAGCAGGTCGCCGATTTCCTTGCCGGAGTATTGGCGGCCCTGCGTCCATCCCATCATCATCAGGCTGTACCCCGCGGCGGCAGGCGGGCCGTCGCCGTCATCGTTGTACAGCACTTCGTGGATCACGATCCTGCCCCCGGGCGGGAGGGCCGCATAGCTCTTTTGCGCCAGGAAGCGGTTCTTGTTCATCGGCCAGTCGTGGAAAATATTGGAGTACAGGTGCAGATCCGCCGCCGGGTAGGGATCGCGCCACATATCGCCACTGTGGGTGCCGATGCGCTGACTGAGGCCGTGATCGTGCGCGTAGTCGGCGGCGAGCGGGCACACCTCCGGCAGATCGAACACGGTGCACGTGAGCGCCGGCCAGTGGGTCGCCAGACTGATGGCATGGGCGCCGGAGGCGCCGCCGATATCCAGCGCCGTGCGGCAGGCACCGAGGGGCAACAGCGTAGGCCAAACGCTGGCCGAGCCCATGCTCAGGCTGTGCATGGCGTGGGTAAACAGCCGCATTCTGTCGGCGTCGAGCGTATGGGTTTCAAACAGCTCCTGCTCGCCGTACACCTGCGAGGCATTCTTTCTGATGGCGCTTTCCAGGTTTTTCAGCGTGAAAATCTCGCTGTTTTCAATCATCAAATCCCAAAAATAGCCGAAATAATGCGGGTTGTTTTTTATCAAAAAGGTTTCCGCTTCCGGCGTCAGAGAGAATGTTTCGCCGTCTCTGTCTATCAATTTCAATGCCACTAGCGCCATGACCAGCGTCTCTGCCGGGCGTCTTTCCACATTGGCCTGAGCGCATATATCGGTCAGGTTGCGGGGGCGCAATGCAATAAATTCAAAGATGCCCAGGCGGTGCGCAATAAGCGCCGCCGGATAGAGATATAAATTCATCGTGATATCGAGAATGGTTTTGTCGTCGCATGGCGGCGGCCGGACGGAATGGTTCATGTGAATCCCCTCCCACTAAGGCATGGCGCGTCTTAACAGGCTATGTTACGCCTGTGGTTTTAGCAAAGGGCGGGGGCGCGATTGACCGCAGGCCAACGCTTACGTTGTAAATAATTCCCTGGTGATACTATTTTAAAATTGAATTGGGTACGGTTAATGTCGAACGTAAAAACTGACGTCGGGCGGAGTAATAACCCCATCATGCATTTTTATTTTACTGGAGGTTAACTTAATCACAGTTATTAACGCGTTAGGGTTGTGTTAATCTGAGCCGCCGTTATACCGTACCGACATTCACATTATTTTTTGTGAATAATTCAAAGCTAAATAATTCATTATTAAAACGAGATAACAATGAAAAAGAGCATTCTGACCGGCATGATTGCCGCGACTCTGGGCCTGTTCAATACCGCTAATGCCGAAGGGATGGACCCTGCTGCATTGAAAAACGTCTATGACATTACGCGTAATACCAGCGGGCTGATGTCTTACTGCGTCGATAAAGGTTTTCTGAAAGCGGACAGTATCGACAACGCCAAGAAAATGGTGGCCTACGTGGCCGCCATTCCCGGCGGTGTCGACACCCGTGACGGTGACAAGCGTGAAGCGATGGGCCGTGAAGGCAATGTGCTGAACGACGACGGCAAAGTGGTTGCGTTGGAAAAGGAAGCGCCACAGGGTCTGCAGACATGGTGCCAGCAGGCTGACGAAGGGATCCGCCAGGGTCTGACGTCTATCGGCCAATAAGCGTTTTTCACGCATTCTTTGCGCTCTCAGGCTCCGCCGGCGTTACGGCGGAGCGCTGCTTTAGTCAATGTTCCCCCTCACTTTTCTTCCTGTACACATGGCGTGAGGCTTGATCTCGCTGATTGTTTCGCCATGCTCATCGCTATATCATTAGCTATATAACGATAGTCAACCGGTCACTGCCATGTTTAACTCTCTCCCGCGCCTGCTGTTGGCGCTTGCGTTGTTTTCCACCGCCGCCCTGGCGGATCGCCAGGTCACCGATCAGCTCAACCGCCAGGTCACGCTGCCCGATCACATCACCCGCGCCGTGGTGCTGCAACATCAGACGCTGAACCTGCTGGTGCAGCTTGATGCGATGCCGCAGGTGGTCGGCGTGCTCAGCAGTTGGAAAAAGCAGCTGGGGCCAAACTACCTACGGCTGGCACCGACGTTGGCAACCTTGCCGATGCCGGGCGACCTGACTTCGGTGAATATCGAAAGCCTGCTCGGCCTGCATCCGCAGGTGGTGTTCGTGGCCAACTATGCGCCGCCGGAAATGATTGCGCAGATCGAACGGGCGGGGATTCCGGTGGTGGCGATCTCGCTGCGTCGCGAAGCGGCCGATCAGGCGGGCAAAATGAATCCACAGCTGAGCGATGAGGATCGGGCCTATACGTTGGGCCTGCAGGACGGAATTCGCCTGATTGGCGAGGTGATGGAGCGGCAGCCTCAGGCTGAAGCGCTGATCAAGGACGTCATTCAACAGCGCGCGTTGGTCGCCGAACGGCTGCGCGATCTGCCGGAAGACCAGCGGGTGCGGGTGTATATGGCCAACCCCGATCTCACCACCTACGGCGCCGGTAAATATACCGGGCTGATGATGCGGCACGCCGGTGCGCTCAATGTGGCGGCGAAAGATATTCAGGGGTTTAAGCAGGTCTCTATCGAAGATGTGTTGCGCTGGGATCCGGCGGTGATCTTCGTGCAGGAGCGTTACCCGGACGTGGTGAAACAGATCCTGACGGAGCCGCAGTGGCAGCCGATCGACGCGGTGAAGAATAAGCGGGTCTACCTGATGCCGGAGTACGCCAAAGCCTGGGGATATCCGATGCCGGAGGCGATGGCGCTGGGTGAATTGTGGATGGCGAAAAAGCTTTACCCGCAGCGTTTTGCCGATATCAATCTGCAGCAGCGGGTCGACGCTTATTATCAACGCTATTATCGCGCCACCTGCTGCCAGAGCGGGCAATGAGGCTGGGGTGGCTGGCGCTGCTAACGCTGTGCTGCGCGCTGTTTTCGCTTGGCGTCGGCCGCTTTCAGGTGCCGATGACGCACAGCCTGATGATCCTGCTGGAGCCGTTCACTGGGCAGCATTATGCAGGCATCGACGCCATTCAGCGCCAGGTGATCCTCGGGGTGCGCGTGCCGCGGGTGCTGTTGGCGATGGGCGCCGGCGCGGCGCTGGCCCTGTGCGGCGCGACTTTGCAGGGCGTCTTTCGCAACCCGCTGGTCGATCCGCATATTATCGGCGTGTCGTCCGGCGCCGCCTTTGGCGGCACGCTGGCTATCCTGCTCAGCCTGCCGTTGGCGGCGCTGCTGTTGTCGGCTTTTGTTTTCGGCATGGCGGCGCTGCTGCTGATTTTCACTCTCACCAGCGCCATTGCGCGGCGCAATATTCTCTCTTTGGTACTGGCGGGGGTGATCCTCAGCGGCTTTTTCTCCGCCTGCGTCAGCCTGATGCAATATCTGGCGGATACCGAAGAAAAGCTGCCGAGCATCGTGTTCTGGCTGCTCGGCAGCTTTGCCACCGCCGATCGGCAAAAGCTGCTGATGCTGTTTGTGCCTTTGCTGTTGGCCGGCGGTTTGCTGCTGGCGCTGCGTTGGCGCATCAATCTGCTGTCGTTGGGCGATGAGGATGCCGGTGCATTGGGCATCAACGTTGAGCGTACCCGCTGGCTGATTTTGACGCTGTGCGCCGCCATTGTGGCCGCCCAAGTGGCGGTCAGCGGCAGCATCGGTTGGGTCGGTCTGGTGATACCGCACGTGGCGAGGCGGCTGGTGGGGCCGGATCACCGGCGTCTGCTGCCGGCTTCGCTTTGCCTGGGTGCCCTGTACATGCTGTTGATCGACGATTTGGCGCGCACGCTGAGCAGCGGTGAAATCCCGCTGGGCATTCTGACCGCGCTGATTGGCGCGCCGCTGTTCGCGCTGCTGCTGCGCCGCGCGCAAGTGAGAGGCTGGCATGACTGACACCTTATTGGCCGCCAGGGGGGTGAGCTTCGCCTGGCCGGGTGAGGCACCGCTGTTCCAACACCTGGACATTCAGCTGCGGCGCGGCGAAGTGCTGGCGGTATTGGGCCCCAATGGGCGCGGCAAGAGCACGCTGCTGCAGCTGTTGTTAGGCAGCCTGACGCCGCAATCCGGCGAGATTGAGCGCTACGGTGAGATTGGCTTTGTCCCGCAGCACTTTTCGCCGCCGTTTGCCTATCGGGTGCTGGATATCGTATTGATGGGGCGGGCGCGCCATGTCGGCCTGTTCCGTTCACCGTCAGCCAAAGATCATCGACTGGCGAGAGAAGCGTTGCAAACGTTGGGTTTACAAGAGCTGGCGGCGCGAGAGTTCGGCAGCCTATCTGGCGGTCAACGTCAATTAGTGATGATCGCCCGCGCGTTGGCGATGCGCTGCGAGGTGTTGATTTTGGATGAACCGACTTCGGCGCTGGATCTGCATTACCAGGATCGGGTGTTGAGCCTGATGGCGCGCCTGGCGCGGGAGCAGCAGTTGGCGGTGGCGTTCTCCACCCATCAGCCCAACCATGCTCACGCGGTGGCCGATCGGGCTTTGCTGCTGGGCAAGGAAGGGCGTAGCCAGCTCGGTGCCTGCCGCGAGGTGTTAACGGCGCAATCCCTGTCGCCCTTGTTTGAACTGGCGATCGAACGGGTGCCGTTGACGGTGGCGGGCCGCCGTTACGCGACGCTGGTGCCGTTGTATCGCAGCCAATTGGAGCGACATGATGAGTGATATCCTGCTGTTTGCCGCCGGCAGCCTGCGGCTGGCGTTTGCGCCGCTGCTGTCGGCGTTTCAGCGCGACACCGGGCAAAAGGTCTCGGCGGAATTCGGCCCGGCGGGGCTATTGCGCCAACGGATAGAGAACGGTGAGCGGCCGCAGCTGTTCGCCTCGGCCAACGTGGCGCATCCGCAAAGGTTGGCGGATCTCGGTATCGCGGGCGCGGTGCAGATTTTTGCGCACAATCGGCTATGCGCCACGGTGCGCAACGTGCCGACATTAACCGAGCGTCCGCTACCTGAGGTGTTGTGCGATCCGCGCTGGCGGCTTGCCACCTCGACGCCGGGAGCCGATCCCTCCGGCGATTATGCGCAGCGGCTTTTCGAACGCTGTGAACAATCCTGGCCGGGGCAAGGGGAAGCGCTGCGCCGGCGGGCGTTGCCGCTGGTTGGCGGGATAGATTCCGCACCGGTACCGGCGGGCCGACTGGCGGCGGAGTATCTGATAGCCAGCGGGCAGGCGGACATTTTTCTCGGCTACGCCAGCTATGCCCCGGCGTTGGCGGCCTACCCGACGTTGGTGGTGCGAACGTTGCCGCCGCCGCTGGACATCGAGGCGGATTACGGCCTATGCCTGCTGGATGAAGAAGCGCAGCGGTTGGCCGCATTTATCTTGAGCGAACAGGGGCAGGAAATATTGAGCCGGCACGGGTTTATGCGGCGCCAGGCATGACTCGCCGGGCCTGACGGCCCGGAGAATCTCACCAAAACAGCGGAGTGGTGTTTTCAGCTAAAAACGCCAGCAGCGTTTCGTTGACCGCCGTCGGGTTTTCTTTGTTGCTGATATGGCCGGCGTTGGGGATCAGCACATGCCGACAGCCGAGAAGATCCGCCATGCGCTGGCCTTCCGTCGGTGGACGCGGTTTATCCTGCGCGCCGGTGATGACGATACTGGCGGCGGTGATGTTTTCCAGCAGCGCCAGCTTGTCGGGGCGACCGAAGATCATCCGGCCCAGCGGCACGATACTGTCGCGCAGCCGATCGGCGGGCAGGTTCTGCAGATGGGCCAGCAATGGCTGTGACAGCGCATCGGGCACCTCGTCGGAATAGAACTGCGTGGCGATATATTCCAGCAGAGGCGACGTGATGGCACCGGCCTGTTCCACGGCGGCCAGCATGCCCATATAGCGCTGCCGTGCCTCCGGCGTTTCGTCGCCCAGGTAGCTGTCCAGCAGCGCCAACACTTTCACCCGCTCCGGTGCCAGCGCCGCCAGTTCCGCGCCCCACATGCCGCCGACGGACAGGCCGACGATGCCGAACTCTGCGATATCCAAATGATCCATCAGCGCCAAATGATCGGCGGCGATATCCGACAGGCTGTTTCGCTCAGGCGGCAGCGCCGGGGAGTCGCCGTGGCCCCACAGATCAGGCACGATCAGGCGGTAACGTTTGGCCAGTGCCTCGAACTGCGGTGCCCACATGTTCAGATCGAACAGATAGCTGTGGCCCAGCAGCAACGGAAAGCCTGAGCCCACGTCGAGATAATGCAGGGATTTGCCCATCGTTGGCATCTTGTCGGTTCCTTATATAAAGAGAGTTCGGCTGCTTATATCACACTCATATTCAACCTGCGGTATTAATTTACCTTAAATTACTTAGGTAAACCCTTATTTTTAATTTCTCTTGATAACAAGACGTCAATGAAAGGTGACGCTAAGGATAATATTCTGGTGACGATAAGCGCCTTGGTTTATGCTGGCGCTCCTTTCGGTATGGAATAGATAAACAGGACGTCGCGATGAAAAGACTTTTCAGACTATTAATTATTTTGCTTGCCATTTTGCTGCTGGCGGCGGTGCTGTGGTGGTTTTTCGGGCGCGGCAATCCGAATGCGCTGTGGCAAATCGTCAGCCAACAGTGCGTGCCTAATCAGCAGCAGAACAACGATCCGGCGCCTTGCTTAAAGGTTGATTTAACCGAGGGTTATGTGCTTTTCAAGGATAGCAAAGGCCCTTACCACGATCTGGTGATGCCGACTGAAAAGGTCAGCGGTATCGAGAGCCCGGCATTGCAGACGGAGCACGCACCGCCTTATTTCGCTCAGGCCTGGAATAACCGTGAACATATATCCGGCGAGCTGGGTAAACCGTTAAAAGATGCGTGGATGTCTCTGGCGGTCAATTCGAAATATGGTCGCTCTCAGGATCAGCTGCATATTCACGTTGCCTGTTTGCGCCAGGATGTCTATAACGCGTTGGGTGAGCAGGTGCAGCAATTAGATCAACAGTGGCGGCCGCTGGCGGTGAAATTGGTCGGCCATCAATACCTGGCCAGAAAATTGGCGGGCACCGATTTAACCCAGGAAGATCCTTTCCGTTTGCTGAACAACTATGTGGTCGAACAGGGTGACAGCATCGGTAACTATGGCCTGGCGCTGGCGGTCAGCCCACAGGGCGAGATGCTGCTGTTGGCGAACCGTTTGAAGCTGACCGACCTGAATCTGGGCTCGGCCGGTGAAATTCAGGACTACCACTGCGCGGTGGCGGGGAACTGAGTTTTCTTATCGCTCCCCGTTGTCGGGGAGTGAATCCGTTAAAATACGTTATATCGATCTGTATTAATTACATTTTATTTTATTCTGCGACATCTGCTTGATCCCATCAGAACGTTCGATCTACTATTTGTTTGCACAAGCAAATAAATAATCGAGAGCCATCCGATATGTCTCAACCACGTAAACTTCCTGCTGCATTGGGCATCCATCTGGATGTCACCAACCGTCTATGGCGCACGGCGATGGACCAGTCGGTGAAAATGACCAATCTGACGCGCCCGCATTGGCTGGCGCTGAGTGCGATTGCCGATCTGGGTGATGGCTGCACGTTGAAAGACGTTTCGCAGCATTTGAACGCCGAAGTCTCGACGATGTCGCGCGCGCTGCTGTTTCTGGAAAAAAACCGGCTTATCGCTCGCGATGCCCTGTCCGAAGATAAACGCGCCAAAGGGGTGAGAATGACCGAGGCCGGGCAGGAGATGCTGGCGCAGTTGGATCATTCCAGCCAACAAGCGCGCCAAAAATTGCTTAACGGCATTTCGGCCGGCGATCTGGAGGCTTTTTACCGCGTATTGTTTGGCATCAAGCATAACGCGGTCGCGATGCTCGAACAGGAAAATCTGTTGCCGGACGAGTTTGCGCTGTTGGCGGAGGAACGAGCGGATGCGATGAAACCGGAGGGTGAAGCGTGAACGGCCGCTGGCGGAGAGCACGACAGCTGTGCGTTATCGTGTTGGGGATCTTTTCCTGCCCGGTCTTCGCCAGCCACAATGACCAACAGCTCATCGCACGCGGAAAATATCTGGCTATCGCCGCAGATTGCGCGGCTTGTCACCGCGGCAGCGCCCAACAGGACGCCCCCTATGTCGGCGGTTATGCCATCGCTTCGCCGATGGGCGATATCATCGCCAGCAATATCACGCCCGCCAAGGGGACCGGCATTGGCGACTACAGTGAGCAAGAGTTTCGCCGCGCGTTGACGCAGGGTATCCGGCGGGACGGCCAACCCTTGTATCCCGCCATGCCCTATACCGCTTATCGGGGATTGAGCGATGACGATCTGCACGCGCTGTATCGCTATTTTATGGCCGGGGTTGCCCCGGTCGATCGTGCGGTGCCTGAGAGCCAACTGGCGTTCCCTTTTTCCTGGCGTTATGCGATTCACGGCTGGAACTGGCTGTTTCTGGAAAAAACGCCCATCGATGAAGAGCAGAAGAAGGCGCGTGGTCGCTATCTGGTAGATGTTTTGGGGCATTGCTCGGCGTGTCACAGCCCGCGTAACGGGCTGATGGCGGAACGCCGCGATCGCTATCTGGCTGGAGGGGAGGCCGGCGGTTGGATCGCGCCGAATATCACCTCGGATCCCGTCAGCGGCATCGGCGGCTGGAGCCAGAAAGAATTGGTGCAGTATCTGCGCACCGGGCGCAATGACAAAGCCCAGGCGGCCGGCGGCATGGCGGAAGCGGTGGAGCATAGCCTGCGTTTCCTGAGTGACGACGACCTCGACGCCATCGCCGACTGGCTTAAACAGACGCCGCCGATCGTCACCGTGCAAGGAACGAAAGCGGCCTATCAATACCAGGGGGGCGGTGGTGAAGGCCGTGCAGCCGGGCAGGCGCTGTATGCCGCTGCCTGCGCCAGCTGTCATCGCCTGGGCGGCGAAGGCGCCTACGACGGCCATTTCCCTTCTTTGACTCACAATTCCACCGTCGGCAGCGAGCGGGCCAATAACCTGGTCATGGTAATGCTGCATGGCGTGCAGCGCCAGGGAGAGACGCTGCAAACCTGGATGCCGGGATTCGCCGATAGCCTGGATGATCGGCAACTGGCTGAGTTGGGCAACTATGTATTGCAGCAATTCGGCAATCCGGCAGTCAGGATAACGCCGGAGCAGGTGGGTCAGCTGCGGGCTGGCGGTGAGAAACCGCTGTTGATCGCGTCACTGCCTTATGTGTTCTGGGGCGGTGTATTGCTGACATTGATCGTCATCGGGGCGTGGGTGAAACGTCGGATGAAGCATTGATTGGGGGGAGGATGGCATGAAGTTCAATCTGAACGGCCAGGCGGTCGAATTTAACGGCGAGCCGGATACGCCGCTGCTGTGGGTGATCCGGGAACATTTTAAGTTAACCGGCACCAAGTTCGGCTGTGGTATCGGCGCCTGTGGTGCCTGTACGGTACATGTCGACGGTAAGGCAGTGCGTTCATGTTGCTATCCGCTGCAATTGGTGCGCGATCGGCAGGTGACCACCATCGAAGGGTTGTCCACCGATCGCAGTCATCCGGTGCAGCAGGCCTGGATTGCGGAGGATGTGCCGCAGTGCGGCTACTGCCAATCGGGCATGATCATGGCGGTCAGCGCACTGCTGGCGGAGCACCCGAGGCCGGACGACCGGCTGATAGATACGGGCCTGACCAATCTGTGCCGCTGCGCCACCTACCATCGAATCCGCGCGGCGGTGCATCGCGCCGCCGACAAGGGAGAACCCTAAGCATGGCGATCACCCGCAGAACCTTGATTAAAGGCAGCGCGTTGGCGGTGGCCGCCATGCTGTTGCCGATATCGACGCGCAGCGTGGCGGCCGTGGTTTCGCAGGACGCGGCGCCTCCGGACAACCAGTATGAATTGAACGATTGGATCTGGATCGATCGTGAAGGGCGCATCGTCATCGGCGTGTCGCAATGCGAGGTCGGGCAGGGGATCTATACCGGCCTGGCCGAGGTGGTGGCGGCGGAGATGGATGCCGATTGGGCGCAGGTGACGGTGAAATTCGTCACCGGTCGTGACGCCTACCGTCAGGTTGCCGGGGGCGAGGCTTTTGCACAGTTTGTCGCCGCCTCAACCTCAATGACCAAATTTTATCAGCGCGCCCGGTTGGCCGGCGCGCAGGCGAGAGATTTCTTTCTGCGTGCCGGCGCAAAACATTTTGCGCTCTCACCGCAGCAGTGCCGCACGGAGAAAGGCTGGGTGATTGAAGAGGGCGGGCAACGCAAGGTCGCCTATGGCGATCTGGTGCGCTATGCCGCCGAGCTGCCGTTGGATCCGCAGCCGGGATTGAAGAGCGAGGCGCAAGAGCGGGATGGCTTTATTGGTCAGCCGCTATTGCGGGTCGATACGCCGGAAAAAGTGGACGGCAGCGCGATTTACGGTATTGATATCGACCTGCCTGAGATGCTGATCGGCGTTCCCTGGATGGTGCCCGACCTCAGCGGAAAGCTGGTTGCCGTGCGTAATGAACGACAGGTTCGGGCCATGCCGGGCGTGGTGGATCTGGTGCTGACCCGGCAGTGGTCGATGAACAATATGGTCGGTTTGGATCACGATATGTCGCTCAATACGGTGATCGTGGTGGCGGCGAGCTACTGGCAGGCCAAAAAGGCGGCGGATTTGCTGGAGGTCGACTGGTTGCCGGGGGCAGGACAAGCGCTGACCGACAATGTGATTGCGGCGGAAAATCTGGCGATGCTGGACGGCGATACCTTGGTGTCGGCGGTCGATCGCGGTGAGGCGTTGGCGTTGATCCACGACGCTGAGCGGGGGGCGTGCCTGCATGAGGCTCGTTACAGCGCGCCTTATGTGGCGCATGCCACTATGGAGCCTTGCAACGCCACCAGTCATTACGGCGAGGGCCGTATCGAAACCTGGGGCCCTTTCCAGGGACAGGATATGGTGCGCAACGTTCTGGCGAAAATGTTTGGGCTGACGCCCTCGGATGTGGTGGTGAATACGACCTACCTGGGTGGCAGCTTTGGGCGCAAATATCTGCCGGATGCCGTGATGCATGCTACCGCCGCCTCACGGGCGGTAGGAAAACCGGTCAAAGTGATCTATCCGCGCGAGATCGACATGCGGCATGAATACTATCGTCCGGCCTGCATCAGCCATTATCGGGCGCTGTTGGATGAAAACGGCTACCCGCAGGCATTGTGGGCGCGCTATGCCGGGCAGTCGCTCTTCTGGCAAATGCGGCGCGAAACGGTAAACGAGGCCGGTGGATGGGATGAAAGTATGGTGGAGTGCGTTTACAGCACGCCATATCGCATCCCTCACCTGAAGGTAGAGGCCGGCATCGTCGAACAGCCGATCTCCCTGAGCTATCTGCGCGGCGTCGGCAGCGTCGCCAGCCTGTTTTTTTTGGAAAGCTTCATCAGCGAACTCAGCTATAAGGCCAACCGGGATGAGTACCAATATCGGCGGCATCTGTTGCAGGACAACCCGGAAGCGTTGCGTGTACTGGACGCTACCGCGGCGGCGGCAGGTTGGCAGCACGAACCGCCGCCGGGCGTTTATCGCGGTATGTCGTGCAATATTTGGGTCGGCCGCAATAACGCTTTCACCACCTACGTCGGTTTGGTGATTGAAATCGCCATTCAGGAAGGGCGACTGCGGGTGCTCCGTGCGATATGTGCGATTGACTGCGGCAAAGTGATAAACCCGAATCTGGTGCGCGCCAACGTAGAGGGGGGCATCGGTTTCGCGTTGACCACCTGTCTGCACAGCGAACTGCATTTCGAACGGGGCGGCGTGGTGGAAGGGAATTTCGATCGTTATCCGCTGCTTGCGCTCGCTGAAATGCCGAGGGTGGAAGTGGTCGTGCTCGACAGCGCGCGTGCGCCGCAGGGATGCGGGGAAGTGTCGACTGCGGTGGTCGCCCCGGCGATGGCCAGCGCGCTGCATAAGGCTACAGGCAAAACCTATCGTACTATGCCGTTCCCGCGCCGGTTTTCATCCGTTTAACGGCCCGCCGGCCTGGTCAGCCGGCGGCTGCCGTGCGGTCAGAGCTTTTTCAGCAATGCCAGCAGTTGCGCTTCGCTTTTTTCTGCCAACCCGTCGATCGCCAGCTTGATGATGTCTGAGCGGGTGATGCGCACGATGCCGCTGCGCGCCGCCTGCACGATCACCTCATCGATAGCTTCGATGTGGTTGTCCGTCAGGCTGACGGAAATCGCTTTGTAGGTGCGCTTGCGGCCGGCCGGCTTGGCTTCCGGCGCGGGCGCCGCAACCGGCAACGTATGCGAGGTGGCGCTGTTGATGAATTCGTCTTCCGACATGCGGTGGGTGGGAGTGCGCTTCTTCACAGGATCACCTCTTTCACCAGGCATTCGATCTCGGCCTGCGCCTTTTCGTTGTTCGCCTCATGCACGGTGATGGCTTCGCCCCAGGCGTCGCGGTAAATTTTGCGATCGCACAGACGGTGGCTCACCAGGGTGAACTCCGGGTATTCGCTCAGCACCTGCGCCGCTTCGTTGGCTTCATTAATGAAGATATTGGTCGGGCACATGTTCAGCACAATGTAGCCTTTGACCTTCTCGTTGTATTCCTGCGCGGTGGAGAACATCTCCGACAGGTAGCCGATGGTGTCGAGATCCATCTGCGAAGGGCGCAGCGGCGAGAGGAACAGATCGGCGGCCAGCAGGCCGGAGCGCAGTTCGGCGCTGTCGCGGCCGGCGGTGTCGACGATCACGTAGTCGTAATGGCGATCCAGCTCCAGCAGCGTTTCCTTGATTTTGCCCGACGCGGCCACCACCGGAATGTGCGGCAGCCCCTCGACGTTCTGACGGTCGTTGTACCAGGTCATGATCGATTTCTGGTCGTCGGCATCGACGATGATCGCCGTCTTGCCTTGCTTAAGAATCAGATACCCGGCGATATTCACCGCTTTCGTCGACTTGCCGACACCGCCTTTTTGCGAGCCAATCAGAACAATCATGCTGCCATCTCTCAAGTTATTAAGCAGGTAACTTATTAAGTTAATGCGCTTATTAGGTTGATAATCAAACAGGTTAACAAGAACAACTCGCGAACAATATGCACCAACTGCGGCGGCTTGCCAAGCCAGTATGTCGTTAACTGTGCAGCTTATTTTGCGCTGGATGGCCCGGATGGGTAAGTAGGAATTCTCTGGGAAGTGGCGATGCGGAGGGGGATTTTATTAATTTAACAGCTTAATAAGCTAGTGGCTCATTAGGCTGTTGTAGACATTATTTCTTCATCATCGCCTTCAGGTTGGCGAACGGGTTGTGGGTGGCGACGCCGATATCTTTTTGCGCATCTTCACCGGCCACCACCGTCGAACCGTATTGATCGGCCTCGGTGTATTTCGAGTGTTCGTGGTCGTGGCAATACAGGCACAGCATTTCCCAGTTGCTGCCGTCTTCCGGGTTGTTGCTGTGATCGTGATCGATATGGTGCACCGTCAGCTCGCGCAGGTTGGAATAAACGAATTCGCGTGAGCAGCGCCCACACACCCAGGGGAACAGTTTCAGCGCTTTTTCGCGGTAGCCGGTTTCCAGCTTCGCATAGTTTTTGGGGATATAGGCCATGGTGGTTGTCCGTCGGGAATCAATATGCGGCCAATAATACCACAGTGCGTGCGGCTACAACGTGCGGCTCATCACCGTGACGGTTTCACCGGCGACCTGGCGTTGCTCCAGAGGGCGCCAGCCGAGTTTCTGATACAGCGTCTGCTGGTCGGGCGTATACAGATACAGTTCGCTGATGCCCTGGGTTCGGCCGTGCTCGATGCAGCGCGCGATCAGGTTGCGGGCGATGCCTTGGCCGCGGTGCTGCGGGTGGGTAAAGACTTCGCTCAGCCAGTATTGGCGCTCCGGTTTATCTGTCAATTCATACCGCGTCAAACTGGCGGTGCCGACGATCTGTTGCTGCGGCGACAGCGCCAGCAACACGACGCCTTGGCTCTCGGGCGCACAGCGTTCAGCCAGCCGCCGGCTGATGGCGTCGCGGTTGCTCCACTGCGCAAAGGCGCCCCATTCCTGATGCAGTAATTCGGCCAGTTCGTCAATGCGCTGACGATGTGCAAGCAGCGGTTCGATATGCATGGTTTGCCCGTTTTTATTGTCCGTAAGAGAAGCCACTATAGCCGGGGCGATCGGTTAATGAAACGTCTCCACCGCCCAGTCGATGAACGCCCGCAGCTTGCCGCTGAGGTGGCGATTGGACGGGTAGACCACGTACATCTGCTCCGGCGGCGGCTGCCAGTCGTGCAGCAGGCTGACCAGCTCGCCGCGCTCGAGGTGTGGCTGCGCCATAAACCGATAAATCTGGATGATGCCTAATCCGGCCAGGCTCGCCGCCAGCAGCGCGTTGCCTTCATTGATGCTGACCGGGTAGCGCTGCTGGATGGCGATCTCTTTGCCGCGCTCGACATAGCGTTGCGGATGGATGCGGTCGTTGACCGGATGGCGGTAGTGCACCATCGGAAAGCCCTGTTCCAGATCGCACGGGTGGCGCGGGGTGCCGTGGCGCGCCAGATAGGCCGGGGTGGCGCAGCTGACCCAGTCCAGATCGAACAGACGCCGGGCGATCAGGCTGGAGTCGGCTAATGGGCCGCTGCGGATCACGCAGTCGGCGCTGTCGCTGATCAGATCGATAACGCGATCGCCGATGCTGAGATCGATTTGGATTTGCGGGTAGCATTCCAAAAAGCCGGGCAGCGCCGGCAACAGCAGTTGGCGAGCGGTGCCGCTGCCGGTGTCGATGCGCAGCACGCCCTGCGGAGAACTTTGCGACTCGGTCAGGCAGCCCTCCATCTGCTCCAAATCCGCCAGCCATTTCACCGTATTTTGGTAATAGCATTCGCCTTCGCGGGTGACCGACACGCTGCGAGTGGTGCGCTGAAACAGCTTGGTCTGCAGGTGATCCTCCAGATTTTGGATCAGCTTGGTGACCGTCGCTTTCGGCATGCCCAGCGAATCGGCGGCGCGGGTAAAGCCGCCGGTTTCCACCACGCGGTTAAATACCCGGATAGCGAGCAAATGATGGTCCATAGGGTTCTCAACGCCATGCCCCGGCGGTGACCGGGGCATGTTTCTGCAGATAGATAATGATTAACACTGTTTAGCGCCAATCGCGCCGGAGCGCAAGCTGAGGCCGAACACCAGCGTGGCGGAGAGGATCAGCGCGCCGCCGAACAGCATGGCGCTGCTGACGCCCTGCCAGTCCACCACCTCGCCGCCCAGCAATGCGCCGGAGGCCAGCGCGATTTGGACGACGCACACCAGCAGCGCCTGGCCGGCCTCCGGCGCCTGCGGCACCGCGGCGAACATCCAGTTGGTGGCGCACACCGGCACGGCGCCAAAGGCCAGCCCCCAGACCATCACCATCAGCGTGGCGCCGCCGAGGCCGCTGAGCAGCGGTGAGACGATCAGGATGCCTGCCAACATGGCGGCGATCAGGATAAAGGTGGCGCGCAGGCTGTATTCCCCCAGGCGTTCGCCGAGGAACGTGCCCAGCAGGCCGACGGCACCATAGGCCAACAGCTGCAGCGAGATGGCCGACGGGCTGAGCACGAACACCTGCTGCAGCAGGGGCCGCAGATAGGTGTAGGCGGCGAAGTGGCCGATGAACAACAGCACGATGGCGATCAGGCCGATGCGCGCCATCGGCAGGCGCAGCGGCAGTACCAGATCGCGCGGTGTGACCGGCCGGGACGGTGGCACCGAGGTCAGCAAACGCAGCTGCGCCAACAGTACGCCGACCGCCAGCGCCGCACCGCCGAAGAAGGCGGCGCGCCAGCCAAACAGATCGCCGATCAGCGCCCCGGCCGGCACGCCGCACACCGCGCCGACCGAGATGCCGCTGAGGATCAGCGCGGTGGCGCGGCCCTGGCTGGCTTCCGGCACCAGATGGCGGCCGTAGTTGGCGGCGAACGACCAGAAGCCGCCGACGCAGATGCCCAGCAGCACGCGGCCCAGCAGCATCATCGGGAAGTTGACGGCCAGCGCTGCCACCAGGTTGGACACCATCAGCAGCAGCGACAACCCCAGCATCAGCAGGCGTCTGTCCAGCCGGCCGGAAGCCAGGCTCAATACCGGTGCGGCCACCGCCGCCACGATGCCGGGCATGGTGACCATCAACCCGGCGGTGCCGGTGCTGACACCGAGCGAAGGGGCGATGTTGGTCAGCAGGCCGATCGGCAGAAACTCGGTGGTGACCATGACAAAACAGGCGACCGTCAGCGAGAAGATCGCCGGCCACGGGGATGATGCAGGGTTATCTTTATTATTCAGCATAATGCCGCTCGTCTCAGGTGAATGAGCAGGCCGCGCGCGGGGCGCGGTGTGACCGAAGTCACAATCTACGGCAGGTGCAAGTCGCGGATAAATCCATCTGCGGTGGTTACACTGTTTCTGAGGGGGAACAATCGCGGCAGTGAGTTAAAGCGCGGCTTGCGCCGCGCCGAGGGGAAAGGAATAAAACGGCATAAGGTTATGACCGAATGCCGCGAGGCGCTTACAGCCCCGGCGCTTTCCACAGCGAGGTGGTCAGGCCGTTGTCCACCAGCGTCAACTGATCGGCGTAGATCCGCCGCCAGGTTTCTTTCTGTTCCTGATACAGCGCGTGGTGGGTCATGTCCGGCTGATGCTCGCGCTCCCAGCGCACCAGGCGCTCGCCGGTTTCGGCCAGCGATGCGTACAGCCCGGCGCCGACGCCGGCGGCGATCGCGCAGCCCAGCGCGGTGGCCTCTTTCACCACCGGCACCCGCACCGTCAGCCCGGTGACGTCGCTGAGGATCTGGCTCCACAGCTTGCCCTTGGCCCCGCCGCCGGCGAACACCAGCGAACGGGCCTGCACGCCGGAGAAGGCGGCGATCTGTTCCAGATTGCAGGCGGAGACGATGGCGGCATTCTCCTCCAGCGCACGGAACAGCGTCTGTTTGTTGCAACGCTCCGGGTCGATCGACATGTTGATGAACGACGGCGCTGCGTGATACCAGGTTTTGAAATGCATGGCGTCGGAGAAAATCGGCATCACGCCGTAGGCGCCCGGCGGCACTCTGGCCGCCATCTCTTCCAGCAGGCTGTAGGCGTCGACCCCCAGCCGCTCCGCCAGCAGTTTTTCTTCCGCGCAGAAGGCGTCGCGGAACCAGCGCATGGTCAGGCCGGTAAAGAAGCTGATGGATTCTGCCTGCGCCATGCCGGGAATGACGTGGGGGTTGATGCGGATGTTCATCTCCGGATCGATGGCCGGCTCCGGCAGGTTGACGATTTGCTGCCAGAAGGTGCCGCCGAGCACCGCCGTCTGCCCGGCGCGCACGATGCCGAGCCCCAGGCTGCCGAGCTGCACGTCGCCGCCGCCCATCACCACCGGGGTGCCGCGCAGCAGCCCGCTCTCCTGCGCCGCCTGTTCGGTGACGCGCCCCAGCACGCTGCCGGTCTCTTTCACCGGCGACAGAATATCGGCGCGCAGGCCGGCCATGTCGAGCAACGCCGGCCGCCAGTCGCGGCTGGTCAGATCCAGCATGCCGGTAGTGCCGGCGTTGGAAGGATCGACCGCCAGTTCGCCGCTCAGCATGTTGGCCAGCCAGTCGCTGATCATGGTCAGCGTCGCCGCCTGGCGGTAGATGTCCGGCCGATGGTGCGCCAGCCACAGCAGACGCGGCATGGCGCTCAGCGCCAGCGTCTGGCCGGAGTGCTGGTACACCTCGCGTTCGAAGCCGTGGTTGTGCAGCTCTTTCAGCTCGCTGACTTCGTGGCTGGCGCGTGCGTCGACGTTGGCGCAGGCCCAGATCGGCACGCCGTTGCGGTCGTACAGCACGATGCCTTCACGCATCGAGCAGCAGGCCACCGCGCGGATCGCCTGAGCGCTCAATCCTGCACGTTGCATCGCCTGGCGGATGCACTGGCAGGCCAACTGCCAGTTGCGGCTGAGGTCAAACTCCATCGAGCCGGGCACGCCCGGCACCGCGAGGTGTTGCCACTCCGCCTGGCCGTGCGCGATCTGGTTACCCGCCAGATCGAAGATCACCGCGCGAATGCTGCCCGTTCCTGCGTCCAGCGCCATCAAGTAGTTATCCATAGCCTATGCTCTCAGGGGGAGGAATGTTAACTATAGATGCCGCCGCCTTACCCCGCCGGGGGAGGAGTGGGCGTCGCCGACGCGATTTGTGAGCCAGGCGGCAAAATTGCCGTTGCGGCAGGGCAATCGACGGGAATAAACCTATGGTTGGAAAGCGCCATGTTACGGCGCGCCGTTTAAACAAGGAGTTGCCATGCACGTCACATTGGTTGAGATCAACGTTAAACAAGACAAAATCGACGAATTTATCGATGTTTTCCGCGCCAATCACCTGGGCGCGATCGAAGAGCCGGGCAACCTGCGCTTCGATGTGCTGCAGGATGAACAGATCCCGACGCGGTTTTACATCTACGAAGCCTATCGCGACGAGCAGGCGGTGGCGGCGCACAAGCAGACCCCGCACTACCTGCAGTGCGTGGAGAAGCTGGAAGCGCTGATGACCGGCCCGCGCAAGAAGACCACCTTTATCGGCCTGATGCCTGAATAATCGCCGGCGTTTGCCGGTGTCCATGCGCCCGGTTTGGTTGTAACCTGCAAGGCAAAGCGAATTTTCAATGGGATAAGCGGGGCGAGGATGACATTGCGCGATCGGCTGTTGGCGCTGTTGGTGGTGGTGATCTGGGGCGTGAATTTCGTCGTGATCAAGTTCGGTTTACTGGGTATGCCGCCGTTTCTGCTGGCCGGGATGCGTTTTTTACTGGTGGCGTTGCCGGCGATCTTCTTTATCCCGCGCCCGACTATTCCGTGGAAATGGCTGCTGCTGTACGGCATGACCATGAGCTTCGCGCAGTTCGCGTTTTTGTTCGTCGCCATCAAGGTGGGCATGCCGGCGGGGCTGGCCTCGCTGGTGCTGCAGGCGCAGGTGTTCTTCACCCTGCTGTTGGGCGTTGTGCTGATGGGAGAAAAGCTGCGGATCAACCATTTCGTCGGCATCGCTATCGCCAGCGGCGGCATGCTGGTGCTGGCGCAGGCCAGCCTGCATAAGCCGGGCAGCGGCGCGGTCCCTCTGGCGGGCCTGCTGTTGACGCTGGCGGCGGCGTTTTCCTGGGCGCTGGGCAACCTGACCAACAAGAAGATCCTGGCCGGTTTCCCGCAGCGTAATATCTTATCGCTGGTGGTGTGGAGCGCGCCGATCCCGGTCGTGCCGTTCCTGGCCTGCAGCTGGCTGTTCGACGGCCCTGAGGTGGTGCTGAGCAGCCTGAGCCATGTGCAGGTTGGCACCTGGCTGGCGGTGGCCTATCTGGCGTTCGCCGCCACGCTGTTCGGTTATTCGGTGTGGGGCAGCCTGCTGGGGCGCTATGAAACCTGGCGCGTTGCGCCGCTGACGCTGCTGGTGCCGCTGGTCGGGCTGTTCGCCGCCTGGCTGTTGCTGGACGAAGCGTTGTCGCCGGCGCAGTTCGGCGGCGCATTGCTGGTGCTGGCCGGCATGGCGGTCAACACCTTCGGGCTGCCGCGCCGCCGGGCCGTCGCCGTGCGCTAAACCGAATAGGGTAATTCTGTTCAATACGCTGTCGGCGGCGGTCGGCATTCTGGTGCCTGTGAATATTTTCTCAGGTGTCCATCATGAATATCTACCTTTCCATGGCCGCGTTTGCGCTGGCGGCCTCCATCACTCCCGGCCCGGTCAACATCGTCGCATTGAGCGCCGGGGCGCAATTCGGCTTTGGCGCAACCCAGCGCCATGTGTTCGGCGCCACGCTGGGGTTTACCCTGTTGCTGGTGCTGCTGGGATTGGGCATGCACCAACTGCTGATCCTGTGGCCGGGGCTGACCCGCTTGATCCAGTGGGCCGGCGTGGCCTTTCTGCTGTTTATGGCCTATCGGCTGGCGTTTGACGACGGCAGACTGGGCAACGGCGCGGCGCAGGCGCCTTCCTGTTGGTACGGCGCGCTGATGCAATGGCTGAATCCCAAGGCATGGCTGGCGTCGGTGGCCAGCCTCGGCGCCTTTGTCGGCGACGGTGACATTCGGCTGCTGTGGCAGTTCGCCGGGCTCTACTTCGTGATTTGCTATGCCTCGGTAGCCTGCTGGGCCTATGTCGGCGCGATGCTGCGCGGCCTGCTCAGGCAGGCGCGCAACGTGCAGCGCTTTAATCGCGCGATGGCGGCGTTGCTGGCGGCCAGCGCTTGCTATCTGTTGGCAGAGGGTTTTTGATACTGGCCGGGCGTGGCGGCCAACAGCTGTTTGAAGGTGCGCTGAAAGTGCGCCTGATCGGCAAAGCCGCTTTCGCTGGCGGCCGCAGCGATCGGCAGGCCGCTTTTCAAGAGCCGATGGCCGTGCTGTACGCGGCGGTTGACCAGATAGGCGTGCGGCGTCATGCCGTAACGCTGGCGGAAGGCACGGATCAGGTAAGAAGGGGACAGCGCGGCGGCGCGGCAAATGTCGTCCAGCGTCAGCGGCCGGGTGCAGTGCGCGTCGATAAACGCCGCTGCCGCCTCCAGCCGGGTATGCGGTGGCGTCTCCGGCTGGCGGACATCGCCCAGCCCGAGCTGCAGGGCGCTGAAATACTCCACCATGGCGATCTGTTTTTCCAGCGTGCTGCACAGCGGATCCGTCAGCAGCGCATAAAGCCGGTTCAGCCCGTGGAACAGCGCCGGATCGCGGCTGAGCGGCTGGCTGAACGGAACAAAACGGTCGCCCTCGCCGCCGAGCAGCTCCTGCTGCAGCGCGCCGAGCCAGGCGAGATCGAGATAGAACATGACGTACGACCAACGGCGATCGGCGATGGGGTTGCAGGCGTGCGCCTGCTGCGGGTTGATGACAACCAGATCGCCGGCGCTGACCTGCATGCGTCGTTCGCCGTTGACATAGGTGCTGACGCCGCCGGTGATGGCGCCGATGGAAAAGAATTCGTGGCTGTGCAGGCTGTAGCACACCTGGCGGCCATCCGCGATGGCGCGGGCTTCGACGAACGGCAACTGCGGATCGCGCCAGAACTGCGGCGTTTTTTCACTCATACGCTTTCCTTTTCACTGCGGCGGCATCACAGTGTTATAGCCTGAAAGCGACGAGTGGGGGAATGGCGGATGATGATTTTTAACGTGTTCGGCCGTCTGCTGGGCGTGAAGCGCATCGGGGACGAATGGCGGCTGTTCCGCGTGACGCTGCCGGAGCGCAAATATGCTCCCAGCTACGATATCGTGCTGCCGGCGGATCTGCGCGAAGAGGAGATCGCCGGCTATCTGGGGGATATTTATCACGAGGCCGCCACGCCGCAGCGGCCGGAGGTGTTTCGCGTCGAATAGCGCGGCCGTTACTCTTCCGCGTTGCGCGCCATGAGGCGGCGCTGGTGTTCCTCGCTGGCGGCCTGGATCTCTTCCAGCACCGAGCCGACGTCGGCGCGCTTCTGGATTTCGTTGAACCGGCCGCTGAGGGCGCTGTCCGGCGTCAGGTTGCCTTCCTGATACAGCGCCCAAATCTCTTTGGCGTATTGGCTGTCGCGCAGTTCCGGCGCGAACTGGCCGTAATATTCGGCCAGATTGCCGATATCGCGCTCGAACATGCTTTTGGCGTGGTTGTTGGCGGCGGCGTCCACCACCTGCGGCAGATCGATGATCACCGGTCCGTCTTTATCCATCAGCACGTTGAATTCCGACAGGTCGCCGTGCACCAGCCCGGCGCACAGCATGCGCACCGCGTAGTTCATCATCAGGGCGTGATCGGCGCGCGCCTGTTCCGGCGTCAGGATGACATCGCTCAGGCGCGGCGCCACCAGGCCTTCTTCGTCGGTGATCAGCTCCATCAGCAGCACGCCGTCCAGGCAGATATCCGGCTGCGGCACCCGCACCCCGGCCTTGGCCAGCAGATACAGCGCGTCCACTTCGGTGTTTTGCCAGGCTTCTTCCTGCTGCTGGCGGCCGAATTTGGAGCCTTTGCTCATGGCGCGCGCGTCGCGGCTGTTGCGCACCTTGCGCCCTTCCTGATAGTGGACGGCCTGCTTGAAGTTGCGCTTCTCGGCCTCTTTGTACACTTTGGCGCAGCGGATCTCATCGCCGCAGCGCACGATAAACACGTCGGCTTCTTTGCCGCTTTTCAACCGGCGGATGACGTCGTCGATTAACCCGTCATCCACCAGCGGCTGGAGTCGTTTTGGAATTTTCATGCAGCCTTGTACCCTATTTAGGCTCCGGTGTGAATGGCTTGCGCAGTTGATAGCGTAAGTTAGACCCGAAAGGCAAACATTAGTTTTGCCGCCGCGTCATCATTACGCGGCGGCGGGCGATCAGAGGCTGGCGGCCGGCACCCAGACGCTGACGCTGCCGGCGTTAACCGGGAAATGGGCGCTGCCCTGGTCGTCGGCGGTGATTTCCTCCGGGCGGTTGCCGAGGAAATCGCGCCAGACGGTGTGCGCGAGATCGGCGCCGAGCGTGACCGTCTTGCCGCTCTCGCCGCCGTTGGTCAGCACCACTACGCAGCCGGGGGCCTCGGCAGTGCCGGCGCGGCTGAAGGCCACGCAGTGGCTGTCGTCGAAGTAGTCGGTTTGCGGGCCGTTGGCGAAGCGCTGGCGCGCGGCGATCAGCTTCTCCAGCTCCGGGATCGCCGGCATGTCGATCTGGTATTCACCGCCGTCGCGCCCCTTGTCGCGGTAGCTGGCGCCATACAGGTCGGGGTAAAACACGCAGGGCACGCCCTGTTCGCGCAGCAGGATCAGCGCGTAGGCCAGCGGTTTGAACCAGGGTTCCACCGGCGCTTCCAGCGATTGCAGCGGCTGGGTATCGTGGTTGGCGACCAGCGTCACCGCGTGGGCCGGATCGGCGGCGGTCAGGGTATTGGTGAAGATCTGCGCCATGTCGAAGCCGTCGCCCTGTTTCGACGCCTGATGAAACTTCAGGTGCAGCGCCACGTCGAACAGCATCACCTTGCCGTCCACCAACTCGATGTATTGTTGCAGCGCGCCGAGATCGTGCGACCAGTATTCGGCAACGATAAACAGGTCGCGTTGCGCGCTGCCGCGCACGTGATCCGCCCACTCTTTGAAGAACCAGGCGGGAATGTGTTTGGCGGCGTCCAGGCGGAAGCCGTCGCACGGCAAGGTTTCCAACAGCCAGCGCGCCCAGTATTTGAGCTCCTCCGTCACGGCGGTATTGCGGAACTCCACGTCGGCGCCCATCAGATAGTCGTAGTTGCCTTTCTCGTCGTCGACCTGATCGTTCCAGCCGTCGTCGCCATAATCGTTGGCGATTTTGAACACCCCTTTGTCGTCCGGCTGCTCAACATAGTCGACGCCGCTGAAGCATTTGTAATCCCAGATAAATTCGGAATGCACGCCCTGGCGGCCGGGGAAGGTGAAGCGGGTGTAGGCCAGCGCGTCGAAGCCCTGATCGTCAATGTCGTTGCGGTTGTTGGCGTCCACCTTGAACACGTGCACCCGTTCTTTCTCGTCCGCGCCGAGCTTGTGGTTGAACACCACATCGTAAAGCACGCCCACGCCGTGTTCGCGCAGCGTATTGGCGGCATGTTCCAGCGCCGCCTTGTCGCCGTATTTGGTCGCCACGCTGCCTTTCTGGTCAAACTCGCCCAGATCGAACAGATCGTAAGTATCGTAGCCGACGGAGTAGCCGCCGGAAGCGCCCTTGCAGGCGGGCGGCAGCCACAGATCGGTGATGCCCAGTTTGGCCAGGTGCGGGGCGCGCTCGGCGGCCTCCTGCCACAGTTTGCCGCCGTCGGGGTAGTACCAGTGGAAGAATTGCAGCAGGGTGGTTTTTTTCGTCATGAGCCAGCGTCCCGGTTAGCCAGAAGGAGAGAAGCAGTTAAAGCATGGGCTACTTTTGGCAAAAGGGACAATGGTGCAGGGAAGCGCGCGAAGGCAGGCGTAAATATGTAACCGACGTTGACGAGGTAGCGCTTGAATTGTTGCTATCAAGTTTTTACGTTTTAAATTTTATCTTTTAAATTTCAAATGGATATTTATTTTATTTTTTGTTTTACCCACTTTTGCCGTTTTTATGCTCACTTTTATTGGGTTTTTATTTCAACTTTAAATCTTAGTATGATTTTTAATTTTATTAATTTGTTTTAAATTGGATTTAAATGCTGTCATATGAAATATTTTGACATATTCAGGTGCCGGATTGGTTATTCATTCGCAATTGTTTATGCGTTATCGTTATGTTCAAAATTAGATAACACTATCAACCAATAACCCATCCAACGTAGCCTGAAGGTGGGAGAACAGGGGAGCATAACGCCGTGAACATCAGGGATTTCAGAGCATTGGCGCGCAATTTGGTCAGAGAGTTCGGCATGTTGAACAAGCAGAGCAACGGCTCGCGCTTTTCGCCGCTGCAGATCCATCTGATGATCGAAGTCAGCGAGCAGCCGCTGGGCGTCACCGAACTGGCGGCCCGGCTTTGCATCGACAAGGCCAGCGCCAGCCGGGCGCTGCGCAGCCTGGTGGCCGCCGGCGTGATAGAAACGGTGGATCATCCTGATGACAAGCGGCACAACCTGCATCGGCTGAGTAAACAGGGCGGCAAGACGCTGGCCGGCATCGAGAGCGACGCCGACGGTTTTATGCAGGCGGCGCTGGCGCAGTTGGACGACGATGAGCTGGCGAGCACCACTGCGGCGATGAAAAAGATGACCGCGGCGCTGCGCAGCGCGCGCAAACAGCGCGACGCCAATCTGCGGGTGCGGCCGATCGCCGAGCGCGACGATGCGGCGATGGCGGCGATCATTCGCGACGTGTTTCGCGAGTACGGCATGGACAAAATGGAAGGGGTCAGTCTGCACGATCCGGATCTCGATCGGCTGACCGGTCTGTATCGCGACAACGGCGGCCACTACTGGGTGCTGGAGCGGGACGGACAGGTGGTGGGGGGCGTCGGCATGGCGCCGCTGGCCGGCGAAGAGCCCGGCTATTGCGAGCTGCAAAAACTGTTTTTCAAACCCGGCGCGCGCGGGCTGGGCATGGCGCGCCATATGGTGGTGCAGGCGCTGAAGGCGGCGCGGGCGGCGGGGTATCGCTACTGCTACCTGGAAACCACCGAACAGTTGAAAGAGGCGATCGGGTTGTACTATGCGCTGGGGTTCACGCTGTTGACGGAACGGCGCGGCAATACCGGCCACCACGGCTGCAACGTATGCATGCTGAAAAATCTCCAGAGCGACGATATGTGAGCGGTTTCAAGGTTAGCGCCCGCGCCTTGTGTCACCCTGTTAACCGTTTGATAACAATCACAACGTTTTATCAGGGAGGAAACTATGTTGGGGGATCCGATGGCGCTGCCCGCGCTGGTCACGCTGGTGGTCATCGCGCTATGGGCCAGCGCCCGCTTGCCGGAGTATGTGGTCGCGCTGCTGTTCTTTGCGGCGGTGATGGTCTTGCAGCTGGCGCCCGCCGCGGTGACCTTTTCCGGTTTCGCGTCTTCCGCATTCTGGCTGGTGCTCAGCGGTTTTGTGCTGGGCTCCGCCATCCGCAGCACCGGTTTGGCGGATCGCCTGGCCAACCGACTCTTGCCGCATCTGGCCGGTTCCTGGCCCCGGCTGGTGGGCGGCGTGGTGGCGATAAGCTACGCGCTGGCGTTTGTCATGCCATCCAATATGGGGCGGATTACGCTGCTGATGCCGATCGTTATGGCGTTGGCCAATCGCGCCGGTCTGGCGGAAGGCTCGCGCGGCCGCATCGGTTTGGCGCTGGCGGTGGGGTTCGGCACCTTCCAGCTCTCCGCCAGCATCCTGCCGGCCAACGTGCCCAATCTGGTGATGAGCGGCGCGGCGGAAAGCGCCTATGGCAGCCACTTCGCTTATCTTTCTTACCTGCTGTTGCACGCCCCGGTGCTCGGGATCGCCAAAGGCGCGCTGCTGACGCTGTGCATCTGCGGCCTGTTCCGTGCGCGACCTCAGCCGGTGGCGGCCGAGGCGGCGCAAACCCCGCTCAGCGCCGCCGAATGGCGGCTGATCGCGCTGTTGGGCGCCACGGTGCTGTTGTGGATGACCGACAGCTGGCACGGCATCGCTCCCGCCTGGGTGGGGTTGGCGGCAGCGTGTTTCTGCCTGTTGCCGCGTATCGGGTTTCTCAACGGCGAGCAGTTCGCCGCCGGGGTTAACGTGCGCACCTGTATCTACGTGGCGGGGATCCTGGGGCTGACCGCATTGGTCAGCCACTCGGGGCTCGGCGATCGGTTGGGCGGTGCGCTGCTGGCGATGATGCCGGATCTGCATGGCAAACCGTTCGCTGCGTTCGGTTCGCTGGTGGGGATCACCTCGTTGCTGAATTTCGTGGTGACCGCCAACGGCGTGCCGGCGCTGTTTACTCCGCTGGCGCAGGCGTTGTCCGCAGGCAGCGGCTTGCCGCTGCTGACGGTGCTGATGACCCAGGTAATCGGTTACGCCACGCCGCTGCTGCCGTATCAGGCTTCGCCGATCGTGGTGGCGATGGGGATGGGCAAAGTGCCGGCGCGCGAGGGGCTGAAGCTGTGCCTGCTGTTGGCCGCGCTCAGCTTTGCGCTGCTGGTGCCGTTGGATTATCTGTGGTTCAGACTGCTGGGGTGGATCCCGTAAACAGCCCTGCGCCGCCGGCAAAACAATCTTCGTCCAGCGTCAGAGTGGCGATTTTATGCACCGGTCCGCGCATGCTGACCTGAAAATCGCCGCTGAAGGCGATCTGCAGCTCGCCGCCCGGCATCCGCACGCTAACCCGATCGCCGACTCGTCCCAACTTGCGCATCACGCTGGCGGCGGCGCAGCTGCTGCTGCCGGAGGCGAGGGTAAAACCGGCGCCGCGCTCCCAGATGCCGATGCGCAGCGTCTGGCGATCGACCACTTCCACCAGTTGTACATTGGTGCGTTTCGGGAACAGCGGATGGCGTTCAATCTGCGGTCCGAGCCGATGCACCTGCGCCAGATCCAGTTTTTCCACCGGCACCACGCAGTGCGGGTTGCCCATCGACACCAGCGAAACGCTTAACGTCTCCTCCCTCAGGGGCAGCGGATAGTTCAGCGCCTCCGGCAGATCGATCAACGCCGGCAGCGCCGCCGGGCTGAAATTGGCGCGCCCCATTTCCACCGTTATTTGATGCGCGTCTTGCGCCACCTGGCAGCGCACGTCGCCGCCGGCGGTGTGCACCAAAAACGGTTGATGGCCCACGCGGCCGCTGTCAAACAGATAGCGCGCGTAGATACGCAGGCCGTTGCCGCTCTTCTCCGCTTCGGAACCGTCCGGGTTGATGATGCGCAGGGTGGGATTGACGGCGTCGCCGCTGTCGATCAGCAGGCCGTCGGAACCGATGCCGTAATGCGGGTGGCACAGCAGGCGGATCTGTTCATGGCTCAGCCGATCGGCGACCGAACGGTGGCATACCAGGTAGTCGTTGCCCAGACCGTGATATTTGTGGAACAGCAGGGGAGTCATGGCGTTGCTCGGCTCAGCGGAAAAAGGTCGCTACAGCTTACAACAGAACGTTGGCGTTAAAGCAAGCAAAAGGCGGCCTGAGCCGCCCTTTTGCACGATTGCCGATCCGGCCATTAATTGTAGATGATCGCGGTGCCGTGCAGTTTATTGTCACCGGTGGTGGCGATGATCTGGAAGGATTTTGCGCCCGCCGCATCGGCTTTGGCCGCCAGTTTGTTTTCCAGGCTGCTCAGGTCGGACGCGCCGCTGACGGTGACGACGCCGGCTTTTTGCAGGTCGGCGGGTTGTGCGTTAACCAGTTCGGCGGCGAAGCTGCCGAAGGAGACGGAAGCCAGTGCGATGGCGGCGATGGTCATTTTCAGGTTTTTCATGGTCTTATTTCCTATCTTTGTTCTTTACGATGTTTGTTTTGTAAGGTCGTTAAATTAATTAACGATCGATAATTTAATGTTAGATGCCGGTTTGACGGATTGCAAGTATTTTTTTAATACTCGTTAATTAATTTTTTTTGACGCCCTGGCGTCGGGAGCAAAACTTATCGCGATCCGCTGGTTTAATTCATTGTTATTGATATATTTCTGCGGTGCCGTGCAGCTGGTTGTTACCGCCGGCGCCGATGATACGGAAGGATTTTGCACCGGCCTGATCGGCTTTGGCGGCCAGGCTGCTTTCCAGCGAGGTAAGATCGGATGCGCCGCTGACGGTAATGACGCCCACTTTCTGCTGGCCAGCCGGTTGGTTCTGGACCAAATCAGCGGCGAAGCTGCCGAAGGAAATGCTGGCCAGAGTGAGGACTGCTAAGGTTAATTTTAAGTTTTTCATAATGTTAATTCCTTTCCGATAACGGTGAATAGAGGGGTTTAATCCGCTTCGCTAAATTATCTTAACGATCGATAACTAAATGCTAATCGGTTCTCGACGAGGGCGCAATATTTTTTTATAATGATCGTTAAGTTATTTGTGCTAACCCTGCTGTGGAGCGGGACAGGAGAGAATGATGAGCATCAATGAAGAGGTCTGCGGCAAAAAGAGCCGTGGCAGGCCGAAACAATTTGATCGCGACCGGGCGCTGGAAAGCGCGCTCGATCTGTTCTGGCGGCACGGCTATGAAGCCACCTCGCTGGCCGATCTGGTGGAAGTGACCGGCGCCAAAGCGCCGACGCTGTATGCGGAATTCGGCAACAAGGAAGGGATGTTCCGCGCGGCGGTGGAACGCTATCTGCAAAAATACACCACCTGCACCAACCAACTGTTGGAACAGGCGTTGCCGGTGGCCGAGATCGTCGAGGCCTACGTGCGTTCTTCCGTCGAAGTGTTTACCGATCCCGATACGCCGTCAGGTTGTTTTATGGTGTGCGCCTCCGCCGCGCTGTCGTCCGCGTCCGACGACGTCGCCCAGATGCTGCGCAAAAAACATCATGCCCAGGAAGCGGCGCTGAAAGCCTGTTTCGATCGCAAGGTGCAGCAGGGTGAACTGCTGGCGAAGACCGACACCGCGCTGCTGGCGAAATACGTCATTTGCACCATTGAAGGCATGTCGGTGCAGGCGCGCGAAGGGGCAAGCCGCAGCGATCTGCTGCGGTTGCTGGAGGCGTTGATGCTGGTGTGGCCGCGGCTCAGCCAGATTGGCAATAAGGTGTGACAACCGGCCCGGCTTTTACCGGGCCGTTTAACCCATTACTGATTGACCGGGATCACCGCGCCCTGGTACTTCTCGCGAATAAAGTCCTGAATCGGTTTTGAGTGCAGCACTTTGACCAGCGCCACGATCTCCGGCTTGTTCACGTCGGCTTTGTGCACGGTGATAATGTTGGCGTACGGGTTGTTTTCGCCGCTTTCGACCGCGATCGGATCCTTGGTCGGATTCAGCCCGGCGTCGATGGCGTAGTTGGCGTTGATCACCACCGCGTCGCCTTCGTTGTTGTTATACATCTGTGGCAGCAGCGCGCCCTCAACGTTGGCCTGGAACTTCAGGTGTTTCGGGTTTTCCACCACGTCGGTGATGCGCGCGTCCACTTTGCTCACCCCCGGCTTCAGCTTGATCACGCCTTCCCGTTCAAAAATAGACAGGATGCGGCCTTCTTCCGCCACCGCGTCGCGCATGATGATTTTGCCGTTTTCCGGCAGATCTTTCAGGCTCTTGTACTTCTTCGAGTAGATACCGATAGGCTCAATATGGATCGCGCCGGCGCTGACGAAGTCGTAGCTCTTGTCGTCGGCGTGGTCTTTCAGCACCGAGTTCAGGTAAGGCACGTGCTGGAAATAGTTGGCGTCAATGTCATGGCTGGCCAGCGCAGTGTTCGGCAGGATGTAGTCCTGGAAGCGCTTGATTTGCAGATCGATGCCTTCCTTCGCCAGTATCGGTTTAGCCTGTTCGAGGATCTCGGCGTGCGGCACGTTGGAGGCGCCGACCACCAGCTTGGTCGCCGCGGCGGCGCCAAAAGAAGCCAGAGTGGCGACGGAGGCGAAAGCCAACATCAGTAGGTGCTTTTTCATCATCGTTTTCCTTGGTTAATTAACGTTTATCGAGCGTTCTTGTCAGGGTGTCGCCAATGAACTGAATGACGAAAACGATCAGCAGGATCGTCAGCGTCGCCACCAGCGTCACGTCACTGTGGTTGCGTTGGAAGCCTTCCAGATAGGCCAGGTTGCCCAGTCCGCCGGCGCCGATCACCCCGGCCATCGCGGTGTAGCTCACCAGCGCGATCAGGGTGACGGTGATGCCGGAAACCAGCGCCGGCGAGCTTTCCGGCAGCAATACGCGGAAAATCAGGGTGCGGTTTTTGGCGCCCATCGAGCGCGCCGCTTCGATCACTCCTTTGTCGACCTCGCGCAGCGCGATCTCCACCAGCCGGGCATAGAACGGCGCCGCGCCGACGATCAGCGCCGGCAGGGCCGCATCTGCGCCGAGAATGGTGCCGATAAGCGACTTGGTGAACGGGATCAGCAGCACGATCAGAATGATGAACGGAATGGAGCGGAAGACGTTGACCAACACGGAGATCAGCGAGTAGACCGCCCGGTTCTGCAACAGCTGGCCCTTCGAGGTTAAAAACAGCAGCACGCCGAGCACGATGCCCAGCACCAGCGTGGCCAAACCGGCGATGCCGGTCATGTACAGCGTTTCCCAGGTGGCGTCCCACAGTTGGTCCAGACGCAGGTGGGGGAACAGGGATTCAATCATGTTGGATAACCTCGACGGCGATGTTTCTTTCGTTCAGCAACTTGAGCATGTCGGCGACTTGTTGTTCGTTGCCTTCGGCGTGGATGTACAGTTCGCCGAACGAACCGTTGAGGGTGTGGCTGATCTTGCCGTGCAGAATGTTGATGGTCAGGGCGTAGCGCCGGATCACTTCAGAGATCACCGCCTGATGGGTTTGCACGCCGACGAAGGTCAACTTGAAAATCGCCCCCGGCAGGTGGGCGGTGAGCTGCGGGTTGAAGCTCTCTTCGGTGTCCGCATACTGCGACACCTGTTTGACGAACTGCCGGGTGATCGGCTGCTGCGGCCGGGTGAACACATCGAGCACCGGGCCTTCTTCGACGATGCGGCCGTTTTCCATCACCGCCACGCGGTGGCAGATTTTGCGCACCACGTGCATCTCGTGAGTGATCAGCACGATGGTCAATTTCAGCTGACGGTTGATGTCCAACAGCAGGTCGAGAATGGCGTCGGTGGTCTGCGGATCGAGCGCCGAGGTGGCCTCGTCGCACAGCAGCACGCTCGGGTTATTGGCCAGCGCGCGGGCGATGCCGACGCGCTGCTTTTGGCCGCCGCTGAGCTGCGACGGGTAGGCGTTTTCGCGCCCCTGCAGACCGACCAGCGCGATCAGTTCCGCCACGCGCGGCGCAATCCGCGCCTTGGGCACGCCGGCGATCTGCATGGAAAACGCGATGTTCTGGCTGACGGTGCGCGACCACAGCAGATTGAAGTGCTGAAACACCATGCTGATTTTCAGCCGTGCCTGGCGCAGATGGCTGCCTTTGGCGCGGGCGATATCGAAACCACCGACGTCGATGCGGCCGCTGGTGGGCGTTTCCAGGCCGTTGAGCAGGCGGATGAGGGTGCTTTTGCCGGCGCCGCTGTAGCCGATGATGCCGTAAATTTGCCCGGCCTCTACCGCCAGGCTGACGTTGTCTACCGCTACGACGCGGCCCTGTGTGCTGTCAAAAGTTTTGCAAACGTTCGAAAGAACGATCATAGCGAAGCGGATCCTTATCGATACATCACAGCATTCCGTCCAGAGCGCGGTGCGCCGGACAGAGATCGTTCGGCTTTTCGGCTGACGGAACCTCTGTTGCGGGTGAATACCGGGCAATCCTACCGAGGGTTGATAGTGACAGGAAGAATGTAAAATCTATTACTTATTCTGATTTGATATATAAGGCGGCCGGGGAGGCGGGGGGAAGAAAACCGGCCGCAGGGTGGCCGGCGAGATTGATGACAAACCTTATACCCTTGCCGGGTTGGCAGAGAGCACCGAATAAAAAACAAGGAAAATCAATTTATTGATTTTCGGCTGATCACCACAAAGAGGGGAAAAACCACGCTTTTTCCCCTCTTTGTCAATAGACTGACCAGCCGCAGGGCGGCCGGCGGAGGGTTAACGTTTGTCCAGCTTCATGTGCAGCAGCGGGAACGGGTTGCCCTGGCCGTCGAGCGGCGAGCGGCCGGTGATGACAAACCCGTAGTGGCGGTAGAAGCCGCTGGCCTGCGGATTTTGCTCGTTCACGTCCAGCTGCAGCTCATCGTGCAGCGTTTCCGCGTGGGTCAACAGCGCTTTGCCCACGCCTTGGCCGCGCTGTTCGGCGTCGATAAACAGCATCTCCACCTTGTTGCCGTTCAGGCCGATAAAGCCGCAGGGATGCCCCGGTCGGTCTTCGGCCACCCAAACGTTGACCGCCGGCAGGTAGTCGTTCAGCACCAGCGGGAACAGCTGCGCGATGTTGTCTTCGGTTAAAAAATGGTGGGTGGCGCGCACCGAACGCAGCCAGATATCTGCCAATTGCGCGTTGTCTTCCGCCGCGCGTGCTCTGATGGTAATCATCGAACTCTCTGCTATCTAAGTTGAAGGAAAAGAAACTAGATAGAGGTTTTGTGGGGTTAGTGCCGAATTAACGTGGGTTAACGCCCTGCAAAGCGCCTCTGCAGTGGATCGAATAGGCCCGCCTTCTCGCAAGCGGTATAACAACTGTAATTCAGCAAGTTAATGCTTTCAACCGCCGCAGGGCGCAATGAGGCGCCCGTCGCGTGATACACTGGCCGCTGAACCAGCAAGAGGGCGGCAGGATGGAAGCGGTACGCGCAGCGATAGAAAAACAGGTGCTCAGCCTGACCGGGCTGGCGCTCGGCGGCGTCGATTTTGAGAACCCGCCGGGCGATCCGGGCTTGTTCGGCCCGCAGTCTGTCATCTGGCAGGTACATCGCGACTTCACCCCGATGCTGTGCGGCGGCGTCAGCGCCTTGCTGCTGCAAATGCTGCACCCGCTGGCGCTGGCCGGAGTGTGGGATCACTCCAATTTTCGCGAAGATATGATCGGCCGCCTGCGCCGCACCAGCCAGTTCGTTTCGGTCACCACCTTCGGCCCGACCGCCGAGGCGCAGCGGCTGATCGCCAAAGTCAAAGCCATCCATCTGCGGGTGACCGGCGTCGGCAGCGACGGCACGCCTTATGCCGCCAGCGATCCGGCGCTGCTGACCTGGGTGCACGTGGCGGAGAGCAGCCGTTTTCTGGCCAGCCACCTGCGCTACCGCAACCCGCACCTTTCCCGCGATTTGCAGGATCAATACTATCGTGAAGCGGCGCGCGTGGCCGCCGCGCTGGGGGCGACGGCAATTCCTCAGTCCTGCGCGGAGGTCGAAGAATACCTGCAGGCGATGCGGCCGCAGCTGGTGTGCGATGAACGCACGCAAGAGGTGGCGCGCATTCTGCTGAAGGCGCCGGCGCCGAGCGCATTGGCGCGCCCCCTCGGTGGGCTGGTGATGCAGGCGGGCATCGATCTGTTACCCGATTGGGCGCAGCGGCAGTTCGGTTTTCATCCGGGCGCGCTGCGGCGGCGGCTGGTGCGAACGGGCGCCGCCGGTTTGGGCAAGGTGCTGGGCGCGTCGATGCGCAACGGTTCCTATCAGCGTGCGGTGCGGCGCATCACTCAGCCGTCATGAGCCGCAGCCGCTATAATTAGCCTTTGTTTATCTTCGTTTACGGCCGTTTTTGAGACTTTTACGGGTGATCCGGCCAGTAATGCGTTTTACACTTGGGGCAAAGCCACATTCCATTTTTGGCGCGCAGCCGATTCTGCAGCGCCCTGACCCTATTGAGGTGATATGAACGAGTCATACGTACTTGCTGAAGTCAGCAATGAGAACCAGACGCTGGTCGCGGTGGTTCAGCAAGATCACCGGGCAGCCTATTTTTACATCTATCCCGCCGAAGCCTACAGCGATCGCTATCAGGTGCGCGCCTGTTGGCTGCGCAATCTGGCCGCCGCGCCGCTGCAGGAGGATCGCGCCGCGCTGGAACAAGGGCAGCCGCCGATGCTGGCGGCGGAGTTTTGCCGCAACCTGGAAGGGGAAGCGCCGCTGAACCCGGAAGGGCTGATGGTGGTGTGGAGTGAAAGCGACGACGGCGCGGCCCTGTGGTATTACGGCCAACTGTTGGCGGTGATCCCCGGCTGGAGCCTGTATATCGATCATTCGGTGTGCTATTCGGCCAGCTGCATCAAGGAGAGCCCACTGGCCTATCCGCTCGGTTCGGCCTCGACCAACACCCAATATGCGCTGGCGGAAAGCACCCGCCAGTTTTGGCGCAGCTGGCAGCGTGAAGAGGGCAATCCGTGGCCGAAGATGCAGCGCGATTTTCAGGCGCGCTATGAGCCGCATTTCGGCCCTTCGGTAAAATACTACGCCATCGATCAGGGCAAGTGGCCGCCGATGGCTATCACCCAGCACGAACGCGACGGCATCTATTACTTCCTCACCATGGGGGTCAGCATCCGGCCGATGCCGTGGGTGGAGATCCTGTTCAACGACGAGGCTTCGCGCTATCGCCGCATGGAGATGGCGATCGCCATCGACAGTCAATACATGACCGAAGACAACGCGGTGCAGATGGCCAGCGCGCTGGCCGGTTTCGCTCATGCGCCGTGGGCGCGGCTGACCTGGATCGGCGAAGGGCATACGCTGGAGTCCGACGTGGCGCCGCTGGGCTATGAGGGCTATATTTTATCGTCGTCCTTCTACCCGCATCACGCGCACCTGGCTCTGCCGCAGCAGTATGGCGATCCGGTTAACCTGTTCTGGGCCAGCCCGGTGTTTACCGCCGAGCGCCAGCTGGCGCACGCCACGCCGAATGGCGGGCACGATCTGGTGCACAGGCTGCGCGAGCAGGGCGTCGACCATATTTTCCGCCCGCGCCAGCCGGTGTGCTGACGCGCTTATCTTTTCTTCAGGAGCCGCCATGACCACCGCGCTGTTGATTATCGATGTGCAGGAAGGGTTGTTTACGCCGCCGCCGGCGGATGCCGCGGGCACCGTTGCGCGCATCAATCAGCTGAGCGAGCGCGCCCGCCGGGCCGGTGCGCCGGTTGTCGTCATTCAGCACCATACGCCGGACGATGAGTTGCCGCACGGCAGCGCCGCCTGGCAAGTGCTCGCGGCGCTGACGGTGGCGCCGGGCGACCATCGGGTGGAGAAAACCACGCCGGACTCCTTCCTGCGCACCTCGCTCGGCGCGTTACTGATCGCCAACGGCGTATCGCAGCTGGTGGTGTGCGGCTACTCCACGCCGTTTTGCATCGATACCACGGTGCGCAGCGCGGCGGCGCGCGGCTATCCGGTGACGCTGGCGGCGGATGCGCATACCTGCCACGACAAATCCTATGCCGATGGCCTGCTGATCCGCACCCACCATAACGAGACGCTGTCGAACATCGACAGCTTCGGCGTGCCGATCCGCGCGGTGCCCGCGGCGGACATCGTGTTCTGAGAACGGAAAACGGGGGCCAACGCCCCCGTTCGTTATTTCAGGCCCGCCCGCCGCGCCGCCACCTTGGCCAGCGCCGCCCAGTCCAGATCCGCATCCCCCTGCGCCATCGCGTCGAGGAAGTTGTCTTTCAGCACCCCGGCGAACGGCATCGGCGTATGGCTGTCGGCGCCGGCGGCCAGCGCCAGCCCGACGTCCTTCAGCCCCAGCGCCAGCCGGAATCCGGCGGGTGAATATTTCTCGGCGGCGATCAGCGCGCCATAGCCCTGATAGGCCGGGGCGGCGAAGACGGTGCTGCTCAGCATCTGCAGGTAGTCGGCGCCGGATACGCCGTAGTTGCGCACCAGCGCGCTGCCTTCCGCCATCGCTTCAATGGCGCTGGCCAGCGTAAAGTTGGTGGCGATCTTGACCACGTTGGCCTGCGCCGGATCGGCGCCGAAGTGCCAGGTTTTCTGGCCAAGGGCATCGAACAGCGGCTGCGCTTGCTTCAGCCGCTCGCTATCGCCGGCCGCCAGAATATTCAGCTTGCCGGCGGCGGCCACGTCGACCCGGCCCAGCACCGGCGCGGCGAGATAGCCGATGCCGTGTTCCTCATGCAGCGTCGTCAGGCGTTTGGCGAGTTCGACCGAGATGGTCGCCATATTGATATGCAGCGCGCCCGGTTTCATCTGTTGCAGCAATCCGCTGTTCACCACCACCTGTTGCGTGGCGGCATCGTCGGCCAGCATAGTGATCAGCACGTCGGCATCGGCCAACTGTTCCGGCCGTTCGGCCTGCCGCGCGCCGGCGCTCACCAGCGGCTGCGCCGCCTGCGGCGAACGGTTCCATACCGTTAAGGCGAATCCCGCCTGCAACAGGTTGGCCGCCATGGCGCTGCCCATCCCACCCAGTCCGGCAAATCCGATCTTCATCATGCGCTCCTTTTTCAGGTTGAAGGTTTTACCCTAGCGCGCCGGGCCAGGAACGCAAATGCCGGAGTGTAACGTCGTCTTACGCACCGGCGGTGGGTTATTGACGCGCTGCCGCAGCGGGTATACCTTGATGCCATGAATATATCGATGCACTCCACCCACAATCAGTCATGGTGGCGCCTCTTCTGAGGCGGCACGAGTATTCACATCTCTTTTTAATGCCGCCGGTTTGGCGGCATTATTTTTTGTGGCGTTGATCCGGCGGTCTACAGACCTTCAGGAGCACTGTCATGAGCTACACCATTCTTACCGGCGATCGCGCCACCGGCCCACTGCATTTAGGGCACTTCGTCGGCTCGCTGCGCCAGCGCGTGGAACTGCAGCACCAGCATAACCAAACGGTGATGGTGGCGGATTTGCAGGGCCTGACCGACAACGGCAACAATCCGCAAAAAATCAGCGCCAACGTGCTCAACGTAGTGGCTGACTATCTGGCGGTCGGCATCGATCCGCACAAGACCACCATTTGCCTGCAGTCGGCGCTGCCGGCGTTGGCCGAGCTGACGATGTACTACCTCAATCTGGTCAGCGTGGCGCGGCTGGAACGCAACCCGACGGTGAAAAGTGAAATCGCCGAGAAGGATTTCGCCCGCAGCCTGCCGGCCGGCTTTTTGATCTATCCGGTCAGCCAGGCGGCGGACATCACCGCCTTTGGCGCCACCCACGTGCCGGTCGGCGAGGATCAGTTGCCGATGCTGGAGCAAACCAACGAGATCGTGCGGCGCTTCAACCACATCGTCGGCCAACCGGTGCTGACGGAGTGCCAGCCGCTGTTGAGCAACGTCGGGCGTCTGCCGGGGCTGGACGGGCAGGGCAAAATGTCGAAATCGCGCGGCAACGCCATCCCGCTTGGCGCCGGCGCCGACGAGGTGCACAAGGCGGTGATGAGCATGTTCACCGATCCCGGTCATCTCAACGTCAGCGATCCCGGCCGGGTGGAGGGCAACATGGTGTTCACCTATCTGGACGCCTTCTGCGACGACGCCGCGCTGGTGGCGGAGCTGAAGGCGCACTACCGGCGCGGCGGATTGGGGGACGTGAAAATCAAACGGCTGCTGGAGGATTGCCTGCAGAGCCTGCTCGAGCCGATCCGCACCCGCCGCGCCGAATTCATCGCCGATAAAGGCGAGCTGACGCGCATCCTGCAGCATGGCACCCGCCGCGCGCATCAGGTCAGCCGGCAGACGCTGCAGCAGGTCAAGGCGGCGCTGGGGCTGGACTTCTTTAGCCTGGAATGATGCGCACGCCGGGGCGGTACGCGTCACGCCCCGGCCATAAAACCATCATCCCACTGTCATAAACTTATCCGTTAATAGGTGCCCATAATGATTAGCTACTGAAACCAGAGAAATCATATGGCTCAGGCACTGTTAAAATTGGCGCAGCACGACTTTCCAGGGCAGCACGCCGCCGCATCCCGCAAAGTGTTATCGGTAAAGGGGCTCGGCAAGGCCTACAAAGCGCAGCAGCGCGTGCTGGATGACATCAATTTCGATCTGCACGCCGGCGAGTTCGTGGCGGTGATCGGCCGTTCCGGCGCGGGCAAGTCCACGCTGCTGCACACCCTCAACGGCACTATTCCTTCCAGCTGCGGCGAGATGCTGCACTTCGAAGACGATGGCGTGGCGCAGGATATCGCCCAGCTTGCCGGCCGCCAGATGCGCCAGTGGCGCGCGCGCTGCGGCATGATCTTCCAGGACTTCTGCCTGGTGCCGCGGCTGGACGTGATGACCAACGTGCTGCTGGGGCGCCTGAGCCACACCTCCACCCTGAAATCCTTCTTCAAACTGTTCGATGACGCCGACCGCGCTCGCGCCATCGAGCTGTTGCAGTGGCTCAACATGCTGCCGCACGCGCTGCAGCGCGCCGAGCACCTCTCCGGCGGCCAGATGCAGCGCGTCGCCATCTGCCGCGCGCTGATGCAAAATCCGCAAATCCTGCTGGCCGATGAGCCGGTGGCGTCGCTCGATCCGAAAAACACCCGCCGCATCATGGACGCGCTGCAGAAAATCAGCGAAGACGGCATCGCGGTGATGGTGAACCTGCACTCGGTCGAACTGGTGAAAGAGTATTGCTCGCGGGTGATCGGCATCGCCCACGGGAAGATCGTGTTTGACGGGCATCCTTCGCAACTGAACGAACGGATCCTGCACCAGCTGTATGGCGAAGAAGCCAATCAGATCCATTGAAGCACTTTTGACCTTTACCCTTTACACACAAGGCACACCTAATGAAAAAAGTATTGAGTCTGACCACCCTGATGGCCGGCGCGATGATGGTATTTAATGCTGCCGCAGCGGATGCGCCGAAAGAGCTGAACCTGGGCATTCTCGGCGGTCAGAACGCCACCCAGCAGATCGGCGATAACCAGTGCGTGAAGCAGTTCCTGGATAAAGAGCTGAACGTCGATACCAAGCTGCGCAACTCGTCCGACTATTCCGGCGTGATCCAGGGCCTGCTGGGCGGCAAGATTGACCTGGTGCTGAGCATGTCGCCGTCGTCGTTCGCCTCGGTCTACATCAAGGATCCGAAAGCGGTGGACATCGTCGGCATCGCGGTCGATGACGTCGACCAGTCGCGCGGCTACCACTCGGTGGTGGTGGTGAAGGCCGGCAGCCCATACCAGAAACTGGAAGACCTGAAGGGCAAAGCCATCGGCTTCGCCGATCCGGATTCCACCTCCGGCTTCCTGATCCCGAACCAGGCGTTTAAAAAGCTGTTCGGCGGCACGGTCGACAACAAATACAACAACACCTTCTCCAGCGTCACCTTCTCCGGCGGCCACGAGCAGGACATCCTCGGCGTGCTGAACGGCCAGTTTGAAGGCGCGGTGACCTGGGCGTCGATGATCGGCGACTACAACACCGGCTACACCAGCGGCGCGTTCACCCGCATGATCCGCATGGATCACCCGGACCTGATGAAGCAGATCCGCATCATCTGGCAGTCGCCGCTGATCCCGAACGGCCCGATCCTGGTGAGCAACTCGCTGCCGGCCGACTTCAAGGCCAAAGTGGTCACCGCCATCAAGAAGCTGGATAAAGACGATCACGCGTGCTTTATCAAAGCGATGGGCGGCAAACAGCACATCGGCGACACCACCCTGGCGGAATACCAGACCATCATCGATATGAAGCGCGAGCTGACCAAAGGCGACCGTTGATTCCCGGCTGCCTCGGCCGCCCGAATGAAGGGGTTCAGCATGCTGAACCCCTTGTTCCATAACGATGGAAGACCTGTTTTGAATACCGATTTCGCACACTATTACCAACGGATCCGCAGCAAGCAAAAGCGCGAAGCGCTGCTGTGGTCGCTCGGGCTGGTGGTGCTGTACCTGGGCGCCGGCAACCTCGCCGAGTTCAACCTGCACACCGTCTGGGTGTCTATTCCGCACTTCTTCGACTATCTGGCCGAAATCGTTCCGACGCTGCACTGGCACCTGCTGTTCGCCGACGGGCGCACCGAAGGCTCGCTGGCCTATTGGGGCTATCGCCTGAACATCCAGTTGCCGCTGATCTGGGAGACCCTGCAGCTGGCGCTGGCGGCGACCATTTTTTCGGTGCTGGTGGCGACCGTGCTGGCGTTTCTGGCGGCCGGCAACACCTATACCCCGGCCTCGGTGCGGCTGGCGATCCGCACGCTGGTGGCGTTTCTGCGCACCATGCCGGAGCTGGCGTGGGCGGTGATGTTCGTGATGGCGTTCGGCATCGGCGCCATTCCCGGCTTCCTGGCGCTGGCGCTGCACACCATCGGCAGCCTGACCAAGCTGTTCTACGAATCGATCGAAACCGCCTCCAACAAACCGGTGCGCGGGCTGGCGGCCTGCGGCGCCACGCCGCTGCAGCGCATGCGCTTTGGCCTGTGGCCGCAGGTGAAGCCGGTGTTTCTCTCCTACAGCTTCATGCGGCTGGAGATCAACTTTCGCCAGTCGACCATTTTGGGGCTGGTGGGGGCGGGCGGCATCGGCCAGGAGCTGATGACCAACATTAAACTCGACCGCTACGATCAGGTCAGCATGACGCTGCTGCTGATCATCGTGGTGGTTTCCGTGCTCGACTATGTGTCGGGCGAGCTGCGCAAGCGCGTGGTGGAGGGGGCAAAATGACAGCGGGCACTCCGGCGTCGGCGGAAACGCTGCGCCAGCTAAAACAGCAGCATCCGGCGATCTTCGCGCAGCAGGGGCGTTACCTGCGCACCGTCGGCCTGATCGCCTTGGCGATCGTGCTGTACTACGTGTTCTTCTTCCTGGTCTTCGGCATTAGCTGGCCGCAGTTTATCAACGGCTGCCAGCAGCTGGGGCGCTATTTCCTGCGCATGTTCGTCTGGCATGACTTCGCCAACTGGCCGTTCATGTACTACTTCCAGCAGATTGGCATCACCATCGCCATCGTATTCGCCGGGACGATCACCGCGTCGCTGATCGCGCTGCCGCTGTCGTTCTTCGCCGCGCGCAACGTGATGTCGACGCCGCTGCTGCGGCCGATCTCCGTGCTGGTGCGCCGCATGCTGGACGTGCTGCGCGGTATCGATATGGCGATCTGGGGGCTGATCTTCGTGCGCGCCGTCGGCATGGGGCCGCTGGCCGGGGTGTTGGCTATCGTGATGCAGGATGTCGGGCTGCTGGGCAAACTGTACGCCGAAGGGCACGAGGCGGTGGACAAGTCCCCGAGCCGCGGCCTGACGGCGGTAGGCGCCAACGGGTTGCAGAAGCACCGCTACGGCATCTTCACCCAGTCGTTCCCCACCTTCCTGGCGCTCAGCCTGTACCAGATCGAATCCAACACCCGCTCTGCGGCGGTGCTGGGCTTCGTCGGTGCCGGCGGCATCGGCCTGGTGTACGCGGAGAACATGCGGCTGTGGAACTGGGACGTGGTGATGTTCATCACCCTGATCCTGGTGGTGGTGGTGATGATCATGGACAAGGTCTCGTCGCTGCTGCGCAACAAGTACATCATCGGCGAAGACATCCCGCTGTATCAGCAAAAAAGCCAAATCGATTGAGAAACCCCTTGCCGATCCCTATACTGCCGCACATTCAAGGTGTGTGGCAGTCATTTCGTTTCGCAATGTGCGCACGTCCCCGTTAGACAAATAAGGCAATGCAATCCCATGATGAACAACGACGTGCTGCGCAGCGTGCGCTATATGCTGAGCATTAACAACGCCAAAATGGTCGAGATTATCAAACTGGACGATTTCGAGGTGGCGGTGTCGGCGATGGACGCTTACGTGATCAAAGAAGGCGAGCCGGGCTACGAGAAGTGCCCGGACGAAGTGATGGCGCACTTCCTCAATGGCCTGGTGTTCTTCAAGCGCGGCAAGGACGACAAGTTCCCGGCGCCGGCGGTTGAGCTGCCAATCACCAACAACCTGGTGCTGAAAAAGCTGCGCGTGGCGTTCGAGCTGAAAGACACCGACATGCACCAGATTTTCACCGCGGTGGATTTCCGCATCTCCAAGCCGGAGCTGAGCGCGCTGTTCCGCAAAGAGGGCACCAAGAACTACCGCCCGTGCGGCGATCAGATGCTGCGCTACTTCCTCAAAGGGCTGGCGCAGCGCGTTCGCGGCGAGTAACGCGCAGCGTTCACCGAACATCAGGCGCAATCGCAAGGTTGCGCCTTTTTTATTGCCGCTCTCCCGCCCGCCGTTGTTGTACTGGCCCTCAGCCATCCGCCATTGATGGAGGGCGTGCCGCCTATCCGGTTACTTTTCCAGGGTTCGTTCAATGTCGATTGAAACGTAAAATCCAGAGGAGTAATTCAATGGCTCAAATGTCAAAAGAAGATCCGCAGTTCAACACAAAAAATGCCGCAGCTCAGGTCAATGACGGTGGCGAATTCGCTGAATATACCCCTGAACAGTTCGGCGCCGTAGGCGATGGCCTGGCCGATGATCGAGATGCTGTTAGCGCCATGTTCGCTAAAGTGGCGATTGACGCCGGTAAATCGATGAAAAAACGCCAGGTCAGAATAGCGAGTGTCTATCGGTTGACGTTGGGTTCGGCTTGGCAGCCTCTGCAGATCCCCAGCAACTGCCATATTTATGGCGGTGGTGAAATTCACCTGGATGACGATACGCCTCAAATCAACATTTTTAATACCGTTGAACAGTCGAATTTCATCGTGGAAGATCTGAGGATTACGAGAAAGGTGACTCAGAAAGATACAGATCCTATTTGGTGGTATGCCACACGCGCGTGCACCGGCATGGCTTTCACCCGTTGTGAAAACTTCACCGTGAGAAATTGTGTCATCAGTATGCATACTGATGCTTTGGGCCTTTCTGACTGTACGTCAGTTACCCTTGAGAACAATTTACTTAAAGATTTGGGAGAGGAACCTATCGCGGTTCGTGGCGGCCGCCATATTACGATCCAGAATAACGAGCTGACGAATCACCAGGGTGATGGGATCCTGCTTAAAACGGGTGTGAACAGAGAGGCTTATGACATCTTAATCGTGAACAATCATATTCACGATGGGCACAAGCCTGCGAAACCGGCAGGGGCGGGGCACACGCAAAGAGGGGGCGGGGTGACGCTCAATAACGAGGTGACCGGCACGCCTCATTCATTTACTAACCTGACCGTTGCCAATAACCATATTGTTAATACCAGCTATGGCATCGCGCTGGGTGGAATCAGTGACATTAATATCTCTAATAACTACATCAAGACGATCGAAAGGTTCGGCATTCAGATAGACTATTCCTTAGTAAATAACCCCACCAAAATTCCTACGAATAACTCCCGAATTATCGGGAATCACGTTGAAGATACCGTTGAGAATGGCATCGATTATCATGGTAACAATGATATTTCTGTCACGGAGTCTGTTATCGCAGATAACTTTTTAAATTTCTGTGGTACCTCCACGACGTCGGCCTTCAATGGCATTGCCGCAACGGAGGCGACCCTTTCAGGCAATATTATCAATAACTGCAAGGTTGCCCTGTTCGCTAATAGCTGCGTGATGACCGGCAATAAGATAACCAACTCCGGATGGGGCGCCAGTCAGGTATGGATCAAGTTGTATGGCGACCGTACGGTGTTTTCCGGCAATCGGGTGACGGACTCTGGGTTTGGTTATATCCGTTTCTTGAATGGGAAAAACGCCATTATTGAAGGGAATGTGATTAAACTGGCTGCGCCTGCTCGGGCGCTGGAGTTAGGCGGGGAATTTGACGAAACGACCCTCATTGGCAAGAACGCCTGGGATTGCGCTTTTAAACCTATTCTCTCTACGATTGCTGGGGTGACGGGCAATCAACTTATTCAGTATACCTTCCCGAATGAAGGCGTGGCCCACATTACCCCGCAGATGTTCGGCGCGAAGGGTGATTGGAATGATACCGCTGGCGTTGGTACGGATGATACGCAGGCGTTTAAACAGGCTATCGCTTATGCGATTAGCCAAGGCTGCAAGAAGCTCTATGTGCCTGCCGGCAACTATTACATTACGGATACGTTAAATTTAGGGGGGGAAAACTACACCGGAGATAAAGGCATTGCGATAGAGGGTGAAAATTGGATTAGTACAAAATTCTTCTTTAAGCCGACGTCTAATGATCATGCGTGTTTTGAGTCGAAAGGCGGTTCCGGGATCCATACCAACAGATATATCAGCGACGTGACGATTACGCCGGCCAAGGGCGCGTTATATACGGGCACCGGCTATCGGATTAATGGTTCCTGCTTCATGCGGCATGAAAGATTGCTTATTATGAAGTTTTTTGTGAACCTACATCTGTTGAACGGCTATGCCGGTGCGTTTACCGAGTTCGTCAGTTTTCACTCTTGCCGGTTCCACCGTGGCTTGTCGAACATCTTGATGGAAAGCAATGGCGGGGATAGCTCCTTCCACGGCGTGGGGTTCCATGAAATTCAATGTCAGATCAAAGTTTCCGGCAATCCGGGCGATGGCGGCACAAATATGGATGCCGGCGTGGGGCTGGAGCTGAGAGGAAACGCCAACAGAGCAACCTGGTACAACGGTTTCTGCTATATCCACCTGTTCGGCGGCGTCGGCGCAACGGCGATCAAACTCACCCGGACCAACACCGATAACATCCTGGGGCAGTTTACTTGCGAAGGTGAAACCATTCTTCAGAGTGATGGAAGCACTTTTGAATGTCGAGGCGGTTTCTATAACGTGAGTACTACCACTTACAATGTGGCGACAGAACCGGTAAACGGCATTGCGGCGGCATTTGTGTTTGATAACATGATGAGCAATACGACAAGATTCGCCAACGCGGCAATCGCCGATATGGCTCCAAGGCAGCTTCCGTGGTCCTTGGCGGACAGGGCCAGTAATGGCGCTTATCCGGCGATTTTCCATGGCATCAAGGGCGACTCCGATAACCTGTTCTATGCAGCCAGAGGGGGAAGCACCAACTATCATTACTTTGGCGGTATTTCTCCAGGCAATAACCTTCAGGGGTTTGAACCGGGCGTCAGGTTGGCTCAGGACGGGGCTTCTTTCATTAGTTTTGCACCTAAGTTTACGCTTGGCGCGAATAACAATACGACCAGCAGCGGCGTATCCATCTCCCCTGCTGATTTTTCGCCGCAGAAGGATATCGCGACCGCCTTAGGACAGCCCTCATTCAAATGGAGCGGGTTGTACACTAAGCAGTTAACGGTCGCTGACAATGGCGTTTATCCTGCCGGTAACGGCGCTTACCCTATTGGTGGGCCGAATAACCAATTCTCCTCTGGCCACATAAAAGTGTTGAATATTTATGATTCAGCGAATGTGAACGGAGATCCCGTAGGTGTCAGAGTTGCCGTCCCCGCTTCGGCCGTTGCGCCCGGTAAAATAGGCCAATGGTCGGCAGACTCCGCATTCTTTTATGTTTGCACGGCGGCCAATACCTGGAGAAGGGTGGCGCTCACCACATGGTAGGTACTGAACTTGCGGCTGATGGCTGACCTATCCATATCATCCTTCCGGGGCGGCGAGTGTCGCCGCCCCGTTTTTTCCTCTGCGTCATCCCGCCATTGCACTCTTTTTGTTCCCCCGCTGCGCACCGCTGGTGCAGCCCGTTTGCCGCCGCTGTCATAAGTTTTAATTATAATTTATTGAAATCATGAGATTAAAAATTGGCACGACGGTTGCTCTGTTGGATCCCATCTTGTGTACCAGATGGAATTCAGCCGATGAGCGAACCTGTTGAAGCGTGCGGTTTTACCCTCAGTGAATGGCAGCACCATTATCAAACCCGCCCGGCGGGCGAGCGCCTTGCCTGCGTCAGTGCGACGATCGAAACGCTGGTCGCCGGCCTGAACCCGGACGATAACGCCTGGCTGTATCTCGCCACGCCGGCGCAGCGCGAGCAGCAGTATCGGCAGTTGGCACAGAGGCTCGAGGCTGTCGCCGGCGATCTCAGCCGCCTGCCGCTGTTCGGCGTGCCCTTCGCCATCAAAGACAATATCGACGTCGGCGGCTGGCCGACCAGCGCCGCCTGCCCGGCGTTCACCTATCAGGCCGCGGCGGACGCCACCGTGGTCGCCCACCTGCGCGCCGCCGGGGCGATCGCCCTCGGTAAAACCAACCTCGACCAGTTCGCTACCGGGTTGGTGGGCACCCGCTCACCTTATGGCGCGGTGGTCAACAGCTTCGACAGCCGCTACGTCAGCGGCGGTTCCAGTTCCGGCTCCGCTTCGGTGGTGGCGCGCGGCCTGGTGCCGTTCGCGCTGGGCACCGATACCGCCGGTTCGGGGCGCGTGCCCGCCGGGTTCAACAACATCGTCGGGCTGAAGCCGACCAAAGGGCGGTTGTCCAATCGCGGCGTGGTGCCGGCCTGCCGGTTGAACGACACCGTTTCGATCTTCGCGCTGACGGTGGCCGATGCCGCGCAGGTGGCGGAGCTGGCGAGCGGCTTTGACGCGGCAGATCCGTATTCCCGCGCCGATCCGCATACCGCGCCGGCGGATATCCCCGCCGCGCCGCGTTTCGCCGTTCCCGCCCAGCTGGAGTTTTTCGGCGACGTGCAGGCCGAGCGGGCGTTTCACCGAGCGCTGGCGCAGCTGCAGGCGGGCGGCGCCACGCTGGAACCCCTCGATTTCGCGCCGTTTCGCACTCTGGCGGAACAGCTGTATTACGGCCCCTGGGTAGCGGAGCGCACGGTAGCCATTGAGCAGGTGCTGGAAGCGAACCCGCAGGCTATCGATCCGGTGGTGCGCGGCATCGTTGGTAACGGCCTCGGCTACAGCGCCTGCGACGCCTACAAGGCGGAATACCTGCGCGCCGAGCTGGCGCGGCAGATCGCCCAGCGGCTGGCGCCGTTCGACGCGCTGGTGGTGCCGACCGCGCCCACTATCCGCACCCTGGCGGAGATGGCGCAGGAACCGGTGCTGTTCAATTCGCAGTTCGGCACTTACACCAATTTCACCAACCTGGCCGATCTGAGCGCGCTGGCGCTGCCGGGACCGCTGCGCGAAGACGGTCTGCCGGCGGGCATCACCCTGATTGCGCCCGCCTGGCATGACCGGGCGCTGGCGGCGTTTGGCCTGCGCTGGCAACGGCAAAGCGCCTTGCCGCTCGGCGCTATCGGCCGGGCATTGCCGCCGCAGCCGGCGCCGGCCCCGTCTTCGGGACACGTGCGTCTGGCGGTAGTAGGCGCTCACCTTAGCGGCATGCCGCTCAACGCCCAGCTGACGCAGCGCGACGCGGTGTGGGTAGAGCAAACCGTCACCGCCCCCTGTTATCGCCTCTACGCGCTGGCCGATACCGATCCGCCGAAGCCGGGGCTGGCGCGCGCGGCGCAGGGGGCGGCGATCCGCGTAGAGCTGTGGGACATCCCGCTGGCCCGTTTCGGCGAGTTTGTGGCGGAAATCCCGGCGCCATTGGGCATCGGCACGCTGCTGCTGGCGGACGGCCGGCGGGTGAAGGGATTTATCTGCGAAGCCTGGGCGCTGGAAGGCGCCACGGATATCACTGAGTTTGGCGGCTGGCGCGACTATCTCGCCAGCGTTAAGGGGGCATGAACATGTTTACTACCGTACTGATCGCTAACCGCGGCGAAATTGCCTGCCGCGCCATTCGCACCCTGAAACGCCTGGGCGTCACCAGCGTGGCGGTCTATTCCGACGCCGACCGCAATGCGCCGCACGTCACCGAGGCCGACAGGGCGGTGGCGCTCGGCGGCGACAAGGCCGCCGACAGTTACCTGCGCATCGACAAGATCCTCGCGGTCGCAGCGGCCACCGGCGCGCAGGCGATCTACCCCGGCTACGGCTTTTTGTCCGAGAGCGCCGAGTTTGCCGAAGCCTGCGAGGCGGCCGGCATCGCCTTTATCGGCCCGACGGCGGCGCAGATGCGCGAGTTCGGCCTCAAGCACCGGGCGCGCGAGCTGGCGGCGTTGGCCGGGGTGCCGATGACGCCGGGCACCGGCTTGCTGGAGAGCGTTGAGCAGGCGGTCGCCGCCGCTGCGCGCATCGGCTACCCGGTGATGCTGAAAAGCACCGCCGGCGGCGGCGGCATCGGCCTGACGCGCTGTGACGACGAGGCGGCGCTGCGCGACGCGTACGACAGCGTCAAACGGCTGGGGGAGCAGTTCTTCCGCGACGCCGGCGCCTTTATCGAACGCTTCGTCGATCGGGCGCGCCACGTCGAGGTGCAGATTTTCGGCGATGGCCAGGGGCGGGTGGCGGCGCTCGGCGAGCGCGACTGTTCGCTGCAGCGCCGCAACCAAAAGGTGGTGGAGGAAACCCCGGCGCCGCATCTGCCGGCGGCGACCCGCCAGGCGCTGCATCGGGCGGCGGTGGCGCTGGGCGAGTCGGTGAATTACCGCAGCGCCGGCACGGTGGAGTTCATTTACGACGCCGCGCGCGACGAGTTTTATTTCCTGGAAGTGAACACCCGCTTACAGGTCGAGCACCCGGTTACCGAAATGGTCACTGGCCTGGATTTGATCGCATGCATGCTGCAGGTGGCGGCGGGCGACGCGCTGGATTGGGCGGCGCTGCAACGCGCGCCGCAGGGCGCGGCGATCGAGGTGCGCCTCTACGCCGAAGATCCGCTGAAAAACTTCCAGCCCAGCCCCGGCGTGCTGACCGAGGTGCATTTCCCTGACGACGTGCGCCTCGACGGCTGGGTGGCGACCGGCAGCGAAGTTTCGGCGTTTTACGACCCGATGATCGCCAAGCTGATCGTGCACGGCGCTGACCGGGCGCAGGCGCTGGAAAAACTGCGCGTGGCGCTGGCGGCGACCCGTTTGCACGGCATCGCCACCAACCTCGACTATCTGCGGCAGGTGATCGCCACGCCGCAATTTCAGCGCGGCGACGTCTGGACGCGCCTGCTGGACGATTTGCGTTTCCAGCCGCACTGCCTCGAAGTGCTGCAACCCGGCACCTACAGCAGCGTGCAGGATTATCCCGGCCGCCTCGGATATTGGGACATCGGCGTGCCGCCGTCCGGCCCGATGGACGACTTCGCGTTTCGGCTGGCCAACCGCATCGTCGGCAACCACCCGGCGGCGGCCGGGCTGGAGTTTACCCTGCAGGGGCCGACGCTGCGCTTTCACTGCGACGCCACCATCGCGCTGACGGGCGCCAGCTGCCCGGCCGATCTGGACGGCGAGGCGGTTGCGTATTGGCGGCCGATTACGGTGCGGGCCGGGCAGGTGCTGACGCTGGGGCGCGCTACGCACGGCTGCCGCACCTATCTGGCGGTGCGTAACGGCTTCGACGTGCCGGTATATCTCGGCAGCCGCTCCACCTTCGCGCTCGGGCAGTTCGGCGGCCACGCCGGGCGCACCTTGCGCGTGGCGGACATGCTGGCGATCGCCCAACCGGCGCTGGCGGCCAGCACCACCCCGGCGCCGATCGCCGCGCCGCAGGCGATGGACGACAGCCTGATCCCGCACTACGGCGATCAATGGCACATCGGCGTGCTGTACGGGCCGCACGGCGCGCCGGACTTTTTCACCGCTGAATCGATAGAGGCCTTCTTCGCCACCGACTGGCAGGTGCATTACAACTCCAACCGCCTCGGCGTGCGCCTGGCGGGGCCGAAGCCCGAGTGGGCGCGGGAGGACGGCGGCGAAGCCGGTTTGCACCCTTCCAACGTGCACGACTGCGAGTACGCCATCGGCGCGATCAACTTCACCGGCGACTTCCCGGTGATCCTGACCCGCGACGGGCCGAGCCTCGGCGGCTTCGTCTGCCCGGTGACCATCGCCAAGGCCGAACTGTGGAAAGTGGGGCAGGTGAAGCCGGGCGACCGCATCCGTTTCCATCCGATCGGCTTCCGGCAGGCGCAGTCGCTGGAGCAGGCGCAGCTCGGCAGCATCGAAGCGCTGGCGGCGGTGAAGGCCATCACCCTGCCGCCGCCGGAGCTGGCCCCGGCGGAGACCGTTTCCGCCGCGGTGCTGGCGGCGCTGCCGGCGGCGGAGGGGCGCCCGGCGGTGGCGTATCGCCAGGCGGGGGACGGCTACATCCTGATGGAGTACGGCGACAACGTGCTCGATCTGGCGCTGCGCCTGCGCATTCATCTGCTGATGCAGTCGCTGCGTGAGGAGGCGATACCGGGCGTGGCGGAGCTGGCTCCGGGCGTGCGTTCGCTGCAGATCCGCTACGACAGCCGGCAGATTAGCCAGGCCGACCTGCTGCAGCGCCTGCTGGCGCGCGAACGGGCGCTGGGGGACGTCAGCCGCCTGAAGGTGCCGACGCGCATCGTGTGGCTGCCGATGGCGTTCGAGGATTCGGCCACGCTGGGGGCGGTGGATCGCTATCAGCAGACGGTGCGCGCCTCGGCGCCCTGGCTGCCGAACAACGTCGATTTCATTCAGCGCATCAACGGCCTGAGCCGACGCGAGCAGGTGCGCGACATTCTGTTCGACGCCAGCTATCTGATCCTCGGGCTGGGCGACGTCTACCTCGGCGCGCCCTGCGCGGTGCCGCTCGATCCGCGCCATCGCCTGCTGAGCTCCAAATACAACCCGGCGCGCACCCACACCGCCGAAGGGACGGTCGGCATCGGCGGCATGTACATGTGCATCTACGGCATGGATTCGCCGGGCGGTTACCAGCTGGTGGGGCGCACGCTGCCGATCTGGAACAAATTTCTCAAAAACCCGCAGTTCACCGCCGGTGAACCCTGGCTGCTGCGCTTTTTCGATCAGGTGCGCTTCTACCCGGTCAGCGAGCAAGAGTTGGACGAGCAGCGCGAAGCGTTCCGCGAAGGGCGCATGCAGGTGCGCATCGAAGAGAGCGAGTTCGACTTCGCCGCCTACACCCGTTTCCTGGCCGACAACGCCGGGACGATCGCCGACTTCCAGCATCGCCAGCAGCAGGCGTTCAGCGCCGAAGTGGCGCGCTGGCGCAGCGATGACGACGAGGCCGAGGCGCAGCTGTTGCCGCCGGAGGAAGAAGACGCCATCGACGGCGATCTGGTCAGCGCCGATCTGAACGGCAGCGTGTGGAAGATCCTGGTGGAACCGGGGCAGGCGGTGGCGGCCGGGCAGCCGCTGATCGTGGTCGAGGCGATGAAGATGGAACTGGCGGTCACCGCGCCGCGCGCCGGGATCGTTAAGCGCATCAGCTGCCGGCAGGGGCGGCCGGTCGGGCCGGGCGACGCCCTGCTGTGGCTGGAAAAGGCGGTCTGAACGGAGAAGCGATGATGCAAATCACCAACGGAGAGCACAAGGCGCGCCCGGAGGGGCTGGCGGAGCGCATTTATCTGCAGCTCAAGGCCGACATCTTCGAGTTTCGCCTGCTGCCGGGCGATCGCTTCAGCGAAAGCGAGGTGGCGCAGCGCATGGCGGCCAGCCGCACGCCGGTGCGCCAGGCGCTGTTTCGGCTGGAGCGCGAAGGCTATGTCGAGGTGTTGTTTCGCAGCGGCTGGCAGGTGCGGCCGTTCGATTTCGCCTACTTCGAAGAGCTGTACGACCTGCGCATCGTGCTGGAACAAGAGGCGGTGAAACGGCTGTGCGAACGCCCGGCCGGGGAAACGCCAGGCGCGCTGGCGGCGCTGAGCCGTTTTTGGGCCGAAGCGCCGCGCCTGGCGGACGGCAAGGCGGTGTCGCAGCACGATGAGCAGTTTCATCAGGCGTTGGTGGCCGCGGCGGGCAACGGCGAAATGGCGCGCATTCACCGCGAACTGACCGAAAAAATCCGCATCATTCGCCGGCTGGATTTCACCCAGCAGGCGCGGGTGGACGCCACCTACCGCGAACACGCCGCCATTTTGCAGGCGATCCTGCAGCGGCAAAGCGGGGCGGCGCAAACGCTGCTCGGCGAGCACATCGCCGTCAGCAAGGCAGAGGTACGAAAAATAACGCTGCACATGTTGCACCAGGCGCGGGCTCAGCAGCCTGCGCGCTCGGCGTAACGATTTTGATTTCACACACATCAGGAGTTTGAACTATGCAACGTCGTCGTTTTATCAAAGCTTTTGCGCTGTCCGCCGCCGCGATCGGCATGGGCCTGGCCTGGAGCGCGCAGGCCGCCGACACCATCAAGGTCGGCATTCTGAGTTCGCTCTCCGGCACCATGGCGATTTCCGAGACGCCGCTGAAGGATGTGGCGCTGATGACCATCGACGAGATCAACGCCAAAGGCGGGGTGCTCGGCAAAAAGCTGGAGCCGGTGGTGGTGGATCCGGCCTCCAACTGGCCGCTGTTCGCCGAAAAGGCGCGCCAGCTGCTGAGCCAGGACAAGGTGGCGGCGGTGTTCGGCTGCTGGACGTCGGTGTCGCGCAAGTCGGTGCTGCCGGTGTTTGAGGAGCTGAACGGGCTGCTGTTCTACCCGGTGCAATACGAAGGCGAAGAGATGTCGCCGAACGTGTTCTACACCGGCGCGGCGCCGAACCAGCAGGCGATCCCGGCGGTGGAATACCTGCTGAGCGAGGACGGCGGCGGCGCCAAGCGCTTCTTCCTGTTGGGCACCGATTACGTCTATCCGCGCACCACCAACAAGATCCTGCGCGCCTTCCTGCACAGCAAAGGCGTGCAGGACAAGGATATCGAAGAGGTCTATACGCCGTTCGGCTACAGCGATTACCAGACCATCGTCGCCAACATCAAGAAGTTCGCCGCCGGCGGCAACACCGCGGTGATCTCCACCATCAACGGCGATTCCAACGTGCCGTTCTACAAAGAGCTGGCCAACCAGGGCGTCAAGGCCACCGACGTGCCGGTGATCGCCTTCTCGGTCGGCGAGGAAGAGCTGCGCGGCATCGACACCAAACCGCTGGTGGGCAACCTGGCGGCCTGGAACTACTTCGAATCGCTGGATAACCCGACCAATAAACAGTTTGTCAGCCAGTGGAAAGCCTACGCCAAGGCGCACAATCTGCCGAATTACGCCACCGCGGTGACCAACGATCCGATGGAAGCCACTTACGTCGGCCTCCACATGTGGGCGCAGGCGGTGGAAAAAGCCGGCACCACCGACGTCGATAAGGTGCGCGCCGCGATGGCCGGGCAAACCTTCGCCGCGCCGTCGGGCTTCACGCTGACCATGGACAAGACCAATCACCACCTGCACAAACCGGTGATGATTGGTGAAATCGAGGGCAACGGCCAGTTCAACGTGGTGTGGCAGACCGAAGCGCCGGTGCGCGCGCAGCCGTGGAGTCCCTATATCGCCGGTAACGACAAAAAACCGGATTACCCGGTGAAAGGCGGCAAGTAACGTCACTCAGCGCCGGCGCGGCCCAACGCCCGCCGGCCCAACAGAAGAGGCAGCTGATGCAATCTCCGTTTTTATCCTCTCTGCGCGCCGGGCTGTGGTTGCTGTGCGCCTGGCCCCTGCTGGCGCAGGCCGGGCCGGCCGATGAGTTCGCGGCGGCCACTCGCGCGCAGCAGGCCAAACTGCTGCAGGCGTGGGCGGCCGAGCCGGATCCTGCGCGTCTGCCGTTGCTGCAGGGGCTGCAGCAGGAAACCGTGGCGATCGACGGGGCGAAGCGCGCCTTTATCCGCCAGGGCGATCGCTATCTGCCGCTTGAAGGTGAGGCGGCCCCGGTTGGCGAACCGAAGAGGGTATGGCTGAACAACCGGCTGCGCATTCTGATCGCCAACGCATTGTCGGCGCAGCGGTTGGTCAGCGCGGACGCGGCGGTGCGGCTGCAGGCGGCGACCTCACTGCAGCGCGAGGCGCAGGCCGAGCAGTTGCCGCTGTTGACCCGGCGGCTGGCGCAGGAGAAAGACCCGCAGGTACGTGACGCGCTGAGCATTGCGCTGGCGAACCTGCAATTGGCCGACGCCAGCCCGCAGGTGCGCTTCAATGCGGTGCGGCTGCTGGGGGGATCGGGCGAGCCGGAAACCCGCGCGCGCCTGCAAGCGTTGACCGACGCGGCCAATGAGCCGGACGCCGCGGTGCGCGCCGAGGCGCAACGCAGCCTGCAGCGCGTGCAGCACCGCCTGATGATCGGCGATCTGCTCGGCCAGGCGTTCAGCGGCCTGTCGCTCGGTTCGATCCTGCTGCTGGCGGCGCTCGGTCTGGCGATCACCTACGGCTTGCTCGGCGTCATCAATATGGCGCACGGCGAAATGCTGATGCTCGGCGCCTATTCGGCCTATCTGGTGCAGGGGCTGTTTCAACAGTTTGCGCCGCAGTGGCTGGCGCTCTATCCGCTGGCGGCGCTGCCGGTGGCGTTCGCCATCACCGCCGGGATCGGCATGGCGCTGGAGCGCACGGTGATCCGCCACCTGTACGGCCGGCCGCTGGAAACCCTGCTGGCCACCTGGGGCATCAGCCTGGTGCTGATCCAGCTGGTGCGAGTGTTGTTCGGCGCGCAGAACGTCGAGGTCGCCAACCCGGCGTGGCTGTCGGGTGGCGTGCAGCTGTTGCCGAATCTGGTGTTGCCGTGGAACCGCATCGCGGTGATCGCGTTCGTGCTGCTGGTGCTGGCGTTGACCTGGCTGTTGCTGAACAAGACCCGGCTCGGCATGAACGTGCGCGCGGTGACGCAAAACCGCGCGATGGCCGCCTGCTGCGGCGTGCCCACCGGCCGGGTGGACATGCTGGCCTTCGGGCTGGGATCCGGCATCGCCGGGCTCGGCGGGGTGGCGCTGTCGCAGTTGGGCAACGTCGGGCCGGAGCTGGGGCAAGGTTACATCATCGACTCGTTCCTGGTGGTGGTGCTCGGCGGCGTCGGCCAGCTGGCGGGGACGGTGGCGGCGGCCTTTGGCCTCGGCATCGTCAATAAGATCCTCGAACCGCAGATCGGCGCCGTGCTGGGCAAGATCCTGATCCTGGTGCTGATCGTTCTGTTTATTCAAAAGCGTCCGCAGGGGCTGTTCGCCCTTAAGGGCAGGGTGATTGACTGATGAGCCAACCATTGACCGTAACCGGCGTGCAGAAAGCGCCCCGGCTGGCGTTGAGCATCGGCGGGTTGGCGTTGCTGGCGCTGCTGGTGATGCCGTTCATGACGCTGTTGCCGGCGGATCATCCGCTGGCGGTGTCCACCTATACCCTGACGCTGGCGGGCAAGATCCTGTGCTACGCGGTGGTGGCGGTGGCGCTCGATCTGGTGTGGGGCTATGCCGGGCTGCTGTCGCTCGGCCACGGGCTGTTCTTCGCGCTCGGCGGCTACGCCATGGGCATGTACCTGATGCGGCAGGCGGCGGGCGACGGGCTGCCGGCGTTTATGGCGTTCCTTTCCTGGACTGAGCTGCCGTGGTTCTGGAGCGGCACCCAGCATTTCGCCTGGGCGCTGTGTCTGATCGTGCTGGTGCCGGGCCTGCTGGCCTTTCTGTTCGGCTACTTCGCCTTTCGCTCGAAAATCAAAGGGGTGTATTTCTCGATCATGACCCAGGCGCTGACCTATGCCGGCATGCTGCTGTTCTTTCGCAACGAAACCGGCTTCGGCGGCAATAACGGCTTTACCGGTTTCACCACGCTGCTCGGCTTTCCCATCACCGCCGCCGGCACGCGGGTGGCGCTGTTCCTGGCGACGGTGCTGCTGCTGGCCGCCAGCCTGGCCATCGGCTTTGCCCTGGCGCGCAGCAAGTTCGGCCGGGTGCTGACCGCGGTGCGCGATGCGGAAAACCGCCTGACCTTCTGCGGCTACGACCCGAAGGGCTTCAAGCTGTTCGTCTGGACGCTGTCGGCGGTGCTGTGCGGGCTGGCCGGCGCGCTCTATGTGCCGCAGGTCGGCATCATCAACCCCGGCGAAATGTCGCCGACCAACTCGATCGAGGCCGCCATTTGGGTAGCCCTCGGCGGGCGCGGCACGCTGGTGGGGCCGCTGCTCGGCGCCGGCATCGTCAACGGCGCCAAGAGCTGGTTCACCATGGCCATTCCCGAATACTGGCAGTTCTTCCTCGGCCTGATGTTTATCGTCGTCACGCTGTTTCTCCCGAAAGGGGTGATCGGCCTGCTGCGGCGGAGGAAAAGCTTATGAAGGCGATGCAAGTGACCGACGAACTGTTTACCCATCCGCTGCCGGCGGACAAATACCGGCAGCAAACCGATCCGGTGCTGCAGCTCGACAACGTCAACGTCAGCTTCGACGGTTTTCGCGCGCTGACCGATCTGTCGCTGCGCATTGGCGTCGGCGAACTGCGCTGCGTGATCGGCCCCAACGGCGCCGGCAAGACCACGCTGATGGATGTGATCACCGGCAAAACCCGGCCGGACAGCGGCAGGGTGTTTTACGATCAGACCGTCGATCTGACCCGGCTGGCGCCGATGCAGATCGTCCACGCCGGCATTGGCCGCAAGTTTCAAAAACCGACGGTGTTCGAGGCGCTGACGGTATTTGAAAACCTGGAAATCGCGCAGAAAACCCGCAAGTCGGTGTGGGCCTGCCTGCGCGCTCGCCTGAGCAGCGAGCAGCGCGACCGCATCGACGAGATGCTGAAGACCCTGCGGCTGGGGCATGAGCGCCACCGGCCCGCCGGGTTGCTGTCCCACGGGCAGAAACAGTTTCTCGAGATCGGCATGCTGCTGGTGCAGGAGCCGCACCTGCTGCTGCTGGACGAACCGGCGGCCGGCATGACCGACGCCGAAACCGACTATACCGCCGAACTGTTCCGCGAGCTGGCGGGCAAGCATTCGCTGATGGTGGTGGAGCACGACATGGGGTTTGTGGAGACCATCGCCGATCGCGTGACGGTGCTGCATCAGGGACAGGTGCTGGCGGAAGGATCGCTGGCGCAGGTGCAGGCCGATGAACGGGTGATTGAGGTATATCTGGGGCGCTGAGGAGGCGTAATCATGCTGCAGGTAGAAGAATTGAATCAGTATTACGGCGGCAGCCACATTCTGCGCGGCCTGTCGTTCGAGGCGCGCATCGGCGAGGTGACCTGCCTGCTGGGGCGCAACGGCGTGGGCAAGACCACGCTGCTGAAATGCCTGATGGGGCTGATCCCGGCGCGCAGCGGCAGCGTCCGTTGGCAGGGCGAAACCATCACCGGTAAAAAGCCGCATCAGCGGGTGCAGGCGGGCATCGCCTATGTGCCGCAGGGGCGGGAGATTTTTCCGCGCCTGACGGTGGAGGAAAATCTGCTGATGGGGCTGGCGCGTTTTTCCGGCGCCGACGCGCGCGCGGTGCCGGATCCGATCTATGACCTGTTTCCGGTGCTGCGGCAAATGAAGGATCGGCGCGGCGGCGATCTTTCCGGCGGGCAGCAACAGCAGCTGGCGATCGGTCGGGCACTGGCCTGCCGGCCGCAGCTGTTGATCCTCGACGAACCGACGGAAGGGATCCAACCTTCGGTGATCAAGGAGATTGGCGCAGTGGTCAAACAGCTGGCGGCGCGCGGCGATATGGCGATCCTGCTGGTGGAGCAGTTCTATGACTTCGCCGCCGATCTGGCGGACAGCTATCTGGTGATGTCGCGCGGCAGCATCGTGCAGCGCGGCGCCGGCAGCAATATGGAACAGGACGGCGTACGCGGGCTGGTGGCGATTTGAACGAAAAAATGGGAGCCGCATGTCTGAAAGTCGTGCCGTTGTTTTTCCTTGCTGATGTTATGGATTAATCTAAAAGACGTTCTTTATTAATCCCTTGCCATGGATAGCTAACATCATCATGAACGAAATCACTGTGTCACGCCTCGGTTGCATCGTCCTGTCTCTGTTTCCGGCCCTGTGGGGGCTGTTCAGCCTGTTGAACAATACGGCGGATTTCGCCGGCACCGCGCGCAATGCGGTCGGGCCGCTGCTTGCCATGCAGGATACCTATCAAACGCCGGGGCTGATGTGGCGCGCGATCCGCGCCGACTGGGCCTGCATGTTGGGGTTGGCGGTCATCACCGCGCTGGAAACGCTGGCCGGCCTATTCGCGGCCGCGGGCGTGGTGCTGATGATCGGGCGATTGAAAGGCCCTTACGCCGCTTTCGCCAAGGGCAAAGCCTGGGCGATGCTGGGGGCGCTTTGCGCGATAACGGTGTGGGGCGTCGGCTTTATGGTGGTCGCCGGCGACTGGTTTATGGCCTGGCAGGCCAAAGAGAACCCGCTGGCGGTGCAGCTGGGGGCGCTGATCTACCTGGCGCCCAATGCGTTTGCCTTGCTGTTCCTGATGCTGCAGCGGGAGCCGCGCTAAACGGCGGCGGAGCGGGGCGCGGTTACAGCGCCTTGCTCATATACCAGATGCCTATCGAGCCCTGGGCGCTGGTGTAGCAGGTCTCGCCACACATGCTCAATCCCTGGCGCTGATAAAAACGTTGGGCGCCGGTGTTGCGTTGCAGCACCTCCAGCCACAGCGTCTTCTGCTGGCGCTCGATGGCCCGCTGCTGCACCTGTTCGAACAGGCGCTGGCCATAGCCGTTGCCGGCATGGCCCGGCAGGAAATAGATTTTCTGCAGCTCTGCGCCGATTTGTTCGGTTGGTGCCAGCAGGCTGTCGAAGTTCACCCGCGCATAGCCGACCAGGGCGTCATCCTCATAGGCCAACAGCCAGCACACGTCTGGCTGGCGCAGCGTCTGTTCCAGCGCGGAGACGGAAAAATCCTCCGCCAGAAAGGCCTCCAGCTCGTGCGGGTAGCGCCACAGCTCACCGAAGTGGGCGCGATAGGTGCGGATGCCGATATCGCGCACCAGGGTTAAATCTTCCAGCAATGCCTGACGGACGGTGAACATGAGTGAACCTCATCGAAGCAAGAACCGATGAGTATAGCGGGTTAATTTTCAAGATGCCGCGGCGTTTCGCGGCGAAAGCCCAGGCCGATGATGCGGCCGAACAGGCGCGGCAGCCAGCGGCTGTTGCCGATGCGGGCGATCAGGCGCGAGCCGGCGGCGGCGCGGCGCTGACCCGGCTTACGCTGACTCATTTTGATCTGCAAAAACTGGATGGCCCGGGTGGGAAATTCGCGCCGGCGCTGCACGCTCAGCAGATGCTTCAGCTGCAGACGATGCTGGCGCAGCGGCGGGATCAGGGCGTTGGCGGCGGCCACCGCGTCCTGAATCGCCAGGTTGACGCCCACGCCGCCGATCGGCGACATGGCGTGCGCGGCGTCGCCGATGCACAGCACGCCCGGTTTGGCCCAGCGATCCAGACGATCGATGCGAATGCTCAGCAGTTTTACCTGATCCCACTCGACGATCTCCTGCAGGCGATCGTCCTGGAATGGCGCCACCTCGGCGAGGTGCAGCAAAAATTTCTCCAGCCCGCTGCGGCGGATCGCGTCGAAGCTACCTTTGTCGATCGAATAGCCGCACTGCCAGTAGTCGCCGCGATCGATCATGATGAAGTTTTGCTTCGGCCCGGTGTGGCCCATCGACCAGGCCGGATCGCCCGGCTGCTTGCTGAGCTTCATCCACAAGACGTCGCGCGGGGCGCCGAAGGAGCGGCTGCTGAGCGCCGCCTGCTCGCGCACCACCGAGTTGCGGCCGTCGGTGCCGATCACCAGCCGGCTGCGCACGCGGATCGGACCCTCCGGCGCGTCGGCCAGCACGCCGCACACCTGGCCGCGGTCATACAGCAGCTCATGAACCTGCGTCGAGGTGAGCAGCCTGAAATGGGGGAAGGCGGCGGCCTGCTGCGCCAAAAAGTTGAGGAACTCCCACTGCGGCATAAAGGCGATAAATTTGCAGCGCGTCGGCAGGCGGCTGAAATCCGCCAGCTTGATGTCGCGGCCGGCGACTTCGGCATGCAGGGATTCCGCGCGTTGGTGCGGCAACGTCAGCAGTTCGTCGAGCAGACCCAGCTGATGCATGACTTCCAGCGTCGACGGGTGAATGGTGTCACCGCGAAAATCACGCAGAAAGTCGGCGTGCTTCTCCAGCACCGTCACGTCGATCCCCGCCCGCGCCAGCAGATAGCCGAGCATCAGCCCGGCGGGGCCGCCCCCCACGATGCAGCAGGTGGTGGCGTAAGGTGTGATCGGTGATGACGGCATGACGGTTGACCCCGGAGAGCGGCACGCATCCCGCGAGCCGCAAGTGAATGTTTGATGTTGATAATGATTATCAATATCAAGTTTGACTGTCAACCCGCGGCGCAGTGTGGTCAAAGGGGATGGACAGATGGCCGACGCGGAACAGCTGGCCGTTTTGCGGCCGTGCCTGCGGCGGTTCACGCCATAAATCCAGCCGCACTAACCGCCACTCGGCGGGGTCGAACGCCACGATGGAGGCCAGCGCGCCGGGCGCCGCCTGCTGTTGCCGACGCAGCGCAGGGAGATCGCTGTAGGGGATGATGGCCTGTTCCTGACAGGTTGCCCAGGCGGCCTCGGCCAGATGAGGGCGATCGAAATGCGTCAGCCACGGCAGCCAATGATTGACGCGCGGCCAGCCGAACGCCTGGCTGAGGCCTCTGAAACCTTCGCCGGCCAGGAAATCGTTCATGCCGGCGCTGCTGTTCCACAGGTAGAAGGGAGCGTAGAGATTTTCGGCGCTGCCTTCGCTGCGCTGCGCGTACAGATAGGCTTTGACGATCAGCTGCGGGCAGGCGTCGAGCCGATGGCCGAAATCGGCGATGCGGCGGCGGACGATCGCCATGTCGTAATCGGCGGGCAGGGTGAAACGGTATTGCATCGCGAGCATAAGGATTCTCCGCAAAGACATTGACCGGGAGAGCGTGACACGCCATCTTTATCAGTAAAATCGGTATTATTTTGATTGATGGTTCAGAAAATCAGGATGGTCAGCATGGGGCGAATCACGTTCGATCTCGAGGATTTGCGCAGCTTCGTCACCGGCGTCGAGCTGGGCAGCTTCGCCAAGGCGGCGGAACGGCTGGGGCGTTCGACGTCGGCGGTCAGCGCTCACCTGAAAAAGCTGGAGCAGCAGGTCGGCGCGCCGATCCTGCGCAAGGCCGGACGCGGCATGGTGATGACCGAGGCGGGGGAAACCCTGCTCGGTTACGCGCGCCGCCTGCTGGAGCTCAATGACGAAGCCGCCGCCGCGGTGCGCGGGTTGGATCTGCAGGGCACGGTGCGGCTGGGGCTGCAGGAAGATTTCGGCGAGACGTTTCTGCCGCAGGTGTTGGGCAGCTTCGCGCGCGCCAATCCGAAGGTGCGCATCGAGGCGCGCATCGCCCGCAATGCCGAGCTGATCGACTGGGTGCTGAAAGGCCAGCTGGATCTGTCGCTGGCGTGGGACGGCGGTTTGAGCACGCCGTTTCATCAGGCGCTGGGGCAGCGGCAGTTGCACTGGATCGCGTCGCCCGGCTTCGCGCTGGCGCCGTGGCGAGAAGGGGACGAACCCTTGCCGTTGGTGATGTTCGACGCGCCCTGCCTGATGCGCAGCGCGGCGACGCAGGCGCTGGATCGCGCCGGCATTCCCTGGCGCATCGCCTTTAGCAGCCGCAGCCTGAACGGCGTTTGGGCGGCGGTGAGCGCCGGGTTGGGCGTCACGGTGCGCACGGCGGCGGGTTTGCCGCCCGGCCTGTCACCGTTGGCGCCCGAACTGCTGCCCGTTCTCGGCCAGCTCGGCGTGGTGCTGCACCGCGCCGAGGATCAGCCCTCGGCGGCCGTGCAGCGGCTGGCGCAGATCGTGGTCGAGCGGATCGAAACCTAATCTTTGGCGATGGGCTGTTTGCCGCTCAGCTGGCCCCATTCGCTCCAGGCGCCGTCATACAGCTTGACCTGCGGGGCGCCGAGCGACAGCAGGCCGAACGCCAGCACCGCCGCCGTCACGCCGGAGCCGCAGCTGGTGATGATCGGGCCGTTGATATCCACGCCCTTGTCGCTGAAGGTTTGGCGCAGCGCCTCCAGCGATTTGAAGCGGCCGTTTTCCAGCAGCTCGCCGTACGGAATGTTGATGCTGCCGGGAATGTGGCCGCGGTGCAGGCCGGGGCGCGGCTCCGGCGCTTCGGCATAAAAGCGCGGCGCGGCGCGCGCGTCGAGAATTTGCACCGGTGTGCCTAACGCCTGTTCCACTTGCCGCATATCCACCACCGCGTCGGCGTTGAACCGGGCGTTGAACGCCTGCGGTTCAGGCTGCGCCGGGCCGGTGGCCAGCGCCTGGCCCTGCGCTGTCCAGCCGTTCAGCCCTTCGTCCAGTACGTAAACATGCTGGGCGCCGAAATTGCGGAAGGTCCACCAGCCGCGCGGCGCGGAGAACTGGTTACCCTCATCGTAAATTACCAGGGTATCGCGCTCGCTGATGCCCAGTTTGCCCACCGCCGCGCCAAACTCCGCCGCCGTCGGCAGCATGTGCGGCAGCGCGGTGTTTTTGTCCGCCACTTCGTCGATGTCGAAATAGACCGCGCCGGGGATATGGCCGCGTTCGAACTCGGCAAGCATGTCCTTTTTCGGCGTTAGCCCCACCGGCGACATCCGGACGTCGATCACCACCAGATTTTCATCGTTGATATGTTGCGCAAGCCATTGAGGGGTCACCAGAAACGGAGAGTTCATCGTTATTGTTCGCCTGTTGTGAAAACGGATTTTCACTATACACCAGGCCGCGCGGGGATGAAGTATGATGTTCAGTCAAAGGCAATGGGCAGGGAGCGGAAAAATCATGACGGACGAGGCGTTTGGCGGGGCCAAGATCGCGCTGCTGTGCGATGGTTTCCTGCTGGTTTACCAACGGGACGATAAACCGGGCATTCCGTGGCCCGGCCTGTGGGATCTGCCCGGCGGCGGGCGGGAGAACGGCGAAACGCCGCTGCAGTGCGTGCGGCGGGAGACGCAGGAAGAGTTCGGCGTGGCGATCGCCGAACGTCAGGTTGTCTGGCGGCGGCGCTACGACGGCATTTTGCCCGGCTATCCGCCGACCTGGTTCATGGCCGGGATGATCACTCCGGCGCAGATCGCCGCCATACGTTTCGGCGACGAGGGGCAGCGTTGGCGGATGATGCCGGTGGAGCAGTTTATTCACCATCCGCAGGGTATCGAACACCTGCGCCGCCGGGTGGCGGAGTATTGGCGGCAGGGCGGTTAACCCCGTTGTTCAGGATGCCGCCAGCCGGTTGATCTGCGCCGGTTCGATGATGCGCAGCGCGCTTTCCCGTCGCGCCACCGCCAGCATCGCCCGCCCGATTCGTTCGGTGCTGCTTACCCGGGCGGGAAACAGCCGCAATGCGCCGAGCCACAGCGGCTTGAACAGCCGATAGGCCAGATCGTAGAGGCGGGTTTTGGAGCGAATGCCGTGCAGCGGCACAATGGCGCCGGGACGGAACATCACCGCGTGGAACGGCAGCGCCAGCAGCGCGTTTTCGGTGGCGCCCTTGACCCTGGCCCACATGCTGCGGCCGCGTTCGCTGCTGTCGGTGCCGAGGCCGGAGACGTAGACGAAGACCATCGACGGATTCAGCGTCGCCAACGGGCGGGCGGCGGCCAGCGTCAGATCGTAAGTCACCGCGCGATATTCAGCTTCACTCAGGCCGGAGGACGAAATCCCCAGGCAGAAGAAGCAGGCGTCGTAGCCGGCGAGCTGCGGCTCCAGCGCCGACAGATCACGCAGATCGGGCACAGAAAGCTGGCGCAGTTTGGCGTGGCTCTGGGCCAACGGGCTTCGGCCGATGCTGAGCACTGCGCTGACGCGCGGATCGCGCAGGCATTCTCGCAGCGCGCCCTGGCCCACCATGCCGCTGGCGCCGAAAATAATCACTTTCATGCTCTGTTCTCCCACTGGCCGGCGGCGCGCTGCGTGCGCCAGCGGCTGGGCGTCAGCGTTTCCCACTGAATAAAGGCGCGGCTGAACGAATTCAGCTCTTCGAATCCCAGCACAAAGGCGATTTCGCCCGGTTCAAGGTCGGTTTCCGCCAACAGCCGGCAGGCGGTGCGGTGGCGGGTTTTGTCCAACAATTGCTGGTAGCTGTAGCCGTGCTGTTGCAAGCGGCGCTGCAGCGTGCGCGGGCTGAGATAGAGTTCAGCGGCCACGCTGTTGACGCTGGGGCGCTGGCCGCGCATGCTGCGGCTGAGGATCGCCATCACCTGCGTGGGCAGATCGTGCGCCGACTGCGATTTGGCCAGCTCCGCCTCCAGCCCCGGCAGCAACATGGCCAGCATGTCCTGATTGTAAGTGATGAACGGTTGGTCTATCAGCGCGCGGTCAAACACCAGCACGTCCTGCGGCGCGTGGAATGTCACCGGGCAGCCGAAATAGTGCGCCAGCGGCGAGGCGGCGTCCGGCCGCCGGGTCAATTCGATCGCCTGCGGCTGCAGGGGCAAGCCGGTGCCGCGCCGACACAGGGCCGTGATGGCGGCGAACATGGCGTCGATCAGCAGCGCCGGCGCGTGGCCCTCGCTCATGATCCAGCGGGTGTGCAAGCGCATGCTGTCGCCGTCTTCCACCAGCATCAGCTCTTCCGGGCAAACCAGCCGTTTATAGCGCGCCACCTTTTGCAATGCTTCGCCCAGCGTGGCGGAATGCAGCGCGGCGATCAAGGCAATGTCATAGTGTTCCGGCGCCGCCTCGCCGCCCAGGCGCAGACCGAAGGCGGGATCGTCGTTCAACTGCGGCAGACTGCGCCAAAGAGAGAAGAACTGTTGCGTAGTGAGTTTAATCTTGTCGCGCCGTTCGCCGAACAGCCCGGCGGGCAACCCGGCCAATCGGCCGAGCTGCTCGATATCGACGCCCTGCGCCGCCAGGTGTACCGCCAGTGCGCCGGAAACCGGGATTTGATCGCTGCTCAATGCGGGCTCCTTAGGGTTTTCCCGTCACCACCGCCGCCATCGCGGCGTGATCCGGCGAGCTGTCGTCGTGGTCGGTGCTCAGGCTGAGAGTGCGAAACGCGGCGTCCTCCGCCTGGCGTTCTGCCAACACCTGCGCCGCCATATGCACTGCGTCGCTGCCGAGCAGCAGGCGTAGCGGAGGGGCTTCCAGCGCCGCCAGCTGCAGGATCGCCTGCGCCGCCTTGGCCGGATCGCCGGTTTGGCTGCCGTTATGCTGCTGCAGGAAGGCCAGCATTGGCCCCAGCGTCGGCTGATAGGCTTCGCCGATCGGCGCAATGGTCATTGAAGAACCGGCCCAGTCGGTGCGGAAGCCGCCGGGTTCGACCATCGTCACCTTGACGCCGAAGGGGGCCATCTCTTTGGCCAATGATTCGGAGAACCCTTCGACCGCCCACTTGGCGGTATGGTAGGCGCTGAGGCCGGCAATGCCGAGGCGAGCGCCGATGGTGGCGATCTGGATGATATGGCCGCTGCCCTGCAGGCGTAATATCGGCAGCGCCGCGCGGGTGACGTTGAACACGCCGAAGAAGTTGGTTTCGAGCTGCGCGCGAAAATCGGCTTCATCGGCTTCCTCCACCGGTGCGATATTGCCGTAGCCGGCGTTGTTGACCAGCACGTCCAGCCGACCGAAGCGTTCAATCGCCGTGCGCACCGCGCGTTCGGCGGCAGCGGCGTCGGTGACGTCGAGCGCGATCGTGGCGACCCGATCGCCGTAGCGTTCCACCAGCGGCTGCAGCTGTTGCGGCTGACGGGCGGTGGCGACCAGACGGTGCCCGGCGGCCAACACCGCCTGCGCCAGCTGTTGGCCCAGGCCGCGGGAACTGCCGGTGATTAACCATACCTGTGACTGAGACATCATGACCTTCCTGATTGCGAGTGGGTGTGATGCCACTTTAGAGCGCCGGGCAGCGCAGCGATAATCCGATCGCGTCAAGATTTAATCCGATTGCGCCAAACTGTCGGCCGGCATCAGCCGCTGGATGGTGGCGCCGACCTTCTGTACTGCCAGCTCGATCTCTGTCGTCAGCGTCGGCGCATAGTTGATGCGCAGGCAGTTGCGGTACTTGCCGGCGGCGGAAAAGATGCTGCCGACGGCGATTTGTATGCCTTGCTGTTCAAGATGGCGGTTCAGCCGCAGGGTGTCGAACGCTTCGTCCAGTTCGATCCACAGCATAAAACCGCCGCGTGGCCGGCTGACGCGGGTGCCGTCCGGAAAGTGTTTCAGGATAAGATCGGTCATGCGATCGCGGTTCTGCTGGTAGCGTGCGCGCATGCGCCGCAGGTGCTGCAGGTAATGCCCGCCGCGGATAAATTCGGCGATCGCCAGCTGCGGCTGGGTGGCGGTGGCGCCGGAGCCGATGAACTTCATGTGCAGCACCCGTTCCAGGTAGCGGCCGGGCGCGATCCAGCCCACGCGCAGCCCCGGCGCCAGCGTTTTGGAAAACGAGCTGCACAGCAGCACGCGGCCGTCGTCGTCGAATGACTTGATGGTGCGCGGCCGCGGGTAGTGATAGGCGATGTCGCCGTAGACATCGTCTTCGATGATCGCCGCGTCGTGACGCTGCGCCAGCGTCAGCAGCCGCTGTTTGTGGGCGTCGGGCATGATGTAGCCCAGCGGATTATTGCAGTTGGGCGTCAGCAGGATGGCCTTGACCGGCCACTGTTCCAGCGCCATCTCCAGCGCGGCCAGGCTGACGCCGGTGAGCGGATCGGTGGGGATTTCCAGCGCCTTGATGCCCAGACCCTTCAGCGTCTGCATGGTGCCGTGGAAGCAGGGCGAATCGACCGCCACGATGTCGCCGGGTTGGCAAACGGCGCGCAGCCCGGCGGAGATTGCTTCCTGACAACCGGTGGTGATCAGCAGCTGATCGGGGCCGATTTGGCAGCCGGAGTCCAGCAGCAGACGGGCGACCTGTTCGCGCAGCGCGGCCACGCCCTGAATGCTGTCGTAATACAGGCTGCGCAGGTCGCCGTGGCGGGCGGCGTTGCGCAGGGCGACGATCAGCGGTTTCATCGTCGGTTCGGCGATATCCGGCATGCCGCGCCCCAGCTGGATCAGGCCTTCGCGCGGCCGGCTGCGCACCAGTTCCAGCACCTGCTCCCATTGCGAAATGTCCACCGGCCGCTGCACCGGCGCCGTCATGGCGGGCAGCTCGGCCTGCGCGCGCCGCGTATGCACGAAGTAGCCCGACTTCGGCCGCGCTTCCACCAGGCGCTGTTCCTCGAGCAACCGGTAGGCTTGCTGCACCGTGCTGATGCTGACGCCGTGCTCCTGGCTCAACGCGCGCACCGAAGGCAGGCGATGGCCGGCCGGATACAACCCTTGCTGAATGCGTTGGCTGAGAATGGCGGCCAGCGTGGCGTAGCGTGTCATACAGAGGCCTCTCATCGGGGGTAAGGATTAAAAAACCGGTACAGATACGTTCAAAATAAACCATTCAGCGGGTTTTTTGGCGCAGCTGTATGAAAAAAATAGCGCCAGCGTGAATCTGTATTGTTTTTTGCCTGGCGCGCATCATCACTACCAGGCGAAAACATCAGGGGGGATAATAAGATGGCTCTGTTTGATGGCATGACGATGTGGCGACGGGTAGGCTGGTCACGCTGGCGTTGGTATTTGTTGCGTCGCAGAACGCGCAGAGAGTTACTGCTGCTGAACGACAGGCAGCTGGCGGATATCGGCCTGACGCGGGCGGAGGCCTGGAGGGAAGGGTATAAACCGTTCTGGAGAGAATAAGGAAAGTCAATGCTGAAATTATTGGGTAAAGCCTCATCGATCAACGTGCGCAAGGTGTTATGGACCTGTCAGGAGTTGGGGCTGACGCTGGAACGGGAGGACTGGGGCAGCGGTTATCGCTCCACGCAGGAGCCGGCGTTTTTGGCGCTGAATCCCAACGGCCTGGTGCCGGTGCTGATCGACGGCGCACGGGTGCTGTGGGAGTCGAATACCATTTGCCGCTATCTGGCGGGGCGGGAAGGGCGGCAAGATCTGCTGCCGCAGGCACCCGGCGCGCGCGCGGCGGTGGAGATGTGGATGGACTGGCAGGCCACCGATCTGAACGGAGCCTGGCGCTACGTGTTTATGTCGCGGGTGCGTGGGCATGCGGATTATCAGGATGCCGCCAGCCTGGCAGCCGCCGAGCGCGAATGGAACCGGCTGATGGGCTTGTTGGACGCACATCTGGCGCAGCACGGCCCTTATGCCGCCGGCGCCGCCTTCACGCTGGCGGACGTGGTGCTGGGGCTGTCGCTGAACCGTTGGCTGATGACGCCGTTCGAGCGGCCGCATTATGCGGCGCTGGCGGCCTATCAGCAGCGCCTGCTGCAACGCCCTGGCTACGTGCAGCACGGTGCTAACGGTTTACCGTGATATGAAATAAACGGTTCATTTCATCTTGTCCGGATACGCCCCGCCGTGTCCGGACTTTCCTCATTACATCATCCCGTCAACGTTTCATGAACGGCATCACGAATATGAACTTTATTTTCCTGTGTGCTTGTTATTGAAATTTATATTCCATATAAACCCGTTATCAACCGGCGCGTTTCATTGAGCGACGCCTGGTTCTACGCAGAGTTTTGGTCACGGGAGAAAATGATGAAACAGGTACGCGTTGGGTTAATCGGCACCGGTTATATCGGGCGTTGTCACGCTATCGCCTATGCGCAGGCCGCCACGGTCTTTCCTCTGAAAGGGGAGCTGGTGCTGGAGATGCTGGCGGAAGTGACGCCCGAGCTGGCGGCGCAGCGCGCCGCCGAATTCGGCTTTGCGCGCTCGACCGGCGACTGGCGGCAGCTGGTGGCCGATCCGGCGATCGATGTGGTGGACATCTGCGCCCCCAACTTTTTGCACAAAGAGATGGCGCTGGCGGCGATCCGCCACGGCAAGCACGTGTATTCGGAAAAGCCGCTGGCGCTGGACGCCGCCGACGCGGCGGAGATGGTGCAGGCCGCGCGCGCTAAGGGGGTGAAAACGCTGGTCGGTTTTAACTACATGAAAAACCCCACCAGCCAACTGGCGCGCGAAATTATCGCCAACGGCGAAATCGGCGAGGTGGTGCATTTTTACGGTACCCACAATGAGGATTATCTGGCCGATCCGCGCACGCCGATCGACTGGCACTGTCGCCGCGCCAGCGCCGGGCTGGGCGCGCTCGGGGATCTGGCGGCGCACATCGTCAATATGGCGCACTACCTGGTGGGCGATATCGTGGCGGTTTCCGGCGATATGCAGACCGTGATCAAACAGCGCCCGGATCCGCAAGACCCGACGCGCCTGCACCCGGTGGAAAACGAAGATCAGGCCAGTGCGTTGCTGCGTTTCGCCGGCGGCGCGATGGGCACTATCGAAACGTCGCGCATTGCCTGCGGGCGCAAGATGGGGTTGACCTATGTGGTTACCGGCACCAAAGGCACGCTGAGTTATACCCAGGAACGGATGGCGGAGCTGAAGCTGTATCGGCACGATGAACCGGCGGAGCGGCAGGGGTTCAAGACGTTGCTGGTGGGGCCGAAGCACCCGGACTATGCGGCGTTTTGCATCAGCGCCGGGCACGGCATTGGTTTTAACGATCAGAAGACGGTGGAGATCCGCGATCTGGTCAACGGCATCGCCGCGGGCGATCGCATGTGGCCGGACTTTGAAGAGGGCTGGAAGGTGTCGTGCGTGCTGGACGCGATAGCCGCCTCCGCCGAACAGCGGCGCTGGCTGGAGATCAACCGCGATTGAAAATGAAATGGCGCTCTCCCGTGGACAGCGCCATTAATTTATTATGTTGCCAGCTTAATAGCTTATTGAGTTAACTTTATAATAAGTTATTGGCTTGATAACTTAGAACGAGAAACACGAACAGCCGAACGCGCCCCAGAAGGCATTCTCGTCCGACACCGGGATGCTGGAGCGGCGCGCGATGTCATGCTGGTGTACGTGCACGCCGCACGGGCCGCAGCATTGATGCGCCTGGCTCACTACCCCGACGCGGGCCGCCGCCGACGGCGGTGCTGAGCGGTAATGGCCCGGCACCTGGGTGACCGGCGACCACTCCGGCAGCACCGGCAGCGGCGGCGGCGCCAGCGGCGAGAAGCTGCCGGCGGCGTAGACCACTTTGCCGTCCACCACCGTCATCACCGACTCGATGCCTTTGATCTGCTCTTCCGGCACGCTGAAATAGTCCTGCGACAGCACCGCCAAATCCGCCAGTTGGCCGACCTTGATCTGGCCTTTCTTGCCCTGCTCGGTGGAGAACCAGGCGCTGCCTTGCGTCCACAGCATCAGCGCCGTTTCTCGATCCAGCCGCGCGCTGTCGTCGTACATCGCCATGCCGCCGACGGTGCGGCCGGAGACCAGCCAGTACAGCGCCGTCCACGGGTTGTAGCTGGCGACGCGGGTGGCGTCGGTGCCCAGCCCGACCGGCAGCTCGGCCGCCAGCATTTTCGCCACCGGCGGCGTATGTTTGGTGGCTTCGATGCCGTAACGGTCGGCGAAATACTCCCCCTGGAACGCCATGCGGTGCTGCACCGCAATGCCGCCGCCCAGCGCCTTGACGCGCTCGATATTGCGCTCGGTAATGGTTTCGGCGTGGTCGAACAGCCAGTGCAGGCCGTTGAACGGAATGTCGCGGTTCACCTTCTCGAACACGTCCAGCATGCGGCTGATGGATTCGTCATAGGTGGCGTGCAGGCGGAACGGCCAGCGGTGCTCGACCAGATGGCGCACCACCCGCTCCAGTTCGTCTTCGGTGCCCGGCGGCAGATCCGGGCGCGGCTGCAGGAAGTCTTCGAAGTCGGCGGCGGAAAACACCAGCATCTCGCCGGCGCCGTTGTGGCGATAGAAGTCGGTGCCCTGGCCCGGTTTGAGCATATCGGTCCACAGCTCGAAGTCTTCCAGCTCCTGTTTAGGCCGCTGGGTGAACAGGTTATAGGCGATGCGGATGGTCAGCTGCTTTTTCTCGTGCAGCTCGGCGATCACCTGATAATCTTCCGGGTAGTTCTGGAAGCCGCCGCCGGCGTCGATGGCGCTGGTGAGACCGAGGCGGTTCAGCTCACGCATGAACTGGCGGGTGGAGTTGACCTGCTGCTCCAGCGGCAGCTTCGGCCCTTTCGCCAGCGTGGCGTACAGGATCATGGCGTTGGGTTTGGCGATCAGCATGCCGGTCGGGTTGCCGTTGGCGTCGCGCTGGATCTCGCCGCCCGGCGGGTTCGGCGTGTCTTTGGTGTAGCCGACCACCTTCAACGCCGCGCGGTTGAGCAGCGCGCGATCGTAGAGATGCAGAATAAATACCGGCGTGTCCGGCGCGGCCTGGTTGATTTCGTCCAGCGTCGGCATGCGGCGCTCGGCGAACTGGAATTCGGTCCAGCCGCCGACCACCCGCACCCATTGCGGGCTCGGGGTGCGCAGCGCCTGTTCTTTCAACATGCGCAGCGCGTCGGCCAGCGAGGGCACGCCTTCCCAGCGCAGCTCCAGGTTATAGTTCAGGCCGCCGCGGATCAGGTGCAGGTGCGAGTCGTTCAGGCCCGGAATGGCGGTGTGGCCGTGCAGATCGATCACCTGGGTTTCCGGCCCGGCGTGCTGCATGACTTCGCTTTCGCTGCCGACCGCCAGAAACTTGCCGTCGCGGATGGCGACCGCTTGCGCGGTGGGGTGTTGGCGATCGACGGTGTGAAACTTGCCGTTGGTGATGATCAATGAAGCGTGGTGGTTCATAACATTCTCCCGGCGAACCGCCTAGCGGCGGGTCAGCCATTGATGAAAAACGCGAGTCACGATAGGCATCCACAGGTACACCACCAGGGCGACCACGGTGGCGTCATTGAGAAAATGGCCGAGCAGCGAGCCGTCCAGCTGCGGCAGCACCCGTCCCCAAAACCAGGGCACCAGATTGGTGGATGGAAAGATCACCAGCAGGGTAATGATGAATTGTTTCCACTGGGGCGGCTGGCGCACGCTGGGGTTGGGCGGGGTAAACCAGAACTCTGCGCCGGGGCGGATCTCGATATGGTCGTTCTCCAGCAACAGCGGAGTGACTTCTTCGATGTATTGCTTGCGCTGCGGCGAGTTGAGCCAGCGGTAGAGATTGTCGAGATTGTCGAAGCGGACCAGCACCGTATAGGCCTGTTCGTCGCCGGAAGGGCGAATCACGTTGACGCCTAAATGGCCGGTGAAGCCCGCGGCGTCGGGCATGATGCGGTTCAGCCAGGCCTCATAGGCCTGTTCGTTCCCCGGCGCCAAACGGTGGGTGATCACCAGCGTGACATGCTGCGGATGGGCCATAAAACCGACTCCTGAAAATACCCCGGGCGAGGCCGGGGCAAGGGGAATTATTTCACCGTGCGGGCCGGTGCGTGGTGCACCATGGTGTAAGCGTAGTCGACGCCCATGCCGTACGCGCCGCTGTGTTCGCGCACCAGCGCCATCACCGCGTCGTAGGTATCTTTGCGCGCCCAGTCGCGTTGGTACTCCAGCAGCACCTGCTGCCAGGTCACCGGTACGGCGCCGGCCTGCACCATGCGGTCGATCGAACGTTCGTGCGCATCGACGGAGGTGCCGCCGGAGGTGTCGGTCACCACATACACTTCATAGCCGGCTTCCAGCGCCATCAGCGCCGGGAAGGTCAGGCACACCTCGGTCCACAGCGCGGAGATCACCAGCTTTTTACGGCCGGTGGCTTCCACGGCTTTAACGAAGGCCGCGTCTTCCCAGGAGTTCATCGAGGTGCGTTCAATCGGGGTGATTTCAGGGTGTACCGCCAGCAGTTCCGGCCAGATATAGCCGCTGAAGCTTTCGGTTTCGACCGAGGTGAAAAGGGTGGGAACGTTGAAAATCTTGCCTGCCTTCGCCAAACCAACAACGTTGTTTTTCAGTTGCTGACGATCAATATTAGCCACGCCGAAGGCCATTTGTGGTTGATGATCGATAAAAATCAGTGCGGAATTGTCTTTATCAAGCAGTTGAAACTTGGACATAATTTACCTTCCCAGTGATATTTCGGTTGAACATCTGATGAGTGTAACGCCGATAAAACCCATGGTAGGCAGAGGGCGATTTCAAAGATACCGCAGAATTTTTGCCGACTTGTTGAGTTTTTTTATACACGGGAGAAAGCATGAGATTAAACCTGGAAGCGCTGCTGATTTTGGACGCGCTGGACCGGCACGGATCTTTCGCCGCCGCGGCCGCCGCACTGTTTAAAACCCCTTCGGCACTGAGCTATATGGTGCAAAAGCTGGAGAACGATCTCGACATCACCCTGCTCGATCGCTCCGGGCATCGGGCGAAGTTCACCGATACCGGCAAGCTGATGCTGGAAAAGGGGCGGGTGCTGCTGCGGGCGGCGCAGGATCTGGAGCAGCAGGCGCGCTATGTCGAAAACGGCTGGGAAAGCGAAATCACGCTCGGGATTGACGCCTCTTTCCCGTTTGCCCGCCTGTTGCCGCTGATCGACGAGTTCTATCGGCAGCATCACCATACCCGGCTGCGTTTCAGCCACGAAGTGCTGGCCGGCTCCTGGGAGTCGCTGGTCTACGGTTGCGCCGACATTATCATCGGCGCCATCTGCGAGCCGCCGTCACGGGTGGGCTATGCGTTCAGCAGGCTGGGGCAGCTGGATTACGTGTTCGCCGTCGCGCCGCAGCATCCGCTGGCGGCATTGCCGGAACCCTTGCCGAAGGACGAAATCCGTCAGCACCGGGCGGTGGTGGTGCGCGACACTTCGCGCGTCAACGCGCCGCAGAGCCTGAATCTGCTGGAAGAGCAGGATACGCTGACGGTCTTCGGTTTCGACGCCAAGCTGCAGGCGCAGCTGGCCGGGCTGGGCTGCGGCTATCTGCCGCGTTCTTTGGCGGAACCTTACCTGAACAGCGGCGAACTGGTGGCGAAACGCGTTGAATCGGAACGCTGCAGCGACATCGCCTATTTCGGTTGGCGGGAAAGCGCCAGCGGCCTGGCGGCCAAATGGTGGCGCGAACGGCTGCAGCGCTACGCGGACGACGGCGAGGCCTACCCGGCGGCGCAGTGAGGGCCGCTCGATAAGGATAAATCCCCCAATAAGGACATCGGGAATGAAAAAGACACTAAGCCTGTTGGCGTTGTTGCTGCTGAGCGGCTGCGGCGCCGGGCGTGAGGCCGGCATACCGTTGCCGCAGGCCCCGGCACTGGCCGCAACGCAGCTCAGTTACCCGGAGCGGGTGCATAACGCGGTGAGCCGTGAGCTGCGCTTGCCGGAACATGCGCACGGTCAGCGTTGCACCCTTGCTATCCGTTTGCAGCCGGACGGCAAGCTGGCGAGCAGCAAGATCGTAAGAGGCGATGCGCCCCTGTGCGCAGCGGCGAGCGCTGCGGTGCAGCGCGCGCAGTTTCCGCCGATGGCCAGCGCTACCGAATACGCGCTGTTCAACGCCGTGGTGCTCGATTTCGTTCCCTGAAAGCATGTGATCGACGGGCCGCTTGCGCGGCCCGTTTTTTCTCGTTTCGCCGTTTGCATCTTCGCGCTTTTCCGCCAATAGTGTTCTCCGGGCATGCAGCAAGGCGATTTTTCATTGGCCGGCCAACGGGAGAAAAAGGCATGAAAGGTGAGCATCATTATCAGGTGGCGGTCACCTGGCAGGGGAATTTGGGGGCAGGCACCGAGGATTACCGCGCCTATGGGCGCGATCACCTGATCGGCGCGGTGGGCAAGGCAGACATCGCCGGTTCAGCCGATCCGGCCTTTCGCGGTGATGCGACGCGTTGGAACCCGGAGGATTTGCTGGTGGCTTCGCTCAGCGCCTGTCACAAATTATGGTATCTGCATTTATGCGCTACCTCGGGCATTTCCGTACTGGCCTATCAGGACAACGCCGTCGGGGTGATGCGCGAAGATGCGGCGCGCGGTGGCTTTTTCACCTCGGTGACGCTGCGGCCGCAGGTCACGGTGCGCGACGGCGACGATCTGCAGCTGGCGCAACAGCTGCACGAGCAGGCGCATCACCTGTGCTTTATCGCCAACTCGGTGAATTTCCCGGTGGCGTGCGAACCGCAGGCCGAGTACGCAACCCGCTGAATTTTCACTTAGCTTTGCCATTTTCGTTATTTTGAACGCCGGTACGGCTCACGGATACTGGGGGAAAATCCCCAACCGCGAGCCGCAGCATGTCCCACGCCCACTATTTGCACCCTGAACAACGCGACCGCATCCGGCGGCTTCATCGGCGCTGGTACTGGCGGCTGGAGTTGCCCACCTGGGGGATCATGGCGGCAGTGTACGGCGGCTGGTTCGGCGTGGCGCATTATTGGCAGGCGCTGGGTCCGTGGCTTGGCGCGCCGCTGCTGATCCTGCTGACCACCGGGTATATGTCGCTGCAACACGAGCTGATCCACGGCCATCCGACGCGCTGGCCGCGCGTCAATCAGCTATTCGGCCTGTTGCCGCTGGCGGTGTGGTATCCCTACGGGCTGTATCGGGATTCGCATCTGCGCCACCACCGCAACGACCACCTGACCGATCCGCATGAAGATCCCGAAAGTTACTACTTCAGCGCCGCGCAGTGGCGGCGTTATCCCCGCCTGCTGCCGCGGCTGGCCGCGGTGCGCAATACGCTGATCGGCCGGGTGCTCCTCGGCCCGGCGCTGGATATCGTCACCACGCTGTTCGGCGCAGTGAAGACGCTTGCAGCGGGCGATCTGCGCGCCTGGGCGATGTGGCTGGCGCATCTGTCGCTGCTGGCGGCGCTGCTGCACTGGCTGCAGATGCAGGGCATCGGCGCGGCGTTTTACCTGTTGACCATCAGCTACCCGGCGCTGGCGCTGACCAAGGTAAGATCGTTTTTTGAGCATCGCGCCGTGGACGCACCGCAGGCACGTTCTATTATTAATGAGGCGGGCTGGCCGTGGCGGCTGCTGTTTCTCAATCTGAACTACCATTTAGTGCATCACGATTTGCCCGGCCTGCCCTGGTATGGCCTGCGCGAAGTCTATCTGGCGGAACGCGAGGCGTATCAGCGCCGCAGCCAGGGATTCGTCGCGCAGGGTTATGGCGAGTGGCTGCGCGATTACGCGCTGACGCCGATCGACGTCGGCGTGCATCCGCTGAGCGCCGGCGAGCGGCGGGAGGAACGCGGCGCCCGGCCGAAGAAAAAACTTATTGCGCGCTGGAAGCGCGTTTCTCAGGATTTTCCAACCGAACTGGCCCATGAGCCGGAAAACATATAACCAGAGGAAAAGTATGGCAATCACCTTATCACGCGGACGTTCCTTTGCCGTCGCACTGGCTCTGCTGGCCGTCGGCGGTCTGGCGCAGGCGGCCGACTCGGTGCGCGTCGGCTCCAAGATCGATACCGAAGGTTCGCTGCTCGGCAACATCATCGTGCAGGTGCTGGAAGCCAACGGCATCAAAACCACCAACAAGCTGCAGCTCGGCACCACCAAGGTGCTGCGTGGCGCCATCACTTCCGGCGAGATCGACATCTACCCGGAATACACCGGCAACGGCGCATTTTTCTTCTCCGATGAGAAAGACCCGGCGTGGAAGAACGCCCAGGCCGGCTTCGAGAAGGTGAAGCAGCTCGACTACGACAAAAACAAAATCGTCTGGCTCGATGCGGCGCCGGCCAACAACACCTGGACCATCGCCATTCGTCAGGACGTGGCGGACGCCAACCATCTCAAAACGCTGGCGGATCTCGGCAAGTGGATCAACGGCGGCGGCAAGTTCAAGCTGGCGGCCTCGGCGGAATTTATCGAGCGGCCGGATGCGCTGCCGGCGTTCCAGAATGCCTACGGCTTCAAGCTGAATCAGGATCAGCTGCTGTCCCTGGCTGGCGGCGATACGGCGGTGACCATCAAGGCGGCGGCGGAGCAGACCTCCGGCGTCAACGCGGCGATGGCCTACGGCACCGATGGCCCGGTGGCGGCACTGGGGCTGCAGACGCTGGCGGATCCGAAAGGCGTACAGCCGATCTACGCGCCGGCGCCGATCGTGCGCGAAGCAGCGCTGAAGGCGCACGCTAATCTGCCTGAGCTGCTGAAGCCGGTGTTCGCCTCGCTGGACGGGCCGACGCTGCAAAAACTCAACGCGCAGATCGCTGTGGAAGGCCAGGACGCCAAACAGGTGGCGGCCGCTTACCTGAAAGAGAAAGGGTTTGTTAAGGGATAATGCCGAGGTGCCCCCTTTGCCGTCGGGAGAGGGGGTAAACCGAGGGAGCCGGAGCGTTTCTTTGACTATCGCCGTAAAACATCGCGTCTTGTTGACGCTGTTCATGCTGTTGCTGCTGGCCGCGTTCGGCCTGCCGTTCCTCAGTTATGCCCCCAATCGCCTGTTGTCGGGCAAAAGCCTCTCCTTGTTCTCCCTGCTGCACGGCCCGGCGCTGTGGCTGCTGTTGCCGCTGGCGGCATTGGCGATCCTCAGCCTGCTGCCGCCGACGCGGGGGCGGGCGCTGCTGGCGGCGCTGGCCGTCTGCGGGGTGCTGACGCTGGCGTTCTGGATCAGCGGGCAGGCCGCCGGGCGTCTGGCGCAGGAGGGATCGCGCCTGGCACGCACCTCCTGGGGCAGCGGCTGCTGGTTGACCATGGCGCTGAGCCTGCTGATCGCCGCCGACGCCATGGCGCGTCTCACCGCGTCGCACCTGCGGCGGATGCTCGGCAACGCGCTGGTGCTGGTGCCGCCGGCGCTGCTGCTGTTCGGCCATCAGCTCGATCAGCTGTCGCTGCTGAAGGAGTACCATAATCGGCAGGAGGTGTTTGACGCCGCGCTGCTGCAGCACCTGACCATTCTGCTGGCGACGATGGCGCCGGCGCTGGCGATCGGTGTGCCGCTCGGGGTGCTGTGCTTTCGTTCCGAGCGCTGGCAGCGGCCGATCTTCTCCGTGTTGAACATTATCCAGACCGTGCCGTCGATCGCGCTGTTCGGCCTGCTGATCGCGCCGCTGGCGGGGTTGGCGGTGGCGGTGCCCTGGCTGGCGGAACACGGCGTCAGCGGTATCGGCATGGCGCCGGCGATCGTGGCGCTGGTGCTGTACGCGCTGTTGCCGCTGGTGCGCAGCGTGGTGGCGGGGCTGCAAAGCGTGCCGGCCGGCGTGATTGAGTCCGCCACCGGCATGGGGTTGACGCGCGGGCAGATCTTCCTGCGCGTGCAGCTGCCGTTGGCGCTGCCGCTGTTCCTGACCGGCGTGCGCATTCTGGCGGTGCAGACCGTCGGCATGGCGGTGGTGGCGGCGCTGATCGGCGCCGGCGGTTTTGGCGCCATCGTATTTCAGGGGCTGCTCAGCAGCGCGCTGGATCTGGTTCTGCTGGGGGTGATCCCGGTGGTCATGATGGCGGTCATCGTCGATTCGCTGTTTAAATTTTGGGTTTCAATCCTGGACGTATCGCGCCGATGATTCACTTTGAGCAAGTCAGCAAAATTTTTCAGGGCAAGCCGGCGGTCGATGATCTCACGCTGCACATCGCCGAGGGCGAATTCACCGTGTTGATCGGCACCTCGGGTTCCGGTAAGTCCACGACGTTAAAAATGATCAATCGCCTGATCGAACACGATCGGGGCAAGATTCTCTTTGCCGGCGAAGAGATCCAGTCGTTCAAACCGCAGGATCTGCGGCGGCGCATGGGCTATGCGATCCAATCGATCGGCCTGTTTCCGCACTGGACGGTGGAGGAGAACATCGCCACCGTGCCGCAGCTGCTGAAATGGCCGCGCGCGCGCATTCGCGATCGGGTGACCGAACTGTTGGAGCTGCTGCATCTGGAGCCGGATCTGTTTCGCCGCCGCTATCCGCACCAGCTGTCCGGCGGGCAGCAGCAGCGGGTGGGGGTGGCGCGCGCACTGGCTGCCGATCCCGAGGTGTTGCTGATGGACGAACCGTTCGGCGCGCTGGATCCGGTCACCCGCGCGGCGCTGCAGGCGGAGATCGCGCGCATCCATCAGCTCTCCGGCCGCACTATCGTGCTGGTGACGCACGACATCGACGAAGCGCTGGGCCTGGCGGATCGTCTGGTGCTGCTCGATCAGGGGCGGGTGGTGCAGCAGGGCACGCCGCTGACGCTGTTGACCGCCCCGGCCAACGACTTCGTGCGTGACTTCTTCGGGCGCAGCGATCGCGGCATCAAGCTGCTGTCGCTGGGGACGGTGGCGGAGCGGGTGCGGCCCGGTGTCGCCGGGGGCGAGCCGATCGCCGCCGCCATGAGCCTGCGCGAGGCGCTGTCGGTGTTCGTGGCGCGCGGCAGCGACTGTCTGCCGGTGGTGGATGAACGGGGCGAAGCGTTGGGGGTGTTGCACTTCAACGATCTGATCGCCGGGCAGGCGCTGTCATGAGCGGGCGCATCGGGCGCCTGCTGCGCGATCCTTTGCCCTGGACGCTGGCGCTGCTGTTGGCGCTGGTGTTCGGCATGGATCATCTGCGCGGCCTGTTCGCCGCCTGGTTCCCCGATCTGGAGCGGCCCATTTATCAGCAGGACAGCTTTATCGCGCTGGTGGGGGCGCACCTGTCGCTGGTGGCGATCTCCAGCCTGATCGCGGTGGCTCTCGGCGTGGCGGCAGGCGTCGCCGTGACCCGACGCGGCGGCCGGGAGTTTCGTTCGCTGGTGGAAACGGTGGTGGCGGTGGGGCAGACCTTCCCACCGGTGGCGGTGCTGGCGGTAGCGGTGCCGGTGATGGGCTTCAGCGAACAGCCGGCGATCATTGCGCTGGTATTGTACGGCCTGCTGCCGATCCTGCAGGGCACGCTGGCGGGCATCGAATCGGTGCCGCCCGCCACGCGCGAGATCGCTCGCGGCGTGGGGATGAGCGCCTGGCAAATTCTGTGGCGGGTTGAACTGCCGCTGGCGGCGCCGGTGATCGTCGCCGGGATCCGCACGTCGGTAATCATCAACATCGGCACGGCGGCCATCGCTTCTACCGTCGGCACCAAGACGCTCGGCTCGCCGATCATTATCGGCCTGACCGGGTTTAACACCGCCTATGTGATCCAGGGCGCGGCGGTTGTGGCGTTGTTGGCTATTATCACCGATATGCTGTTCGAACGTTGGGTGCGTTATCTCACCGCCTGGCGTCAGCAGACGCTGGCGGCCACTCCGGCGGGGTAAGGGGGAAATGATGCAGGTGTCTCTACCGATGTACGGCGTTGGCCGGGAGCAGGCCGAATCCTTCTGGCAGGTGTTGCGCGACAAGCTGCTGCGGCTGGGGCTGCCGGCGGCGCCGGAACGGCTCAGCTGGCCGGACGATTTGGCGCAGCACTGGCGACGCGAGGATCTCTTGCTCAGCCAAACCTGCGGTTATCCGTTGGTCAGCAGCCTGCCGCAGGTGCAGCTGATCGGAACCTATCATTATCGGGTGGAAGGGTGCGACGGGCCGAATTACCGCAGCTGGCTGGTGGTGCGCGCGGACGACCCCGGCGAGCGGCTGGCGGATTTTCGCGGCCGAACGGCGGCGTATAACAGCACCGATTCCCAGTCCGGCTACAACGGCCTGCGCGCGCTGATCGCGCCGCTGGCGCAGGACGGGAAATTCTTCGGTGCGGCTATCGCCTCCGGCGCGCATTATCAGTCGCTGCAGCTGATCCGCAGCGGGCAGGCGGATATCGCCGCCATCGATTCGATCAGCATGGAACTGCTGCGCCGCGCGCAACCGCAGGCGCTGGAGGGGCTAAAAATCATCGGCCGCACGGCGGCGGTGCCGGGCCTGCCGTTGATCACCGCAGCCGGCACGCCGCCGGAACAGGTGGAAATCCTGCGCGCCGGCGCCCGAGCGATGCTGGATGAGGCGGTCAGCGACCGCCTGCTGATCGGCGATTTCAGCCTGGTGCCGCGTTCGGCCTACCAGATTATCACCGTGCTGGAACAGCAGGCCGCCGCGCAGGGCGTGACGGCGCTCTAGCCGCCGTTACAGCAGGCCTCCGCCGTCGATGTCGATCACGCTGCCGGTGACGAAGCCATTCTTCATCGCCAGCAGATACCCCGCCGCGACGTCGGCCGCCTGCCCGACCCTGCCGACCGGCAGGCTGACGCCAACCCGTTCGAACAGCGCCTGACGCTGTGCGGCGCTCATGCCGTCGTAGGCTTCGGTGGCGGTGATGCCGGGGCTGACCACGTTCACCCGCCGCGGCGCCAGTTCCTTCGCCAGCTGTTTGCCGACCGATTCCAGCGCGGCGTTGATGGCGGTTTTGATCAACTGACCGCCGAGGTATTTGCGCGACAGCTGGCCGGAGGTCAGGGTGATCGAGCCCTGCGGCGCCAGCGTCGGCAGCGCCGCCTGCACCGCGCGCAAACTTCCCCAGAATTTGACGTTGAAGTCGGCCTGCGCCTGTTCAAGGGCGGTCTCCGCCAGCGGCTTCGCGTCCACCAATGGCCCGGCGGTGATCACCAAATGGTCGAAAGCGCCGACGGCGGCGAACAGCGCGCGCAGCGACGCCTCATCGGTCAGATCGGCCTGCATCAGGCGCAGCGCGTCGTTCTTCTCCCCGGCGTGAGGGAGACGACGCGAAGCCAGCACCACTTCAGCGCCGCGCGCCGCCGCCGCGTAGGCCACCGCGGCGCCAATGCCGCTGGTGCCGCCCAGGATCACCAGCTTTTGTCGTTTCAGGGGGGAGTCGGGAATCGTCATGTTAAGGCCTCTTTTTAGGTAAGTTTCAACGGGATCTATCTTTCCTGATTGAAAATGACCTAACAATCGGCCTTATTGATAAACACTTATTAATAAATATTAAAGATCATGCCGCGCTAAAGCGGGCGTTTAGCTTCTGGTCCACGATGATTTCGAAATCGGTAAACAGCGCCCGGGGTTTCACTGAACGCCCCTGTTTTTCCAGTGCCACCAGGCCGTGCCCGCTCAGCGTTTTCAGCGTGGTGGACAGATTGCTGACCTGGCGCCCCGACAGTTCGGCCAACTGGCTGATGGTCTCGGGGCGGGCAGTGTCGATCAGACGCAGCAGGGCAATATTCTCGTTGCTGAGCACCTGGGCCAGCGCAATCATCGACGTAAACCACACTTTGGGCTCACGTTCCTGTGGCTGGTATTCCCCTTTTGCGATCGCCAGTGTGCGCTTGCGAATCAGTTCTTCAGGCATCACGCCAATCAGTGCTTTCATCATCAACCTCGGTTTTCTCTCTTGCGTATGACTTCGTCTATCCGGGTAAAAAAATCTTCCACCAACTGATAGGCGGAATGAAACTCGTAGGGTGAGCCTTTGTCCGTCGGGGAGTCATGTTGGTGATCATAAACGACGCGGCCTGAAAATTTACCTTTGCGGGGTGTTTTAATGGCATGCGCGTTATCTATGCCAAAAACCCGGGTATTGTGGTTATCATGCAAGGTCAAATTGTAACGGATGCCGTGAGGGATAAAGGCCGTTTGGGTCACCGTCCAGGCCTCGATTTTCCACCAATAGCCATCCTCACGATTGACCCGCGTGCCATGCAGGCTAAGGATGTAGTCCAGTCCGTTGTGTTCATCCATTGATCAAAGCTTCATTTATTATGATCTAATCATAACTATTGGGCGTTTTATCGTCAATCCGATACGCCATGAATCCGGCTCTCTAAGAAGGGAAATACATGACCTCATTTGTCGATCTCGAGGTGTTTGTCCGCACGGTGGACGGCGGCAGTTTTTCCGCCGCGGCGCGCGCGCTGGATATCACTCCGGCGGCGGCCAGCATTGCGGTGAAAAGGCTGGAGCAGCAGTTGGGCGCGCGGCTGCTGGTGCGCTCCACCCGCAGCCTGAGGTTAACGGAGGAGGGGGCGCGCTATCTCGACAGCGCGCGCCTGGCGCTGGGGGCGTTGGCCGAAGGAGAGCAGGCGATCCGCGAGAAGCATCAGGGGCTGTCCGGAGTGCTGCAGATTTCCGCGCCGTCGGATTTTGGCCGCAATCTGCTGCTCGGCTGGCTGGACGAGTTTCGGCAACAGCATCCCCACATTCAGCTGCAGCTTCTGATCAACGATCGGCAGGCGGATCTGTTCCGCGAACCGGTGGATGTGGCGTTGCGCTTCGGGCCGCTGGCCGACTCTTCGCTGGTGGCGCTGCCGATCCTGCCGCAGCATCGGCGGCTGATCTGCGCCAGCCCGGATTATCTGCGGCGGCATGGCGCGCCACAAACGCCGGCCGATCTGGTTCGGCACAGCATTCTGGTGTATCAGCCCAGCGGCAAACGGCAGGTGGAATGGCGGCTGTGGCGCGGTGAGGAGCTGGTCGAGCTGCCGCTGAACGGCAGCTATTTTACCGATGACGGTGAGGTGGCGCGGCGCTGGGCGCTGGCCGGGCACGGCGTGGTGCGCAAGTCGGCGATCGACGTGGCGGCGGATATTCGCGCCGGGCGGTTGGTGCAGCTGTTGCCGGAATGGCGCAGCGACGCGGTGCCGATCAATCTGGTCTGCCCGCATCGTTCGCAGGTGTCGGAGCGCGTCAGGCAACTGCAGCGCTTTTTACAGCAGCGCTGCCAGCGCTGGATGGACGATCACTTGGCCTGAAGAGTTTCGGTTTGCGCCGGCGTAGCGGCGGTATCCCCGGCAGGCGCGCTTTCTTCGTGCGGGGTGGTGGAACGGGTGTAGATGTTCAGCCCGGCGAGGAATACGCCGCCCAGAGAACCGAAGGCGCACAGGGCGATGACGATGACGAACGCTTTTTTCAGCATAGGAATAATTTCGCAGGTTGCTTGGAACAGCGGGAATTATAGCCCCTTCGCCGGGTGAAACAAGAATCGTTTTTAACGGCGGCCCGCAGACCGCCCTTTGTGATCATCGCCGTTCGCAGTCGATGGCCTGCACGTTGGCCGGGCGGGCGAACAGGTATTTTCCCAGCGTCACCAGCACCACCGCCGCCACGATGATCACCAGCGCCAGCCACTCGCGCGGCGCCAGCGATTCGCCGGCAAAACCGATGCCGAGCAGCACCGCCACCACCGGATTGACGTAGGCGTAACTGGTGGCGACCGCCGGGCGCACGTTCTTCAACAAGAACATATAGGCGCTGATCGCCAGCATCGAACCGAAGACGATCAGATAGCCCAGCGCCAGAAAGCCGCCGGTGCTCGGCATCTGAGTGAGGCGCTCGCCGCTCAGCTGGCTGGCTGCCAATAACACCACGCCGGCGACCAGCATCTCCGCCGCGCCGGCCATCGGCCCGGCCGGCAGCGAGATGCGCGATCCCAACACCGACCCAAAGGCCCAGCTGGCCGAAGCCAGCAAAATCAGCAGCGCGCCGGTCGGGTTGCCCACCAGGTTGTTGCCGGTGTTGAGCAGCACGATGCCCACCAACCCGAGCGCGATGCCGGCCCATTCCAGTTTGGTGTTGCGCATGCCCCACAGCAGGCTGAAGCAGAGGGTGAACAGCGGCACCGTCGCCACCATCACCGCGGCGATGCCGGAGGGCACATGTTGGTGTTCCGCCACCGTCACCAGGCCGTTGCCCACCGCCAGCAGCAGAATGCCGATGGCGCCGGCGGCCAGCCACTGCTTCAGCGTCGGCAGGGCGTGGCCGCGCCAGGCCAGGAAACTGAACAGCACGATGCCGGCTGTCAGAAAGCGAATGCCGGCCATCATCAGCGGCGGCCACTGCGCGACGCCGAGGCGAATGACGAAATAGGTGGAACCCCAAACGATATATAACGTGAACAACGCCCCGATCAACGGCAGGACGCTACGGCTTTGTTGGCTAAGCATAGGATTGTATTTTGCGGGAATGATTATTATTAGAACGCTCAGTAAACCCGATCGGGCAACCGATAAGCAATGGCCTTCGGCATTATTTTTCCGGCTGCTGAAAGCCGTTCAATGGCCTTGCTGTTTCCACTGCAGCCAGCTGACGGCCGGCAGGTAAATCGACCAGCCGACGGCCAGCAGCAGCAGCATGAACTCGGGCGGCACGCCGGGCAACAAGGCGTCCAGCTTCCAGGACACGGCGTAGGCGAAGGGGCCGACGGCGGCGCCCAACACCGCCAGCGGCCAGGGGGCCGCTCTGACCACGTCCAGCAACCAATACCACCAGCAGCCGAAGCCGATCCACAGCGCGATGGTCCAGAGCGGCAGGCCGTGTTGCCCGCTGTAGTGCAGCACGCCGCTGTAGCTCCACAGCCCATCCATGCCGATACCGCCCAGGGCGGCCAGGGCCGCGCCTTTGCGGCGGGCTGCAGGGGTAAAGATCAGCGCCAGCGCCGCGCCGGCCAGCAGTATGCCGTTGAGCCGATCGCGAGTCAGCAGCGCCAGCAGCCAGCAAACGCCCAGTCCCAGCGTCGCCAGCCAGAATCCGGCATGCGGCTTCTTCATCGTTCAACTCCCGTGGGGTTACTCTGCCGCTGCGCCAAGCGCCGACGGATTTGCCAGAGCGGGCGCGAGGCCCGCTGTTTGCCTGAATGTTCGTTAGTTCAACCTTAGAAGGGAAGGTGCGGGGTGCACAAGCAGAATAATCTGTACCGGTTGAAAACGTGGGCAAAAACCGGTGTTACAGGCGGGAAATCCGGTAGGCGCAGCGGCGCGAGCCGGCCAGAATGTGTTCGGCGCGCTCCACCTGCGCCTGCAGCACTTCGGTGAAGATGCTTAATTCCGCCCGGCAGAAGCCCTGGCAGACGGTGGCGGCGGCGCAGATCGGGCAGTGGTTTTCCACCAGCAGATAGGAACCGTCCTCCTCTTGGCGCCATTCGGCCATATACCCTTCGCGGCAGCGGATCTCGGTCAGGCGCGCCACGCGTTCGCGCAGCTCGGTGGCGCCGATCATCGCCTGCTTGTAGTTGATGCGGTTTTCCTGCTCGCGGGTCTCGATCAGCACGTCGATCGCTTGTTCGCCCAACTTGTCGCGCACGGTGCGCAGCAGCTGCACCGTCAGATCCGCATGGGTATCGGGAAAGCGCGCGTTCCCGGCAGAGGTCAAATGCCACAGCTGCACCGGGCGGCCCACGCCGCGCGTTTCCGCCACCGCTTCGACCAACCCCTCTTTCGCCAGCTTGACGAACTGCTGGCGGGCCGCCTCACCGGTGGTGCCGAGCACTTTTCCTGCGTCAGAAGCTAGCTGCGGGCCGCGGGTTTTCAATAACGTCAGCAAGCGGTCACTGACCGATTGTGCGGTGCCGCCGCTATTTTCCAAGTTTATTCTTGACATATTTCTCCGCCTCGCCCTAACTTATTCCAAGATAACTCTTGTTAAATTTAACGCAATCTTATGACCAACTCAATGCCATTCCTCTGAAAACAGGACGACAACCGTGATAACCCATGACGACAGCCGCTGGAGCGACCTTTTCTCCGGCAAAAATGCGGCCAGTGCGATCGCGCTTTCGCTCGGCGTGGCGCTGCATGCCATCAATATTCTGGTCGCCACCACCATTCTGCCCTCGGTGGTGCAGGATATCGGCGGGCTGGATCTCTATGCCTGGAACACTACGCTGTTCGTGGTGGCGTCGATCCTCGGCTCCGCGCTGTCTGCTCGCTTGCTCAGCGGTTACGGCGCGCGTAGCGCCTATCTGGTGGCTTCGCTGTTCTTTATCGTCGGGGCGGCGCTGTGCGCGCTGGCGCCGAGCATGCCGGTGATGCTGATCGGCCGCACGGTGCAGGGCTTCGGCGGCGGGCTGATCTTTGCGCTCTCCTACGCGATGATCAACCTGGTGTTCGAGCAGCGATTGTGGCCGCGCGCCATGGCGCTTATCTCGGCGATGTGGGGCATCGCCACCCTGGTGGGGCCGGCAGTGGGCGGCATTTTTGCCGAGCTGCACGCCTGGCGTTGGGCCTTCGGCATTCTGCTGCCGATCATGGCGCTGTACGCTGCGTTTACCTTCCTGATCCTGCCCAAGGGCAAGGCGCAGCAGGCGGCCGCGCCGTTGCCGACTGCGCAACTGCTGTTGCTGACCGTGGCGGTGCTGGTGGTGTCCGCCGGCAGCCTGGCGCACAGCGTCTGGATCAATCTGGCGGGCATCGCGCTTTCGCTGGTGCTGATGGCCTGGCTGATGAAGCGCGAGGCGCACGCACGCGCGCGCCTGTTGCCGCATGGCTCGCTGCGGCGCGGCTCATCGCTGGCGGCGCTCTATATTACGGTCTCGTTGCTGGTGATCGGCATGACCAGCGAAATCTTCGTGCCCTATTTCCTGCAGCTGTTGCACGGCCAGTCGCCACTGATCTCCGGCTATATCGCCGCCACCATGGCCGCCGGTTGGACGTTGTCCGAAATCCTCAGCTCCGGCTGGCGCGGGGCGGGCATTCGCCGGGCGATCGTCAGCGGGCCGCTGTTCGTGCTGGTGGGCCTGCTGGCGCTGGCGATCCTGATGACGACGCCCTCCGGCGGTGACTGGCAGGCGCTGACGCCGATCGTTATCGCATTGTCGCTGGTAGGGTTCGGCATCGGCTTCGGTTGGCCGCATCTGCTGACGCGCATTTTGCAGGTGGCGCCTGAAGCGGACAAAGATATCGCCGGCGCTTCAATTACCACGGTGCAGCTGTTCGCCACCGCATTCGGTGCGGCGCTGGCCGGGATGATCGCCAATCTGGCGGGGCTGAACGATCCGGGCGGCGCGGCGGGCGCGGCATCGGCGGCGCGTTGGCTGTTCCTGGCGTTCGCGCTGGCGCCGCTGTTGGCGGTATTCAGCGCCTGGCGCTGCGCCGCGATCGCGCCGCCGGGCGCAGAGACGGGCAATTTTGTACAAACTCCGCCCTCGCGCGAGTGCTAGAACGCTTCTCCTCATTCGGCGATGTTTGCGGTGATCCTGGCGTTCTTCCTGCGCGATATTTTTTAAAATCCGCTTGCTATATCTCTAATTTGAGATTATTTCTCTTATATGGGATTTTCAAGCGGAGTGTGAGCGGTGGATAACGGTTTGGAGACTGCCGACCTGAGGTTGGCGCAGCGGCTGGCGGATTTGCGCCAGCAGCGGGCGTGGTCGCTGGAGGAATTGGCGCAGCGCACCGGTCTTAGCCGGGCGACGCTCTCGCGGGTGGAGCGCGCCGAGACCAGCCCGACGGCGTCGTTGCTGAACCGGCTGTGCGCCGCTTACGGGTTGACCATGTCGCGCCTGTTGAGCGAAATCGAAGACGAGCCGCCGGAGCTGCTGCGGCCGCAGCAGCAACCGGTGTGGGTCGATCGCGCCAGCGGTTTTCACCGTCGCTCCGTTTCCCCGCCCGCCGCGCTGTATAAGGCCGAGTTTATCGAAGCCCGGCTTGATGCCGGCGCGCAGATCGATTACGACCTGCCGTCGATTCCGGCGCTGGAACATCACCTCTGGTTGCTGTCCGGGCAGTTGGAATTGACCCTGGAAGGGCGCGTTTTCCGGCTGTCGGCCGGCGACTGCCTGCGCTACCGCCTGTTCGGCGCCTCCCGTTTCCATGTCCCCGGCGATGAGCCGGCTCATTACACGCTCGTTATTTGCAGGCCATAGCCATGATTGAATTGCAACAGTGGGATGCCGCTGCGGCGCAAAGCGCCATTGCCGACTTGGCCGAGATGCTGCACGCCAGCGTGGCGCACGGCGCCAGCATCGGTTTTGTCATGCCCTTTACGCAGGAACAGGCGCAGGCATTTTGGCAGGGGGTGCTGCCGGCTCTGGCGCGGGGAGAGCGTGCGATGCTGGTGGCGCTCGCGAACGGCCGACCGGTCGGCACCGTGCAACTGCTGCTGGCGATGCCGGACAACGGCCGCCACCGCGCGGAAGTGGTCAAGCTGATGGTGCACCCGCAGGCGCGGCGGCAGGGCGTCGCCCGGCTGTTGATGCAGGAAGTGCAGGCGCTGGCGGCGCGTCATCGCCGCAGCCTGTTGGTGCTGGACACCCTGAGCGGCAGTGCGGCGCAGGGGCTGTACCGCCAATTGGGGTTCGAGGCGGCGGGCGACATCCCGCAATACGCCCGCGCCAGCGACGGCGGGGCGTTGGAATCCACCTGCTATATGTACAAACTGCTGTGAGGGTTAGCGCCCGCGCCAGGCTTTGATCGCCTGCTGGCGCACCTGCAGCTTCTGTTGCGGCGTCAGCTTGTTGTAGTCGCGAGCCAGGCCGCTCTCCCAATCGCCGTACAGCGGGTTGGGCAGCACGATGAATTCGGTGCCGAATTTGTTCTGGTTCTCGCTGACAAACGCCCGGCGCTGCGCATTATCCTGGTGGTAGGTCGCGGCGCCGAAGTCGTTCAGGTTGTCGCCCGCGTACACCACGATGTCATAGCCGGCTTGTTTGATGGCGTCGAAGCGCGCCTGCTTATTGGACGTGTCGGTACTGAGCAAGACGGTTTTTTCCGACATGCCGGTGAAACCGAGCTTCTGCATGTTGGCCACCGTGGCGGCATATTCGCTCTGTTTGCGGTTCGAGACGTAGAACATCGTCCCCTGGTGGGCGTTAACGTAACGGGCGAACGACACTGCCCCCGGCACCGCGCCGGCCTGTTCGGCCTGCGTCCATTGGGCCCAGGTGGCGCCGTCATACGGCTGGCCCTGCTGCGCCTGCCAGGCGGAGTAGGCGCTGTTGTCCAGCATGGTTTCATCCAGATCGACCACCACCGCCTTTTTGCGGCCCGGCGCGGCCTTGGCCCGATCGAAGGCGCGTTGCGCGCTGTTGAACGCTTGGTGGGCCAGCGCCTGGTATTCGCCGGACTGTTGGAACCAGTTCACCGCCAGCACCGACTGATCCGCCAGCCGCTGCTGGGCCTGGGCGTCGGTGTGCGGCGGCTGCGCGCAACTGGCCAACGTCAGCAGCGCGACGCCAACCGCCGCGCCGAGGGTGAGTTTCCTTGCCTGTTTTCCTGCCATCGTTATCTCTCTCGGTTTTATTTTTGTGGGCTGTCCAGCAGCATATCCATCTCGAACTGGCGCAGGGGATCCTGCCGCCAGCCAAGATGCGTAAAGAAGGGGGCGGCCACCTCGGGCACAAAAACGTTGGCGGTCAGCGGCAAAGGGGCGAACTGCGCTTGCAGGGCGGCCAGCAAGGCGCGGGCATGCCCCTGGCCGCGGTGCTGCGGCGGCACGTAGATCAGGCGCAGCCAGCAGTGCTCGGCGCCGGGCATCACCACGGCGTAGGCCTGACGATTGAGCGTATAGGCTTGCGGTGTGCCTGGCAGCTTGAACAGCGATTCGGGAGCGATCAACCAGGGCAGATCGGTGGCGCCTTCCGCCGTCAGGCGATGGCTGACGGTCAGCGGATCGACCGCCTGCAGCGCTGCCGTGCCTGGCGGCACTTCCGCCGGCGCCTGATGGCCGGTCAGGGTGCGCACGATGCGCAGCCCGGCGCGGTGGTACAGCGCCAACGCGGCGTCGTTGCCTTCGATCACCTCCAACGACAGCCGCCGATCGCCGCGCTGGCGAGCATCCGCCACCAGCCGCTGCATCAGCGCCTTGCCCAGCCCCTGGCCGCGCATCTCCGGGCGCACGGAAAAGGCCGCCACCCGGCTGTGCCGGCCGCGGCGGGCGATCAGCGCCACCGCCACCGGTTCATGGCGGTGGGTGACGATCAGGCTGTCGTTCAGGCTGAGGTCTTCGGCGCTGAAGCGGGCGGCGAAGGTCGGCCCGTCGAGCACGAAACGCACGATGTAGTTTTCAAAACAGTGGTTGAGGATGTTGGCCAGTTCGTCGCTGCTGTAGCGCAAGGCGTTGTGGTAGTCGAAGCGTCCGTCGTTATGCATGGCTGATTCCGCTCGGGGGAAAGCTATACATGTAGACCCGTTTGTTTTGCAAGGCAAGCGGAGGGATTCGCCGGCGGGGAAAATAAAAACAAAAAAGCCGGACGCAGCCGCCCGGCGAAATAAAACTCTGGGTATCAAGTGACGCTAAAGTTTGCAGTGGTGGTTATTCATTCATCACATCAGAACTGGTAGGTCAGGGCGACAACAACGACGTCGTCGTTTTTCAGACCCAGCTTGTTGTCGTCATCAAGTTGGTTGATTTTATATTCGACATAAGTGGACATGTTTTTGTTGAAATAATAGGTCGCCGCCACGTCGAAATATTTCACCAGATCGACATCGCCGATGCCTTCAATATCTTTGCCTTTCTGCTGAACGTAACCCAGCGATGGGCGCAGGCCGAAGTCGAATTGATATTGCGCGACCAATTCAATCCCTTCCGCTTTATTGGCGAAGCCGCTAACGGAGGTCGAGTTATTATTGATGGTAGCGGTGCCGGAAATAGGCGCGATATTGCGGCTCTGCGAATAAGTCGCGGCCAGGTAGACATTGTTGTTGTCGTATTTCAGACCGCCAGCCCAGATATCGGCCTTGTCGCCTTTACCGAAGGTGCCCGCCTTTTGCGTGGCGGTGCGGTTGGAAGAAGCATAGGCGGCGCCCACGCTCAGGCCGTCGATGATTTCATAGCTGGAGGAGAGACCCCAGCCGTCGCCGTTTGCCTTGCTGGCGGAGCGGCCGTCGTTTTCGTTCTTGCCCTGGTACTGCACGGCAAATTTCAGGCCGTCAACCAGACCGAAGAAGTTGTTATTACGGTAGGTGGCGACGCCATTGGTACGGCCGTTCATAAAGTTGTCGGTCTTGATATAAGCATCGTCGCCGAATTCAGGGATCATATCCGTCCAGGCGCCTACGTCGTAAATGATACCGTAGTTGCGACCGTAGTCGAAGGAGCCGAGGTCCTTATATTTCAGACCGGCGAAGCCCAGACGCGTTTTGGTGTCTTTGGTGCCGTCGGATTCAGAATGGTTGGCGGCGATCTGATATTCCCACTGGCCATAGCCGGTCAGCATATCGTTAATCTGAGTCGCGCCTTTAAAGCCGATACGGACGTAAGTTTTATCACCATCATTGCCGGCATCATCAGAGAAATAATGCAGGGCTTTCACACGGCCGTAAAAATCGAGTTTGTTGCCGTCTTTATTGTAGATTTCTGCTGCCTGTGCCGCTTGCGCAAGTAAAAGTGCCGGAATAATTACGGCCAGAAGATTACGTTTCATGGGTTACCCTGCTTTATTCGATTGAAAGACGCTTATCATCAGTTGCATTGCTGTTTTACTGTGCCGCCTGATTGTTGGCGGCGGAGAATTTTTACCGTAGTAATGTGATCTATTTATGACAAAAAATTCATTTTCATGTCGAACGATTAAAAAAGTCGCGCAAAGGGTGAATTTTTTCTTCAGCCGATGGTCTGCGGCTGGTCTACAGTTACCGATACCTTGTTCCGCTGCGGGAGGAATCATGCACGATACTTATACTTTGTTCGGTACGCAGGGCTGCGGTTCGACCATCGTGGCCGCCGCGTTGGCGTTGACCGCTTTCCCCTGGGGCTATGAGGAGGTGGATTACACGCAGGACGGCCCGGAACGCGATCGCCTGTTGGCGCTGAACCCGCTGGGTCAGGTGCCCACCTTAGTGCTGCCCAATGACGAAGTGATGACGGAGAGTGCGGCGATTATCCTGCTGCTGCACGATCGCGCGCCGCATGCCGAGCTGGCGCCGCCCGGCGGTTCGCCGCTGTTGCCGCGTTTTCTGCGCTGGCTGCTGTTCATCAACGCGGAGATTTACCCCACCTTCACCTATGCCGACCATCCGCAGCGCTGGCAGCCGCAGGCGGCAGGGGCGGAACAGCTGAAAAACGCGGTAATGGATTATCGTGAGCGTTTATTGCGGCAGTTGAACGCCGCCGCAGGGGCGTCTGGCCCGTGGTTTCTCGGCAAGAGCTTCAGCGCGTTGGATCTGTACGTGGCGGTAATGTGCAACTGGCGGCCGGGCCGCGCGTGGTTCCGGCAACACTGCCCGCGGCTTTACGCCATTGCCGAACGGGTGGAGCGGCGGCCGGAGCTGAATGCGCTGCTGAGCGCCCATTTCGACGGCGTTGCCTCGCTGGAACCGTGAAATCGCCCCGCCGCCCGGCGGGGAACCATCCCGTTTTTCTGAACTGAGAGTGCCGAAAATCCCGATTTTCACTCGTCTCGGCGGCGGGTAGCGTAAGGCTATCCGCAACTGACAGGAGAGTGTGATGCCATCAAAATCCCAGGCCGGGCAACAGGCGTTCGGCGATATCGCCCCCAAGCTGGCGCAGCTCAGCGACAGCGTCTTGTTTGACGATGTCTGGCAGCGGCCAGAGCTGAGCCCGCGCGAGCGCAGCCTGATCACCGTCGCCGCGCTGGTGGCGCTCAACCGCGTGGAACAGCTGCCGTTTCACCTGCAGCTGGCGCAGCGCAACGGCGTCGATCGCCCGCAATTGGCGGAGCTCATCACCCACCTGGCGTTTTACGCCGGCTGGCCCGCGGCGGCGTCGGCCGTGGCGCGCCTGCGCGAGCTGGAACCGGAGGCGCCCCATGCCGTTTAGCCGCATCGCCCTGCATCAGGGCAAGTCCGCCGACTATCTGCAAACCTTGTCCGACAGCCTGCATCAGGCGCTGGTGGAGGCCTTCGAGGTGCCGCCGGCGGACAGGTTTCAGGCGATCGATCAATACCGCCCCGGTGAGCTTATCTACGATCGCGACTATCTCGGCGGGCCGCGCAGCGCGGATTTCGTGCTGTTTTACATCACCGCCGGGCGGCCGCGCGACAGCGACACCAAGCGGCGCTTCTACGGGCGGCTGGCGGCGCTGCTGGCGGAAAACCTGCGGCTGAACCCCGAGGATGTGATGGTGGTGATCGCCACCACCCAGTTGAACGAGTGGTCATTCGGCGGCGGGCGCGCCTCAATGATCGATCCGCAGACGTAACTCGGGCTGACGTCGTCGGCGGTCTGTGGGACAATAGCGCCATCATTTCGTTTAGATAAGAGTTGAATGGCGCTCTCCTCCGCAGTTAAAGATCAGATTGGCCAGTGGTACAAAGCCCTGCAGCAGCAAATACCGGATTTTATTTCCCGCGCGCCCCAGCGCCAGATGATCGCCGAGGTGGCCAAGACGCTGGCCGGCGACTACCCGCGCCATCTGGCGATCGAGGCGCCGACCGGCGTCGGCAAAACGCTGTCTTACCTGATCCCGGGCATCGCCGTCGGGCGGGCGGAGAGCAAGCCGCTGGTGGTGAGCACCGCCAACGTGGCGCTGCAGGATCAGATTTACAGCAAGGATTTGCCGCTGCTGAAGAAGATTATCCCCGATCTGAAATTTACCGGCGCCTTTGGCCGCGGGCGTTACGTCTGCCCGCGCAACCTGGCGGCGATGAGCACCGACGTCAGTCAACAGGGCGATCTGACGCTGTTCCTCGACGACGAGCTGGCGCCGTCCAGCGGCGAAGAGCAGGCGCTGTGCCAGAAACTGACCAAGGCGCTGGCCCGCTTTGAGTGGGATGGGCTGCGCGATCACTATCAGCAGAGCATCGACGATCCGCTGTGGGCCAAGCTGAGCACCGACAAGGCCAACTGCCTGGGGCGCAACTGTCACTACATTCGCGAATGCCCGTTCTATATCGCCCGCAAAGAGATCGAGAGCGCCGACGTGGTGGTGGCCAACCACGCGCTGGTGATGGCGGCGCTGGAGACGGAATCGGTGCTGCCGAACCCGAAAGAGTTGCTGCTGGTGCTGGACGAAGGCCACCATTTGCCGGAGGTGGCGCGCGACGCGCTGGAGATCGACGGCGAAATCACTGCGCTGTCGACCAACCTGCAGCTGGACATGATCGTGCGCCAGGTCGAACAGTGCATGACGCAGTACCGGCCGAAGAATCCGCCGGGGCTGGCCAACAGCGAACGGCTGAAAAACCATTGCGAGGAGCTGCGCGAACTGGTGCAGATCTTCGAGCATCAGGTCAGCGCCTACCTGCCCGGCGACAGCGTGGCCGCCGAGCACCGTTTTGAAATGGGCGAGCTGCCGGCGGAGATGGTGGAGAGCTGCGCGCGGCTGTTTAAACTGACCGATGCATTGCGCGGGCTGGCGGAGTTCGTGCTTAACGATCTTACTGAGCAGACCGGCAAGCACGACATCATGCGCCTGCACCGCGCCATCCTGCAGATGAGCCGCACGCTGGGCTATCTGGAAGCGATGAGCAAGCTGTGGCGGCTGGCGGCGCTCGACAAGTCGTCCAATGCGCCGATCTCCAAATGGGTCACGCGCGAACTGCGCGATAACGTCACCCATCTGTATTTGCACTGCGTCGGCATCCGCGTCAGCGATCAGCTGGAGAAGCTGCTGTGGCGCAAGGTGCCGCACGTGGTGGTCACCTCGGCCACGCTGCGTTCACTGAACAGCTTCGCGCGTTTGCAGGAGATGAGCGGGCTGAGCGAGAAGGCCGGCGATCGCTTCGAAACGCTCTCTTCGCCGTTCAATCACGTCGAACAGGGCAAGATTGTTATTCCGCAGATGCGCTATGAACCGGCGCTCGCCAATGAGGCGGAGCACCTCGAGGAGATGGCGCGGTTTTTCCGCGCCGAGCAGGCGAGCGGCAAGCACAAAGGCATGCTGATCCTGTTCAGCAGCCATCGGGCGATGCAGACTTTCCTCAGCTACGTGACCGATCTGCGGCTGATGCTGCTGGTGCAGGGTGACCAGCCGCGCTACCGGCTGGTGGAAGAGCACCGCAAGCGGGTGGAGAAGGGCGTCGCCAGCGTGCTGGTGGGGCTGCAATCGTTCGCCGAAGGGCTGGATTTGAAAGGCGAACTGCTGACCCAGGTGCACATTCACAAAATCGCGTTCCCGCCGATCGACAGCCCGGTGATCATCACCGAAGGCGAGTGGCTGAAATCGCTGAAGCGCTATCCGTTCGAAGTGCAGAGCCTGCCGAGCGCCTCGTTCAACCTGATCCAGCAGGTCGGCCGTCTGATCCGCAGCAACCAATGCTACGGCGAGATCGTGATCTACGATCGCCGGTTGCTGACCAAAAATTACGGTTCGCGGCTGTTGGCGTCGCTGCCGGTGTTCCCGATCGAGCAGCGCGCGGTGCCGGAGGCCGACAAGGCGCATCTGGCGGCGCTGAAATCCGCCGCCGACGCGGCCAAAAAAGAGAAGAAGCGCGGCAACCCGTTCGCCCGCAAGCGGCGGCGTTAATCAGAGCAGCGGCGGCAGGCGGCGCTTGACCGGCGTGGTTTTCACGATCGAGGTGTTGCTCTGCGCATGCTCGGCCAGCCGATCGAGGGTGTGGTCGAGCTGTTCCATCGAGTGCGCCACCAGCCGCACGATAAAGCAGTCTTCGCCGGTCACCTTATCGCATTCGACCACTTCCGGGATCGCCTGAATCAGCTGCTCGACCTTCTTCAGCATGCCCGGCAGCGGCTTGATGCGCACCAGCGACTCGAAGGCGTAGCCCACCGCCTGCAGATTGACGTTCAGGGTATAGCCCTGGATCACGCCGTTTTCCTCCAGCCGCCGCAGTCTTTCCGACGTGCTTGGCGACGACAGGCCCACCTGCGCGCTCAGCGTCTTCAACGATGCGCGCGCATCGTCCGCCAGAATGGTCAGGATTTGGCGATCGATATCATCCATAACGCCTCCGTTAGGTGTTTTCATTATTATAGCTGCGAGAAAAAGGCAGTTAAGCATATCTGCCTTTTTTATGCTATGGAAAGCCGCCCGGCGAAGCCGCAAGCTATATCTCTGGGCAAGCTTCGAGGAACGCAGAATGAATGCAGAGATAAAACGCGGATCGCTGGAGATGGCGGCGGCGATGTTGATTTCCGGCTCCATCGGCTGGTTTGTGTTGATGTCCGGCCAGCCGGTTATCAACGTGGTGTTTTGGCGCTGCGCGGTAGGCGCGCTGGTGCTGCTGGCGGTGTGCGGCGTATTGGGGCAGCTGCGGCGCGATGCGCTGACGCGCGCCACGCTGCTGCTGGCGATCGCCGGCGGCGTCGCGCTGGTGATCAACTGGCTGCTGCTGTTCGCCGCCTATTCCTACGCGTCTATCTCCATCGCCACCGCGGTGTACAACACCCAGCCGTTTATGTTGGTGGGGCTGGGGGCGCTGTTTCTGGGGGAACGGCTGACCGCTCGCAAGCTGCTGTGGCTGGGGCTGGCGTTCGGCGGCATGATGCTGGTGGTGCTGGCGCAGCCGCGGCAGGCGGGGGAGCAGAGTCATTATCTGGCGGGCATCGCGCTGGCACTCGGCGCGGCGTTTTTCTACGCCCTGATGGCGCTGGCGGCCAAGCGGCTGAAGGGCACGCCGCCGCATCTTATTGCGCTGATCCAGGTGACGGTGGGGGCGGTGATGCTGTTGCCGCTGGTGGATTTCCACGTTTCGGCCAGCGTGGGGCAGTGGGGGATGCTGGCGACGCTCGGCGTGCTGCACACCGGCCTGATGTACGTGTTGATGTACGGCGCCCTGCAGAAGCTGCCCACCAATCTGATCGGCTCGCTGTCGTTCATCTACCCGATCGCCGCTATGCTGGTGGATCGCCTGGCGTTTGGCCACCGGCTGTCTGTGTGGCAGCTGCTGGGCGCGGCGATCATCCTGCTGGCGGCGGCGGGCATGAACCTGCTGGGCGAGCGGCGAGTGCGGCTGCTGCCGGCCTCGGACGGCCGGCGCGCCGGCTGATGCTCAGCGCGGTTTTTTCAGCCGGCGCCATAAAGTGGTGCGGCTGATCCCGAGCAACCGGGCGGCAGCGGCGTGGTCGCCTCCGCACTGCGCCAGGGCTTCGTGGGCGGAGACGGGCGCCGCCGGCGTCTCGGGCGGCGGCGCCACCGCCAGCTCCGGCAGCAGCCACTGCAGGGTCTCGCCGCTCGGCGCGACGCCGGTGCTCAGCATCAGCGCCACCCGCTCCATCATGTTGCGCAGCTCGCGCAGGTTGCCGGGCCAGGCGTAATGACTGAGCGCGGCGTAACAGCCGGCCAGGGCGGTGCGCAGCGGCTCCGTCAGCGGCACGTCGAGCGCCGCCAGCGACTGTTTCAGAAAGTGTTCCGCCAGCATCGCAATATCGTCGCCACGCGCCCGCAACGGCGGCAGCTGCAGCCGCAGGGCGCTCAGACGGTAAAACAGATCGGCGCGAAAATCGCCCTGTTGAATCGCCTGCTCCAGGCGATTGTGGGTGGCGCTGATAACGCGAAAATCGACCGCCACCGGCTGTTGCCCGCCGACTCGGGTGATGGTTTTCTCTTCCAGCGCCCGCAGCAGCCGGGTTTGCAGGTGCAGCGGCATTTCGCCGATCTCATCCAGAAACAGGGTGCCGCCGTTGGCGGTTTCCAGCAGCCCGCGTCGGCCGCCGCGCCGTGAGCCGGTGAAGGCGCCTTCCTCATAGCCGAACAGTTCCGCCTCCAGCAGCGATTCGGCGATGGCGCCGCAGTTGATGGCGACGAACGGCGGCGTCGCGCCGCGCCGGGAAAAGTATTCGCGGTGGATCGCCTGCGCCGCCAGCTCTTTGCCGGTGCCGGTTTCGCCTTCGATCAACACCGCCGCCGGCGATCGGGCGTACAGCATGATGGTGCGCCGCGTCTGCTCCATCTGCGGGGAATCGCCCTGTAAATCGCTCAGCCCATAGCGCGGCTGCAGGGTATTGCGCGCGGCGTAGTCGCCGCCGCGTTTGGCGCCGCCCAGCATCAGGCGCGTCACGTCCAGCGCGTCGCTGAAGGCGGCGCGCAGGGTGGCGGCGGAATAGAGAAAAATGGCGGTGAGCCCGGCCTCTTCCGCCAGATCGCTGATGAGGCCGGCGCCGACCACGGCCTGAATGCCGGCGGCTTTCAGCTCGGCGATCTGGCCGCGCGCGTCCTCTTCGGTGACGTAGCTGCGTTGCTCCAGCGGCAGATCGAAGGTTTGCTGGAACTCCAGCAGCGCGGGCAGCGGCGTTTTGTAGGTGATGACGCCGATTCGATCGGCGGTTCTGCGCGCCTTGCTCAGCGCCTGCAGCAGGTCGAAGCCGCCGGGTTTGACCAAAATGACCGGCACCGACAGGCGGCTTTTCAGGTAGGCGCCGTTGGAGCCGGCGGCGATAATGGCGTCGCAAGGCTCGGTCGCCAGGCGAGCGCGGATATGCTGCACCGCCTCCTCAAAGCCGAGGCGGATCGGGGTGATGACCGCCAGATGGTCGAACTCGAGGCTGATATCCCTGAACAGGTCGAACAGGCGAGTGATGGAGACGGTCCAGATCACCGGTTTGTCCGGCGTGCGGGACGGCGTGATGTGATCGCTCATGGTGGGTTACCGAATGAAAGTGGCTGCATTAGGTGTAGCCTTGTTTCATTCATGTTTCAAATATGCCGAGTGAAACCGCGATTGAAACGTTAACTGAAACGTTTTTTATCGCTTGGTCTGCCCAATGGCGACGCGAATTTTATAACTCACTTATTTTTATCGCTTTTAATTTTTTCCCCGCCAAAGTGCAACCTGGCCCGCCCCTTGCTCTGTCTGTTCCATCTAGCTAATCGGAGAGAACGTCATGACGCTGCGCTCACCCGGGCTCGCCTTTCGTCAGGCCCTGAGTAAAGAGAAACCCCTGCAAATCGCCGGCGCGATCAACGCCAACCATGCCCTGCTGGCCCAGCGGGCGGGGTTCCAGGCCATCTATCTTTCCGGCGGCGGCGTGGCGGCCGGTTCGCTGGGGCTGCCGGACCTGGGCATTTCGACGCTGGACGATGTGTTGACCGATATTCGCCGCATCACCGACGTCTGCCCGCTGCCGCTGCTGGTGGATGTCGACAGCGGTTTCGGCGCATCGGCGTTCAACGTCGCCCGCACGGTGCGCGCGGTGAGCAAGGCCGGGGCGGCGGCGCTGCATATCGAAGATCAGGTCGGCGCCAAGCGCTGCGGCCATCGGCCCAATAAGGCCATCGTTTCCACCGAAGAGATGGTGGATCGCATCAAGGCGGCGGTGGATGCGCGCAGCGATCCGGACTTCGTGATCATGGCGCGCACCGACGCGCTGGCGGTGGAGGGGCTGGAGGCGGCCATCGAGCGTGCTCAGGCTTACGTGGCGGCCGGGGCCGACATGCTGTTCCCGGAGGCGATCACCGAGCTGGGCATGTACCGCCGCTTCGCCGAAGCGACGCAGGTGCCGATCCTCGCCAACATCACCGAATTCGGCGCGACGCCGCTGTTCACCACCGACGAGCTGCGCAGCGCCCGGGTGGATATGGCGCTGTATCCGCTGTCGGCCTTCCGGGCGATGAACCGGGCGGCGGAGCGGGTGTACCGCGCCCTGCGCGAGGAGGGCACGCAGAAAAGCGTCATCGACACCATGCAGACCCGCAACGAGCTGTACGAAAGCATCAACTACTATTTGTTCGAAGAGAAACTCGACGCTTTGTTCGCTCGCAAACGCGACGAATAAGCGCCATTCACGCAGAAGTCAAATGAGGACAGTATGAGCCAAGCGATCCCCCCGCAAAGCCCGACTGGCGTTAAGCCGAAAAAATCCGTGGCGTTATCCGGCGTGCCCGCCGGGAATACCGCGCTGTGTTCCGTAGGACGCAGCGGCAACGATCTGCACTATCGCGGTTACGACATTCTCGATCTCGCGCGCCACTGCGAGTTTGAAGAGGTCGCCCATCTGCTGATCCACGGCAAGTTGCCCAACCGCGACGAGCTGCAGGCCTATAAACACCGTCTCAAAGCGCTGCGCGGCCTGCCCGCCAGCGTGCGCACGGTGCTGGAGGCGCTGCCGGCGGCGTCTCACCCGATGGACGTGATGCGCACCGGCGTTTCGGCCCTCGGCTGCACCCTGCCGGAAAAAGAACAGCACGGCGCGGCCGGCGCACGCGACATCGCCGATCGGCTGCTGGCGTCGTTGGGATCGATGCTGCTCTATTGGTATCACTACAGTCACAACGGCGAGCGCATTCAGCCGGAGACCGACGACGATTCCATCGGCGGCCACTTCCTGCACCTGCTGCACGGCGCAGCGCCTTCCGCCAGCTGGGAACAGGCAATGCATGCGTCACTGATCCTGTACGCCGAGCATGAGTTCAACGCCTCGACCTTCGCCGGCCGGGTGATCGCCGGCACCGGATCCGACGTCTATTCGGCGATCGTCGGCGCCATTGGCGCGCTGCGCGGGCCGAAGCACGGCGGCGCCAACGAGGTATCGCTGGAGATCCAACAGCGCTATGAAACGCCGGACGAAGCGGAAGCCGACATTCGCCGCCGCATCGACAACAAAGAGGTGGTGATCGGCTTCGGGCACCCGGTGTACACCGTCTCCGATCCGCGCCATCAGGTGATCAAAGAGATCGCGCTGCGCCTGTCGCAGGAAGCGGGCGCGATGAAGCTGTATGACATCGCCGACCGGCTGGAAAGCGTGATGCGCGACACCAAAAACATGTTCCCCAACCTCGACTGGTTCTCGGCGGTGTCTTACCACCAGCTGGGGGTGCCTACCGAAATGTTCACGCCGCTGTTTGTCATGGCGCGGGTGAGCGGCTGGTCGGCGCACATCATCGAGCAACGGCAGGACAACAAAATCATTCGCCCGTCCGCCAACTATACCGGGCCGGAAGCGCGGGCGTTCGTACCGCTGGATCAGCGCTGAGCGCCGATCGTTATCGTGTCGTTTTCACTATGGAGCCTTTGGGGATCATGATGCTTGAGTCTGCCAACACCGGCCGTCCGCCGTTCGATCGCGAGATGGTCGATATCGTCGATTATGTGATGAAAGAGGCCGTCGATACCCCGGCGGCGTACCGCACCGCCCACTATTGCCTGCTCGATACCCTCGGCTGCGGGCTGGAGGCGCTGAGCTACCCGGCCTGCAAGAAACTGATGGGGCCGGTGGTGCCGGGCGCCGAGGTGCTGAACGGCAGCCGGGTGCCGGGCACCCGCTTCCAGCTGGATCCGGTGCAGGCGGCGTTCAATATCGGCGCCATGATCCGCTGGCTCGATTTCAACGACACCTGGCTGGCGGCGGAGTGGGGCCACCCGTCGGACAACCTGGGCGGGATCCTGGCGGTGGCCGACTGGCTCTCGCGTCAGGCGGTGGCGGCGGGCAAAGCGCCGCTGACCATGCGGCAGGTGCTGATCGCCATGATCAAGGCGCACGAGATCCAGGGCTGCCTGGCGCTGGAAAACGCCTTCAACCGAGTGGGGTTGGATCACGTGCTGCTGGTGAAGGTGGCGTCCACCGCGGTGGTGGCGCAGCTGCTCGGCCTGAGCCGCGAGGCGATCCTGAACGCGGTGTCGCTGGCGTGGGTGGACGGGCAGTCGCTGCGCACCTACCGCCACGCGCCGAACGCCGGCACCCGCAAATCCTGGGCGGCGGGGGATGCGACCGCGCGCGCGGTGCGGCTGGCGCTGATGGCCGCCACCGGCGAGATGGGCTATCCCTCGGCGCTCACGGCGCCGACCTGGGGGTTCTACGACGTCTCGTTCAACGGCGAACCTTTCCGCTTCCAGCGGCCGTACGGCGCGTATGTGATGGAGAACGTGCTGTTTAAAATTTCGTTCCCGGCGGAGTTCCATGCCCAGACCGCCGTGGAGGCGGCCATGACGCTGCACCGCCAGATGCAGGCCGCCGGCAAAACCGCCGCCGATATCGCCAGGGTGAGCATCCGCACCCACGAGGCCTGCCTGCGCATTATCGACAAGCAAGGGCCGCTGGATAACCCGGCGGATCGCGATCACTGCATTCAGTATATGGTGGCGATCCCGCTGCTGTTCGGCCGGCTGACGGCGGCCGATTACGAGGATCGGGTGGCCGAGGATCCGCGTATCGACGCATTGCGCGGCAAGATCCACTGCCATGAAGATCCCGCCTTCACGCGCGATTATCACGATCCGGAAAAACGCTCGATCGCCAATGCGCTGACGGTGGAGTTCACTGACGGCAGCCGTCTGGATGAGGTGGCGGTGGAGTACCCTATCGGCCATGCGCGGCGGCGCGAAGCGGGCATCCCGCTGCTGATCGAGAAGTTCAAAACCAACCTGGCGCGCCAGTTCCCGGCCCTGCAGCAGCAGCGCATTCTCGAGGTGTCGCTGGATCGGCAGCGGCTGGCGCAGATGCCGGTCAACGAGTACCTCGATTTGTGGGTGATCTGACGCGAGCGGCGCTGACAAGCCACGTCGGCGTCGCTATGATGGAGGCTCCATCCCCGTCCGTCTTCTTATCAGGTGATTCATGATTGATGCCGCAACGCTGTTGTTGTTTTCCGGCGCCTGCGTGGCGCTGGCGCTGACCCCCGGCCCGGATATGCTGCTGATCGCTTCGCGCAGCGTCAGCCAGGGGCGGCGCGCCGGTTTCGCTTCGCTGGCGGGCATTCAGCTCGGCACTTACTGCCACGCGCTGGCGGCGGCGCTGGGGTTGTCGCAACTGTTCGTGGCGGTGCCGCTGGCTTACGACGCGGTGAGAATGTTGGGCGCGGCCTATCTGCTCTATCTGGCGTGGAAAACGCTGCGATCCGGCAGCAGTCTGCAGGCTTCCGCCGGGTTGCAGGCGGTGCCGACCGCGCGCATTTTCCGTCAGGGATTGTTCACCAACATCCTCAACCCGAAGATGGCGCTGTTCGTGTTGGCGCTGTTCCCGCAGTTTATCGATCCGCGCGCCGGCTCGGTGGTGGTGCAGATGCTGGCGCTGGCGACGGTGCTGAATCTGGTCGGCTTGCTGATTAACGGCGGGGTGATCCTGGCGGTCAGCGGCATGAAAAGCCGTTTCGCCGGCCGCCGCTTCAGCGCCCGTTGGCCGAACTATCTGCTGAGCGGCGTGTTCGCCGGGCTGGCCTGCAAACTCATTTTCGACAGCCGTCGTTAATCTTCGCGCAGCAGCGCTTCAAACGCCGCGCTGGCCGGTTCGTCCGGCAGCGCGCTGTACATCACCAGCCGCAGGTGGTTCTCTTCGTCGACGATGAAAGAGGCGTGGTCAAAGGTGACCGGGCCGATCTCCGGGAGGGTGAAGCTGCGCCGCCCCTGGCAACGTCCGTGAATATCATGCTGCCGCCAGAGCTGGCGGAACTGCGGCGATACCTGCTCCAGCGCCTGTACCCGTTGGCGCATCACCTCATCCTCCGGCGCACGGGCGTAGTCGCGGCGGAAGCTGGCCAGGATTTGCGGCGCCTGCGCCCGCCACTCCAGCAGGCGCGCATTGAGCTGCGGATCGGCAAACAGCATCCACAACATGTTGCGCTCTTGCGCCGGGCGCTCGCCGATGGCGAACAGCCGCTGCGCCGCCGGATTCCAGGCGATGATGTCCCAACTGAGGTTCATGACGTAGGCCGGCCGCAGCGTCAGGTCGTCCAGCAGGCGCCGCACCAACGGCGAAACCTGGCACCACTGATGGCCGACCGGCACCGGCGGGCGCTGATGCGCCAATAAAAACAGGTGGTAGCGGCCGGCGGCGTCGAGCTGCAGCACCCGCGCCAGATTTTCCAAAAACGTCACCGACGCATTGATTTCCCTGCCTTGCTCCAGCCAGGTGTACCAGGTGAGGCCGACGCCGGCCAGCGCCGCCACCTCCTCGCGCCGCAAGCCCGGCGTGCGGCGGCGGCTGCCGCTCGGCAAGCCGACTGCCTCCGGCGACAGTTGTTCTCGCTTTTGCCGCAGAAAATCCCCCAGTTCGTGGCGGGTGCGTTCGAGGGTGCGTGGGGGCATGTCGGCCATCCTGTTGCTGTTAGTAATAGTATAAATGGCTATATAGTAACAGTTTAAACTCTATTCCATACTGCGACCATCATAATCTCTGGAGGTGGTATGGAACATTCATTATCTGTTGAACGGCGGGGATTGCCCGGCCTGCCGGTGCTGCTGTTGGGCGGCTTCGTCACGGTGTTCGATCTGTTTGTGGTCAACGTGGCGGCGCCGGTGATCCAGCAACAGTTCGCCGCCGATTTCGCCGGTATCGGTTTGATCGTCGCCGGTTATGAACTGGCGTTTGGGGTGCTGTTGATCGCCGGTGGGCGTCTGGGCGATCGCTTCGGGCGTCGGCGTCTGTTCAGCCTCGGCATGCTGGGATTCACGCTGAGTTCCCTGTTGTGCGGACTGGCGGGATCGCTCAGCCTGCTGATCGCCGCGCGTATCCTTCAGGGGGCGGCGGCGGCGCTGTTGTTCCCGCAAATTTACGCCTTGATGCGGGTGCTGTACGCGCCGCAACAGCGGCGGCGCGCTTTCGCCTGGCTGGGCATGACACTGGGGTTGGCGGCAATCTTCGGCCAGATCCTCGGCGGATTTATCATCGAGGCCAACCTGTTCGGCAGCGGCTGGCGCATGATCTTTTTGATCAATTTGCCTATCGGCGCGCTGGCGCTGTGGGCGGCGCGGCGCATTCCCGAATCGCGGGTGGCGCAGGCGCAGCGGCTGGACGGCGTCGGCCTGTGGCTGGCGGCGGCCGGCCTGTCGCTGTTGCTGCTGCCGTTGCTGGAAGGCCCGGCGCGCGGTTGGCCGTGGTGGATCGCGCCGATGTTGGCATTGGCGCTGCTGACGCTGTGGGGCTTCCTGCGTTGGGAACGCCGCCTGGCGCAGCGCGGTGATGATGCGGTGCTCGATCCGGCGCTGTTCCGCCAGGCGGGCTTCGCGCCGGGTATGGCGGTGGTGCTGGCGATTTATGCCACCGCTTCCTCGTTTTTCTTGTGCTTCGCGCTGCTGCTGCAGGCGGGGGCGGGGCTGACGCCTTTTCAGGCGGGCAGCCTGTTCGCCCCGGCCAGCGCGGCCTTTATGCTGGCCTCGATGTTGGCGCCCCGGCTGACGCTGCGTTGGGGCAACGGCGTGCTGAGCGTGGGCGTGGCGATTTACGCCGCCGGGTTGGCGCTATTGATGGCGCAGGCGCTGTGGGGGGCGGCGCTGGCGCATCCGCTGCGGCTGCTGCCGGGGTTGGTGGTGTTGGGATTCGGCCAGGCGCTGAGCATGACGCCGCTGCTGAATCTGGTGCTGGGTTTGGCGCAGGAGCGGCAGGCGGGCATGGCGGCGGGTCTGGTGGCCACCGTGCAGCAGGTGGGGGGCGCGCTGGGTATCGTGGTCAGCGGCGTCGGTTTTGTGCCGCTGTTGGCGAGCGGCGGCGCGGCGGAACGCTATGCCCAGGCCTTTGCCGGTGCGATGCTCTGTAATTTGGTGGCGATGGGCGTCGCCCTGATCTTGTTAAACCGGATCACTCGAAATACTCAGAAAGCGGATCTTAAGTAGGCCGCCGGCGGGTGCTTTACTGTCGTCATCATGAGAGCGCGATAAGGAGCCACACTGATGTTTCAACCCGCCGCATTTCGCGAAGACGATCTGGATGCCCAACTGGCGTTGGTGCGCGCCCACCCGCTGGGGCTGTTGGTCAGCCACGGCAAGCAGGGATTGACGGCCGATCCGCTGCCGTTTGTGGCCGATGTCGAACAGGGGCAGATCCGGCTGCGGGCGCACCTGTCGCGCGCCAACGAGCACTGGCGACGTTTGCAACAGGCGGCGGAATGTCTGGTGATTTTTCAGGGCCAGGAGGGCTATGTGTCGCCCGGCTGGTACCCGAGCAAGCGCCAGACCGGCAAGGTGGTGCCGACCTGGAATTACAGCGTGGTGCAACTGCATGGCGTGCCGACGGTGACGGACGACCCGGCCTGGCTGCGCCGCCAACTGATCGATCTCACCGCGCAGCAGGAAGGGCGGCGTCCTGAACCCTGGCGGCTCGAGGATGCGCCGGCCAACTACATCGCCGCACAGCTTAAAGGCATCGTCGGTATTGAGATCGCCGTCACCCGGCGCGAAGGCAAATGGAAAATGAGCCAAAACCGCAGCGCCGAGGATGCCGGCGGGGTGATCGCCGGGCTGCGCGATGGCGATGAAGCGCAGCGGCGACTGGCGGCGGAGGTTGAGCGGCGGCGCGGATAGGGTATGCTAACCGAAGAGTGGGCTGAGGGAACCTTCGGATGGATTACACCAAAATTATCAAAGAAATAGGCCGCGGCAAAAACCATGCGCGCGATCTGGATCGACAGACCGCCTTTGAGCTGTATCAGGCGATGCTGGCCGGGGAGGTCCCCGAGCTGGAGTTGGGCGGCATTCTGATCGCGCTGCGTATCAAGGGCGAAGCCGAAGAAGAGATGCTGGGTTTTTACCAGGCGATGCAACAGCAGGTCTTGCCGTTGCAGGCGCCGCAGGGGAGGCCATTGCCGGTGGTGCTGCCGAGCTACAACGGCGCGCGCAAGCAGGCCAACCTGACGCCGCTGCTGGCGCTGCTGCTGGCGAAAGTGGGCCTGCCGGTGGTGGTGCATGGCGTGCTGGACGACAGCACCCGCGTGACCAGCGCCGAGATTTTCCGCGCGCTTGGGCTGCCATGGTCGGAACAGACCGCTCACGCCCAACAGCGTCTCGATAACGGCGAGGCGGTATTCATGCCAGTTTCCACGCTGTCGGCGCCGCTGGCGCGGCAACTCGGGCTGCGTTGGCGCATGGGGGTGCGCAACAGCGCCCATACGTTGGCCAAGCTGGCGACGCCGTTCGGCGAACAGGATGCGCTGCGCCTCGCCAGTGTCTCACACCCGGAGTATGTCGGCCGGGTGGCGTCGTTTTTCCGTCAGATCGGCGCCCGCGGGCTGTTGATGCACGGCACGGAAGGCGAAGCCTACGCCAACCCGTTGCGCTGCCCGCAGATTCACCATATCGTCGGCGGCGAACAGCGCATCTTGCTGGAACGCACCTTGCAGGATGAAACGCCGCTCTTGCCGGCGGCGAAAGACGCGGAAACCACCGCGCGCTGGACCGAGCGCTGCCTGGCCGGCGAGGTGGCGATCCCGCTGGCCATTCAGCGGCAGATCGCCTGTTGTCTGGTGGCCGCCGGCGAGAGCGAGACGCTGGAGCAGGGGCTGCAGCGCCTGCATCAGGCCTGAGCGCGACTATACTGGGATATTTCCTCATCGGCTGAGAAGGACGGTTATGCAACAGGCTCTCGATTACTTCAATCAATTGAACCAGGATTACCTCGACGTACACCGCGCCAAAGAAGAGCTGTTCTGGCAAAACTACATGGGCACCGGCGGTGAAGACGTCTCGGCGCGCTTTTCCGCCGCCGAAAGCGCCTATAAGCGCTTTATCGCCGAACCGCGCCGGCTGGCGGAGATCCGCACTCTGCTGGCCGGATTGGAAGCGTTGCCGCAGGAGGCGCAGCGCGATGCGCTGATCCACGGCCTGCAAGGTTGGCTGCGCTTTTTCGACTGCAACGCCATTGAAGATCCGCAGGCGCAGGCGCTGTTGGATCAGATCATCCACGCCGAGTCCGATCTCTACTCGCGCCGCAAGGGCTATCAGGTCACCCATCTGAACGCCGACGGCCAGCGCGTGGCGGCTTCGCTCGGCGAGCTGTTGACCAACCAGGCGACCAACCCGAACGAAGAGTATCGCCGCAGCTCGCAGCAGGCGCTGCGCGATCTGGAGCAATGGCTGCTGCATAACGGCCTGCCGGAGCTGATCGGCCTGCGCAACCGCTTTGCGCGCCAGATGGGTTATCGCAACTATTTCGACTACAAGGTGAACAAGACCGAGCGCATGACGCCGGAGCAGCTGTTCGCCATTCTGGATCGTTTCGAGCGGGAAACCCGCGAGGCCAACGCGCGCAGTCTGCAACAGCTGGCGGCCGAGAAGGGCAGCCAGGCGCTGGAGCCGTGGAACGTGCGCTTCGCCAGCGCCGGCGACGTCACCCGCCAACTGGATCCTTACTTCCCGTTTTCCCGTTCGCTGGAACGCTGGGTCGACAGCTTCAAACGCCTGCACATCGGTTTTGGCGGCGCGGAGATGAACCTCGATCTGCTGGTGCGTAAAGGCAAGTATGAGAACGGCTTCATGCACGGCCCGGTGCCGCCGTTTGTACGCCAGGGGGAGTGGGTGCCGGCGCGCATCAACTTCACTAGCCTGGCGCAGCCGGGGCAGGTGGGCAGCGGCGCTTACGGGCTCAACACGCTGTTCCACGAGGGCGGCCACGCGGCGCACTTCGCCAACATTCGCCAGAATGCGCCGTGCTTCTCGCAGGAGTTCCCGCCGACTTCGATGGCCTATGCCGAAACCCAGTCGATGTTCTGCGACAGCCTGCTGGACGACGCCGATTGGCTGAAACGCTATGCGAAAAACGCCGCCGGTGAGGCAGTGCCGGATGCGTTGATCGAAGCCGGCATCGCGGCGCGTCAGCCGATGCGCGCGTTCAACGAACGCCATATCCTGCTGGTGCCGTACTTCGAGTGGGCGCTGTATCAGTGGGATGACGAGCAGCGCACGCCGGAAGCCATCACCGCGCTGGCGCGCGAGGTTGAGCAGAAGATCCTCGGCATCAGCGGCAGCCCGCGCCCGACGCTGGCGATCCCGCATCTGCTGTCGCTGGAGTCCGCCTGTTCTTATCAGGGCTACCTGCTGGCGATGATGGCGGTGGAACAAACCCGCCACTTCTTCCTGCAGCGCGACGGTTATCTGACGGACAACCCGGCCATCGGCCCGGATCTGGCGCAACACTACTGGTTGCCGGGCAACAGCGTCAGCCACGACGACACGCTGCGCAGCCTGACCGGCGAAGGGTTTAATCCGGACTATCTGGCGCAGGCCTGCAACCAGACGGTGGCGCAGGCGTGGCATGAGGCGCAGCAGACGATGGCCGCCGCCGCCGCCCGCCCGCAGCCGCCGGCGGATTTCGATTTGCAGGCGCATATTCGGGTGGTGGATGGCGAGACGGTATTGGCAGACAACGCCGACGGTGACGAACGGATGTGCCGCGACTTCGCCGCAGCGATAGAGGCGCGTTTGGTTTAAGGCTGACAATAAAATCCACGCGGAAGCGTGGATTTTATTTAATGGTTAAAACCAGGCGTGATTTTATTCGAAATAGACGTCGGGATTATCGGCCAGAGACACGAAGCTCTTGGTGTTTCTATCCAGCGTGCGAATTTCGCCGCTTTCGATGTCGTACACCCAGCCGTGCAGGCGCAGCCCGCTGTTGCGCAGACCCACCGCCACAGAAGGATGGGTTTTGATATTATTTAGCTGAGCAATAACGTTCTCTTCCACCATAGCGTTAACTTTGTCTGTTTCGCTATTCCAGGTTTTCTTCTCGACCACTGCTTTGGCCGCATCCGCATAGTGCAGCCAGTGAGCTACCGCAGGCATGGGGTCGAGGCACTGGCAGGACGCGATAGCCTTCATGGCGCCACAGTTCGAGTGGCCACAAATCACGATATCAGTAACACCCAATGCCACCACCGCATACTCGATGGTCGCAGAAACCCCGCCCGGCTCCGGGCCAAAGGAAGGAACGATGTTGCCGGCGTTGCGGATAACGAACAGTTGCCCAGGTTCTTGCTGCGTCACCAGCTCGGGCACCAGGCGGCTGTCAGAACAGGAGATGAAAAGCGCTTTAGGATTTTGGCTGGAGGCCAGGCTGCGAAAGAGTTCCTTACGCTGTGGGAAAATCTCTTTCTGGAAACTGAGGAAACCTTCAATGATATGTTGCATACAACGCTCTCTGCATCTGTAGTCTGCGTAACATGATAATCATCCTCTCCCGTTAGTCCAGCAATGGGGTGGTAAAAAAATGTGTGCTCATCCCCCCTGCAAACCCCATTAAATACGGGGTTTCTACCCGTTTTCGGCAGCATTGTCCGGTTCGTTTACGCGTGGGGTGCTGAAGAAGCAGACGGTAAGAAACCAGTTACCTTACTTATTCAAAGAATAAATATATTTTATTTAGTCCATCATAAATAAAAATTTGTTCCGCAATAACGAGGGGAGACCATCAATTTTTCCGGGAGAATTATCCCAAACTATCAGGGCATTCCCGTACAAGGTGGCTATTTATGCTAGGGTATGCTTTCACTTGTCAATGGAGCTGGCGATATGATTACGGCTAAAGGAATGGCGCGAAAGCTCACCGTGGGTGAGATAGGAATTGCCCAGATCATTTTTAAGAATGCTATCGATTACTCGAGGGTGAGTGTGCATAACGCGGGTTATTTCCCTTTTGGTTTGCAAAATGACAATACGGCCGTTACACCGAACGGCGAAATTTATTTCACTCCAAAGAATTTTCGTGAAGATTATTCAAGAGAGAGCGCGGGTTTTCAACATTGGTTTATCCATGAAATGGCGCATGTTTGGCAGTATCAAATGAAGATGAATGTGTTGCTCAGAGGTACCATGAGCTGGGCGGCAACTTATGAATACTCTCTTCCCAACTATAACACTCTCGCTGACTACGGAATGGAGCAACAGGCCTCCATCCTTGCCGATTACTTTTTACTTATTCGTTTTAGTAGAGAAGAGTGGCGTCGTAACAAACGGATGACTGGCTTGGAAGGGCCAGATCTTAAAACTCGCTATGAAACCGTGTTACGGTTGTTCCTACGAGAGCCGCGTAACCCTAAGGCAATGAAATGAAAAAACTGACTTTTTTATTGGCGCTGGTATTACTGAGCGGCTGTGTGCAGGAGCGTCCCTGGTTCTATCCGGCAAACGTCAGCGTTAAAAATAATCGCGTATGCGTTAGCGTGCCGGACGATATTGCCGGAAAACGCGAGCTGGTGGGCATCGGAATTTATCAACCGGGGGCCGGCGGGAAGGCGGAATGGTCCACTTCGGTTGCGCCAGGTCAGCAACCGATAGCGGTCATGCCAGGCGAATGCCTGACGGAGGCTTTCGGCGGGTTCCAGATTGGGCATAGCTATTCGGTTGAGATTGCGACGGTCGGCAATGCGTCAAATGAGGCGCCGCGCAAATATTGGACTGAATTTACAGTGGTTGCTGATAAAGCGGATGGTAATAAACTCGCTGTCGTACCCATTCAGCGCTGACGTACGCGAACATAAAAAAAGCCCGCCGGGGTGATAGCCGGCGGGCTTTTTGACGTCTGGGGCGGTGATTATTTGTAGATAACCGCGGTGGCGTGCATCAGGTTGTTACCGCTGGTGGAGGTGATGGTGAAGGCCTTGGCACCTGCCGCATCGGCTTTGGCGGCCAGCTGCGACTTCAGGCTGCTCAGGTCGGTCGCACCGCTGGCGACGATCACGCCGGCTTTTTCGAATTGGGCGGCATCCTGGGCGCTGACGTGCTCAGCGGCGAAAGTAGTGAAAGAAACGGTAGCCAGGGCGATAGCAGCAGCAAAAGTTTTGATGGTTTTCATGTTCGTCATTCCTGTCAAAGTGAATTAGGGAGAAAGGGGGTTGCCTTTCGATGGGAAGATTATTGCGCAGTGACAGGCGGGATGAAATCGGAGAGTGTTGATTGTTTTGTTCAGATTTTTTGATTGTTTACTCCCCCGTTCATCTTCTGCCTAAACGGGGGGAGACGATCAGCGCGTCGGGCGCGCCAGATCGAAACGGTGCTGTTCGGAAATGCCATAGTAGGCGGTCGGGCCGCCGGCGCGCAGGATCGGTTCGGCGGCGGCGGTCTGGTAGACGCCGTGTTCGTCCAGCAGCGCCGGATCGAGGTGCACCGCCACCACCTCGCCCAATACCAGCCAGGTTTCCACCTGTTCACCGGCGGCGGTTTGCAGCTGAATGCACTGGGTCAGGCGGCATTCGAAGTTCACCGGGCTTTCGGCCACGCGCTCGGCTTTGACCCGGCGTCCGGGCAGTGGCGTGACGCCGGCGAAGGCGAATTCATCCTCGCCGCGCGGCAGGTTGATGGCGCTGTTGTTCATCGCTTCCGCCAGCGGGCGCGTCGCCAGATTCCAAACGAACTCGCCGGTTTCCACGATATTCGCCACGCTGTCTTTCCAGCCGGTGCTGGCGAAACCGATGATCGGCGGGCGATAGTTGAAGCAGTTGAAAAAGCTGTAGGGCGCCAGATTGCGCAAGCCGGCGGCGCTGCGGGAAGAGATCCAGCCGATGGGGCGCGGGCCGACGATGGCGTTCAGCGGATCGTGCGGCAGGCCGTGGCCGGCGGCGGGTTCATAATAATAACGAGATTCACGGCTCATGGGGGACCCTGTGGCAATCGATGAAGCTTTCATTGTGCCGGGTTTCCCGCCGCTGCGCCATTGCGGGCCGGATGTGTTATCTTACGCGTCGGAAATACCTTCAAGAGAGCCCGTCACGGTGGAAAAAAAGAAAACCTTCCCGCAGCAGAAAAGCGGCCTGCATCCGCGCAACCGTCATCGTTCGCGCTACGACTTCCCGGCGCTGATCGCCAGCTGCCCGGCGCTGGCGCCGTTCGTGAAGCCGAACGCCTGGGGCGATGTCTCGGTGGACTTCGCCGATCCGGCGGCGGTGAAAATGCTCAACCGTGCGTTGCTGCAACACTTTTACGGCATTGAACACTGGGATATTCCGGCGGACTACCTGTGCCCGCCGATCCCCGGCCGCGCCGATTATCTGCACCACCTGGCGGATCTGCTGGCGACCAGCAACGGCGGCGAGATCCCGCGCGGCAAGGGTGTGGCGATCCTCGACGTCGGCGTCGGCGCCAACTGCATCTACCCGATCGTCGGCCTGCGCGAATACGGCTGGCGTTTCACCGGGTCTGAAATCGATCCGGTGTCGCTCAACTCGGCCAAGATGATCGTCGAGATGAACCCGACGCTGCGTAACAGTGTGCGTCTGCGGCTGCAAAAACAGCCTGAGCTGATTTTTAGCGGCATCATCGGCGCGGCCGAGAAATTCGACGCCACCCTGTGCAACCCGCCGTTCCATGCGTCCGAGCAGGAAGCGCGCGCCAGCACCCGCCGCAAGCTGCACAAATTGGGCAAAGGGGAAGTGGCCGCCAAGCCGGTGCAAAACTTCGGCGGCAAGAACAATGAGCTGTGGTGTGAAGGCGGCGAAGAAGCCTTTGTGCGCAAGATGGTGGCAGAGAGCGTCGGCAAGGCCAACCACTGCCTGTGGTTTACCTCACTCATCTCGAAAAACACCACGCTGCCGGCCATCTACCATGCGTTGAACGTGGCGGGCGCGGCCGAGGTACGCACCATCGAGATGGCGCAAGGGCAGAAGATCAGCCGCTTCGTCGCCTGGACCTTCCACGACGCCGAGCAACAGGCCGCCTGGGCAGCCGAACGCTGGCGCTAACCCTTCCGGCGCCGGTTATCCTGCCGGCGCCGACAAAAATCCGCATTTTACCTTTCAATTTTCATCACTTACGTTATTCTCAATACGGGTTTAGTAATAAAAATCTTAGGCTGTTAGTTTATTTAAATTCTAATAATTACTTTACTGAATAAATAAATTTAATCCGGTTAATAGCAATAACCAGAAGGAACGGCGCTGCCCGTTCCTTCCGCGATGGCACGTCTGCGTGTGGGCGCGGCATGTGGCCAGGCAAAAATAAGAAAAGCGCCATCTTCTGCCACAAGGACTACACCTTATGCTGTTACGATTCAGTCAGTTAACTACCCACAAAGGCGCCGAGCTGGGCGCGATAGAACACGCCGTTCCGATGATCGTCTTCTCGCCCGACGGCACGGTATTGCGCGCCAACGATCTTTTCCTCAGCACGCTGGGATTTCAACGCGATGACGTGATTGGCCGGCATCACCGTATTTTCTGCGATCCGAACTATGTCGCCAGCCCGTTATATCGCAAGCATTGGGAGACGCTGAATAAGGGGCAACCCATCACGGACACCATAAAGCGCATCGCGAAAAACGGCGAGGCGGTATGGCTGCAGGGCACCTACGCGCCGGTGCTGAATAAACAGGGTAAGGTGGTGGAAATCGTCAAGATCGCCAGCGAAGTGACCGAGCGAGTGACCCAGGCGCAGGAACACCGCAGCCTGCTGGCGGCGCTGAATCGCTCGATGGCGATGATCGCTTTCACGCCGCAGGGCACCATTGTCAGCGCCAACGACAATATGCTGGCGCTGATGGGCTATCGGCTGGAAGAGGCGTGCGGGCAGTCGCATGCGGTGCTGTGCCCGCCGGAGTTCGCCGCTTCCGACGATTATCGGCGGCACTGGCAGCGCCTGGCGCGCGGCGAGTTCATCACCGGGCGTTTTGAGCGTCTCAACCGGCGCGGCGAACGGGTATGGCTGGAGGCCAGTTACAACCCGATCCTCGACAACGAAGGCCAGGTGGTGAAAGTGGTGAAGATTGCCCAGGACATCACCCGGCTGATGCAACAGCAGCAGCACGAAGAAGAGATGGTGCGTAACGCGCATCATCTGTCGCTCGATACCGATCGGCAGGCGGCGCAGGGCGCGATCATCGTGCAACAGGCGGTGAAAGGCATGCAGCAGGTCGAAGCGGCGGCGCGCGAAACCTCGGACGTGGTCACCGAGCTCGGTAAGTGTTCTCAGCAGATCGGCACCATCGTCGAAGCCATTCGTAAAATCGCCTCCCAAACCAACCTGCTGGCGATTAACGCCTCGATCGAAGCCGCCCATGCCGGTGAGCACGGGCGCGGTTTTGCGGTGGTCGCCAACGAAGTGCGCACGCTGGCGGAACAGTCGCGCAAGGCGGCGACCGAGATTGAGCGCATGACCAAGTCTATCCAGCAAGGCGTGGCGGCGGCGATTGCCGGCATGGCAACCTGCGTAGAGCAGGCCGGCGGCGGCGTGGCGCTGACCCACGATGCCGGGGAAGTGATCAACCAGGTCAACATCGGCATGCACGACGTCGTGAAACTGATGCAGGCGTTTACGTCGGTGAAGCAGGGCGACGCGCTGCACTGAGTTTTCACCACGCCGCCCGCCGAAAACGGGGGCGGCGTTTTTATCTTCCCGCCGATTCACACGCCGTTGAGCCGTGGTTCAATTTTACCGGCCTATGCTATCCTTAAATGTGAACGAACGTTCGTTCATTAATGTTTATTCGATGGCGCCAGGCGCCCCCCTTCACCGTTTCGGGAGTTGTCGATGGGAAATCGAGAAAAGATTGTCAAGGCCGCGCTGCACAGCTTTACCCATCAGGGATTTCACCAGACCAGCATGCGGGATATCGCGCAGGCGGCGGGCGTCAGCGTCGGCAACCTCTATAACCACTTTACCGGCAAGGAGGCGTTGATCGGCGAGATTGCGCTGCTGGAAAACGGCGTATTCACCGAGTTTGCCGCCGGATTGTGGGCCGAGAGAAAGCGGCCGAAGCAGGCGCTGTCGGCCTTTTTTACCGCCTATCACGCTTTTGTCGCTGAGCCGGCCAATGTGCAGCTGTCGGCGGAGATCGTGGCGGAGGTGGCGCGCAACCCGGCGTTGGCCGAGCCGTTCGGCGCCAACCAGCGGCAGCTGATTGAGGCGCTGGCGACGGTTATCGCCGAGGCTCAGCAAACCGGTGAGATTGCACCGACGATAGCGCCGTTACCGCTCGCGCAGCTGGTGCTGGACGTGATCGAAAGTCAGGCCTGGCGGCAGGCAATCTTTGCGTCGTCCGCGCCGGAGGAGACCACGCCGGTGCGGCTGTTGGAACAGCTGCTCTACCGGCATCCCTAGTCGAGGTGGATATGCTGCACATTGAGCCGTACCGCGATGCTGACCGCCTGCAAACGGCGGCGCTGATCTACGCCGCGTTCTGCGACAAGTTTCAGCGCGCGCGCCGTCTGAGCCCCCGCCTTCAGTGGCGTCTGTTCTATCGGCTGTGGTGTTGGAAGCAAGGCGGCAGCCGGGAGCGCAGCTTCGTGGTGAAGCAGGATGAACAGGTGGTGGCGGCCTTTGCCCTCAATGCGGCCGCTGGCGAGAACAACGCCGGGCGGCGTCCGCATGCCTTGCCGATTTGGCGGCTGTGCCGCCGCTATGGTTGGCTGAACGTTTGGCGCATGTATCTGCAAATGGCGGTGTTGCGGCACACCCCGGCGGCCGATGAACTGTATCTCTCTTACCTGGCGGTGGCCGAGAATCAGCGCGGCAAAGGGGTGGGCAGGCGGCTGCTGCAGTGGATGAACGACTACGCTGCCGGGCAGGGTTCTGGGCGGCGCCTGAGCCTGCACGTCAGCCGGCGCAACGTGGATGCGCTGCGCCTGTATCGGCGCTGTGGTTTTCAGGTGCGGCGAGAAGAGCATTACGCTGCGTTGGGATGGCTGTTCGGTCAGGCCGACTGGGTGTTGATGGAGAGACTATGCGGGGAGGCGACGTGCGCAAAATAGGACTGTGCAGTGTGGTGCTGTTTCTGCTGGCGCTCGGGTGGGTCATTTTCGTCAACGACTTTCGCTTCGTCACCGAACCGATCACGGTGATCGCCGGCGGCAACCGGCTGACCGGCACGCTGGTGTTGCCGCAGCATGCGCCGGTCAAGCCCGGCGTTGTGGTGTTCGTGCACGGCGATGGGCCGGCTAACGCCAGCCGCGACGAAGGCTATTTCGGCATTTGGGAGGCGATGGCGCAGCAGGGCTATGCGGTTTTATCCTTCGATAAGCCGGGCGTTGGCGGCTCGGGCGGCAACTGGCTGCATCAGACCATGGCGGATCGTGCGCGGGAAACCGCCGATATCATCGACTGGGCCCGGCGAGACGGGCGCTTCGATGCGCGCTGCGTGGGGCTATGGGGCACCAGCCAGGCGGGGTGGGTGATGCCGGAGGTGGCGCGTTTACGCCCCGATATCGCCTTCACGCTGGCGCTGGCGCCGGCGATCAACTGGCTGCGGCAGGGGCGTTACAACACCCGCGCGGCGATGGCGGCGGCGGGGGAAGATGAAGCGAAAATCCAGGCGCGCGAAGCGCACTGGCGCCATATCCAGACGCTGCTCGAGCAACCGGACGGCTACGCGCAGTACCGCCGCGAGTATGGCTCCGCCGCATTGAGCGCCGACCGCTGGCGCTTTATCCGCGCCAACATGGCCAGCGACGCGACGGCGGGATTGCGGAATTTCAACACGCCGGTGCACCTGATCCTGGGCGGGCGCGACGTCAACGTGGACGCGGACGAAACCGAGCGCGTGTATCGGCAAACGATCCCGGCCTCGCTGCTGACGGTGACGCGCATCGACGAAGCCGACCACGTGATGATCAAACCGCTGTTCGCCCGCCATCCGTGGCTGATCAACGTGGTAGGCCTGTTTGCGCCGCGCTCGGTGCAATACGACGCCTACCGACAGGACGTTGCGGCCTTCCTGGCCGCTCAGCCCTGCGGGCGCGGGCGCTAACCGCCGGGAGCCGCGGGCGGTGCCTGTTCTTCGTGCGGCTGCGGCGCGCGGGAGATCTGCATCGCCTGCTGCGGCATGCCGATGCCGGCCCGATCGAAATGGATTTTCACCAGCCGATCGAGGGCGTATTGCACCACCCACTGTTTCAGCGCCTGTGTGCGCACCGTCACGCGGGTGGTGAACGAGCGGTCTCCCAGCGCCACCACGCCGTTGAAGACCGGCTCGCCAATCAGGAAATGCTTCACCTGTTCATCTTGCTTCAGCGCCGCGACGGCCTGATGCAGCACCTCATTGACCCGATCGATGTCCTCGTCGCGGCTGACGGTGTAGTTGGCGCGGTATACCCCGAACTCACGCGCATAGTTGGCCAGCGTGGTGATCGAGGAGTACGGCACGATGTGGTAGACGCCGTAGTCGTCGCGCAGGCCGATCGAGCGGATGGTCATGCGCTCCACGGTGCCGGTGATGCCGCTGACGGTGACGTACTCGCCGGTGTTCATGCCGTTTTCGAACTGGATGAACACGCCGGTAATCACGTCTTTCACCAGCGTCTGGGCGCCGAAGCTGATGGCCAGCCCCAGCGCGCCGGCGCCCGCCAGCAGCGGCGCGATGTTCAATCCCACCTGCGACAGCACGATCATCACGGTAATGGTGCTGATAACGATAGCCAGCACGTTGCGAAACAGCGTCAGCAGCGTGCGTTCGCGCGCGCTCGGCCGCACGCCGTTGCTCAGCTCCAGCGCCAGACGGTGCTCGATGATGCTGGCCATCAGCGTCCAGCTGAACACGGCGATCAACAGGATCAGCAGGATATGCACCAGCCCGCCGAGCGTCCGCTGGCCATTTTCGCTGCCCGCCCACTGGTACAGGTTGATCAGGTGCCAGGCATCGAGCAGGAACAGCGTCACCGCCAGCACCACCATCACCCGCAGTATCTTCAGCCCGTTGGGGATGTAGGAGTTGATGCGCCGCTCGAGCATCGGGTAGCGCAGATTGACGTCGGTCGGCAGTGAAATGCGGCGGAAAATCCAGCGGGTCAGCATGCCGGACAGCAGCGCGCCGACGCCGACCACCAACAGGCTTTTCACCGTGGCGCTCATCATAAAGCGCAGGCTGTTGCCGATGTCGAACTGGGACAGCACGAACAACACCAGAAAATAGGCGATCGCCAACAGATGCCAGATATGCCCCAGCCCGCGCAGGATCACGCTGAAAAACGCCATCGACCGCTCGGCCAGCAGGTTGATCTGTTGCTGTATCGGCTTGCGGTTGTGCAGGATCAGCCAAATGGCGTACAGCGTCAGCGCCAGCATCACCACCAGGTTGACGGTGGCGGCGGCCGGGTAGCTTATCTGGACCGCCACCACCGGCACCACCACCATCAGGCCGTAGCCGATCAGGCCGCTGAGCCAGGCGAGGCGCGTGTTCCAGTAGTGCGCGCTCCGGTCGCTGAAGGGGAAGGGGCGCAGATAGTCGAAGCGGGGGGCGAAAATCAGCCGCAGCACCGCCTTGAAAAATTCAATCACCGCGAAGGCGCTGAGAAATAGGGTCTGCAGCCGCAGAATGGTGGCGCTGTCGGCGTGGACGTGGCGGGCGAACAGATTGCCCGCCGCCAGCGCCAGCAGCAGCACCAGCAGATCGATGGCGAAAGCGCCGAGAATGGCGGCGGGGCGTTTATACCACGGGCCGCGCTGTAGCCGCGCATTGTGTCCCCAACTGCCCATGCGTTTGTACAGCGGCGCGATCAGCCGCCGGATCAGGTGGAACAGCGCAAAGGTGACCGCCACCGTCAGCAGAAAGTAGCCCAGCGCGCGGAAAAAGCCGGCGGGATTGAAAACGCGCTTCGGGCCGGAGTCGATCAGCTTTTGCAGCGCGCCGAGCTTTTGGTTAAAGGTGCCGATGCCTTCCTGCGCCAGCGAGTTCAGGCTGTCGCTCAGCGTAGCGGGCGTCGATTCCTCCGGCGTTGCCAGCGCGGCGGCGGGGGCGTCGCCGGCGGTCTGTTTCAGGTGGTTGATGAGTTCCGCGCGTGCTTTGTCGTCTTGCAGCAGATCGGCCAGCGCGGCGTAGGCGGCTTTCTGCTGCTCGCTCTTGTCGGCGGGCGCGGGCGGCGCATTTTGCGCCAGCGCCGGTGGTGCGAAGACGTTCAGGGTCAGCAACAGCAGCAGGAAAAGAAGGTGTTCTCGCAGATGAGAACCTCGTCGGGAGTCTGCGTTTGGCGGCATGGTTCCTCTCTTTGGCGTTCTTTGATCGGCGGATGTAAAAGCAATACGATGAAAAACAATGAATATAGTAGGAAAGGTGGCGCGACGGGGCGTGGGAGAGCGTGCGGAATGAAAGCGGCGGGCGCGTGGTGCGCCCGCCGTTAAACCGCCAGGATCAGGACACGTGCTGCAGGAACTCCTGCAGACGCGGGCTTGGCGGATGATTGATCAGATCGTGCGGGTTGCCGTCTTCGGCAATCCGGCCCTTGTCGATAAAGATCAGGCGCGACGCCACTTTTTCGGCAAAGCCGACTTCATGGGTAACGATGACCATCGTCATGCCTTCCTCGGCCAGATCCTGCATCACCTTCAGCACTTCATGGCGCAGCTCCGGATCGAGCGCGGAGGTCGGCTCGTCGAACAGCATCATTTTCGGCTTCACCGCCAGCGCGCGCGCGATCGCCACGCGCTGCTGCTGGCCCCCCGACAGTTCGGACGGGTAATGGTGGGCACGCTCCGCCAGACCGACCTTGGCCAGCAGTTCGCGCGCCAGCTTTTCCGCATCGGACTTCTTCGCGCCGCGCACGCGGATCGGGCCGAAGGCGACGTTTTCCAGCGCCGTCAGGTGCGGGAACAGATAGAACTGCTGGAACACCATGCCGGCTTCCTGGCGGATCAGCCGATCGTCCACTTTCGGATCGTTGGCTTTCAGGCCGTCGACGATCAGATCGCCGCTGGTGACTTCTTCCAGCTTGTTGATGCAGCGCAGCAGGGTGGATTTGCCGGAGCCGGACGGCCCGATGATCACCACCACTTCGCCTTTGTCGATCTTCAAATCGATGTTGTGCAGCACCTGGGTTTGGCCAAAATGCTTGGAGACATTTTTAAATTCAATCACAGGATTTTCATCCTTCTTTCCAGACGACGCAGCACGAAGCTCAGCACCAGGGTAATAATCAGATAGATAACCGCCACGGCGCTCCAGATTTCCAGCGCGCGGAAGTTACCGGCAATAATTTCCTGACCCTGACGGGTCAGCTCCGCCACGCCGATCACGATGAACAGCGAGGTGTCTTTGATGCTGATGATCCACTGGTTGCCCAGCGGCGGCAGCATGCGGCGCAGCGCCAGCGGCATAATGACGTAGCGGATGGTTTCGCGGCGCGACAGGCCGAGCGCCAGGCCGGCCTCGCGGAAACCGTTATGGATAGACAGCACCGCGCCGCGGGTGATTTCCGCGATGTAGGCGCCGGAGTTGATCATGATGGTCACCACCGCCGCGGTGAAAGGATCGATGCGCAAATCGGTGAACGCCATCGGCAAGGCGAAGTAGATGAACATCACCTGCACCACGATCGGCGTGCCGCGGATCACTTCGATAAACACCAACGCGATGTGGTTGGCGATCCAACCGCCGTAGGTGCGGGCAAAGCCGGCGACGAGGCCGATGATCAGGCCGCCAATCAGACCGAGGACCGAAATCCACAGGGTCATTTTGGCGCCCTCTAACAAGATAGGAATGGCGGGCCAGATGGCGCTCCAGTCGAACTGCATGATATTTCTCCCGGTGATCCCAAACGTGGGTATCAGATACAACAAAGCGCAGGGGGTTAAGCGCCCCCTGTGCTTAAGTTAATCGCTTGCCAAATTCACAGCTTACTTAGGTTCGGTGCCGAACCACTTCTTGTAAATCTCGTTATAGGTGCCGTTCTCGCGCAGCGTTTTCAGCGCGCCGTTCACCTTCTCGCGCAGCTCGTCGCTGCCTTTAGGGAAGGCGATGCCATACTGCTGCGCTTCCAGCGAATCGCCGACGGTTTTGAACTTGCCGGCGCCGGCCGTCTTAATGAAGTATAGGATGTTTGGCGTGTCGTGCAGCACCGCGTCGGCGCGCTTGGTGCCTAGTTCCATGTAGGCGTTGTCGATGTTAGGGAACTGACGCAGATCCTTGGTTTTGATGTGCTGCTTGGCGTAATCCACCGAGCCGGTGCCGCTCTTCACCGCCACCACTTTGCCGTTCAGATCGTCGATGCTTTTCACGCTGTTGTTGTCGGCGTTGACCATCACCAGCAGGCCGCTCTTGTAGTAGCCGTCGGAGAAATCGATGGCTTTCTTGCGCTCATCGGTGATGGTGATGCCGGCCAGCGCCAGATCGACGTTTTTGGTCTGCAGCGCCGGAATGATGCCGCCGAAGTCCATCGGTTTCAGGGTGTAGTCCAACTTCAGCTCTTTGGCGACCGCGGCCCACAGGTCGATGTCGAAGCCGACGTATTTGTCGCCTTGCTTGAACTCAAAAGGAACGAAAGCGGTGTCGGTGGCGACCACCAGTTTGTCTGCTGCGTGGGAACTTACGGCAAAGGCCAGAGAGAGTGCGGCCAGGGAGACTTTAAAAATCGACTTCATGAGAGGAATTCCTGTACAGGTTGCGGATTACCCATTTTTTATATTGCAGTTGGTGCCATGAAAAAATCGTGCCATGTTTTCAACTAATATAAAAACAAAGAGTTACTGCGTGATGTTGTGCCGTGACGGCGAATAGTTATGGTTATGCACCACAATGAGGCACCGAAATGGTGCGTAAGAATTATCTTGGTGCACGGGGCTATCATTAACCAAATTTTGGCTGTGAAACAACCGTTCTTTAACGTTTTTGCTTCAATATTGATAACTAACTCTAACTTTCATGATCCATTGACGGTGCAAGGGTGACTGCGAGAGGGGCAAAAGGGGAGCAGATAATGCTAACGCAACTGGCTGTCTTTGCTGCCGCGCCGGTTGTACAGGCTGGTGGCCGCGTGTTTTTTGTCTTGTTCGGCCTGGCAGGCGACGCAAAAACGCACGCCCTTCAGCGCCTTGCGGCGCGCCTCGGGGATCGGTTCTCCGCATTCCTGGCAATAGCGTTCGCTCTCGCCGTGCCCGAGCGCTTCACGCGCGCGCTGCACCGCATCGTCGACGGTGGAATCAATCTGATCTTGTACGGCGCCGTCCGCCGCCCAGCCGCTGGCCATAATCACCTCCTGACAAGGAAACCCTACCGTTTAATATGGGCCGTTTTTTGTACAATGCAACGGTCGCGCAAAAGAAAACAGGCCGGGCAAAGCCCAGCCTGCGCTGCCCGGAACGACGGGCGATCTGCAACGCTTTCGTGTTATTCGATATTGGATTCGATGAACCACAGGAATTTGTCCAGATCGCGCGAGGCGGCGGTGAACATATCGGCGGTGTCTTCGTCTTCCACTTCGGTAATGGCTTTGCGGATGTCATTCGCGACCGCGCCGTAGCGATCGGCCAGCGCTTTCAGGTGTTCCTGCACGCTGTGGATATTGGTCGGGTAGCTTTTCAGCGGCGTGCGATCGTTGACCACCTGTACGGTGCCCAGCGCCACGCCACCCAGCTGCACCACGCGCTCGGCGAAGGTGTCCTGATGCTCGATGATGGCGGTGCGGAAGCCGTCCAGCATTTCATGGACCGCGATGAAGTTCGCGCCGCGCATGTTCCAGTGCGCCTGTTTGGTGATCAACGAAAGATCGATGAATTGCACGACCTGATGGTTCAGCGCCTTGATGGCGGCCAGTTTAACTTTTTCGTCCAGATCGTTACGGGTATACAGCAGATCAGAAGATTTCGTTTTCACCAGTTTAGCGGTACTCATATCAGATATCCTCTTGATTAGTCGTTGTCCTATTTCGTTACGGGATTAATTATAGCAGGGATGTTTATTTTTGCCGCACGAAAATGGCTATTGCACAAATAGGGGTGGCCTAATGGCAATATTTTTATTTGGTTTTTTCTATTGTGTAATTTTATGAATTTTATTGTTATTTTGTTTTTTATTATTATTTTTGTTAGTGACAATTTATCCCCGTTATCTTATTTTCTGCGGGCGCGCAGGTTTGGTTAAATATCCACTTTGTTATCGTGGTGTTAATGCCAAGCCTATTCAGATTGATAGACGTAATTGATACGGCTAAAGTATGGAAATTATCCCCAGTCTTTATTGGCGAGTGATGAAAATTAACGTCGTCGGCACCAGCGGCAGCGGTAAAAGCACCCTGGCGCGTCAACTGGCGGAACGTCTTGACGTTCCCTATATCGAGATGGACAGACTCTATTGGCGGCCCGAGTGGCAGGGGACGCCCGATGGCGCGTTTCTGGCGCGGCTTGAGCAGACGTTGGCCGAAGCGGGAGGAGGTTGGGTGCTGGACGGCAACTACAGCCGCACGCAACCTATCAAGTGGCGCGAGGTCGATTATATCCTGTGGCTGGACTACGGTTTCTGCCGCACGCTGTGGCAGGCCGTGCGCCGCGCATGCCGACGCGCGGCCGGCAAAAGCGAGCTGTGGCCGGGCACCGGCAATCGGGAAAGTTTCCGCCGTTCTTTCTTTAGCCGCGAGTCGATCGTGCTGTGGACGATCCGCACTTACTCGAAGAACCGGCGAAAATACCTGGCGGAGATGGCCCGTACCGATATAGGGGGCCGTTTCAAGCGCTTGCGCTCTCCCCGCCAGGCCGCCGATTTTCTACGGACGCTGCCGCAGGCTCACAGCAGCAGGCGGTGATGGATCCTCACCACCGCTTTCTTGATGTGCTGCGGCCGCTGCCACAGGCAGCCGGTCTTATGCGGTTCCATCTGGAAAAAGATCGCGAACATGCCGTGCGTCATGTGAAGGGTTTGCGGGTGGCGTTTGATGTCCAGCAGCAGCAGATCGCTATTTTCTGCATGCGGATGTTCGCGATGCCAGTCGCCCGCCAGGCCGTATTCGATGCGTTCTTCGCCGCTGATCAGCAGATGCAGCGCGATGTACTCCTGATGCATTTCGGCGCGCTTCTCCGCCGCCGGCGCGGTGGTCAGCGTCATCACGTCCATAAAGATGTTGTCGCCGTCGATCGGGTGATGGCCCAGCGCCAGTTCGGGCAGGTCGCATCGGCGCAACTCGGTCAGGGTTGAAACCAGCGCCGGCGCGAGTCCGCGGCCGAAGCGTGGGTTGAACAGGCTGTTGTGAATCACTGTTATTCTCCATGTGAGCGAAAGTCCAAAGAGCCTGCGATACAGGCTAAGGGGAAGTATGCCGATTTGTCACGAGGAAAACAGTTAACCCGCCTGCATTCCGGCGTTGCGGACGGCAGGCGAGTCAGGCGATCAGGAAAGGCTTTCGAGGCGCGGTTTGGGGCGAATGGTCAGGGCGGAACCCATGGAGGCGGCGATAATCGCCGCCAGCGCCAACCATTGCACGCCGCTTAGGTGTTCGCCGAGGAACAGCATGCCGGACAGAGCCGCCATCGCCGGCTCCAGGCTCATTAAGGTGCCGAAAGTGCGCGCCGGAATTTTGGGCAGCGCGATGATCTCCAGCGAATAAGGCAGCGCGGTGGAGAGGATCGCCACCGCCAGCGCCACCGGGAGAATATCGAGGTTGAACAGCACGCTGCCGGTTTGCCAGGCGCCGATCGGGCAGAACACCAGCGCAGCGATCAACGAACCGAGCGCCACCGTGCCGGGTCCGTGATCGCCGCCGGCCTTTTGGCCGAAAATGATATAGACCGCCCAGCAGGCGCCAGCGCCGAGCGCACAGGCGGCGCCGAACGGATCGATCCCGCCTACGCCGTGGCCGAGCGGCAACAGGAACCACAACCCGGCGATCGCCAGCGCCACCCAGAGAAAGTCGATCGGCCGCCGCGACGAGAACATGGCTACCGCCAACGGGCCGGTAAACTCCAGCGCCACGGCGATGCCGAGCGGCACGGTGCGCAGCGAAAGGTAGAACAGGTAGTTCATCGCGCCGAGCGACAGGCCGTAAATCAGCAGCGGCAAGCGGCTGCCGGCGACGATGCGCATACGCCACGGGCGGAAGATAATGAACAGAATCAGGGTGCCGATGAAAAGACGCAGCGTCGTAATGCCTTCCGCGCCCACGATCGGGAACAGGCTTTTGGCCAACGAGGCACCGCTTTGGATAGACACCATGGCGATGATTAACAGACAGATGGGCAGCAGCGCGGAGGGCGCTCTGCCGGAAGTAGATAACGACATCCTTAACGGGCCTTTTTTGCGCCGTTCCTCAGCCTTGAGAAAACGGTCGAAACGGGGATGCGAGCAGTGTAAATGAAATGGCGAAAATCTGTCTGAGAAAAGCGCGCATCGCGGTGAAATCCGCCGATCCTCGGATGAGATGTGGCGAATTTGGTCAAAAAGTGCGCTTTTTCTTAAGAATTATCTGGATATTAAATTGGTGATTTTTGTCACAGAAAGCCGTAGAATACGGCCGAAAATAGAGCGAAAAGAAGTAGATACACTGTTCTTGAAATCTTCTGTTACACGATATAAAGCATTAGACACTCATTTCAAGGCAGAGTTTCACGCTAATTTTTGTTATATTTTCAAAGCATGAACAAATGGATGTACTTAATAATAAAACGCGTTTGAGGTGGTTATGAAAAAAATTGCATGTCTTTCCGCAGTAGCAGCTTGCGTATTAGCAGTTAGCGCAGGTACCGCATTCGCTGGTCAGAGCACCGTATCCGCTGGCTATGCGCAGGGTGATCTCCAAGGCGTTGCTAACAAGGCCAACGGTTTCAACCTGAAATACCGTTACGAGTTCGACAACAACCCACTGGGTGTGATCGGCTCCTTCACCCACCTGGAAAAAAATCGTTCTGAAAGCGGTTTCTACAAGAAATCTCAGTACGATTCCATCACCGCAGGTCCAGCTTACCGCTTCAACGACTGGGCGAGCATCTACGGTGTGATCGGTGTTGGCTACGGCAAAAACATCGACAACGCCCAGGCTGGCGGTAACAAAGGTGGCAACAGCGACTACGGCTTCACCTACGGTGCAGGTCTGCAGTTCAACCCAATCGAAAACGTTGCCCTGGACGTTGGCTACGAGCAGAGCCGCATCCGCAGCGTGGACGTTGGCAGCTGGAACGTTGGCGTAGGCTACCGCTTCTAAGATTTCTTCATGCCTGCGGGCGTGAATGCGCGGCACAGGTTGCCGCGCGGATAAAAAATCCGCCTTCGGGCGGATTTTTTTTATCTGTCATTAGTCGCTGCGCCCCGTAGGCTGCGTCGAAAAGCGCGCGCTGCGGGCATCGCGCTCATAGCCTTGCGGTTCGGTCAGTAAACCGTACAGCTCGGGGCGGCGTCCGTAAATCCAGCGGCGTCCGGTACTGAGCGGGATCAGCGTCAGATCGAGATCGGCACTGACCAGCCGGTCTTCCGCCGCCCAGGTCTCCGCTACGATGCGGCCGTAGGGATCGAGGATCATCGCATTGCCGGTGCGTACCTCATCGTCATCGCGGCCCACGCCGTTGCTGAATAACAAAAACAGCCCGTTGTCATGAGCGCGCGAGGGCAGCCAGCGCATCAGCCAGCCGCGGCCGTGTTCGCCGCGAAAGGCGGCTTCTATCGCCTGCGGATCTTCCGCTCGCCGCTGCCACAGCGCCTGTGGGATCGGCTTCATGCCGTGCGGGCTGCGCGAATGGGTGCCGCCGGTCTGGTGTGGGGCCATCAACACCTCCGCGCCCAGCAGCGCCGTCGCGCGCACATTCTCCACCAGATTGTTGTCCCAACAGATCAATACGCCCACGCGCACGCCCCAGGGAGTGTCGAACACCGTATAGCGATCGCCGCTGGCGATAGCCGGGTGTTCGAAGGCGTGCAGTTTACGGTGCACATGCAGCGCGCCGTCCGGCAGGCATACGGCGTAGGCGTTGTAGCAACGGCCGTCGTCGCCCAGCTCGATCAGCCCGACGCCGATCGCCATGTTGTAACGCTCAGCCAGCGGGCGAATGCGCGCCAGCGAAGGGCTGGACGCGATCGGTTCCGCCAGCGCCCGCACTTCGGCGTCGGACAGATGGCGCACGTGCCAATAGCCGGTGATACACATTTCCGGGAAGGCCAGCAGCTGTACCTGCTGCTCGGCCGCCTGAGCGATAAAGCGCTCGATGGTCGACAGGTTGTAATTCTTATCGTTGGCGCGATGCTGGAATTGCACCGTGGCGGCGCGTAATGAGATGGTCATGGTGTTTCTCCGATGAGGGTCTGCGTTGATTACAGCAGGTGGTTTGATTACTGTATAATCAATTAAATTCCCTATTCGATAACCTAATGGAATGGATATAAAACAACTGCGCGCCCTGGTGGCGCTGGCTGAGCAGGGCAACTATCGGCAGGCGGCGAGCCGGCTATGCATCAGCCAACCGGCGCTGAGCAAGCAAATTCAGGCGCTGGAAACCCAGCTCGGCGTTCGAGTGTTCGAGCGTGGCCGACAGGGGGCGGTGCTCACCGCCGGCGGGCAGCGGCTCTACCCGGAAGCGCAGGCGCTGGTGGAGCAGTACCAGCAGTTTCAGCGGCGCGCGCGGCGGGTGGCGCTCGGGGAAGCGGGGCGGCTGACGCTGGGATTTGGCCTTTCCAGCTTTCATCTGGCGCCGCAGCTGGTGGCGGCCTTTCGCCAACGGTTTCCCGAGGTGGCGATCGGCCTGGAGGACTTGCCGTCGGAACGCCAGTATCAGCTGTTGCTGCAGGGAGAGTTGCAGGCGGGGTTCGTGCGCTTGCCGGTCAATACGCCGCTGTGCGGCGTGGCATTGCTGAGCGATCGGTTGGTGCTGGCCGCGCCGGGCGCGCTGGCGCTGCGCGCCGACGATCTGATGGCGCGTTTCAATCAGCTGCCGCTGTTGCAGTTGACTCCCAAACGCGGGCGCGGGCTGAGCGATCAGTCGCTGCGGTTTATCGCCGCCCACCGGTTGACGCCGAACGTGGTGCAGCAGGCCGGCGATATCCAGACGTTGCTGGCGCTGGTTGCCGCCGGCGTCGGTGTCGCGCTGCTGCCGCACAGCATCACGCATATCGCGCCGGCCGGCATCGACATTTTACCGCTGAGCGGCGAGGAGACGGAGTGGCAGGTCGGTATCGCCTGGGATCCGCAGCGCGCCGATGCGCTGCGGGACAACTTCATTCAGACGGCGTTGGCGGCGCAACGCGCTTAGGCATTCAAAGCGGGCAATGCATCACGACGATCGGGCTCTGGTGATACTCGCTGCGGTGGCTTTCGCTAAAGCCGACTTTTTTCGCCAGCGCCAGCGAAGCCTGGTTTTCCGGTGAGATGATGCAGACGGTTTGCTTGCCGGGCAGGTGCGTTTTACCCCAGGCCAGCGCCGCCCGCAGCGCCTCGGTGGCGTAGCCTTTGCCGTGCGCCGAGCTCACCAGCGTCCAGCCCATTTCCGGCGCGTCGAGCGCCGGGGTGATGTCGCGCAGGAAGTTGGAGAAGCCGATGCTGCCGAGATACTCGCCGCTCTGTTTGTCACGCACCGCCCAATACCCGTATCCCAACAGCGCCCAGTGGCCGACGTAGCGCATCAGGCGCCCCCAGGAGTCTTCCCGGTCGCGCGGCGTGCCGCCGATATAGCGCACCACCAGCGGATCGGCCCACAGAGCGGCCAGCGAGTCGAAGTCGTCCAGCGTGTGCGCGTCCAGCCGCAGGCGTTCGGTGATAAGCGTTGGCGCGGTGTTGATTACGGTCATGTTGCTGCTCCTGCACAGGGTGAAAGGCGATGAAAAACAACGGCGTTCAGTATGCCAGAGAAATCACACCGCCAGCCACAACAGCCAGGTGAACAGAAAGCCGCTCAGGCCGAGCAGGGTGGTCAGCACCGTCCAGGTCCTCAGGCCATCGGCCACCGACAGCCCCAGATAGCGCGTGACGATCCAAAAACCGGAGTCGTTGACGTGGGAAAGCCCCAGCCCGCCAAAACAGGTCGCCAGCGTCACCAGCACCAGCTGCAGCTGATTCAACCCGCTGACCGCTTCCGACAACAGGCCGCCGGTGGTCAGGATCGCCACGGTGGCGGAACCTTGCGAAGCGCGCAGCGCCAGCGAAATGATAAACGCGGCGGGCACCAGCGGCAGGCCAATGGCCGTCAGCACTTCGGCCAGCGCCTTGCCGACGCCGGATTCCACCAGCACCTTGCCGAACACGCCGCCCGCGCCGGTCACCAGGATCACCACCGCGGCGGTCGGCAGCGCGGCGCCCATCACGTCACCGGCGTGTTGCAGGCTCCAGCCGCGGCGCAGCGCCAGGAAATAGAAGGCCAGCAGCAGGGCTATCATCAGCGCCACCGCCGGCGACCCCAGCAGCGACAGCGCATCGCGCAGCGCCGAGCCTGCCTGCAACAGCGTGGCGGAGACGGTGCCGAGCATGATGATGGCGATCGGGATGACGATCAGCGCCGCCACCAGGCCAGCGCCGGGCGGGTTGATGCGATCGCTGAGCGGCGCTCGCCCTTCCGGCCGCGGCTCCGGCGCCGCCAGCTGCAGCTGTTCCAGCACCTCTATCGATAACGGATAGGTTTTGCGGTTGAGGTAGTTGGCGGCGAAATAGCCGATCGCGCCGACCGGAATACAGATCGCGAGGCCGATGATGGTCAGCCAACCGATGTCGGCGTTGAGCAGGCCGGCGGCGGCGACCGGGCCGGGGTGCGGCGGCAGCGCGACGTGTACCGTTAACATCACGCCGGCCATCGGCAGGCCGAACTTCAGCGGCGACACTTTGGCGACCTTGGCGAAGCCGTAAATAATCGGCGCCAGAATGATAAAGCCGACATCGAAGAATACCGGAATGCCGAGGATAAATGCGGCGAGGGTCAGCGCGGCGACGGTATGTTTCGGCCCCAGCCCCTGGCTGAAACGTTGCGCCAGCGACTCGGCGCCGCCCGAGTGTTCGATCATACGCCCGAGCATCGCCCCCAGACCGATGATGATGGTTACCGAGCCGAGCACGCCGCCCATCCCGGCGGTCATCACTTTCATCACTTCACCGGTCGGAATGCCGCTGGCCAACGCCACCAGCAGACTGACCACCAACAGCGCGACAAAGGGTTGCACCTTCGCCTTAATCACCATCAATAACAGCAGCACCACGCCGAGTACGGCAATCAGCAACAGCAGAGAGGTAGACATGAAAAAAGCCTTTCGTTGGGTAAGCGTTGGGCACCGCGATCGCCGCGTGGCGATACGGGTGCGTTTCATTGTTATAAAATCGTTTTCCTGGTGTCGGCGTGCGACGTTAGCGGTAAGGCTTCAGCCAGCCGAGCCCGGCGGCGGTGTCGCCGCGCGGCCGATATTCGCAACCGATCCAGCCCTGATAGCCGAGCGCATCCAGCCTGTCGAACAGCCATGGGTAATTCAGTTCGCCCTCGTCCGGTTCGTGACGATCCGGCACTGAGGCTATCTGGATATGCGCGTAGCGCCCGGCCAGCGTCTCCAGCAGCCCGCTGATATTGCCGTCCACTAACTGCGCGTGGAAAAAGTCGAACTGAATGAACACGTTCGGTCTCTCGATCGCCGCCACCACCTCCGCCGCCTGATGTTGACTGGCGAACAGGTAGTCGGGCTTGACCGGTGGGCTGAGCGCTTCGATCAGCACCTTGACGCCGTGCGGGGCGAAGGCGTCGGCGGCATAGCGCGCATTGGCGATAAAGGTGTCGAGATAACGTTGCCGATCCGCGCCCGCGGGCACCACGCCGGCCATCAGGTGCACGCAGGGACAGGCGAGGGCGATGGCGTAGGCCAGCGCGCGATCGATATCAGCGCGCGCATCTTGCTCGCGGCCCGGCAGCGCCGCCAACCCCCATTCGCCGGCGGCGACATCGCCGGGCGCGGTATTGAACAGCACCTGTTGCAGGCCGTGTTCGCGCAGCTTTTCGGCCAACAGCTCAGCGGGATGCTCGTAAGGGAACAGGAATTCCACCGCGCTGAAGCCTTGTTCGGCAGCGGCAGCGAAGCGCTCGAGGAACGGCACTTCGTTAAACATCATCGATAAATTGGCGGCAAATTTAGGCATGAGTCAGCTCCGTAATTCGGCAATTTCATCATCGGTCAAATAGCGGATCGGACGATCGCCGAGGGTGAAGATCAGCCGCGCCGCATCTTCCATCTCTTCGGTATTGTCCGCCGCCGCTCGCAGGTCTTTACCGGTCACCACCGGCCCGTGGTTGGCCAGTAAAAAGGCGCGGTGGGCCGGCGCCAGGCGCGCCAGATCCTGCGCCAGCCTTTCGTCGCCAGGACGATAGTAGGGCACCACCGGCACCTTGCCGACGCGCATCACCACATAGGGGGTGAACGGTTTGATGGCGTTGTCGACGTCCAGCCCTTGCAGGCAAGATAGCGCCGTGAGGTAGGTGCAATGCAGGTGCACCACAGCTTTGCATTCCGGATTGTTCAGATACAGCGCTCGGTGAAAGCTGATCTCTTTCGACGGCTTGTCGCCGGACAGCCAATCGCCGTTCAGGCTCACTTTAGACAGGCGATCGGCCTGCAGCTCGCCCAGGCAAGAGCCGGTCGGCGTCGCCAGCAGCGCGCCGTCCGGCAGCAACAGCGAGAGGTTGCCGGCGGAACCAGTGGCGTAACCGCGTTGAAAAAACGAGGCGCCGAGACGCACCATCTCTTCGCGCGCTTGCTGTTCGGTCGTCATGCTCATACTGGAAACTCCGTTTGCGCGCGCGAGAAGAAGGCTTCATCGCCAAAATTGCCTGATTTCAGCGCCAGGGAAATCGCCCGATCGCTGGCGCGCACCCAGGGAACGCCGGGAGAAATGCTGGGGCCAATATGAAAGCCGCGAATGCCCAGCGCCTGCGTGACCACGCCGGAGGTTTCGCCGCCGGCGACGATAAAGCGGTTGAATCCCAACCGGCGCAGTTGCACCACCAATTCGGCGAACAGCGCTTCCACCGCCTCGCTGGCGGCGGCGCCGTGCTGCCGTTGCGTTTGCTGCAGCGCTTCCGGCGGCGCAGTGGCGTAGATTAGCGGGGCAAGCGCCTCCCCGGCGTGATGCTGCGCCCAGTGCGCCAACTCGGCGGCGTAGGCGGCGCGTGCCTGTGGTTCGAGGCAACGGCCGATATCGATGGCCTGCGCCGAAGCGCGCTCGCGGTAGTGCGCCACCTGCCGGTTAGTCATCACAGAACACGAGCCCGACAGCACTGCTGCCTTTTCCCCCTGCGGCGCGCCGGCTGCCTCTGCCGAACGAGCGCCGCTTTGCGCCCATTGCCGCGCCAGACCGATCGCCAGGCCCGAACCGCCGGTCACCAGCTTCATCGTTTTCAACGCTTCACCCTGGGTAAGCAGATGCCGCTCGTTGAGCGTATCCAGCACCGCATAGCGCACGCCTTCCTGCGCCAATTGGCGCAGCTTCTCGCTGACCGCCTCGGCGCCGCGATCCATTTCCGCCGCCGTCACCAGCCCACAGCGCCCGGCGGCCTGGGACTCCATCAGGCGCAGCAGGTTGCTGTCGGTCATTGGCGTGACCGGGTGATGACGCATGCCGGACTCAGACAGCAGCTGCTCCCCGACGAACAGGTAGCCCTGATAGACCGTGCGGCCGTTTACCGGAAGCGCCGGGGAAACAACCGTGAAATTTTCCCCCAGCGCGGCGAGCAGGGCGTCGGTCACCGGGCCGATATTGCCCTGTGCGGTGCTGTCGAAGGTGGAGCAGTATTTGAAGTAGAACTGGCGGCAGCCCTGTTTTTGCAGCCAGGCCAGCGCCTGCAACGACAGTTCGACTGCCTGTTTTGCCGGGCAGGAGCGCGATTTCAGGCTGATGACCGCCGCCTGTGCGTTTACCTGCGTTTCGTCCTGCGGCACGCCGTTCAGCTGCACCGTCGGCAGGCCGTTTTGCACCAGAAAACTGGCGATGTCGGTCGCGCCGGTAAAGTCATCCGCGATTACGCCAAGCAGCATCAGAGCGCCTCCTTTTTTTGCGGCAGATCGATGCCGGCAAAGATTTTGATTACCGCACTGTCGTCTTCTTTACCGTAACCGGCGTTGCTGGCGGCGGTAAACATGGTGAAAGCGGTGGAGGCCAGCGGCAGCGGGAAGTGCAGCGCCCTGGCGGTATCCGCCACCAGCCCGAGATCCTTGACGAAGATATCCACCGCCGATTTGGGCGTATAGTCGCCGTCGACCACGTGGCGCATGCGATTTTCGAACATCCAGGAGTTGCCGGCGGCGTGGGTGACCACGTCGTACATCACGTCCAGCGGGATGCCGGCGCGGGCGGCCAGCGCCATGGCTTCGGCTCCGGCGGCGATGTGCACGCCGGCCAACAGCTGGTGGATGATTTTTACCGTCGCGCCCAGACCGATGGTCTCGCCGATGCGGTAAACCTTGCCGGCGATGGCGTTCAGCACGGGTTGCAGACGCTCGAAGGTAGCGTCGGCGCCGGCGGCCATCACCGTTATCTGGCCTTCCTCCGCCTTGGCCGCTCCGCCGGAAACCGGCGCGTCCAACATTGGTAGCCCGTAGTCCAGCAGCCGTTGCTCGATCTGTTTGGCGTCATCGGCGGAAATGGTCGAAGAGACCATCACCGCAGTGCCTGGCTTGAGCTTTGGCGCCAGGCCTTGTTCGCCGAACAAGATTTGCTTCACTTGGGCGGCGTTCACCACCAGCAGCAGCACGGCGTCCAACTTGGCCGCGAAGTCGCACGCGCTGGTAGACGCTTGTTGCGCGCCGGCCTGTTGCAGCGTCGCCAGCGCCTGCGGATTCAGGTCCGCCCCGTAGGTGGTCAATCCGGCGCGAAGGCACGAACGCGCCGCGCCCATGCCCATCGCGCCCAGTCCGATGATGCAGACGGCATAATTCCCTGGGTGTGTCATACTGCACTCCTGTTAATTTTAGTGATAATTTGTTTTGTTGTGTTAAATGTAAGCGCTTGGCGACGGTTTATCCGCGATCGATATCACAATAATTAACAATGTGTGAAACGGATTTTTCGTCTGATTTCTGGCCTGAATCAACATTACTATTATGTTTTTAAATAAGTTTATGTTTACCTGGCCTAACTGCGTGCGCCGTCACGCCGCGAAAATTTAGGGCTATCGGCGAACGAAAATTGACGTAAAATCACAATTATTATCACCGCAGCAACGAGAGGGAACCGTGATACCTGTAGAACGCCATCAACAAATTCTTGCGCTGGTATCCGAACGCGGCGTCGTCAGCATTGCCGAGCTGACCGAACGGCTGGGGGTGTCGCACATGACGATCCGCCGTGATTTGCAAAAACTGGAGGAACAGGGCGCGGTGCAGTCGGTCTCGGGCGGCGTGCAGGCGCCCGAGCGGGTGGCGAGCGAACCTTCGCACCAGGCCAAAGAGGGGATGTTCAGCCGGCAGAAAATCGCCATTGGCCGGCTGGCGGCGCGACAAATTCCCGCCAACAGCTGTATCTATCTGGATGCCGGCACCACCACGCTGGCGCTGGCGAAACAGATCGGTGAACGTGACGATTTGACGGTAGTGACCAACGACTTTGTCATCGCCGGCTTCCTGATCGAACACAGCCAGTGCCGAATCATCCACACCGGCGGCACCGTGTGCCGGGAAAACCGCTCCTGCGTCGGCGAAGCGGCGGCGCAGGCGCTGCGCGGTCTGTTTATCGATCTGGCGTTCATCTCCGCCTCTTCGTGGAGCATGCGCGGCCTGTCGACGCCGAACGAAGACAAGGTGATGGTGAAGAAGGCCATCGTCGAGGCCAGCCGCCGCCGCATTCTGCTCAGCGATACGTCCAAATACGGCAAGGTCGCGACTTACCTGGCGCTGCCGATCGCCGCCTTTGACGCCGTCATTACCGACGAGGGGTTGCCCGCCGCCGCGCGGGAGGCCATTGAGCACGCGGGGATTGCATTGCTGACGGCGGGAGAAGAGGAATAAGAACGAAGCGGGATCAGGATGAAAGTTCGGTATCGATGCCACGTGCGGGCGGTTCACTGGCTTCAACGCCGCCGCGTTCACGCCATTCGCGGCGCCTTTGTTCAGCCCATTCTTCGTGGAAGGCTTGCATCTCTTTTTGGTGCCGTTCCTTCATGCTCATAGGGGTTGGGTGGGATTCTGCCGTTAACAGGCGGGATTTCGATGACATATAATCCGTCCTCAATAAGCGCTTGGTTGTACAAATAATGTACGCGATGCGCGTGTTTTTTCAAGAGCGAGTCATAAATTCTGGCTAACGCTGGCCTGAGCGGTACGCTGAAAACTAATCTTGCTTGGTATTGCGTCACAAAAGTGACGATCGCCAGGCCGATGCCATTAATGAAGAGTTGTTCTCGTTCATACCGGGTGTACGCCATCCTGGTATAGGTATCAAATAAGGATCTCGTTACTTCGGCGCGATTTTCCAATGCTCTTACATCGTACAGTTCCATGACGTAAGCATTGTCCAATACTTCCGAGGCAGGATAAGCCCCAATAAGCCATTGACGCATCCTTAACGTCGCTTTTTTAAAATCAAGGTAATACGCAGCAACGCTGCTGGCTTTTTTATAAACCGTTATTCGATACCTATACTCCGTGACAGGTCGTGCATTGACCTCCCTCACATCAATCTCCATTATAAAATCCTTTTTACTATTATCTTTCCTATAGTTATCCCCTTTGTGACAAACAGATTATTAACCGCGACGGAGAGGCTCCTCCAGCCGCCGATGAGGCTTATGCGCAGCGCCGCGCAAAACTAAATGCCGCTGAACCAGTTGTAGCCCTGATCTTCCCAGTAGCCGCCCGGATTGACGTCGCTGACGAAGATCGCGGCGATATGTTTGGCGTTTTTGAACCCCAACTTGGTTGGCACACGCAGCCGCAGCGGGTAGCCATAGTCCGCCGGCAGCGCCTTGCCGCCGAAGTCCAGCGCCAGGATGGTCTGCGGGTGCAGCGCGGTGGCCATGTCGAGGCTGGAGTAGTAACGATCGGCGCATTTGAAGCCGACATAACCGGCATTCAGATCCGCGCCGACATGCTGCAGAAAGGTGCGCAGCGGCACGCCGCCCCATTGGCCAATGGCGCTCCACCCCTCAATGCAGATCAGGCGCGTGATTTGGCTTTGCTGCGGCAGCCGCTGCAGCTGTTCCAGCGTCCAGGGCGCTTTTTTCTCCACTTTCCCCGCGACCTCAAGCCGATAGCCGGCGAGATCGATCTCGGGGACGTTATATTCCGGGTAAAACGCGTTGAAGGGGAAAGGGTGGGTAATCTGATCCGGCCGATAAGTTTGCGCCAGCCGTTGGCCGCTGAACAGCCAGGCCTGCACCCGGTCGTTCCAGCGCGACATGGCCCACAGCACTTTATCCACCCGATCGCCGTCTTGCAGGTTGCAACCGGTAAGCATGGCGATGCCGCCCAGCGTCAGGCCGGAACGCAGCATCAGGCGGCGCTGCAGATTGACCAACTGCTTTTTTTGGTCCGGTTCCAGTTTTGGCGCGGTTGCCCGCGGTTTTTTCTCATTCATGTTTGCCACCCGTTATCATCGCCCACAGCGTTTTGGGCACGACGATCACCATGAAGACGTGGATCGCCACGAACAGGCCGATGCCGGCCATGGCGAAGAAATGCACGTAGCGCGCGAAGTCGAAGCCGCCAAACAGCGCGACCAATCCCTGCAGCTGAACCGGTTTCCAAATCGCCAGGCCGGACAGCACCAGTAATAGCCCCAGCGCCAGTACGCCGAGGTACATCAGTTTCTGAATGGCGTTATAGTGGCCATGCCGGTGGCGCAGGCGCAGCGTCAACGCCAGCCAGATATCCTGCCGCAGCGCGCCGATGCGAAGCGGCAACAGATCGCGGCGAAAATGACCGCTGAACAGGCTCCACAGCAGATAGCAGACGGCGTTGAGCGCCAATAGCCACATCACCGCCAAATGCCAACCAATCGCGCCGCCCAGCCAACCGCCCAGCGTCATCTGCGGCGGAAAGCGGAAATCGAACAGCGGCGAGGCGTTGTAGATTTCCCAACCGCTCATGAACATGCACACCATGGCGAACAGGTTGATCCAATGAGTGATGCGAACCGGCCAGCGATGCACCGGCGGCGACGCGTTGGTCTTCATGACATTCCTCCGGTTACATCGGCGGCACGGTGCCGTCTTTGCCGGCGGAAATGCGGGTGGCGATGCGCTCGCCCTTTTCGTTGGCGGCGGAGAACAGCACGATGTGCACGCCCGGTTTCAGCAGGCTCAGATCGCCCGGATCCAGCGTCACGATCGGCACGTCTTCCGGCACGACGACGGTTTTCTGCTGGTTGCCGTAGGTGACGGTCAGGGTACGGCCGTTGGATTTCACCAGTTTGCCGACGGTGCCGTTGGTCATGGTGTCCACTTTGCCGTCGGCGGATTCCCAGGCCGAGTGCCCTTCGCCGGTGCCGCGCAGGCTGGCGGCGAACACATGCACCTCCAGCGCTTTGAGCGTGCCGTCCGGTTGCGGCACGGCGGCGGTGCCGATAAAGCTGTCCGGTTTGATGTCGTCCAGCGTGGCTTTGGAGACGCTGAGCACTTTGGTCTGATCGTTCAGCTTGACGCTGAGGGTCTCGCCTTTGCGATCGGTCAGCTGCAAATTGCCGTCGGCAACCTGGCTGATGGTGCCGCGCAGCGGCGCAATCACCTTGCCCGGCGGTTGGGCGGCGGCGGCCAAGCCGCTGGACAGCAGCAAGGTGGATAACAGTAAACCGGCTATACGATGGCGGGTAATCATAACGTTCTCCTGAAATGAGTTTGCCGGTTAAGCATGGTTGACCTACTGGGTCAGCGCCATGGCCGTTTGATGACATTAATGTCATCAAGTTTGTCCGCCGAAGCTGCTAGTATTTTTGCAGACGTAACGAGGTGGCGAGCATGCGAATACTGGTAGTTGAAGACGATATCGGCACAGGGGATTACCTGAAGAAAGGGCTCGGGGAAGCGGGCTACGGCGTCGATTTGGCGCGCACCGGCACCGACGGGCTGTTTCGCGCGTTGGAGCAGGATTACGATGCGATCGTGCTCGACGTGATGCTGCCGGGGCTGGACGGCTGGCAGATCATCGAGGTATTGCGCAAGAAAAGCGACGTGCCGATCTTGTTTCTCACCGCCCGCGACGGCGTACAGGATCGCATCCACGGTCTGGAGCTGGGCGCGGACGACTATCTTATCAAACCCTTTTCCTTTACCGAGCTGGTGCTGCGTTTGCGCACCTTGCTGCGCCGCGGGCCGGCGCGCGAAGCCGATCATTACGCCATCGCCGATCTGCAGTTGGACGTGCTGCGCCGCCGGGCGGTGCGCCAGGATCAGGTGATCCCGTTGACCAACAAGGAGTTCATGCTGCTGCATCTGCTGGTGCGGCGCGAAGGCGAAGTGCTGTCGCGCACGCAGATCGCCTCTCAGGTGTGGGACATGAATTTCGACAGCGACACTAATGTGGTTGATGTGGCGATCAAACGCCTGCGCGCCAAAATCGACCGGCCGTTCGACGTCAAGCTGATCCACAGCGTGCGCGGCATCGGCTATGTTTGCGAGCCGCGCTCGTGAACGCCCGCGCTTCACGTCGGCCGGTGTCGCTGACGCTGCGCACCGCCATGCTGTTCGCGCTGGTGGCCGCCTGCGTGGTGAGCGGGGCGGGCTGGTATCTGTTCGGCGCCATGCGTCAGGAAATGACGCTCCGCAGCGATCTGCAGGTGACCGGGCGCGTAGAGTATTTCCGCCATTTATTGGGGCAGCGCTTTCCTTTGGCGCGCCTGACGGCTAATAACGGCCTGTTCGAAAATATGCTGGGCAATGAACAGGATGTGTTGATTTTCCAAATTCCGGGGCAAAAACCGCTCATCAATGTGAATCCGGCCAGGGTGGCCCTGCCGCCGATCGCGCCGACGCTGCCCGAACAGGCGCAGACGCTGGCCGCCGTGCGCGGCGGGGAAACGGCGCAGGGGGTGCCGCTGCGCGCGGCGTCGGCAATGGTGCGCCTGGAAGACGGCAGTTTGCTGCAGATTTCCGCCGCGCACGTGATGGTCAACGAACAGAAAATGCTGGCGCGTTACCTGTGGCGCATTGTCGCGGCGGTCGTTGTGGCTTTCCTGCTGATTGCGCTGCTGGGCTATGGGGTCATGCGCCGCGGATTGCGGCCGCTATGGCGCATGGCGGCGCAGGCGTCGGAGATCGCGCCCAATACATTGTCGACGCGCCTCAGCGAACAGGGGGCACCGAAGGAGTTACAGCAATTGATCCGGGCGTTTAATGCGATGCTCGATCGGTTGAATGAAGGCTATCAGCGGCTGACGCAGTTTTCCGCCGATCTGGCCCATGAGATCCGCACCCCGGTGGGCGCGTTGATGGGCCAGTGTCAGGTGGCGCTGTATCAACCCCGCAGCGTGGAGGAGTACGAAACCCTATTGTCGAACAATATGGATGAGCTGGAGCGTATTTCGCGCATGGTGGAAAACATCCTGTTTCTGGCGCGCGCCGGTGAGGCGCAGTCTGCGCTGAACTACAGTCGTCTGGATGTGGCGGCCGAGCTGCGGCGGGTGGCGGATTACTTCGAAGGGCTGGCGGAAGAACGCGGCATCGCGCTGAGCTGCGAAGGGGAAGGCGAGCTGAAGGCGGACGCGATGTTGTTCCAGCGGGCGCTGAGCAATCTGGTGGCCAACGCGGTGCGCTATGCCGATGAAAACAGCCTGATCGTATTGCGGGCTGAACGGCGCGCCGATGCCTGGTGGGTGCAGGTCATCAATCAGGGGCCGCCGATCGCGCCGGCACAGCTGGAAAAACTGTTCGATCGTTTCTACCGCGCCGATCCCGCGCGTAGCGCCGGCAGCCATGCCAGCGGCCTCGGGCTGTCTATCGTACGCGCCATCATGACGCTGCACGGCGGTGAGGTGCGCGCCGAATGTACCGGGCGCGCGTCTGCCGCCAGCCTCATTTTCAGCCTGCGCTTCCCGCTCGCGCAATAACCGTTGTGCCGGACTCACGCGGCGGAATGGCAAAGCGGAAGCAGGCACCGCTTTGCGGTTGTTCGATCAGCTGAATATCGCTGTCGTGCAGTTGCAGAATGCGCCGCACGATCATTAACCCCAGCCCGCCCGCAGGGCGCCGGGCGCCGCTCAGGACCGACGGCCGCACGAACAGATCGGCGCGCAGCGTCTGCGGAATGCCGGGGCCGCTGTCGCTGACCTGCACCATCACCCTATCTTCCTGCCGCCACAGCCGCACGCCGATATCGCCGCCGGGCGGCGTATGGCGAATGGCGTTGTCCAGCAGATTGGTCAGCACCCGCTCAATCATGCTGAGATCGGCGAACACCGGCGGCACGCCGGGAGCAATATCGGCGTGCAGCCGCTGATTACGCGCCTCCGCCGCCAGCTCGAACTTTTGGAACACGTCCTGCAACAGCTCGCTGAGGGAGAAGGGCTCTTTCTGCGGTTTCACCACGCCGTACTCCAGCCGCGCCAGCTCGAACAGCTCCTGCGCCAGCTTGCCCACTTTGCGGCTCTGCGCCAGGGCGATCTCCAGATAGCGGCGCCGATCGGCGTCGCTCAGGGTGGCGGCCTTGACCGACAGCGTTTCCAGATAGCCGTGCAGCGAGGTGAGCGGGGTGCGCAGATCGTGCGAGACGTTGGCGATGAATTCGCGCCGCAGCCGATCCTGCTGCGCCAGCGTTTGCCACTGTTCGGCGAGGCGCTGCGCCATGCGGTGGAAGGCCTGTTGCAGCTGGCTGACCTCGTCGCGCCCGGCCGGCACCGCCGGCAGCGCCGCGTAGGCCTGCACCGCCTCGATGCCGCCGCTGTCCAGCGCATTGACCTGGCGGGTCAGGCGCCGGATGGGGCGAGTGACCCAGTAAAACGCGAAACCGCCGGCCAGCAGACTGAACAGCACCATCACCCCGGAGGTCCACAGCGCCATCCTGGCTGCCGAATTGAACTGGGCGTTGCTGGCCAGCGCCGTGTACTCCTCACCGAGCAAGACCACATACAGATAGCCCTCGACCCGGCCGTCGACCTTCAGCGGCGCAACGCTGAACACCTTGCGCCCGTCCGCGCTGCGCGGATCGTCGCCATACACCGGCATCTGCGCGCCATCGAGCAGCGCCTGCAGCGGCGGCAGCGCGACCCGCTGCCGTTTCAGATGCCCGGCCGGCGCGGCGTTGCCGATGATTGCGCCCTGTTTGTCGAGCAGATAAACCTCAACGCTGGGGTTCACCGCCATCAGCTGATCGAACAGGGTATGCACCGCCTGCGGATCCGGCCCGTTCACCCCCAGCAGCGGATTGCTGTCGGCGATATGCTGCGCCAGGTTGCCGGACAGGCGCTGGATCACCGCCTGGCTGTACTGGGTATTGCTGCGCACCTGCATCCAGCCGGAAAAGGCGCAGCCGATGACGATCAGCAGCGCGAAGATAATCGTGAGGCGTTGCGCTAACGTAAGGTTTTTCATGGCTCACTCTTGCGGCGCGGCCGCGAATTTATAGCCCATGCCCCACACCGTGAGGATGCGCTCGGGTTCCGCCGGATTGCGCTCAATCTTGATGCGCAGCCGGTTGATATGGGTGTTGACGGTGTGCTCATACCCTTCGTGCTGATAGCCCCAGACCTGATTCAACAGGCTGAGGCGCGAGAATACCTGGCCCGGGTGGCGGGCGAAAAAGTACAGCAGGTCGAATTCGCGCGGCGTCAGCTCGATCGGCTGTTGGTGCAGGCGCACCTCGCGGGCGATAGGATCGATGGTCAGATCGTTGAAGCTGAGCGCGCCGGCGTCCAGGCGCAGGTTGCGGCTCATCGCCTCCTGACGGCGAAACAGCGCCTTGACCCGCGCCACCAGCTCCAGCATGGAAAAAGGTTTGGCCAGATAGTCGTCAGCGCCCAGCTCCAGCCCCAGCACACGGTGCACCTCGCTGGAGCGCGCGCTGGTGATGATGATCGGCGTGTAGCGCGTCATGGTGCGCGCCCGGCGGCAAATCTCCAATCCGTCGACGCCCGGCAACATCAGATCGAGGATGAGGGCGTCCCAGCCGCCCTGTTCCAGCATCGCCATGCCCTGATTGCCGTCGGCGGCGTGGCTGATGGCGTAACCCTCGTCACGCAGATGCAGCTGCAGCAGATCGGCGATGTCGCCGTCGTCCTCGACGATCAAAATTCGTTTTGGCTTGTCCATTCTCATTACCGCTGATTAGCCCGATTCTCTCTGAAGTCTACACAACCGCCACCGGCGGAGTTATCACATTTTATTTAACTTTGCGTGAGGTCTTGGGGAACAAATCCGGGGAATACTCGGTTCATCGCATCGTTAGCTGGCAGGAATCGCTATGAGCTTCACCCTCACCCCGGAACAACGACAGACGGTACATCCTCTCTGGCTGCGGTTGACGCATTGGCTGAATGCGCTGGCGATGCTGATCATGGTCACCAGCGGCTGGCGCATCTATAACGCCTCGCCGCTGTTCAACTTCAGCTTTCTCAACGAGCTGACGCTTGGCGGCTGGCTGGGCGGCGCGCTGCAGTGGCACTTCGCCGGCATGTGGCTGTTTGGCGTCAACGGGCTGTGCTACCTGCTGCTGAACCTCGCCAGCGGGCGTTTCAAACGCAAATATTGGCCGCTCAGCCCGAAGCAGTTTCTCGCCGATGTCGGCGCGGCGCTGCGCGGCCGGCTGCAGCACGCCGACTTGCGTCACTACAACATGGTGCAGCGCGTGGCCTATCTGTCGGTGATGCTCCTTGGCGTGATAAGCGCGCTGTCCGGACTGGTGCTGTGGAAATCGGTGCAGTTTCCGCTGCTGCGCACGCTGCTCGGCGGCTATGAGGCGGCGCGATATATCCACTTTTTCGCCATGTCGGCGCTGGTGGCCTTCGTCGCGATCCATCTGGTGATGGTGGCGCTGGTGCCCCGCACGCTGCTGGCCATGCTGCGCGGACGTTAAGGAGTTCACGATGAAAAAGGATAAACAGACCATGACGATCGTTGAAGGGCAGGCGATCGTCAAAGAAGCGCAGCGCTTGTTGACCGCGTCGTCCCGCCGCCGCTTTCTGCGCAACGGTCTGACGCTGGGCGGCATCGCCATGCTCACCGGCTGCGATCTCAGCGGCAACGCTAACGTCGAGCAGGCGCTGAGCCGCATTTCGCGCCTCAACGATCGGGTGCAGGGTTGGCTGTTCAACGGCGATCGCCTGGCGCCGGTCTACCCGGAATCGATGATCACCCGGCCATTCCCGTTCAACGCCTTTTACGCCGAGGAGGACGCGCCCGACATCAACGGCGACGACTATCGGCTGGAGGTGGCGGGGCTGGTGCAGGACAAGCGCGCCTGGAGCCTGCCGCAGCTGCATCGGATGGCGCAGGTCAGCCAGGTGACGCGTCATATTTGCGTCGAGGGTTGGAGCGCCATCGGCAAGTGGGGCGGCGTGCCGTTCGCCACCTTTCTTAAGGTAATCGGCGCGGATCTGAGCGCCCGCTACGTCAGCTTCAAATGCGCCGACGACTACTACACCAGCATCGATATGGCCACCGCGCTGCATCCGCAGACGATTATCGCGCTGACCTACGACGGCCAGATCTTGCCGCGCAAGTACGGCTACCCGATGAAGCTGCGCATGCCGACCAAGCTGGGCTACAAGAATCCGAAACACATTCAGGTGATCGAGGTCACCAACCGCTTCCCGGGCGGTTACTGGGAAGACCAGGGCTACAACTGGTTTGGCGGCAGCTGAGGCGGCCGCCGGCCATTCTCCGGCACTCCGGTGCCTTTGACATGACGGAAGGAAATACCATGAAAAAGTTATTCGCAATGATGATGTGCAGCGCGCTGATGCTGGGTGTGGCCGGCGCCAACGCCGCCGATGGCATGAGTAAAGACGCGATGAAAAAGGACGGCATGAGCCAGATGTCGCACGACGGCATGAAGAAAGAGTGCATGGGCAAGGACTGCATGAAGAAAGACAAGATGGGCCAAGACGCCATGAAAAAGGATGGCATGGCGAAAGACGGTATGGCCAAAGACGGCATGAAGAAAGATGAGATGAAGAAGGATGCGATGGGGCACTAAGCCGCCGCACCCCGTGGCCGCAAGCGGCAGATCCGCTGCGGCTGCGGGCAACATAAGGAGAGAGGATGATGCTGGCGAGTTGGTTACGGCGCTTTCAGCGCTCGAACGGGGACGTTATCTTTATGCGCGCGGCGTTGGTGGTGATTTTCGCCGCCTTCGGTTACGCCAAGTGGTTTGATTACGAGGCGCAGGGGCTGGTGCCACTGATTGGCAACAGCCCACTGCTGAGCTGGATGCACCAGGCGTTCGGCATTCGCGGCGCCAGTTATGCGCTGGGCGTCGCCGAGTGGAGCTTCGGTTTGCTGCTGCTGGCGGGATTCAGGTCGCGGCGGTTGGGGTTGCTGGGGGCGATCGGATCGACGGTGACCTACCTGACCACGTTGACGCTGATCTTTTCTACGCCGGGCGCCTGGGAGCCCTCCGCCGGCGGTTTTCCCGCCATGGCCGGCGCCACCAGCTTTTTAATCAAGGATCTGGTGTTGTTGGCCGGCTCCCTGGTGCTGCTGAAAGCCGACTTGCCGGCCGAGCAGGCATAAAAAAGGGCGTAGCCTGGCTACGCCCTCTGGTTATTGATTGACCGTCACATATCCGGGAAGGTCAGGGTGCCCCCCGGCGCTTCGCGATGAATGTGCAGGAAGTTCAGGTGCTTCTCGTACTGGTCGAGGATATCGCCAATCACCTGTTCCTTGCTGTAGTCCATCAGGTCGTTGCCCTGGGTGCCTTCCATCAGGAAGGTTTCCAGCCGGTAGTAGTGCGACTTGCCGGAGCGGGCGCGGTAGGTGAAGCCCGGCACCGAGTAGCGCATCGGCCAGATCTGATAGATGAAGTTCTGTTCCTCGCCCAGGTGCACCAGCAGCTCCAGGTGATTCAGGCGTTCGTCTTCGGTCGGCGGCACTTCGCTGAACTCCACTTTCGCGCCGCGCAACTCCAGCTCGCGCGCCACGTCCTGCATAGCCGGGCGGCAAACCTTATCCAACATTTTCTGCGTGTACTGCGTGCCCGGGTAGTTCATCACCCGCGACAGGCGCTGTTTCCAGTTGAGCACGTCGTGGCTGGAGACCGGCACCGGCGCCAGGGTGCTAAGCGCGCTGGCCTTGCGGTAGTCCTCCACCCGCAGCGATTTGTACAGCCCGGCCATCACGAAGAAGATCACGAAGCTGAACGGCAGACCCATGATCACCGTGGTTTTCTGCAGCGCCGGCACACCGTCGGTCATCAGCATGCCGATGGTCAGCAGGCCGATGGCCACCGACCAGAAAATCCGCAGCCAGTTCGGCGCATCATTATTGATGTCGGCCAGGCGCGAGGTGAAGTTACCCAGCACCAGCGAGCCGGAGTCCGCCGAGGTGACGTAGAACAGCAGGCCGGTGATGGTGGCCACCGAGGCGCTGAAGGTGAAGCCGGGGTATTGCGCCAGCAGGCTGTAGAAGCCGCGCTCCGGGAACTGCATCACTTCCTGAGCAAACTCGGCGTTGCCGTGGATGATCTGGTACAACGCGCTGTTGCCGAAGATAGACAGCCACAGCAGGGTAAACACGAACGGTATGATCAGCGTGCCGACCACGAACTGACGAATGGTGCGCCCGCGCGAGATGCGCGCCAGGAACAGGCCGACGAACGGCGACCACGCCACCCACCAGGCCCAGAAGAACAGCGTCCAGTTGTTCATCCACTCCACCGGCCGATCGAAGGCGAAGCTGTTGAGCGTCATGCCCATAAAGCGGTTGACGTAATCGCCGACGTTAAGCACCAGCGCGTTGAGCAGGAACTCGGTGTCGCCGAAGAACAGCACGAACAGGATCAGGCCCAGCGCCAGCAGCACGTTCAGCTCGGACAGGATGCGGATGCCCTTGTTAACGCCCGAAGTCACCGAGATGGTGGCCATGATCACCGATAGCAGGATCAGCGAGCCCTGCACCGTCAGGTTTTCCGGGATCTCGAACAACACCTTGAGGCCGTAGTTGAGCTGCACCACACCGATGCCTAGCGTGGTGGCGATGCCGAAGATGGTGCCTAGCACCGCGGCGATGTCCACGCTGTGGCCGATCGGGCCGTTGATGCGCTTACCGAAGATTGGGTACAGCGCCGAGCGGATGGTCAGCGGCAGATTGTAGCGATAGCTGAAGTAGCCGAGGGCGATGCCCATCAGCGCATACATCGACCAGCCGGTCAGGCCGTAGTGGAACAGCGTCCAGACCATTGCCTGGCGCGCGGCCTCCAGCGTTTGCGCGTCGCCTTCCGGCGGCATCATGTACTGGGTCACCGGCTCGGCGACCGAAAAGAACATCAGGTCGATGCCGATGCCGGCGGCGAACAGCATCGCCGCCCAGCTCATCAGGCTGAACTCCGGCTTGGACTGCTCCGGCCCGAGCTTGATGGAACCGAAGCGCGAGGCGGCGATAAACACCACGAACACGATGTACAGCGTCGCCGCCAGCAGGTAGTACCAACCGAAGGTGGTCGACACCCAATTCAGCGTGCGGGTGATCCACTGCCCGGAGAAGTCGGTGAAAAAGATGGTCATCAGCGAGAAGGCCAGGATCAGCCCCGCCGAGGTGAAGAAAACCACAGGGTTGAGGCGGTCCTGCTGCGGTTTGGAGGAGGTTTCGCGTGTTGTCATCGTCATCCTCTGAACTGAGTAAAATCGTGCCGCTCCGCATTTCGGGGCGCGTTGGCGCCGCCGAAAAACGGGCGAATGAAGGCGGCGACCATCCCCATGGGAATGGCCTGAGTAACGCCGCTTTCGCCTGTTGCCGAAGCACCGGAGCGCTTCGCGGTGGGAACCGCTTACAGCCACTGATTTTGGTCAGATTCGTTAATTACCTCACAAAAATCAGCCAGTTCCACAACCAGATAGTACAAATTTTTAACCAGGCGGCAATAAAATATATGCAATTTTTATTGAACGTTCAATCAAAAAAAAGTTTAATAGTCCGCATGATGACCTGAATCACGGGCGAAACGGCAGTGAAATTTGCCCGCTGAGATAAGGCCGAAGTCGGTTTTGTGAGAGTCGAAATATGCCAAAGGTAGGAATGCAGCCAATCAGAAGGCAGCAGTTGATTGATGCCACGCTCGCCGCGGTAAACGAAGTGGGAATGCATGACGCCACCATCGCGCAGATCGCGCGGCGGGCCGGCGTTTCCAACGGCATCATCAGCCATTATTTCAAGGACAAGAACGGCCTGCTGGAAGCCACGATGCGCTATCTGATCAGCCACCTGGGCGAGGCGGTGAAGCTGCGGTTGCAGGCGCTGACCGATAACAGCCCGGCGGCGCGGCTGCAGGCGATCGTCGCCGGCAACTTCGACGACAGCCAGATCAACAGCGCGGCGATGAAGACCTGGCTGGCCTTTTGGGCCAGCAGCCTGCACCAGCCGCAGCTCAACCGGCTGCAACAGGTGAACGGCCGCCGGCTTTATTCCAACCTGTGCGCCGAGTTTCGCCGCGTTATGCCGCAGCCGCAGGCGCGGTTGGCGGCCAAGGGGCTGGCGGCGCTGATCGATGGGCTGTGGCTGCGCAGCGCGCTGCGCGGCTCCGCGTTCAATCAGGCGCAGGCGCTGGCGCTCACGACCGAATACATCACGTTCCAACTCCGGGGGCAAACGCCGCCCGGAGGATAACTCAAGGAGATCCTATGTCCCGTTTTGGCTTGCAGAAGCTCTATATTCATGGCGCCTATGTAGACAGCACCGCTGGAAAAACCTTCAACGCCATTAACCCGGCGAACGGCGAAGTTCTGGCTGAAGTCCAGTCCGCCGGCGCTGAAGACGTCGATCGTGCGGTGGCCAGCGCGGCCAGCGGGCAGAAGGTGTGGGCGGCGATGACGGCGATGGCGCGTTCGCGCATCCTGCGTCGCGCGGTGGATATTCTGCGCGAGCGCAACGATGAGCTGGCGGCGCTGGAAACGCTGGATACCGGCAAAGCGATGTCGGAAACCACCGCGGTGGACATCGTCACCGGCGCCGACGTGCTGGAGTATTACGCCGGCCTGATCCCGGCCATTGAAGGCGAACAGATCCCGCTGCGCGATACCTCGTTCGTCTACACCCGCCGCGAACCGCTGGGCGTGGTGGCCGGCATCGGCGCCTGGAACTACCCGATTCAGATCGCGCTGTGGAAGTCCGCGCCGGCGCTGGCGGCGGGCAATGCGATGATTTTCAAACCGAGCGAAGTCACGTCGCTTACGGCGCTGAAGCTGGCGGAAATCTACACCGAAGCCGGCCTGCCGGACGGCGTGTTCAACGTGGTGACCGGCAGCGGTGCGGAGGTGGGGCAGTACCTGACCGACCATCCGGGCATCGCCAAAGTCTCTTTCACCGGCGGGGTGAAAACCGGCAAGAAGGTGATGGCCAACGCGTCGGGTTCGACGCTGAAAGAAGTCACCATGGAACTGGGCGGCAAGTCGCCGCTGATTATCTTTGACGATGCCGATCTGGATCGCGCCGCCGATATCGCCATGATGGCCAACTTCTACAGTTCCGGCCAGGTGTGCACCAACGGCACCCGCGTCTTTGTGCCGGCGGCGCTGCAGGCGCAGTTTGAGGCGAAAATTCTCGAGCGCGTGAAGCGCATTCGCCTCGGCGATCCGACCGATCCGCAAACCAACTTCGGGCCGCTGGTCAGCTTTGCGCACATGGAATCGGTGCTGCGCTTTATCGAGAGCGGCAAGAACAGCGGCGCGCGCCTGCTGTGCGGCGGCGAACGCGTCACCCACGGTGAGTTCGGCAAGGGCGCTTACGTGGCGCCGACGGTATTCAGCGACTGCCGCGACGACATGGAAATCGTGCGCGAAGAGATCTTCGGGCCGGTGATGAGCATCCTCAGCTACCAGAGCGAAGAGGAAGTGGTGCGCCGTGCCAACGACACCACCTTCGGCCTGGCCGCGGGCGTGGTGACCCACGATCTGGCCCGCGCGCACCGCGTGATCCACCAGCTGGAAGCCGGCATTTGCTGGATCAACACCTGGGGCGAGTCGGCGGCGGAAATGCCGGTCGGCGGCTACAAGCAGTCCGGCGTCGGCCGCGAAAACGGCCTGACCACGCTGGAGCACTACACCCAGATCAAATCGGTGCAGGTTGAGCTGGGCGATTACGCCTCGGTATTTTAACTATCCCCGTCGTCTTTCGAGCCGCAGCCGGGTTGGCTGCGGCAGACACTCCCCGAGAGCCAAATATACCGCCTGTTGCGGATCCGCGTTTCGCGTTTTCGTCTCATGCAGGCCAATAAAGTAAGGAGATAATGAATGGAATTTGACTACATCATTATCGGTGCCGGTTCCGCCGGCAACGTGTTAGCCACCCGATTGACCGAAGACGCCGACGTCAGCGTCCTGCTGCTGGAAGCCGGCGGCCCGGATTACCGGATGGATTTCCGTACCCAGATGCCGGCCGCGCTGGCGTTTCCGCTGCAGGGCCGCCGCTATAACTGGGCGTATGAAACCGATCCTGAGCCGCACATGAACAACCGCCGGATGGAATGCGGCCGCGGCAAAGGGCTGGGCGGTTCGTCCCTGATCAACGGCATGTGTTACATTCGCGGCAACGCGATGGATTTCGACAACTGGGCCAAGGCGCCGGGTCTGGAAGACTGGACCTATCTGGACTGTCTGCCGTATTTCCGCAAGGCGGAAACGCGCGATATCGGCCCGAACGATTACCACGGCGGTGAGGGCCCGGTGAGCGTCACCACGCCGAAGGCCGGTAACAACGAACTGTTCCACGCCATGGTGGAAGCCGGCGTGCAGGCGGGTTACCCGCGCACTGACGATCTGAACGGTTACCAACAAGAAGGCTTCGGCCCGATGGATCGCACCGTGACGCCGAAGGGGCGCCGCGCCAGCACCGCCCGCGGTTATCTGGATCAGGCGCGTTCTCGGCCGAACCTGAAGATCGTCACCCATGCGCTGACCGACCATATCGTGTTCGACGGCAAGCGCGCGGTGGGCGTCAACTATCTGCAGGGCGACAGCAATCAGCTGACCCATGCCAAAGCGCGCCGCGAAGTGCTGCTGTGCGCCGGCGCCATCGCCTCGCCGCAAATTCTGCAGCGTTCGGGCGTCGGCCCGGCGGCGCTGCTGAAAAGTCTGGACATCAACGTGGTGCACGATCTGCCGGGGGTAGGGGAAAACCTGCAGGACCACCTGGAGATGTATCTGCAGTACGCCTGTAAGAAACCGGTGTCGCTGTACCCGGCGTTGCAATGGTTCAATCAGCCGAAAATCGGCGCGGAATGGCTGTTCAACGGCACCGGCGTCGGCGCCAGCAACCAGTTCGAGGCCGGCGGTTTCATCCGCAGCCGCGCAGAGTTCGCCTGGCCGAACATTCAGTATCACTTCCTGCCGGTGGCGATTAACTATAACGGCAGCAACGCGGTGAAAGAGCATGGCTTCCAGGCCCACGTCGGTTCGATGCGTTCGCCGAGCCGCGGCCGGGTGCAGGTGAAATCGAAAGATCCGCGTCAGCATCCGAGCATTCTGTTCAACTACATGTCGACCGAACAGGATTGGCAGGAGTTCCGCGACGCTATCCGCATCACGCGCGAAATCATGGCGCAGCCGGCCCTGGACGAATACCGCGGCCGCGAGATTAGCCCAGGGCCGGAGGTGCAGACCGATGAGCAGTTGGACGCCTTCGTGCGCGAGCACGCCGAAACTGCCTTCCACCCGTCCTGCTCGTGCAAGATGGGCGAAGACGAGATGGCGGTGGTCGACGGCCAGGGCCGGGTGCACGGCATGGAAGGATTGCGGGTGGTGGATGCGTCAATCATGCCGCTGATCATCACCGGCAACCTGAACGCCACCACCATCATGATCGCCGAGAAGTTAGCCGATCGCATTCGCCAGCGCGCGCCGCTGCCGCGCAGCACTGCCGACTACTACGTCGCCGGCGATGCGCCGGTGCGCAAGCAGTAACCGACACGCCCTCTCGCCGTTGAGGGGGAGGGCCGCCGTAGCAAGCAACCCCTCTCCATATGCTCTTCCCCAAGGCGAGGGGGCAACTCTCTTTTATCCCTTATCCCATCATGCCGCCGGCAGCGAGATCGCCTGATCGAAACTGGTGGGCGTCGCCATGCGCCACATGCGGGCGTAGAACTCGCTTTTGATCTCCGGCTGCAGCAGCGCGCCAGGCTCCAGGTAATAATAGATATCGGCGTATACCTTGATCTCGGTCGGCGTGATGCGGCGCAGCATATGGTGCGAGGTCAGCTGCTCCGGGCGGCTGACGCCGGCCGCCGCCAGCATGTCTGCCAGCGCTTTCACCGTATTCTGATGGAAGTGGTAGACGCGTTCCGCCTTGTTCGGCACCACCAGCGCCTTTTGCCGCAGCGGATCTTGCGTCGCTACGCCGGTCGGGCAGTGGTTGGTGTGGCAGCTTTGCGACTGGATGCAGCCGACGGCGAACATAAAGCCGCGCGCCGAATTCACCCAGTCGGCGCCGAGCACCAGCACGCTGGCGATGTCAAAGGCGCTGATGATCTTGCCGCTGGCGCCAATCTTGATTTGGTCGCGCAGGCCGCAGCCCACCAGCGTGTTATGCACGAACAGCAGCCCTTCGCGCAGCGGCATGCCCATATAGTTGGAGAGTTCGAGCGGCGCGGCGCCGGTGCCGCCCTCCTTGCCGTCCACCACGATGAAGTCCGGCAGAATACGGGTGTGCAGCATCGCCTTGACGATGGCGACGAACTCCCACGGGTGGCCGATGCACAGCTTGAAACCGACCGGTTTGCCGCCTGACAGCTCGCGCAGCTGTTGGATGAACTGCATCATTTCCAGCGGGGTGGTGAAGGCGCTGTGCGAGGCCGGCGAGATGCAATCCACGCCTTCCGGCACGCCGCGGGTGGCGGCGATTTCCGCATCTACCTTCTTCGCCGGCAGAATGCCGCCGTGGCCGGGTTTAGCACCCTGGCTGAGCTTGATTTCAATCATTTTCACCTGCGGGCTTTGCGCCTGTTCGGCAAAGCGGCGCGGATCGAAATGGCCGTCGGCGGTGCGGCAGCCGAAATAGCCGCTGCCCAGCTCCCACACCAGATCGCCGTTGTTTTCGCGGTGATAGCGGCTGATGCTGCCCTCACCGGTGTCGTGGTAGAAGTTACCCTTGGCCGCGCCGAGGTTGAGCGCGCGGATGGCGTTGGCGGAGAGCGCGCCGAAGCTCATGGCCGAAATGTTGAAGATCGACGCGGAGTAAGGCTGGCGGCAGTCGGCGCCGCCGATGGTGATGCGGAAACTGGTTGGGTCGGCGGCTTCCACCGGCCGCATGGAGTGGCCGATGCACTCATAGCCGGTTTGGTAGACGTCCAGCAGGGTGCCGAACGGTTTGTCACCCATCTCGTTTTTCGCCCGGCGATACACCAGCGTGCGCTGGGTGCGCGAAAACGGGATCTCTTCATTATCCTGCTCGAGGAAATACTGGCGCAGCTCCGGACGGATGAACTCGAAGAAGAAGCGCAGGCGGCCGATGATCGGGTAGTTGCGGCAGATAGCGTGGCGCTGCTGCGTGAGATCGTAGATACCCAGCACCATCAGGCAACCGCAGGCCAGGGCCGGCAGCCAGAACCACGGATGGTTGTGCATCATGATCAAGAAAACCAGGGTGAGCAAAATGCTCAGCACAAAGCAGGTATAGCGGCTGAATAAGGACGACTTCATAACATCTCCTGATGTTTATTTTAATCCACACGACATGACTCACGGATAATCCGTGTGCAAATCGTAACCAACAGGAGGGGATGTTGTGTGTCTGTTGCTGCTTTGTCGCCAGTTGTTACATTAATTTAACGTGGCGGAGGGCGGGTGGGTTGCCGCGCGGCGTACCGCGCAACAAGCCAGGGGGGTTATTTGCCGGCGACGAAGATGGTGCTCATGCTACGCAGCCGCAGCTTTTTCATCGCGCTGTATTTTTGCGAGAAGATGGTTTTCGGGTGTGTGCCGCGCTTTTCCGCAATGTGCAGCAGGCTGTCGCCACGCAGCAGGTTGAAGATCACGTCGCTTTCCGCCGGGCTGAGCTCGCGGGTTTTCTGCACTCTGATGCCACCCGGCTCCTTGTTTTCCAGCAGCCGCTGGATTTTTTCCTGCAGCGAATAAAGCGGAATACGGGTAGAGACCAATTCAACGGAAATTCCCAGGATCGACAGCAGTTTCACGACGCGCTCGTCGTCATAAAAAACCAGCAGGCGCGTCTTGCTCTTGTACTGTTGGTGCAGGGACACCAGGCTTTCGATCACGTTGACGCTCTGTTCCAGGTTTTGCGAGGTGAAAATCAGCGCAATATCGTGCTTGGTGATCTTTTCTGCTTTGGCGCCGCCGTGCATGAAATCGGAAAACAGGCGGATATCGTACGCGCCGTAGTGTTTCTTCAGCAGCACCGACAGGCCAACATAGCTGTACTTACACTCACTGATCACAAGAACGTTATTTTTAGACATAGGGCAAACACCAATACCGAGTTAAAAGTATTCAGCTGTAAGAAGCGAGTTCAAATCCTTGATGCTGGATTCCTTCCACAGCTTTCCCTGCAGTGCGTAATATGGCATTTCATCCAGCCATTTCTTGTGTTCGGGAGTTTCAACTCCTTCGATAATTACCTTGTAATGATTAAGGTAAAAGAAGCGCAGTAACGCGCGCATCAAGCCCTCGCCGCCGGACTTTTTCATGAAATCCCAAAGCAGAAAACGGTCGAGCTTAACGAAGCGGAACTGGCTGTTGTACAGCGCGGAAAAACCCGCATAGCCAGAACCAAAATCATCGAGCCAAAATGAATAACTATTCAATGACGGATCGCCGTGCACGCGATCTTTCACCAGCCGGGTTGAATTTTCGCTGATCTCAAAATGAATACAGCGCAGGGCATTAATTCGCGCGGAAAAACCGCTGTCGGCCAAAGATTTCAGTGAATAGTCATCCACATTTAAAGTAGCGATAACTTGGTTTTTATAAAACCACTGCTGATATTTTTCGATCAGCTCAATTTGTTCCAACAAAATAGCAATGCGTGTTTCACCGTCCGCATGGCGAAAAAACTGTTCTGGAGAGAAATGGGCGAATTTGCCGTTTAGCGCGAAGCGAGATAAACATTCGACGGCCAATAACTGCCCGGATTTCGCGAACATCGGCTGAAAAACGTAATTAATGCCGCTATTTTTCTCTCTCAATGACCCGTTCATTGCGCAATCCCTGGGTTTGTTTTTAATCAATTGATTTTTGGGTGGAAAAAGAAAAATACTCCGTTGGTTATTGGTAGATTTCTTATTAATGGCGCCATGCTTCAACGCCACTTCGTCACACGGCTATTGCCCAATAGGCACTCAAATTTCAATAGTGATATATTCTGAATTTGCGGCAAATATCAGAATAATATAATGATTTATTGCGCTTAAGGTGACTTGATAAGCTCTTATGCTCTCTAGAACAAAGATTATGCTCATTGGGTTGAATCGTCAATATCGATAGATAGGTATTTGTCGATAGTTTTTTCCTATCAACTTTGGTGATGTGAATGCTTTAAACTATTTAACATTAGGAATTACCTTAGAATATATTGCGTCCCGCAATGAGTTCATCGAGGCAACGCTCCTTTTCAGCAAGGAGTGCAATCGCTGAGTGTATGCTCAGTGGTGGCAATATATATAAGCCCACCACTGAATCGATTATTTTATTGTTCTATGGAGCTGGAAATGAAAAAAGTATTATTGCCTTTGGCTGTGTTGGTATTGTCTGCAACTGCTTCCAACGCAATGGCAGCAAGCGGCACTGTTAAGTTCACCGGTGAAATCAAACAGTCTACCTGCCAGGTGACTAGCGATACTCAGAATAAAGAAGTTTACCTGGGTACTTACCCAACTTCCGCTTTCCAAAACGTGGGTGACAAATCCGCATCTAAAGCTTTCCAGATCTCCCTGGAAAAATGTGATGCCGGCGATTACAGCCTGCGCTTCGACGGTAACACCGTTGCCGGCAACCCAGACCTGCTGTCCGTAAGCAACGTTGGTGGCACCGGCGCTGCGGCGACCGGCGTAGGTATCGAAATCACCGATAACAACGGCAAACCGTTCGCTATCGGCGACGGTTCCAACATCAAAGACGACGTAGCGAAAGTCACCATCGCTGCTGACGGTAAAGCGACCTTCAACCTGCAGGCTCGTTACCGTTCATTCGCAGCAGTGACCGCGGGTCTGGCTAACGCCACCAGCCCGTTCACCATCGAATACAAATAATCATCTTTCAGGACACACACGGCCAAGGATGGCCCGTAGAGGAAACCGATGAAAAAGTTCTTTGCCGCTCTGCTGATGCTGAGCGCCTTTAACAGCCACGCCGGTATCCAGGTAGATGCCACTCGCGTGATCTATAAAGGCGATGAAAAATCCGCCTCGCTGCCCATTCATAACGATGCGCCAGAAGCTTATATGGTGCAGACCTGGCTGGACACCGGTGACAGAAACCAGGTGCCGAAAAATCTGCCTGTCGTTGTCGTTCCGCCGATTCTGAAATTGGACGCTGCCAAAACCGCCGTTTTGCGCTTTATCTATTCCGGTAATGGCTTACCTCAGGATAAAGAAACCCTGCTGTGGATTAACGTGCAGGAAATCCCACCGGCGCCGAAGCAAGAAAACGTGCTTCAGGTTGCGGTGCGTACCCGAATCAAACTTTTTTACCGGCCGGTGGCGTTGAAAACGACGCTGGACGAGCAAGTACAAAACTTGCGCTGGCAGCGTGAAGGTTCACGTCTGCAAGTGATTAACGATGGCCCGCTGCATATTACCTTTGGGGCGCTGCATTTGAAAAACAGCGCGGGCAAGACCGTGGATGTGGACGCCAACATGGTGAGCCCGAAAGATCGCTTGTCGATCAATATCCCGGCGGGCGTCAGCGTCGGCAACAAGATTGCTTTCAGTTATATCAACGATTTTGGCGGTAGAACGGAAGTCAAGGACGTTCCAGTACAATAAGAGAGACAGGGAATGGCAAATCAACGAAAAGTAGCAGGCGGAACGACGCGGCTGACACAGCTGATCCGAATTGCAATCATTGCCGCCAGTGCGCCGATGTTATGGAGTGAAGCGGCGCTGGCAGAGTTTAACATGTCGTTTATTCACGGCGATGAAAACCTGAGCAACGCGGAAGCGGTCGCCCAGGGCGATGCTTTGCAACCGGGCGTTTACCCATTCGACATCTATGTAAACCTGGCTCAGGTTGATCATAAGGATGTTACTTTTCGTCAGGTAAAGGGCCTGGCCGCGTCTCAACCCTGCCTGAAAGTTGAAGACCTGCGCAACTACGGCATCAAACTGCCGGAAACGCTGCAGGCCGGCAGCTGCGTTGATCTGCCTGCGTTGGTTAAAGACGCCACCGTCAGCTATGACGCGGCGGTGCAGCAGATCAACATCTCCGTGCCTCAGACCATGATGGATCTGAGCGCGATCGGCGCGATCCCGCCAAGCATGTACGATGAAGGCATCAACGCGCTGTTCGCCAACTATAACTTCAACTACAACAAGAACAGCTACCGCCGAGATGACGCTGACGACAACGAGTACATGTTCCTCGCGTTGAACAGCGGCGTTAACCTGGGCAGATGGCGCCTGCGCAACAACTCCACCTGGGACAAACAGAGTGGCAGCAGCAGCAACTGGACCAACGTCTCCTCCTGGGCCGAGACCGACATCGTGCCTTGGCGCAGCCGTTTGGTGATGGGGCAGGCGAGCACCAACAACAGCGTGTTCAACAGCTTCCAGTTCCGCGGGGTGCAACTCTCCAGCGTTGACGACATGCTGCCGGACAGCCTGCGCGGTTATGCGCCGGTGGTGCGTGGTGTGGCGGCGACCAACGCCCGCGTCGAGATCCGCCAGAACGGTTACGTCATCTATAGCGCCAACGTCGCGCCGGGTCCTTTCGAGATCCACGACGTCTATCCGCATACCAACAATGGTGACCTGCAGGTGACCGTGAATGAGGCCGACGGTTCGCATAAAACGTTCAGCGTCGCCTACTCTTCCGTGGCCAACATGCTGCGCGAAGGCATTTGGAACTTCCAACTGACCGCCGGTAAATACCACACCGGCGACGGCGGCTATCAGCCGAAACTGATCCAAGGCACCGCGGCGTACGGCATGAACTATGGCCTGACGCCATTCGGCGGCGCCATTATCGCCGAACATTACCGTTCCGCCGCCGTGGGTATCGGTAAGAGCCTGGGATCATGGGGGGCTATCTCCGTGGACGGTTCTATTTCCGATACCGAGCTGGCGAACGGCGATCGCAAGCAGGGGCAGAGCTTCCGTTTCCTGTACTCCAAGTCGCTCAACCAGATGGGCACCAACTTCCAGTTGGCGGGCTATCGCTATGCGACTTCCGGTTATTATGACCTCAGCGATGCGGTCCAGGAGCGCAACCGCTGGCGCAACGGCTTTTATGCCAACGATTACTGGGATCCGAACGATCTGCAGCCAGGCCAGCCTTCCTGGAGCAACAATCAGAAACGCACCCGATACACCGCGCGCTACGGCAACAAACGCGAACGCGTCGAGCTGTCGCTTAGCCAGCAGCTGTGGGCGGGCGCCAGCCTGTATGCCAACGTGAGCCACCAGAACTACTGGGGCGTGTCCGGTAACGATCGCACGATTCAACTGGGTTATAACGACGGCTTCAAGCGCATTTCCTACGGCGTCTATCTACAGGATACGCGCGGCCAGTACGGCTATTCCGATCGCAGCGTGAACTTCACGATGTCGATCCCGCTGGATTGGGGGCAGAACAACAACTCGACCACCGCCAACTTCAGTGCGGCGCACAGCAAACAGAGCGGCGACAGCTATTCGACCGGCATCAGCGGCACCTTGCTGGACGACCGCCGCATGAACTACTCGGTTTCCACCGGGCATACGCAGTCCTCCGGCCAGAGCAGCAACCTGAACCTGGGCTACAGCAGCAGCATCGGTAACATCGACGGTAGCTATGCCTACAGCTCTAAATACCGTCAGGAAGGGCTGGGTCTCTCCGGCGGCCTGCTGGTGCACTCCGGCGGCGCGACTCTGACGCAGCCGTTGCAGAACACCATCTTGCTGGTGGAAGCGAAAGACGCCAAAGGCGTTCGTTTGGAAAACCAGCCGGGCGTGACCATTGATCGCTTCGGTTACGCCGTGGTGCCGTCGGCCACCGCTTACCGTTACAACTATGTAGCGCTGCGGACCGAAGACTTCGGGCCGGGTCTGGATGTGCCTGTGGCCAGCAAACAAGTGGTACCGACCGAGAAATCGGTGGTGAAGGTGAGCTTCGATACCTTCAAGGGGGTCAGCCTGCTGATTCACGCTCGTCTGGGGGATGACGGTTATCCGGCCATCGGCGCCGGCGTGTTCAACGAGTCCGGCCGCAACAGTGGTACCGTGGGCCTGAATGGCGCGACCTATGTCTCCGGTGTGCAAGCGGGTGAAAAACTGACGATCAAATGGGGCCCGAAAGCCGACCAGCAATGCGTACTGCCGATCCCGGCGAACGTGGGCGACAAACAAGTGGCCATGGGATATCAGGAACTGACTCTGCAATGCCAAAAACTGTAAGGTACACCATGAACTTGAGCAAATTAGCACGTAACACACTTCTGTCAGTGGTGGGGCTGGCGGGGTTGGCGATGGCGCAACAGGCGGCGGCGATGCAGTGCCGCTTCGGCAACTCGACCGGTTCAAAAAATCCGACCGGCAGCGTAACGCAGGATATCGACGTTGGTCGCCCGATCGTGCTGGCCGCCAGCGACTTTGTCGCCGGCAACTTGATCTGGCGTTCGCAGAACTTTACTTCGACCTTTACCTGTTGGGATACCGATCGCAACCCGAAAGGGGAAAACGCTTATATCTACTGGAACCCGCAGAACTCGTTCGGCGCGCTGGATAAGTCATTGTCAATTGGGGTGTCGATCAACGGCGTCGACTATGACTCGGTTAACCTGCTGCAAAGCGGCAAAACGCCGACCGGCCCCAATCTGGGGCCGGGTACCATCCGGACTAACGGCAGAAACCCGGCGGCGCCGCAGGCGGTGACTGCCTCCTATTCGGTATACATCAAAGCCACCGGGGTGAAACCGCCGGCCGGCAACTTTGCACCTTTGGGGCGTGCATCGCTGTTCCAGATTGACGGGGTCGGCGGTTTGAACGCCACCAAAGACAGTAACTTTAACGCCTATATCAAAGGGCTGGACAAGATCCGCGTGATCCAGTGCAACCCGCAGATCACCGTGTTGGCCAACAATGGCGCCAGCGTCGATTTCGGCGTGCTGACGACTTCCAGCGCCAAAGCCGGCACTATCGCCAAGCAGGTGCCGTTCGACATCAAGGCCAGCCTGAGCGGCGGCGAATGTGCCGGTCAGTCGTTGCAGGCCAGTTTCAGCAGTACCAACGCCGATCCGTCAGACAACACGCAGATCCTGCCAACCACCAAACCGGGCGTGGCTATCTTCCTGACTCAGCAGCGCGACACCAACAAAAAAGCGATCCCACTGCAAACCAACGTGGATTTTGGCGGTCTGCTGCAGGATAAGCAGAACGAAGTAAAAGAGACCTTTATCGCCAACCTGAAATGGCTGACCAATACGCCGAAGACCGGGGTATTCAATGCCACCGCTAACGTCGACGTCACCTTCAAATAATTCGGTGTCTCGTCAATAGAGAAAGGGTTCAGTTCTCGCGAACTGAACCCTTTTTTGTGCCTTATACCGCGCTGATTAACGCAGCCCCATCCAGCTGGTGCAAACGCCTTCCGGCGGCTTGCCGGCGTACCAGCGGGGCAGCATGGGGGCATCATGGCGCGGTTCGGCCTGCATTTCTATCGGCTGCGCCGGCCATTCTGCGACGTCCCAGCGGGTGGTGCGGCGATACACCGCCGGGGTTTTGCCGAACTGTTTCTTGAAGGCACGCGAGAACGAAGGCTGAGAGTCGAAATGGTATTGCAGGGCGATATCCAGGATCGGTCGTGGAGTGGAGCGCAGCGCCTGCGCCGCCTGCGACAGGCGCCGCTCGCGGATATAGCTGCCGAGCGCGTGGCCGGTGGTGCTGCGGAACATGCGCTGCAGGTGCCATTTGGAGTAGCCCGACTTGGCGGCGACGTTATCCAGCAGCAGCGGTTGATCCAGATGAGTTTCAATCCAGTCTAGTAAATCGTGAATGATATTGACGCGATCCATGGTTTTAGTTCTCCCGCAAAAACGACATTCAGGTCACAGTGACTTAGCTTAATTATCCAAGAATATGCTTTGATAATAGGCGTGACTACGCCGTTACGCAAGGGTAAGCCGGGGATAAAAAGGTGGCCAAAAATGCTCTTTGAACGGCAGGGGAATAAAAGAAAGGCCGCATAAAGCGGCCTTTTCAGTAGGAAGTGACGGAAAATCAGTTAGTTTCCGGTTTCACTTCAATGTAGTTCAGACCCAGCACGCTGCTGGTGTAACCGCGGATCTTGTTGGTCATCTCGATATCGCCGTTCAGCTTGTGGCCGTAGGACGGGATGATTTCTTTCAGCTTGCTCTGCCATTCCGGCGTCGCCACTTTGTCTTTGAACACGGTTTCCATCAGGTGCAGCATGATTGGCGCAGCGGTGGAAGCGCCCGGCGAAGCGCCCAGCAGAGCGGCGATGCTGCCGTCTTCAGAGCTGACGACTTCGGTGCCGAACTGCAGCACGCCGCCTTTATCCGCGTCTTTCTTGATGATCTGTACGCGCTGGCCTGCGGTCCACAGCTTCCAGTCTGCCTGCTTGGCGTCCGGGAAGTACTCTTTCAATGCGGCGAAGCGATCGTCGTCGTTCATCATCAGCTGGCCGACCAGGTATTTCACCAGATCGAAGTTATCCAGACCGACGTGGGTCATCGGCATCAGGTTCGAGGTGCTCAGCGAGTGCAGCAGATCAAACAGCGAACCGTTCTTCAGGAACTTGCTGGAGAAGGTGGCGAACGGCCCGAACAGCAGCACGCGCTTGCCGTCCAGCATGCGGGTATCCAGGTGCGGCACGGACATCGGCGGCGAACCTACGCTGGCCAGGCCATACACTTTGGCCAGGTGCTGGTTGGCGATCTCCGGGTTGGTCGTGACCAGGAACTGGCCGCCGACCGGGAAGCCGCCGTAACCGTCGGCCTCAGGGATGCCGGATTTCTGCAGCAGGGTCAGGGACGCGCCGCCTGCGCCGATGAACACGAACTTGGCGTTAACGGTGGTTTCTTTACCGTCGCGGTTCAGATCGGCAACGGTTACGCTCCAGGTCTGGTCGGCGTTGCGCTTGATGTCGCGCACTTCGTGGCTCAGGTTCAGCTTGAACTTGTCGCTGGCGCTCAGTGCGTCAACCAGCTGGTGGGTGATCACGCCGAAGTTAACGTCGGTACCCAACGGCATGCGGGTCGCGGCGATTTTCTGCGCCGGATCGCGGCCGTTCATCACCAGTGGCGCCCACTGTTTGATTTGCGCAGGGTCTTCGGAGTATTCCATGCCGCGGAACAGGGTGCTGTGCTGCAGCGCCGCGTAGCGTTTACGCAGGAAGTTGACGTTGTCGTCGCCCCACACGAAGCTCATGTGCGGCACGCTGTTAATGAAGGATTTCGGATCTTTCAGGACATTGTTTTTCACCTGATAAGACCAGAACTGACGGGAGATTTCGAAAGACTCGTTGACCTTCACCGCCTTGCTGATGTCGATGGTGCCATCGGCTTTTTCCGGCGTGTAGTTCATTTCGCTGAAGGCGGAGTGGCCGGTACCGGCGTTGTTCCAGCCGTTGGAGCTCTCTTCCGCCACGCCGTTCATGCGCTCGTACATGTCGATGGTCCAGGTCGGCTCCAGCTCATGCAGATAGGTACCCAAGGTGGCGCTCATGATGCCGCCGCCGATCAACACCACGTCGACGGTTTTATTCTTCTCTTCAGCCGCCGCCTGTTGCGTAACGCCAAACAGGCTGAGACTGAAAATCAGGACGAGTAATTTTCTCATTGAATTAAATCTCTTGTGTGTAAATTCTACTCATTGCAGGTGAAAGAATTTAGCGGGAGTTACCCTGGAAATAATGAAGCCGACCGCCCGGCGTGAGCCGATAGGCAGCAATAATGCCTTTTTGTTAATAGGGTTTTTAACGAAAAGTGAACTATTGCAGGCCGTCCGGATGCAAATTGATCGGTTCACGTTACTGGCGGGGTATTATTGTTTGCGAGAATGTTAAAAACTACTTTTGTAACTAAAAAAAATGAATATAAGCAAAAATAGGCCGGTTGCTGTCGCAGTAATAAACAAAGAGGGAAGAAAGGTCGTATAACCGCGTTATTTCCGTGGGGTAATTGTCGCGCAATTAAACGTTATTTCGTTATCACACAATAATTGCGGTTAAATTGCAAATGCCTATCGGTAACCAATAATAAATGGCCGCCGTTGCGGGCGGCCATCGTGCAGAAGGAGGTTACTTGATGCCCATCGCATCGCGCATGGTGAAGAACAGATCGGTCTGATCGGTCAATCCCACCACGTTGGCGGCGTGCGGACCGTAGGCCGCGACGCGCAATTGGGTGCCGGTGTGCCCCTGCGACTCTTCTTCCGAGTTGCCGTAGCTGAGGGTCATCGGCGCGCCGTCTTTGGTGGTCAGCATCTGGGTCAGGCCCGGCGCTTTGGCGTCGGCGGCGACGATCTGGCTGGAGTGCGCATGGTCGGCGGTGACGATCACCAGCGTGTTGCCGTCGGCGCGGGCGAAGGCCAGCGCTTTTTGCACCGCTTCGTCCAGATCGACGGTTTCACCAATCTGCCCGCACGGGTTAGCGGCGTGATCCTGCTTATCGATCGACGCGCCCTCTACCTGCAGGAAGAAGCCGTTCGGGTTATCTTTCAACAGTGCGATCGCTTTTTCGGTCATCGCCGCCAGCGTTGGCGTGGCCGCGGTGCGCGCCGGGTTGTTTTCGCAGGTTACCGCCGGCTTGTCGAGGTTGCCGTGATAGCTGGCTTTCGGCCCCAGCCAGCGCACCGGCATGTTGCCGTCGGCGAACAGACCCAGCAGCGGTTTTTGCTGGTTGGCCAGCGTAACGGCCTGCAGCTCATCCGCGTTGCTCACCCACTGGTAACCCTGCGCCGCCGCCTGATCTTTCAGCGATTTTCCTTGCCATTCGCCGCTTTTCGCCAGCTGGTTGAAGGACTTCGCGCCGCCGCCCAGCGTGACGTCGGCGCGGGTTTTCAGCAACTGCTCGGTGATGGAGCCGCGGCCGCCGTTTTCCAGCGCGTTAGCGGCGCATTTCTCGCTGGTTTCCTCCGGGCCGTAGCATTTGCGCGAGGTGACGTGCGACACCTGCGCCGCCGGCGTAGCGTCTTGCAACTCGGCGGTGGAGACGTTGCCGGTGGCCTTGCCGGCCGCCTTGGCGATCTCCAGCAGCGTCGGCTGATCTTTGCCGTTCACGTCCACGCCGAGCGCGCCGTTATAGGTTTTCACCCCGGTGGTCCAGGCGGTGGCGGAGGCGGCGGAATCGGTCACGTAATCCGGCTTGTGGGTTTTCTTGTCCAGCGAGTAGTGGGTGTATTGCCCGGTCAGCGGCAGGGCGTCGATGCCCTTGAAGTAACCGCCTGCGCCTTCAGCGTAGTTGCGCGCGGCGGTGATCTCGGAATCCCCCATTCCGTCGCCGATCAGCAGGATCACGTTTTTCGCCGTTTTGTCCGACAGCGACGCCTTCAGCGCGGCGGTCTGATCGCCGGCCAGACGACGGGCGCCGCCCGGTTCGGCGAGGTTGCCGCGCGCGGCGCGTTCGGTCAGGCCATCGGCATTGGCCGAGGTTTCCGCCGCGATGGCGGAGGAACAGAGCAGGGCGGACAGCACGGCGCCGGCGATCAGGGATACAGCAGGTTGCATGGGGTAAGCTCCTTGTCGTAATACAACAATGTAAATAACATCAAATTGTTACGAAAGGAGAGTAGAGCAGAGGGATGACAATTTTATGACAATGAAAGACGGGATGGCCCGGCGGCCACCCCGTTTGACAATCAGGCCGCGCGCGCCGGGATAGCCAGCCCGCGCTGCACCGCCGGCCGCGCCAAACCGCGCTCCAGCCACTGCGCGACGCGCGGGAAACTGTCGAACGCCACCAGCTCGCGCGCCTCATAGAAGCCGATCAGGTTACGCACCCAGCCCAGCAGCGAGATATCGGCGATGGTGTAGTCCGCGCCCATGATCCAGTCGCGGCCTTCAAGGCGCGTTTCCAATACGCCGAGCAGGCGTTTCGATTCGTTTTTGTAACGCTCCAGCGGTCGCTTGTCTTCATATTCGCGTCCGGCGAATTTGTGGAAGAAACCGAGCTGGCCGAACATTGGGCCGACGGCGGCCATCTGGAAGAACACCCACTGAATGGTTTCGTAACGCTGCGCCGGATCCTGCGGCAAGAAACGCCCGCTCTTTTCCGCCAGGTAGAGCAGAATGGCGCCGGATTCGAACAGCGGCAGCGGCCGGCCGCCGGGGCCGTCGGGATCGATGATCGCCGGGATCTTGCCGTTCGGGTTCAGCGCCAGGAATTCCGGCGTCCAGGTCTCGTTGTTGCCGATGTCGATCAGGTGCGCTTCATAAGGCAGGCCGATCTCTTCCAGCATGATGGACACTTTGACGCCGTTCGGCGTCGGCAGAGAGTAGAGCTGCAGCCGTTCCGGGTGCTGAGCCGGCCAGCGTTTGACGATCGGGAATTGGGTGGAATCGAGCATGGAAACTCCTCGGGTTGGCGGGGTCGCTTAAGCGTACCCCTTGAGTATTGCAGTAAAACTACCCCGCCGCCGGGTTACACCGTGAGGTCAAAATGTGCGGCCAGCGCTTTTTTACCTGCGGGGGGCAGCTGCAGTTCGCGGCTGTCGAGCCGGCGGACGATCCAGCCGCGTTGGATAAAGGCGGCTAACAGCGCGGCGCCCAGCGCGCCACCGAGGTGAGAGCGGCGTTCGCTCCAGTCCAGGCAGCCGCAGGCGAAGCGGCGGCGGGTGGGAGCGGGGGAGCAATCGACGCCCAGCCGCGCCAGCGCGGCCTGACCGACGTCGCTTAACCGGTAGTCTTCTTCGCCGGTCAGCCAGTTCAGCGCATGCAGCCGATCGTGCAGCTTCACCGCCACCTCGCCCGCCATATGGTCGTAACAGGTGCGGGCATATTGCAGCGAGGTGGGCGTGCTGCTTTTCACCGACGGGCGCGGCACGCCCGCCAGCGCCATCAGACCCTCCAGCGCTGCGGCCACCGGTTGCCCGGCCAGCCGAAAATAGCGATAGCGCCCCTGTTTGACGCAGGCAATCAGCCGCTGCTCCAGCAGCTTCGCCAGGTGTGCGCTGGCGGTAGACGGGGCGACCTCGACCGCCGCGCTGAGCTCGGTGGCGGTGTAGGCGCGCCCGTCCATCAACAGGCACAGCATGCGCGCCCGGGTGCGGTCGGCGATGGCGGCGCTCAGCGCCGCTAAACGATCTTCTATCTCGATGTTATGCATACTTCGAGGTTAGACGAAGTATGACGGCGCGTCCATCGCTAGCCTGTGGCTATCGCATTCTGGTGCTGTGCGCCCGTGTCCGCTGGATATTGATGAGCGGGCGCTGAAATCGGTGCAGTGGCGCCGTTCACTCAATGCGCGCGTGCCGGAATTTTACCGTTGAGAGGAGACGAGGATGATTGCCGTGATGTTTGAACTGCAGGCTGCCGACGGGCAGCGCGATACCTACCTGACGTTGGCGGCGGAGCTGAAGCCGCTGCTGGCGCAGATCGACGGATTCATTTCCATCGAGCGCTTTCAAAGCCTGGCCGATCCTGCATGCCTGCTGTCGCTCTCCTTCTGGCGCGACGAGGCGGCGGTGCAGCAGTGGCGCAATCTCGAACAGCACCGGGCGGCGCAGGCGCGCGGCCGTGGAGAGGTGCTGACGCAGTATCGGCTGCGGGTGGCGGAGGTGGTGCGGGACTACGGGCTGGAAAGTCGTGACCAGGCGCCGCAGGATAGCCGTTGTTATCACCGTACCTGAGAAAAAGCCCGCCGCCGGCGGGCTTTCACCCGCTATTTCGCCTCGCTGCCCACCTTCATCGCCCCGGCGTAGCTGGCGCCCATCCCCCAGGCGGCGCCGTGGTCGCGAGCGATCTGCAATACGCCCCCCGCCGTGGCTTTACGGCTCCAGTCCTGCTGCCATTCCAGCATCAACGCTACCCAGTTGATGGGCGTGGCGCCTGCCTGAACCAGACGCTGCATGGCGTTGTTTTGGCTGTCTGGCGTAATGTCGCCGGTGACGTCCGACAGGATATAAACCTCATACCCCTCGCCCAGGGCGGACAGCGCCGGCAACATCACGCAACTGGCGGTCCACAGCCCGCCGATGATGATTTTCTTGCGGCCGGATTGTTTGATCAGATCCACCACGCGCCGATCCTGCCAGACGTTGATGGCGGTGCGGTCGTACACCTGCAGGTCCGGGCGTGCCTGCGTCACCTGCTGGAATACCGGCCCGGCGAAGCTTTTGGCGTTGGCCGAGGCCAGAATGGTCGGCACGTTGAACACCTTGGCGGCCTTGGCGATGCCGGCGGCGTTATTCACCAGATTAGTTTGATCGATAGAGGAAATGGTCATGCCGAACATGTCCTGCAGATCGACCAACAGCAACAGGCTGTTGTCGGCGGTCAGCGGCTGCACATAACCCGCCTGGCGGCTATCGGCGGCGGGGGATTGCGCCAGCGCGGCGACGGGGGCGGTGGCGGCGCTCAGGCCGAGCATCAGGGCGAACAGGGTCTTTTTCATTATTAACTCCACGATTATCAGTAGATTAAATTCACTTACCACTCAGGGAAGCGGTTGGATAAAGTCTACTTAGGTTGTTTAGGTTAATAATCTGTGCTTTATTGAATTTATAATTAACTATCAGGACATAATATGGACGTGCTACTGACGATGCGCGCCTTTCGCCGCGTGGTTGAGCGCAACAGTTTCTATAAGGCGGCGGAGGATCTGGCGATCACGCCGGCGGCGTTGAGCAAGCAGATTAAGCAGTTGGAAAGCCGGCTGGGGACGCTGTTGCTCGTGCGCACCACCCGCAGCATGAGCCTGACCGAAGCCGGGCAGATCTATTACCAGGAAGCCTGTCGGTTGCTCGGCGAGTTCGACGCGCTGGAACAGACGGTTGCCGCCAGCGCGCAGCAGGTCTCCGGCACGCTGCGGGTCAATGCGCCGCTCTCATTCGGCCTGACGGTGCTGTCGCCGCTGTTGCCGCTGTTTATGCAACGTTACCCGCAGTTGCAGGTGGAACTGACGCTGGACGACAGGGTATTGGACGTAGTGGCGGCTGGTTTCGATATTTCCTTGCGCATTCGCCGACGGCTGCCGGACTCTTCCCTCAGCGCCCGGGTGCTGGGTGAAGTGCACCAGCGAATTTGCGCCGCGCCCGGCTATTTGGCGCAGCACGGCATGCCGCAAACGCCGAATGAATTACAGCGACACAGCTGTCTGGCCTATTCCCTGGCGGAAAGGCCGGGGCAGTGGCAGTTCACCGCCGGCGAGGAGAGCCTGAGCGTGGCGTTCACTCCCCGGTTGATCGCCAACAACAGCCTGATGCTGCGGGATATGTTGGTGGCGGGATTGGGCATCGGTTCGCTGCCGTCGTTCGTGGCGGATCCCGAGATCGCCGCCGGCAGGCTGGTGCGGCTGTTCCCTGAACAGATTGCCGACGTGCATCAGGTCTTCGCGGTTTACCCGACGCGCCGGCATGTGCAGCAGAAAGTGAGTTTATTCACCGAGTTTGTGCGAGAACAGGGATTGATGACGGCGAATTGACAACGCTGCACGGTTGTCATATTCATTAGCTATGAAAAAATCCTACCGCCCATTCGCGCAAATTATTATCACCCTTCTCCAGAGGGTGGGGTAGCGCGTATGTCGCCAATAAAAACCCGCCTGCAGGCGGGTTTTTTTATCCCCCTCCGGCAACGACCGGAGAACGTTATGCAAACCCATCCTGCAACCCGTTTGCACTGAGCGAAACGGAGTTTGAGCGCCTGGCACAGTACTTTTTTCCCGGCGGAAGAAGAAGGGATGGCCGTCTTGCGTTATGGCGAACGGGACTGAAAACCGGCGCCATGACGGCGCCGGCAACAGGGTTAGGCTTCGGCGTTAAACGCGTTGTGGAAGGTGACCTCCGAGCACGGCAGCGCGCCCTGGAAGGCGATGGCGCGGAAGTAGTCTTGCGGCACGCCCGGCAGGGTCAGCGCGTCCTGCGCCTGGAAGCCGAAACGGCCGTAATAGTTCGGCTCGCCCAGCACCACGCAGCCTGCGGCGCCGCGTTCCTGCAGCTCGGCCAGCAGCCGGCGAATAAGCCGGCTGCCGATCCCCTGGTTCTGACAGGCCGGCAGCACCGATACCGGCGCCAGCCCGAACCAACCGACGGCGCCGTTGCTGAGTGCGACCGGTGAGACGGACGCGTGCCCGAGCGGTGTGCCATTGTGCTCGGCGACCAGCGACAGGGTGAGGGCTCCCGCCGCGCGCAGCGCATTGACGATAAACTGCTCGGTGTGGCTGCTGTGTTCGGCGTGCAGGAACGCGGCGGCGGTCAGGGAGGTGATGGCGCCGACGTCGGCCGGCGTTTCGTGGCGTAACGTGATGTTCATGGTTGTATCCTGATTCAATAAGGCTGAGCCGACCGGGCTGCCTGCCCGGCCGGTATCGATGATTAACGGTTATCCAGCTGCGCACGCACGGCCTTGAGCCCGGCGAAGGTGACGCGATAAGGGCGCCCCTGGCGAGAGAGGATCAGGCGTTTGGTTTTGAGCTTGGTAAAAACGGCCAGCGAGCAGTCGGCCAGGCCGAGCCCTTCGCGGGTGTAGCATTCGACGTGGGTGACGCGACCGGCGTCGTTGCGGGTGAAGGCGATATAACCGCCTTTGGCCAACACGTGCAGCACGCGTTGTTCCGCTTTGGAAATGTTCATGTTGGGAGATCCTGTAATAACCCCAGATACGCGCATCCCCGCGCAAACGCGCGTCGGATACGTCAGAGTCCCTCGCCATGCGGCAAGGAAGCGACTATCGGGTGGTTACAATCTCCAACATACAGGCCTCGGGCAGTGAAAAACGCCAGGACGGCGTTTAAGCGCAGTTAATGTAGCCAATGGCCGGTTGGCTGTCAATTTGCCGGCGACGCGGGCCGCCGGCGCAAGGCCAATCAGAAAGGCTTGGTCGGCAGGTATTTGCCGTCCAGGGTGATCACCGCGCGTTCGCCGCCGTCCGGATCGGCGACCTTCTTGATATCCAGCTTGAAGTTGATGGCGCTGATGATGCCGTCGCCAAACTGCTCGTGCACCAGCGCTTTCAGCGTGGAGCCGTAGACCTGCAGCATTTCATAGAAACGATAAATGGTCGGGTCGGTCGGCACGCCGCCGGGAATGCTGCCGCGCAGCGGGATGGTTTGCAGCAGCTGCACCGCTTCTTCATCCAGCCCCAGCTTGGCCGCTACGGTGCGCGCTGCCGGTTCCGGCAGCGCATGCTGCCCCAGCAGGGCGGCGGTGACAAACGCCAGGCTGAGGCCGGTGCCCTCGGCCAGCGCTTCGAACGTCAGGTTATGGCGGATCTTGGCGGCCATGATGGTGTCGGTGAGCGCTTCGCGCGGGGCGGCGTTATGCAGAGAGTGTGTCATGTTGGCTCCTTTTGTTGGCTTAAAAACGGGCGATCGCCGGCGTGGCGGTCACCTCGGGATGGGTGGCGAGCGGCACGAAGCGGCGGGTTTCGCCGTCCAGCGCCTCGATAGCGCCGCTGGCGATGTCATAGACCCAGCCGTGCAGCGTCAGGCGGCCCTGATCCAGCGCCAGGGCGACGGAAGGGTGCGTTTTGATGTTGTTGAGTTGGGCGATGACGTTCTCGCGCACCATCGACGCGACCCGCGCCTCGTCGGAGACATGCGGATAAGCCTGATTGACCGCCTTGGCGGAATCGGCGTAACGCAGCCAGCCGGCGACCGTCGGCAGGTGATCCAGACACTGACAGGTGGCGATGGCGGTCATCGCGCCGCAGTCGGAATGGCCGCAGATCACGATATCTTCCACGCCCAGCGCGGCGACCGCGTACTCGACCGAGGCGGTCACCCCGCCGGGTTCGGGGCCGAAAGAAGGCACGATGTTACCGGCATTGCGGATCACGAACAGATCGCCCGGCTCGCGCTGGGTGACCAGCTCCGGCACCAGGCGGCTGTCGGAACACGAGATAAACAGGGTGCGCGGATTTTGGCGGGTCGCCAGCCGCTGAAACAGCGCCGTGCGTTCAACAAAGGCTTCGCGCTGGAACTTCAGGAAGCCCTCAATCACCTCTTTCATTGTTTTTCTCCCTGGGGGGTAAGCGATGACGGCATGATGAACGCTTCTGGCTATAGGATCTAAGACCCATTTATAATGATGGCTATAGGTATTACTAATAGTTGGGGCGCTATGCTGCTGCGACATATCCGTTATTTTCTGGCCGTGGCCGAACAGGGCAATTTCACCCGTGCCGCCGAAGCGCTGCACGTCTCGCAACCGACCTTGTCGCAGCAGATCAAACAGCTGGAGGATGCGCTGGGAGCGCCGCTGTTTGATCGCAGCGGCAGAAGGGTGCAGCTGACCGACGCCGGTGAGGCCTGGATGCGCTATGCGCGCCTGGCGCTGCAGGATCTGGACGCCGGCGCGCGGGCGATCCATGACGTGGCGACGCTGGCGCGCGGCCATCTGCGGCTGGCGATGACGCCGACGTTCACCGCCTATCTGGTGGGGCCGACGATCGATGCGTTCTACCGCCGCTATCCGGGGATTACGCTGAGCATTGAGGAGATGGCGCAAGAGCGGATCGAGGCGCTGTTGGCGCAGGATCGGCTGGATCTGGGCATCGCCTTTGAGATGGCGCAGTCGGTGGAGGTGGAAGCGATGCCGTTGTTCAGTGAGACGCTGGAGCTGATGGTCGGTGCCGATCATCCCCTGGCGGCGCGGCGCCGGCCGCTGACGCTGGCGGAATGGCGGCATCTGCCGCTGGCCTTGCTGAGCGGCGATTTCGCCACGCGTCAGTTTATCGATCGCTACTGCACGCAGTTGGGGTTTCGGCCGCAGGTGGCGGTGGAGGCCAATGCGCTGGGCGCTATCGTCGAGATCGTGCGGCGGGGGCAGCTCGCCACGCTGTTGCCGGCCGCCATTGCGCGCGAGAACCGGCAGTTGAAAAAAGTGGCGCTGGCCAACGCCATGCCGGCTCGGCAGGCGGTGTTGCTGCAGCGCCAAGGCGCTTACCGCAGTGCCGCCGCGCAGGCGTTTATCGCCGTTTTGCAGCAACAGGGCGTTACGCCAACGCCCCCCAGCGCTGCGTCATCCCCAGCAGATGCACCAGCCCGAAGCCGAGGCAAATCAGCGAGCTGACGACGATGAAGCGTTGGCTGCGGCCGGTGTCGCGCAGGACGAAAGGGCCGGCGACGCCGCGCAGCAGGTAGATAAAGGTGATGATAAACAGCGCGGGCCGCAGCAGCGGCAGCGGCGCGATCAGCCCGGCGCCGGACAGTGCGTACAGCGCCCAAATAAACAGCACCAGCGCGATACCGGCGGTGACGACGGCCGGGAACTTTTTACCCGCTTCCGCCGCCTTAATGAAGCGATCGCCGGCGCCGCACAGCCGATAGCCGCGCGGCCCGGCGGCGATCACCCAAATATGCAGCAGGGCGGCGATGGCGCTCAGCGCGGCGCCGATCAGCAGCGCGGTGTTATAGAGGTGTGGCATGGTTCAGCATCCTTGTCCTAAATCAGTCTGGTATCAAGCGTAGACCAGAATGGGTAAGTCAGGCCGGGGGGAGCTCAACGGCCGACATTTGCAGCGCGTCTTCAGGCACCACGCGGGCCTGCGCATCGATAAATGCCAGCTGCACCGGCAGCCCGCTGCGTTTATCCACCAGTTGAACGTGGGGGCTGTCATGCAGAATATGCCGGTGGCCCCATGCCATCAGCGCAACCAGGATGGGCCCCAGGCTGCGCCCCTTGTCCGTCAAGACATATTCATGTCGCTCACGCTCGCCCGGCTCCCGGTAAGCGCGTTTGGCCAACAGTTCTTGTTCTACCATGGCATTCAGACGGTTGCTCAACGCCTGGCGCGAAGCGCCGATATTCTCGCGCAGCTCTTCAAAACGGCGAACGCCGTAGAATGATTCGCGCAGGATCAGCAACGTCCAGCGATCGCCAAGCAGGTCCGCGGCCTGCGCCAGCCCGCACAGGGCAAGAGAAACGGTAGGGAGATCGGGAGATTTTGACATGGGCATTTTCCTTCGCTAGTCTAAGTCTTGTTTTTAGACTTATCTATATTCAAGGAGAGTATAATGCCATTTGTTAATGTGCAAACGGTGAAAGGCATGCTGGATGAACGGCAAAAAAGCGAATTGCTGTCCCGCATTACCGATCTGTTGGTGGAGATAGAAGGGCGAGGCGATCCGGCGTTCAGACAGTCGGTTTGGGTCAGAATCGATGAACATGCGCCCGAACAATGGAGCCTGGGCGGTGTGAAGCCGACGGCGGCGATGATTGCCGCGAAGTTCCCGCCGCGTTAATTCAACTATGCCGCCTGCGAAAAGGATAGGATGCCGCAGGCGCTCAAAATGTCACCGAAACTTCCCGCGATCTCTGTACCCCGTTGTGGCATAATGCGCGCCAAATCACATTCCCTATGTATAAAGAGCGAGCGCTGTGTTAAGCACTAACAACATCACAGTGTTGTTTCATATGTAAAATTTAATTCTTATAATTCATAATATAATATAGAACTTGTTAATTATTTTACTATAAGTGTATTCATTCTCCGTCTTTCGCGCTTGTTATATTCCTTTTTTATTTTAAATGTAGTATGCTCTCGTTATTCCCTCATGGGGATAACGGTGCATCCTTCTACTGGCATATATGTGCTAGTCTTCAGTCCGACTTGTTCGGGCTGGTGGGGATGGAGTGTCAAAGCTTTATCAACCATGTGATAACTTACTTTTACTTGGGTTGTACCGTGGGGAGGGCCTGAGTGAAAGCTCAGGCCTTTTTTTATGAGTGGATTATGAGCCTATTAAAACAAATCGAAGCTGCTATTCTGGAAGAAACAAAGAAGTTGATAACCAGATACCATAAGTACCATAATCAAGTGCATATTGAATTTGTTAGAAATCAGAAAAGACTTGGTTTAAATACTCCTGAAAAAAAGATATACAAACCGGATTATTGGAGTGAAGATAATAAGTTCAATCCATTTTATGTGAAACGCAACTATAAGTCTATAGCACGTTCTATTACAAAAAAAATAGAGTCAAGAACGTATTCTCCGAATGCACCATATATTAAGTCTGTACCAAAACCAGGAGGCGGGGAGCGTCTTGTATCAATTTATCAAATTCAAGACGCAGCAATATCAAAGTTATTTTTTAATAGATTATTAGCTAAAAATAAACATAGGTTTAGTTCTTTTTCTTACGCATATAGAAATGATAGGAATGTGCATTTTGCCATACAAGACATATCTGTTGGAATTAGAAAAAATGAACGCACATTTTTAGCTGAATTTGATTTTTCAGATTTTTTTGGAACTATATCTCATGAGTTTTTGAGAGGGCAGTTTAAAAAAAATGGGTTTTATATAAGCCAAGAGGAACAATTCATAATCAATGCATTCCTAAAGGGACGAAAGGTAGGAATTCCTCAAGGCACTTCTGTTAGTCTATTCTTGGCTAATTTGACTTGTTGGAACCTGGATCAAAAATTTGAAAATGAAGGAGTTAAGTTTTCTCGATATGCTGATGATACTATTGTCTGGACGACTGAGTACTCTAAGATATGTAATTCTTTTGGACTAATTAACGAATTTTCAAATGAAGCAGGAGTTAAGATTAATCCTACAAAATCGGATGGGATATGTTTATTAACTAAAAAAGGGTTGCCATCAGAAATAGAGTCAAAAAATAGCTTAAGTTTCCTAGGTTATGAAATTTCAGTTGATAATGTTTCTATAAAGGATAAATCTGTAAATAAGATAAAAAAACAAATATCTTACATTCTCTACAGGAATTTAATACAGCCATTAAAACAACATTCTTTAGCTGGACAGGTAATACCTTCGAACAATAAAGATGAAAATTTTCTTTCTGCAATTTTGCAAATAAAACGATATATGTATGGTGGGCTAAGTAGCAAAAGCATAAAAGATTACCTTTCAGGACGAACAAAAAGAATCTATTTTAAAGGCGTGATGAGTTTTTATCCCTTAGTTGATGATGTGGAGCAGTTGAAAAGCCTTGATGGATGGCTTTTATCTGTAATATATCGTAGCTTGGCTTTACGGAGTAAATTGCTCAGTTCACATCATTATAACAGAACGTATATGTTTCCTTTTAATCAAAACCGGAAAGAGCTTTTGCATGAATGTGCGAAAAAGAAAATAGCCGGAAAATTTCTTTTGGAAATTCCTAGTTTTCTATTGATACATAAAGCATTAAAGAAAGGGCTTATAGAGTCAGGAATAGAAAGCATAATGAATCCAAAATCATTGAACTACAATTACAAAAGTATAAATTAGCAATAATTAATCCTGTTATCATTATATTAACTCACGGATTTAGTTACATGAAATTTAATTTTTTCGATGCATTTATTTTCTTGGAATATTGTTTAAAAATAAGGGTTTTATGGTGACTTTCTGATTTATCCATGTTGGGTTTATTGTTTTTTTAAATATTATTAGGCAATTAGGTGCGAAGAAACCCCCGATTGCCTATGATAAAAATTAGAATGAGCGCATGGTCATGCTTTTAATGTCTTTTAGTGATATTAAATTAGCTTCTCACCGTTCTCTCTCCAGCGTTTTCTAACAATGCTTTCGAAATCAATATCTTTTAAGTGTAGCTTATCGGCATGTTCAAGGATTATAACTTGCGGCATGAAATTAGATTTGTTTTTTATGTGAACTAAAACGGCATTTATAGTGTTAAATATATTCTCGACTTGTTTGATATCAGTATCTTTTGCTGATTTTCGATCTGCATCAGAAGGGAAGTAAACTTGGCTTGGTTGATCTAAAAACAAAAAAGTAGGTATGCAAGATTTTTCCTCTATCGATAATAAGAATAGTATCCCTAAGAATAGAGATAAATGACATGCCAACCAGTTAGCACCGCTTCCCATTTCATGTAAACTTATTTTTTCTCCAGCATGGGAGTGATAAAAATTAAAGTCTCTCAACGAGAAATGTAACTCTGCTGGTTTTAATTCCTCTTCAAAATCTAACTGATTACAAATTTGAGTCATTATTTTTGATATTCGAGCTTCGCTAGATGAATATTTCTTCTCTAAGTCATATTGAGATAATTCATCTTCTAGTTTTTTTAATCTATCTTTTAAAGTCTTCAAGTTATCACTTGAATTAATTATATCATTGTTCTTGAAAAATGAGGATATTAATGAGGTGACTTTCCCTCTCATGAAACTAGCTTTTTCTCTAAAATTATTTAATTTATTTAGCTCTATCTTGTTTTTTTCGTAGTCCTTTATTTTTGCATTAGATACTCTGATGTCTTTTTTTATACTATCTTTTAGCTTAATTAATCTCTCCAGCTCTTGAGATGTATCTTCTTGAAAGTATTGTAATTTATTTAGATCTGAAATTAACTTTCCCTGATGGATTTCTAATTCTTTTAATTCATCAGTGAGTTGCGGTTGTTCACTAGAACATAGAGGACAAGTTACTGTTTCTCCGGGTTCAAATATACCGAATGTGCTTTTTATCTTGTTCAAATCAATTGCATGATGAATGGATATATCTGAACAATTATCTAGTATTGCTATTTTTCTATTGACCTCAATAAGCTTTGAACTTAACTCAGAAAGTAAATTATTTTCATCTTGATAGTTTTTTTCTGTCTGAGGGGAACCATGAGGAATGTCAGGCACAGGAGGAAGGTTTTTAGCTAAATTTAGCAGTTTAGAGTAGGCGATGTTATCTTCTATTTTATAATCAATAGCAGAAAGGTACTCCTCAACAAGATTTCTTATTATTTTCTTGTTTTCTTCTTGAGAGTTTTTTGCGTACATCTCTATTTTTTCTTGGGTTCGTATTTTTTTCAACGTATCGTCACGTTCTCTAATTAGTCTATAGTAGTTTCCTTCCACCCACCCCAAGAAAATGGGAAGTTCTTTTATTGTTCTATCTCTTTTTACAAAATCATGGAATCTATAGAAGAGGGCATGCTTATTAGCTATCAGGTTCTGATGTTGGAATAATAGTGATACCGCATTTCTAATTGAAGCCTTACCATGATGGAAACTATTTACTTCATCCTTCATATCTAAAACTGAGAGTCCAAGATATGTTTCAAATTTAGATTGTGCTGCTTTTATCGTTGTTGGGGATTGATTGTCAAAATATCCAAGACTCAAAGGTGATATTATTTCTTTATTAGTCTCTAATTTTATGAATGCTTTTGAGCCTAGATTAGTTTTAGGCGCATGTCTACCAACTATTATATAGCTATCTCTTAGCTTAAAAACCACACTGTAAAAATATGCGAATGTAGTAATAACCCCCTTGGGAATACTAGATGTCTTTGAAAATAGACAATAATCGACGATTTCTAACAAAGCACTTTTCCCTGTTTTAGAATCACCGGTAATAATATTAAGGCCATTTGTTAACTCAATGAACCGATGTTCTCCTGACTCACTAAAAATATTTATTGATTCTATGATGGCTTTCATTATATTGCTCCGAATCTAATCAGTAGTTCAACAGACTCTTCTTTAGCTAAGATTGCACCTAAGTTATACGCACCTTTACAGTGCTTTTTGACATGTGAATCTGTTAATGAATTAAAGTTAGTGGAAATGTTCTCTAAAAACACCCTGTTACTTATTTTTAACTTGCAAGATGAGGCTAGGATGATTAATCCTTTTTTTATTATAGGTCTGTAAAAATTGATTAAATCACGCGATGCAATAAACTCCCCCCTTAGCATAGGATTTGTGGTTATTTTACTTAGGTTGGAGCTTTTGTTTCCGTGTGACAACTCGTTCACAACTGACTCGTTTAATATAAATGGGATGGAAAGATAGATTACTTCCAGCTCGATTCCGCCCTTTTTTATTTGCTGTGCCCCGGATAAAAAATATTTTAACAATAAGGCAACCCATAAAGGAGAGTTTAACAATGCAGAGATTTCTTTTGGTTTCATTTTTCATGCTCCGAAAACAGCCAAGAAAACTCCTTTCTATCGACAATTGAGTGTATTCTCCCTTTTTGATAATACCCTGCTATTTCCTGTATCCCGAGGATTTTTTTATCATTTAATAGTAAGCATTCCGAGTACATTTTCTTTGATACTGATATTATCTCTAATTCTTTCTGTTTTTTTTGAGAGATTATTGTAGAGTGCTTTAGCTTAACTAGAGAAAGGTTTTCACTAAGAGTATCATCAAAGTCCTCAAGATTGTCTGCCATAGATGTATGAAGTTTTAATATCTTTAGGGTGCTTCTTTCTGCGCGTAAAAAATCCACTATAGCCTTATCCACCATAATATCATCGAGTTCGATTCTCCTTAATTCATCAATGAAATTAAAATTCGATAAATTAATCCCATTCACTTCTCTTTTAGTAACTAGTGGGAATGGGTAGTCTTTATCAATAAATGCCTTGGCAAAACCTTCCATCTCTCTTTTAAACTCATTTCGCTCGATATGCCACCGGTCCATATCATCAATAGCCTTCATTGAAATATAACCTAACATTTTATGCATAAAACTATCTACATGTTGGTCTGGTATAGTGAGAAATGATGGATGTGATTTTATTTCTTCGTATTTTTCATCTATCGTTGGTTGGGAACCGATGATAGTTAACTTTTCTAATATATTGATTAGATCTGACTGGTCATGGTTGAAAATAAACTCATAGTACTTTGATATGGTTTTGTTAGATTTAACTGAAGTTATTCTTTTGAGTTTATCTTCTTTTGAGGTGTTATTCCAGTTAAAAAAAATAGAAGATGAGTTTATTTCTGATGTGGTTAATAGTTCAAATCTATTAAAGCCATAGAGTATTTTATACTCATTAACTAAATTATATAATGTTTTCCAAAAATCAATGTGAGAGTCGTTTAAAGAACCACGAGTTAAATGATGTTTCACCTCTGTGCTTTTATCTGTATGAGCTATATCTCCATAGCATTCAATCCAGACTATTTCATTTTCTTTAGCATTTAAACAGGACTCTAATGCTAGAAGCTTTTGATAATCATAACCAAGTAGTTTCTTTGTTGCATTATTGGATGTGCCATCCATATATTGAGTCCTTGTTTTAGTGGATGCTGAAATGTTACAACATGTGCATAATATATCTAAAGATAAGCTGTCTTTGTACTGTGTTTATATCCATGAGTCTCTTAGTAACTAGTCGTTATTATTGCTAGGGATAAATAAATTAAAAATATCTACTTTTAAACCTATTGCCAATACGCTAATCACTTCTAACGTCGGATTCCTTACCCCACGCTCTATCCCACTCACATAGGTGCGGTCTAATCCGCACTTATCAGCGAATTCTTCCTGTGACCAGCCACGCTCTTTACGTAGTTCTCGAACACGTTGGCCAAATTTGATTTGAAGTTCATTTTTCATCTAACAAGCATCATGTTTTGTTGCTTATCAGACCACGGACTATGAGTCACATTTTGTTTGTGTTAATGTGACTCATAGTCATCAATAAATTGTACGAAAAGCACTCTTTTTGTTAATATTCATGCTGTTAGTAATTGATAGGAGCGTATGATAATGAAGAAATGTATTTTGCCACTTTTAGTGGTATTTCCAGCAACAGTTTTGGCATGGGTACCGGCAGACCCTTTCAAGTACCCTGACGAGTACACAACCCCGTATAACCAGAGTGATTGGAACAAAGCTACCCCATATGAAATGGTTCTCTTCTACAACAACAATACAGATCAGTTCTCAATGGCATTCCGCGCTCTTCGAAACGATAGACTGATCAGATTTTCGAGTGGGGATACGCCGAACAACGTGGAGATTTCTGGTTGCAAGAAAGAAATGAAAGGTTCCTTAGAGTATGGGGAGGGGTTACCAAGACTCACGCTGAAAACTGCAGGAAACCGCGAGCTGAAAACACTTTTCCTTGAATGTGCAGATGTCTTCTTCCGTGTTTCAGATGGGGACAATCAACAAACCTACAAGCCCGTCGCTGGAAGCATAACTCGGATGCAATGGAGAGCCTTAGTTAAAGACGGCGCTATTTCTATTAAATGACAGGAGTGTCTACCGAGTACCACCAGTTACTCAGTAGACAAAGTGTTAACTATTCGTATATAAGTGGATTAAAAATGAACAATCATGAGAAAAAGCCTGCATCAGGGCAAGTGGAGCCTTGGAAAGGTCAAGAACCTAAAACTCCGCCGTCTAACCGTTTGCTCCCACAATTGAAAGATTGCTTTGCTATTTTGGGTCTTCTATTCACATTGGCAATTTTATCGTATTTTTTATTCGGGGATATTCAGATAGGTAAACTGAGTATTGGACACAACATATTGCTTGGCTATTACATTAGTTACGGTGCGTGATTTATAAAAGTGTTATTTAAAGTGTGATGGCCGCATGCTATTTTCTAGGTGAGATATAATGAGAAAATTTAAAAGTAAGATTGCATTTTGTATAAAGAGAACTTGTGTTTTAGCTATCCTGGCTATATCTATTGATGCAAATGCGGCTGGGTTCGATTGTTCAAAAGCGTCTACCTCTATAGAGAAGATGATTTGCAATGATAGAGTTCTAAGTGATCTTGATTCTGCAATGTCCAATTTGTATAGCAGTAAAAAGGATGACAAATTAAAGGAGATTCAGTTAGATTGGATCAGAAATAAAAGAAACCATGCGTATACATCGGATGAATTACGTGAGCTGTATGCAAAGCATATTCAGTTTTTATCTACATATGTAGATAAAACTAACAATTATGATTCTGAAAATAAATCAGAAGGTGCATCAAAGGTTGTAGAGCCTCGTAAGTCAATAGCCAAAGAAAAGGTTGGTTCAGATAGTTTACAGTTATCAGACTTTGAGAATGAATTTATATCTATTGACGGCATGGAGTACTCTACTGGATACCGAGAGATGAATAAATCGAATTATGTAATTCTATGTGCTGACGCTATGATGATAGACGTAATGAATTCATGGAGGAGGAGTTCTGCAAAGAACAATCAAAGCCGTGAGTTCAGCAAACTAAGAAAAAACATCTATAATGGGTTATGGAATGCGACTGTAGATAATATTGAAAGTAAGGTAAATACTCAGAATATGAGGATGGTTTGTGATTTATTGATTGCCGCTAATAGATAAAATTTAATGGCCTTGCAAAAGGCCATTAAAATCATTATAGGAAATAGTTATGCGTCTACGACGCAGTGGCGAGCCACATGTTTTTAAATCTTCTTTGCTGGCAGGTAGTATTGATTGTAACGGTAAGAACCTAGATTCATTATAACATGAATATTTTTAAAGCGAATAACTGCAAAGAAAATAATTTTATTAATCAGATTATAATGTCGGCGGATGTAGTAGTTGGAAAGGCATTATAAAGATAATAACACACTTTTTGAGATTCATTTAAAAGTGCGCAAAAAAGTTAAAATTCGCAAGGGTTAAATCGGTTATTGGTATATATCAATGGGTTATGTTTGCATGGCATAGGGTTCGCTTTAGCGATTTAATGCTCTACGCAATGTTGTCCGTGAGATAGGTAAGCCTATCTTGGTTAGATGAGTGAGCATTTGAGCCTCTGTGGCTCCCTGAGCGATTTTATCCTTAAGGTGATTGGTAATCATAAGGTAGCGTTCTGCGGTTGCCTGGTGCCTTACAGACGCTTTTTTAGCTATACCTTGACGAACAGCCTCAAGCTTATAGCCGTAAACTTTACCATTATGGCGACCATTGCTAAATCCGTCTTTGATACGTTCTGCGATACGTTTACGCTCAAATGTAGCGACAGAAGCCATGATGGTAAGAATCATCTCGCCAATCGGTGTTGATACATCAAGTGCGATATCAAGGATCTTGAGAGTAATTTTCTTTTGCTGGAGCCATTTCACGGTGTTCAAACAATCAGCAGTGTCACGAAAACCACGATCCAACTTGGCAATGACGATGGTATCACCGGCGCTGAGTTTCTCGATAAGTTTCTGTGCCTCAGGTCGTTTTTGAAAAGGTATCGAACCAGAAATGTTCACATCTGAAAAAACACAGTCAATTCTATGCTGTGACTCTATCAGCGTGATTTGGTTATCGGTCGTACCGGTTTCACTCTCGGCTTTTGATACACGGGTATAGGCAAAAATGGTCATGTTCTCCTCCTGCGAAGAATTATATCCAGCCTACAGGAGGAGTACATTACGTTATGATAATTCTAACTATTCTCCGTTGCTTCGCGAAATCCAGCCAATAGATTTTGCAATGCAATGGTATCGCTCAAGAACTTGATCTCGCCATCGACCATCAGGAAGTTTTGCTTATGGCCAGACAGGTGGAGAACTTTCACTGCCCAGCCATTACCTGAGCGGAACACAGTAATGCTTTTTAAAACGCGTTTCAGTAAAAGGTTAAGTTCTAAACCATCCGTAATGCTGGAAAGCCTCTCACTTTTAACGGCTTCGATACCACGTTGCTCACGCTCATCCTTTGCTATCTTGTCGGTAATCTCTTTTAGTCTGGATTCCATTGTCCCGATGCTTTTAATAACAGATAAAGGGATATTATCCAGAACTTGCAATTTGCTGTTCAGATCATTAATGCGAGCTTCAAGCTGTTGCCTTTCTTGATGAATGGATTGGCTCAGCGTCTGTTTCTTCTTGAACTCCAACCGGCCAAGAATAGTGGTTAGTGCGCCATCTAATCCTTTGATTGAAATATTTTGCGTACAGCGGCCATCTTTGGCATTTAAACAGCCATGATAAACGTATAGTTTTCCTTTCACTGTGTGCTGTCTTTTTACTAATGCGCCACCGCATTCACAACGTAATAGGCCACTATAAGGATTATTGGCGCTACGGCGTCCTCGTTTGGATTTGCTTTGGTCTGATTGCAGTAAAAGCCATTCTTCTTTGTTGATCAGGGCAGGGTAGTACGCTTCAACCAGTTCTAGCTTGATCAGTTCCCTGTCTTTGGTTGTTTCACCCGTTTGATAAGCACCGTACAGCGCAGGATTTTTTAGCATTTTGGTTATAGAGGCATGATTCCATTGTGCCGTTCGGACTCCGGCAATACCCAGCTTATTGAGCGTTTTTGCTATCATATTGCTGCCTTTGCCTTCTTGTTTGAGCTGAACGATTTGCCTGGCGACTCCTGCCTTATCGCTGAGGGCATAACCAGCTTCGGTACGCTGTAGCCAAAAAGGTAGGATTTTATTGATAGGTTTCCCGCTAAGTGCTGCTTCGCGTTGTTGTCCCTTGGTTTCACGCAGGCGTAGCGCTTTACGTTCTGACTCTTTATGAGCCAGATCGGCAGCTACCGCTATGCGAATGACACTTTGTAGGTCATTCAGACTGTTTTTGGTTAACAGCAAACCATCGGAAAGGCTGACTACCTGAACGTCTTTGCGTAGAATCTCTTTTACCGTTTCCAGCGTAGCATCGATGCCACGACGTGAAAGCCGGTCTAATGCTTCGATAATGATTGTTGATCCGGCAGTAATCTGGCCTTCTTCAATGGCGGCAAGCATATCAACCAGAGAGGCGCGTTTACCTTCCCGGAAGGCGCTGATACCAAGGTCTTGGAAGTTTTTGCTGGAGAGTTTAAGTCCATTTTTGATGGCGTATTCTTCCGCCATTTCTGTCTGCCTGCGCAGACTGTCACCCAGTTCTTGCCGCTTGCTTGAAAAACGAACATAACTGTAGGCGATCCCGTTGTTCCGTTGTGGCATAATGCGTCCAAAATCACGTTTCTATAAGAGTAAATCCTTTGCTATTAAGTAACAATATCACCATGCAGTTCGGCAGCAAGCCGTTGTTTGAAAACATCTCTGTCAAATTCGGCGGCGGCAACCGTTACGGCCTGATCGGCGCTAACGGCTGCGGCAAGTCCACCTTTATGAAAATCCTCGGCGGCGATCTGGCGCCGAGCGGCGGCAACGTGTTCCTCGATCCGAACGAGCGCCTGGGTAAACTGCGTCAGGATCAGTTCGCCTTCGAGCAGTACAGCGTGCTGGACACCGTGATCATGGGCCACACCGAACTGTGGGCGGTGAAGGAAGAGCGCGACCGCATCTACGCCATGGCGGAGATGAGCGAAGAAGACGGCTATAAAGTGGCCGATCTGGAAGTGGCCTACGGCGAAATGGACGGCTACAGCGCCGAAGCGCGCGCCGGCGAACTGTTGCTCGGCGTGGGTATTCCGGTGGAGCAACACTACGGTCCGATGAGCGAAATCGCGCCGGGCTGGAAGCTGCGCGTGTTGCTGGCGCAGGCGCTGTTCTCCGATCCGGAAATCCTGCTGCTCGACGAACCGACCAACAACCTGGACATCGACACCATTCGCTGGCTGGAAAACGTGCTCAACGAGCGCAACAGCACCATGATCATCATTTCGCACGACCGTCACTTCCTGAACATGGTCTGCACCCACATGGCGGATCTGGACTACGGCGAACTGCGCGTTTATCCGGGCAACTACGACGAATACATGACCGCCGCCACCCAGGCGCGCGAGCGTCTGCTGGCGGACAACGCCAAGAAGAAGGCGCAGATCAGCGAGCTGCAATCGTTCGTCAGCCGCTTCAGCGCCAACGCCTCCAAATCCAAGCAGGCCACCTCCCGCGCCCGCCAGATCGACAAGATCCAGCTGGAAGAGGTGAAAGCCTCCAGCCGCCAGAACCCGTTCATCCGTTTCGAACAGGATAAGAAGCTGTTCCGTAATGCGCTGGAAGTGGAAGCGCTCACCAAGGGCTTCGATGACGGCCCGTTGTTCAGCAAGCTGAACCTGATGGTGGAAGTGGGCGAGAAGGTCGCGGTGCTGGGCGCCAACGGCATCGGTAAAACCACCCTGCTGAAAACGCTGGTGGGCGACGCGCAGCCGGACAGCGGCACCGTCAAGTGGTCAGAAAACGCCCGTATCGGTTACTACGCGCAGGATCACGAATACGAGTTCGACGACACCCTGAGCGTGTTCGACTGGATGAGCCAGTGGAAGCAGGAAAAAGACGACGAGCAGGCGGTGCGCAGCGTGTTGGGCCGTCTGCTGTTCAGCCAGGATGACATCAAGAAGAAAGTGAAGGTGCTGTCCGGTGGTGAAAAAGGCCGCATGCTGTTCGGCAAGCTGATGATGCAGCGCCCGAATATTCTGGTGATGGACGAACCGACCAACCACCTGGATATGGAATCCATCGAATCGCTGAACATGGCGCTGGAGATGTACGAAGGCACGCTGATCTTCGTCTCCCACGACCGTGAGTTCGTCAGCTCGCTGGCGACCCGGATTCTGGAAATCACCCCGAACAAGGTGATCGACTTTACCGGCAACTACGAAGACTATCTGCGCAGCCAGGGCATCGTGTAACACTCGCGGCAACGCATCAGGGCGGGAATTATCCCGCCCTTTTTTTATCCGTCATTCCCCGCCGCACACCTCGCAGTGCGGATCCTTCGGCAGCGTCATCTCGCGGAACTGCATGCTCATCGCATCGAACATCAACAGCTTGCCGCGCAGCGGCTGACCGTAGTCGGCCAGCAGCTTGATGGCCTCCATCGCCTGCAGAGTGCCGATAGTGCCGACCAGCGGCGCCATCACGCCCGCTTCGACGCAGGTGAGGGCGCTGTCGCCGAACAGCCGGCTCAGGCAGCGGTAGCAGGGCTCGCCCGGCTGATAGGTGAACACGCTGAGCTGGCCTTCCATGCGGATCGCCGCGCCGGAAACCAGCGGCTTGCGCTGTGCGTGGCACAGGCGGTTCAGCGCGTCGCGCGCTGCCACGTTGTCGGTGCAGTCCAGCACCAGATCGCAGGCGGCGATCTCTGCCGCGACCGCGTCATCTTCCAGACGGCCGTCGATGGCGTCGATGCGGATATGCGGATTGATGGCGCTCAGCTCCTGCCTGGCGGAGGCGACTTTGCTCTGGCCGATGCGATCGTCGCGGTGCAGGATCTGGCGCTGCAGGTTGGAGAGCGAGACGGTGTCGAAATCCACCAGCACCAGATGGCCGACGCCGGCCGCCGCCAGATAAGGCGCGGCGGCGCAGCCCAGCCCGCCCAGTCCGGCGATCAGCACGCGGGCGGCCTTCAGCTTCTCCTGGCCATCGAAGTCAAAGCCGCGCAGCACGATCTGGCGGTTGTAGCGCAGCGCTTCGGCGTCGGTCAATTCCGGCAGCATGCTCAGCTCCTCAGCAGGGCGTTGAACGGCTCGATCTCCACCGTTTCACCCGCCGCCACCGAACCGCGTTCGCGCTCCAGCACGATGAAACAGTTGCCCTGGCTGTAGGAGCTGAAGACGTGCGAGCCCTGGTGGCCGGTGGTGCTCACCTCCAGTTCGCCCGCGGCGTTGCTGCTGAACACGCCGCGCTGAAAATCGAGGCGGCCCGGCGATTTCTTCAGCGGCGTCAGCGCCCGCGCGCGCAGGCGCGGCGGCAGGCGCCAGTCGCTGTGGCCGGCCAGCTTCGCCAGCAGCGGTTGCACCAGCTGGTAGAAGGTCAGGGCGGCGGAAACCGGGTTGCCCGGCAGGCCGCAGAACCAGGCGTGGCCCAGTTTGCCGAAGGCGAACGGTTTGCCGGGTTTGATCGCCAGCTTCCAGAAGCTGACCTGGCCCAGTTCGTCGAGCATCTGTTTGGTGTAGTCGGCCTCGCCGACCGAGACGCCGCCGCTGCTGATCACCACGTCAGCCTGGCTGTCCGCCTGTGTAAAAGCGGCGCGCAGCGCATCGCGATCGTCGCGGATAATGCCGAGATCGAGCACGTCACAGCCCATCTGCTCCAGCATCAGGCGCACCGCGAAGCGGTTGGTGTCGTAGATCTGGCCTGCCTGCAGCGGCTGGCCGACCGGCTGCAGTTCGTCGCCGGTGGAGAACACCGCAACCTTCAGCTTACGCATCACCTGCACTTCGGCGACCCCGAGCGAAGCCAGCAGCGGCAGCTGCGCGGCGCCCAGCTTCACGCCGGCCGGCAACACGCTCGCGCCCCGGCGAATGTCTTCGCCCGCCAGACGGATATTCTGGCCGGCTTCTATCGGGGCGGTAAAACGCACGCCCTGGTCGCTCACTTCGGCCTGCTCTTGCATGACAACCGCTTCCGCCCCGGCCGGGATCGGCGCGCCGGTCATGATGCGCACGCAGCTGTTGGCCGGCCATTGGCCGTCGAACGGCGCGCCGGCGAAGGCTTTCCCGGCGACCGGCAATGGCGCATTGGCCGCCAGATCGGCGAGGCGTACCGCATAACCGTCCATCGCCGAGTTGGCGAACGGCGGCACGTCAAGCGGTGAGACCACCGGCGCGGCGGTGATGCGGCCGGCGGCGGCGGTCAGCGCGACGGATTCGGTTTGTTGCAGCGGGGCGATCTGCCCGAGCATTTTTTCCAGCGCTTGCTCCAGGGAGATGAGATCGGAAGTATGGCAATGATCCATAAGGGGAACTCCGTAATCAGGGTGCGCAATGATAGCGACAAAGTGCGGCTATTATGGCAGAGAACGTTGGGGGGGAGAACGGGTTATGCCCGCCATCTTTCGCACTGCGCCGGAAGCGCGAACGGGTATAAACTGCGTAAAACACAGGAGGATCATGATGCATAAACAGGTTATCGAGTTCTGGTTCGACGAGATCGACCCGGTGATGTGGTTCAAAAAGGACGATGATTTCGATCGTCTGCTGCATAGCCGCTTCGGCGAAATCTGGCGGGCGGCGGCGGCGGGGGAACTGGCGCACTGGCGCGATAGCATCGAAGGGCGCCTGGCGGAGGTGATCGTGCTCGATCAATTCAGCCGCAACCTGTTTCGCGGCACGCCGCAGTCGTTCGCCTGCGACGGCATGGCGCTGGTCCTGGCGCAGGAGGCGATCCGCAGCGGCGAGTGCGAACGGCTGAGCCGTGAGCAGCGCGGCTTCCTTTATCTGCCGTTCATGCATTCGGAATCGCCGCTGATCCACCAGCAGGCGCTGGTGTTATATACCGAGCTTAATAACGGCGACCAGCTGGAGTTCGAGCTACGGCATAAGGCGATCATCGATCGTTTCGGCCGCTACCCGCATCGCAACGCAATATTGGGGCGCATCAGCACGCCGGAAGAAGAGGCCTTTTTACGGCAGCCCGGCTCGGGTTTTTAATCGTCGGATCATCTGCGCCCGGCCGGGGGAAAAACAGCAGGCCGGGCGCCACAATAAGCGTGACTCAGCGCGAACGTTTATTTCATTACGCCATGCCGCTATTTCCTCTCGCGAAATTACCAATAATCCCAGCCGCACTGTCAGCGGTTTGCCGCTTTTTATAACCTGCTGTTTTTATTCCAATAAGCTATTTCAAGGTGCGAAATGGTCTAAGCGCGCTACGCTAAAAGCGGGACGTGGACGTTATGCTGTACTTCCACTGTAGGACTAAATAGAGTCGAAAAAGACTGAATAATAATGATACCGCGCTCAGCTTATTCGCTGCGCAACGGCGGGATTAACACAGGGTGTCAGGCAAATGAGCAAACCAGTGATTGCCATTCATGGCGGCGCGGGCGCAATTACCCGGGCGGCGCTGAGTGCGGAAAAAGAACGGCAGTATATCCAGGCGCTGTCCGAGATCGTGGCCGCCGGGCAGGCGGTACTGGCGCAGGGCGGCAGCGCGCTGGACGCGGTGACCGAAGCGGTGCGGCTGCTGGAGGAATGCCCGCTGTTCAACGCCGGCAAAGGCTCGGTGTTTACCCATCAGGGCACCCACGAACTGGACGCCTGCGTGATGGACGGCCGCACCTGCGACGCCGGCGCTGTCGCCGGCGTCAGCCATATCCGCAACCCGGTGCTGGCGGCGCGCGCGGTGCTGGAAAACAGTGAGCACGTGCTGTTTGCCGCCGAAGGCGCCGAGAAGTTTGCCGCCGCCCACGGCCTGGAAATGGTTACTCCCGACTTCTTCTTTACCCAGGAACGCTTTGATCAGTTGCACCGCGCCCAGGCGGAGCAGGGGCGGGTCTTGCTTGATCACGACGGCGCGGCGCAGGCCGGCGATCCGCTCGATCCCGATCGCAAATTCGGCACCGTCGGCGCGGTGGCACTGGATGCGCTGGGCAACCTCGCCGCCGCCACTTCCACCGGTGGCATGACCAACAAGCAGGCCGGGCGGGTAGGCGACACGCCGATCATCGGCGCCGGTTGCTATGCCAACAACGCCACGGTGGCGGTTTCCAGCACCGGCACCGGCGAAATCTTCATGCGCGGCGTGGCGGCCTATGACGTCTCCGCCCTGATCGAATACGGCGGCCTCAGCCTGCAAGAGGCCAGCGATCGGGTGGTGATGGAGAAGCTGCCGGCGCTGGGCGGCAGCGGCGGCATGATCGCCGTCGATCGCCACGGCAATATCGCGCTGCCGTTCAACAGCGAGGGGATGTACCGCGGTTTTGGCTATGTCGGCGATGCGCCGTCCGTCGGGATTTATCGCTAAGCGTTCACCGGGAGGGTGTATGACCGACGTTTCATTCCAGCCCGTTGGCGATGGGTTGTCATTGCCGCCGCAGCGTGTGCTGTCGGTGCGCGATCTGAGCATCAGTTTTCCTCAATCGGAAGGTGCCGTGGAAGCGGTGCGCAACCTGTCGTTCGAGCTCGATCGCGGCGAAACGCTGGCGATCGTCGGTGAGTCCGGCTCCGGCAAATCGGTGACTTCACTGGGGCTGATGCGGCTGGTGGAGCAGGGCGGCGGGCGCATCGTCGGCGGCGCCATGACGCTGCGCCGGCGCGACGGCGCGCTGCTCGATCTGGCGCGAGCCTCGCAGAGCACGCTGAGAACGGTGCGCGGCGCCGACATGGCGATGATCTTCCAGGAACCGATGACCTCGCTCAACCCGGTGTTTCCGGTCGGCGAGCAGATCGCCGAATCGCTGCGTTTGCATCAGGGCATGGATCACCGCAGCGCGCGCCAGGAGGCGCTGCGCATGCTCGATCTGGTGCGTATTCCGGAGGCTAAAGAGGTGCTGGGGCGCTACCCGCACCAGCTTTCCGGCGGCATGCGCCAGCGGGTGATGATCGCCATGGCGCTCTCCTGCAAGCCGGCGCTGTTGATCGCCGATGAACCCACCACCGCCCTCGACGTCACCATTCAGGCGCAGATCCTGCAGCTGATCCGCGTGCTGCAACAGGAGATGCAGATGGGGGTGATCTTCATCACTCACGACATGGGCGTGGTGGCGGAGATCGCTGACCGGGTGCTGGTGATGCGCCGCGGTGAGCAGGTGGAACAAAATCGGGTGCGCGAGCTGTTTGCCACGCCGCAGCAGGCCTATACCCGGGCGCTGTTGGCGGCGGTGCCGAAGCTGGGGGCGATGGCCGATCGGCCGCTGCCGGCGAAGTTTCCGCTGCCGGGTGGCGAGGGGGATGAAGAGCCGCAGGATACCGTGCCGCCAGGCGCCGCGCCGATCCTGCGGGTGGATCATCTGGTCACGCGTTTTGATCTGCGCGGCGGGCTGTTCAATCGGGTCACTCGCCGGGTGCACGCGGTGGAAAACGTCAGTTTCGATCTTTACCCCGGCGAGACGCTGGGGCTGGTGGGCGAGTCCGGCTGCGGCAAGTCCACCACCGGGCGCTCTTTGCTGAAGCTGGTGGACAGCCAAAGCGGCACCATCACCTTCGCCGGGCGGCGAATCGATCGGTTGAAGGGATCGGCGCTGCAGCACCTGCGGCGCGATATTCAGTTCATTTTTCAAGATCCTTACGCCTCGCTCGATCCGCGCCTGACGGTCGGTTTCTCCATCATGGAGCCGCTGCTGGTGCACAACGTGATGCGCGGCCGTGAGGCGGAACGGCGGGTGGCCTGGCTATTGGAACGCGTCGGCCTGTCGCCGGAACATGCGCGCCGCTACCCGCACGAATTTTCCGGCGGCCAGCGCCAGCGCATCTGCATCGCGCGCGCGCTGGCGCTGAACCCGAAAGTGGTGATCGCCGATGAGGCGGTCTCGGCGCTGGACGTGTCGATTCAGGCGCAGATCGTCAATCTGTTGCTCGATCTGCAGCGCGAATTCGGCATCGCTTTCTTGTTCATTTCGCACGACATGGCGGTGGTGGAGCGCATCAGCCACCGGGTGGCGGTGATGTACCTCGGGCAGATCGTCGAGATCGGCCCGCGGCAGGCGGTGTTCGACAATCCGCAGCATCCCTACACCCGCAAGCTGATGGCGGCGGTGCCGGTGGCCGATCCCGCTCACGCCCACAAACGGCAGCCGCTGCCGGCCGATGAGATCCCCAGCCCGGTGCGCGCGCTGGGCGATGAACCCGTTACCGCACCGCTGGTGCAGGTTGGCGCCGGGCACTTTGTCGCCCGCCACCCGATCGCCGGTGCTTTTTAAAGACCTCAGGAGAGACAAGCGACATGAAGCACACATTCAAACGCAATGCGCTGTTGGCCGCCGTACTGCTGGCGGCGGGAACCGGCCCGGTCTGGGCGGTGAAGGACGCGGTGATCGCCGTGGCCTCCAACTTCACCACCCTCGATCCTTACGACGCCAACGACACGCTGTCGCAGGCGGTGGCCAAGTCTTTCTATCAGGGGCTGTTCGGCTTTGATAAGGACATGAAGCTGGTGAACGTGCTTGCGGACAGCTATGAGGTCAGCAAAGACGGCCTGACCTACACCGTCAAACTGCGCCAGGGCATTAAGTTCCACGACGGCACCGCGTTCAACGCCGAGGCGGTGAAGGTCAACCTCGATCGCGCCAGCAACCCGGACAGCCACCTCAAGCGCTACAACCTGTTCAAGATGATCGACAAAACCGAAGCGGTGGACGCCAATACGGTGAAGATCGTGCTGAAGGCGCCGTTCTCGGCGTTCGTCAACAATCTGGCGCACCCGGCGGCGGCGATCATCTCGCCGGCGGCGCTGAAGCAATACGGCAAGGAGATCGGTTTCCACCCGGTCGGCACCGGGCCGTATCAGTTCGTGACCTGGAACCAGACCGATTTCGTCAAGGTGAAGAAGTTCGACGGCTACTGGCAGCCGGGGCTGCCGAAGCTCGACAGCATCACCTGGCGCCCGGTGGTGGATAACAACACCCGCGCGGCGATGCTGCAGACCGGCGAGGCGACCTTCGCCTTCCCGATCCCTTACGAGCAGGCCAAGGTGCTGGAAGGCAACGCCAAGCTGGACGTGGTGGCCGCGCCGTCGATCCTGCAGCGTTACATCAGCATGAACGTCACCCAAAAGCCGTTCGACAACCTGAAGGTGCGCCAGGCGCTGAACTACGCCATCAACAAGGACGCGCTGATCAAGGTGGCGTTCGCCGGTTACGCGGTGCCGGCGGAAGGGCCGGTGCCGCCGGCGATCGATTTCGCCGCCCGCTATAAGCCGTGGCCGTACGATCCGGCCAAGGCGCGCGAGCTGCTGAAAGAGGCCGGCTACCCGAACGGCTTCACCACCACGCTGTGGTCTTCCCACAACCACAGCACCGCGCAGAAAGTGCTGCAGTTCACCCAACAGCAGCTGGCGCAGGTGGGGGTGAAAGTGACGGTGACGGCGATGGATGCCGGGCAGCGCGCGGCGCAGGTGGAGAGCGTCGGGGTGAAAGACACCGGCGTGCGGCTGTTCTACACCGGCTGGTCGGCCTCGACCGGGGAAGCGGACTGGGCGCTGTCGCCGCTGTTCTCCACTCAGGCGGCGCCGCCGAAGCAGTTCAACACCGCGTTCTACAGCAATCCGCAGGTGGACAAGGATCTGACCGACGCGCTGGCGACCACCGATCGCGCCGAGAAGCAGAAACTGTATCAGGACGCGCAGGATCGTATCTGGGCCGACGCGCCCTGGATCTTCCTGGCGACCGAACGTCTGTTGTCGGCCAACAGCAAACAGCTGAGCGGTTTCTACGTGATGCCGGATACCTCGTTCAACTTTGATAACGCCGATCTGAAATAAGGCACCCATCCCCGCCTGCGGCCAGACGGCGGCGGGCGGGGGAAGGAATGAGATGCTCAATTATTTTCTGAAACGACTGCTGGGCCTGATCCCGACGCTGCTGATCGTGGCGGTGCTGGTGTTCCTGTTCGTCCACCTGCTGCCGGGCGATCCGGCGCGGCTGGCGGCGGGGCCGGAGGCCGACGAGGCGGTGGTGCAGCTGGTGCGCAAGGATTTGGGGCTGGATAAGCCGCTGCCGCAGCAGTTCGCGCACTTTTTCGTCAACGCGCTGCGGGGCGACTTCGGCATCTCGATGGTGTCCAAACGCCCGGTGAGCGAAGAGATCGCCTCGCGCTTTCTGCCGACCTTCTGGCTGACCGTCGCCAGCATGCTGTGGGCGGTGGCGTTCGGTCTGGCGATCGGCGTGGTGTCGGCGGTGTGGCGTAACCGTTGGCCGGATCGTCTCGGCATGACGCTGGCGGTATCGGGGATCTCGTTCCCGGCCTTTGCGCTCGGCATGCTGCTGATGCAGGTGTTCTCGGTCGAGCTGGGGTGGCTGCCGACGGTGGGCGCCGACAGCTGGCGGCACTACATTCTGCCTTCGGTAACCCTGGGGGCGGCGGTGGCGGCGGTGATGGCGCGCTTCACCCGCGCTTCGTTCGTCGAGGTGCTGCAGGAAGACTACATGCGCACCGCGCGCGCCAAGGGCGTGAGAGAAAGCGTGGTGGTGATGAAACACGGCCTGCGCAATGCGATGATCCCGGTGGTGACCATGATGGGGCTGCAGTTCGGCTTCCTGCTCGGCGGTTCGATCGTGGTGGAGAAGGTGTTCAACTGGCCGGGGCTGGGGCGCTTGCTGGTGGACTCGGTGGAAATGCGCGATTACCCGGTGATCCAGGCTGAGGTGCTGCTGTTCTCGCTGGAGTTCATCCTGATCAACCTGCTGGTGGATATGCTGTACGCGGCGATCAACCCGGCGATTCGTTACCAATGAGGATGCGGCATGATTAAGCATTGGCGGCGCAACGCGGCACTGAAGGCGATGCCGCTTATTGACCCCAACGCGGTACGCACGCCGTGGGGTGAGTTTTGGCGGCGTTTTCGCCGCCAGCGGGCGGCGCTGGTCGCCGGTCTGTTGGTGCTGCTGCTGATCGCGGCGGCGCTGCTGGCGCCTTATCTGGCGCCGTTCGATGCGGAAAACTATTTCGATTACGACCGGCTGAACGAAGGGCCTTCGCTGATGCACTGGCTGGGGGTGGATTCCCTCGGGCGCGATATCTTCAGCCGCATCCTGATGGGCACGCGCATTTCGCTGGCGGCCGGGGTGTTCTCGGTGCTGGCGGGCGGGGCGATCGGCACCTTGCTGGGGCTGCTGGCCGGTTACTATGAGGGCTGGTGGGATCGCCTCACCATGCGCGTCTGCGACGTGCTGTTCGCGTTTCCCGGCATCCTGCTGGCGATCGGCGTGGTGGCGATCATGGGCAGCGGCATGGCCAACGTGATCGTCGCGGTGGCGATCTTCAGCATTCCGGCCTTTGCCCGCCTGGTGCGCGGCAACACGCTGGTGCTGAAGCACCTGACCTATATCGAGTCGGCGCGCAGCATCGGCGCCTCGGACTGGACCATCATTCTGCGGCACATTCTGCCGGGCACGTTGTCGTCGATCGTAGTCTATTTCACCCTGCGCATCGGCACCTCGATCATCACCGCCGCCAGCCTGTCGTTTTTGGGGCTGGGCGCCCAGCCACCGACGCCGGAGTGGGGGGCGATGCTCAATGAGGCACGCGCCGATATGGTGATCGCGCCGCACGTGGCGATCTTCCCCAGCCTGGCGATATTCATCACCGTGCTGGCGTTCAACCTGTTGGGGGACGGATTGCGCGACGCGCTGGATCCGAAGCTGAAGGGGTGAGGGTATCGCTGAATTGGCATACCCCTGTTTTACGAGTATAATTGATGAAAATTTGACCCGTGTATGTTACAGGGATGAGGAATGGATATGGCAAATAACAATGTGACGAAAAAGACAGTCAACGTAACCATCGATCGCGATCTTTTCCAGCGTGCAAAATCCCTGGGCGTTAATGTGTCATCCGTATTGACAGACGCATTGAGCGTCCGTGTCAGGGATATTGAGATTCAACAGTGGCGCGAGCAAAATCGCGAGGCGTTAGAAGAACTTAATCGCATCACTGAAGAAAATGGTTTGTTGTCTGATGAATATCGGACATTTTGAATATGCAGTTTACCGTATATGACAATACGTATCCGGCATCAGCCTATCCCTACTTACTGGACGTTCAAAGCGATCTTATTGATGCCCTCTCGACCCGGTTAATGATCCCTCTTTATGCTTTGGATAACGTCAGAGTTAAAATTTCTGCACGCCTGTGCCCGGAGATTGAGGTAAACGGCGAAAAGTTTCTCGTTATGACCCATGAGATGGCTGCCGTACGTATTTCACAGATCGGGAAGGCCGTTGGTAATGCCAATGAGCACAGGAATCAAATTAAAGCTGCCATCGATTTTCTGATTGATGGCTTTTGAAGAAATCCGGGCGGTTTAACCGCCCGGATTTTTTTATCAGCGGAACAGGTGCTCGGCGTGGAAGCGCAGGTGATCTTCCACGAAGGTGGCGATGGTGAAGTAACTGTGATCGTACCCCGGCTGAATGCGCAGCGTCAGCGGCCAGTCGCGCTGGCGCGCCAGTTCGGCCAGCCGCGCCGGCTGCAGCTGATCGGCCAGGAACTGGTCGTCGTCGCCCTGATCGATAAGGACCGGCATTTTCTCCGCGCCGCTGGCCAGCAGATGGCAGCTGTCGTACTGCAGCCACTGGCTTTCGTCGCTGCCCAGATAGGCGGTGAAGGCTTTGCGGCCCCACGGCACCTGGCACGGATTGACGATCGGCGCGAAGGCCGATACCGAGCGGAAGCGCTGCGGATTGCGAAACGCCATCATCAGCGCGCCGTGGCCGCCCATCGAGTGGCCGAAGATTGACTGACGATCGCTGACGCTGAAGTGCTGTTCGATCAGCGCCGGCAGTTCGGCGCTGATGTAGTCGTACATGCGGAAGTGACGATCCCACGGCGCCTGGGTGGCGTTCAGGTAGAACCCGGCGCCCTGGCCCAGATCGTAGCCTTCGTCGTTCGGCACTTCGTCGCCGCGCGGGCTGGTGTCCGGCATCACCAGCACCAGGCCCAGCTCGGCGGCGATGCGCTGCGCGCCGGCTTTCAACGTAAAGTTCTCGTCGTTGCAGGTCAGCCCCGACAGCCAGTACAGCACCGGCGGCGGGTTGTCATCGCGCGGCGGCGGCAGGTAGATGCTGAATGTCATGTTGCAATTCAGGCTCTGCGCCGCGTGGCGATAACGCTGTTGCCAGCCGCCGAACATGCGGTGCTCTTCGAGAAGTTCCAATGACAACGTCATCTCTGCCTCCTGGCTTATTGGTCGAAGTGGATGACGGAACGGATCGATTTGCCTTCGTGCATCAAATCGAACGCTTCGTTGATCTGCTCCAGCCCCATGGTGTGGGTGATAAAGTCGTTCAGCGCGAATTCGCCGTCCAGATAGCGCTCGACGATGCCCGGCAGCTGCGAACGGCCCTTGACGCCGCCGAATGCCGAACCACGCCAGACGCGGCCGGTGACCAGTTGGAACGGACGGGTCGAGATCTCTTCGCCGGCGCCTGCGACGCCGATGATCACCGATTCGCCCCAGCCCTTGTGGCAGCACTCCAGCGCGGAACGCATCACGTTGACGTTGCCGATGCACTCGAAGGAGAAATCGACGCCGCCGTCGGTCAGCTCGACGATCACTTCCTGAATCGGCTTGTCATAGTCTTTCGGGTTGATCAGATCGGTGGCACCCAGCTTGCGCGCCAGATCGAACTTGCTGGTGTTGATGTCGATGCCGATGATGCGGCCCGCGCCGGCCATCTGCGCGCCGATGATCGCCGACAGGCCGATGCCGCCCAGGCCGAAGATCGCCACGGTGTCGCCCGGTTGCACTTTGGCGGTGTTGATCACCGCGCCCATGCCGGTAGTGACGCCGCAGCCCAGCAGGCACACTTCCTCCAACGGCGCTTCCTTGTTGATTTTCGCCAGTGAAATTTCCGGCACCACGGTGTATTCGGAGAAGGTGGAGGTGCCCATGTAGTGGAAGATCGGTTTGCCGTCCTTGAAGAAGCGGGTGGTGCCGTCCGGCATCAGGCCTTTGCCCTGAGTGGCGCGGATCGCCTGGCACAGGTTGGTCTTGCCGGATTTACAGAATTTGCACTCGCCGCACTCCGGGGTGTAGAGCGGGATCACGTGGTCGCCGACCGCCACGCTGGTGACGCCTTCACCGACCGCTTCCACCACGCCGCCGCCCTCATGGCCGAGGATCGCCGGGAACACGCCTTCCGGATCTTTGCCGGACAGGGTGTAGGCGTCGGTATGGCAGACGCCGGTAGCGACGATCCGCACCAGCACTTCGCCTTTTTGCGGTGGCATCAGATCGACTTCTTCGATCTTCAGCGGCTGGTTCGGGCCCCAGGCAACGGCGGCGCGGGTTTTGATCATCTCCATCATAGTCTCCTCAGTGGTTTTCTTTTAAATCAGGCGATATCGCTAACGTCTGATAAATCGTTGGGGGTGCTTTCATCAACAGCGGCGGTTTCCGTCTGTTCAATAATCAATTCTTTCAGCGCGCGCACGTTCGGTCCGAACGCGTCGCGGCGCCACAGCAGCCAGGTGGCGGTGTCGGCCACGTCCGGCGGCAGGGTGTGAACCCGAACCCGCTCATGGCCCGGCAGCAGGCTGAGCACCGAATGCGGGATCATCGCCAGCCCGGCGCCGCTGGCGACGCAGGCCAGCATGGCGTGATAGGACTGGATCTCCATGATCTGCCCCGGCCGCGCGCCTTCGCGCTTGAACCAGGCCTCCAGCCGCAGGCGGTAGGAGCAGCTGGCGCGAAAGGCGAACAGCGTCTCGCCGTTGGCGTCTTTGGCGCTGTGGATCGGCGCGTGATCGAGACAGGAGATCACCACCATATGTTCAGGATAGGCGATACAGCCGTTCAACTCGTCATAAGGCACCGGGCCGTCGACCAGCGCCGCCGCCAGCGTGCCGGCACGCACCCGATCGGCGATTTCGCCGGAGGTGCCGGTGGTCAGCGACAGCGAAACCTGCGAGAAGCGCTGGTGATAAGCCGCCAACAGCGAGGGCAGGCGGGTGGCGGCGGTGCTCTCCATCGAGCCGAGGGCGAAGTTGCCCGCCGGTTCGCCGGCGTGGGTGATGCTCATCGCCTCGTCGCTCAGCGCCAGGATGCGGTTGGCGTAGCACAGAAAGTTATGGCCCATCGGCGACAGGCGCAGGCGCTGTTTTTCGCGGATAAACAGATCGGCGCCCAGCTCCTGCTCGAGCTGGCGCAGCCGGGTGGTCAGATTCGACGGCACGCGGTGCAGCTGCTCGGCGGCGCGGGCGACCGAGCCGGTTTCCGCTACGCAGCAGAACATGCGAAGCTGGGTCAGATCCATAATGTTCTCGTTTCGTGATGAACTTGATTAGTATTATTCAGTTTTTGTGAGTTTAATACTGCGGCATGATACTGGCAACTTTCTTTTAACTTTTTGGATGCCGATATGGCTTTACGTATTGCCTTGAGCGGGTTTGCCGCGCTGATCGTGGCGATGGGCATTGGCCGCTTCGCTTTCACCCCTCAGGTGCCGCTGATGATCGCGGAACATCAGTTCAGCCTGACCGGTGCCGGGCTGGTGGCGGCGATCAACTATTTGGGCTACCTGTGCGGCGCCTACGACGCGATGCGCGCTACGCGCCACGTCGAGCGGCGCCTGTGGCTTGGCGTATGGGGCGCGATGGCGCTGACGCTACTGTCGGCGCTGGCGCAGGATGAATGGACGCACGGCGCGCTGCGCTTCGTCATCGGCTGGGCCAGCGGCTGGGCGATGGTGCTGGTCGCGGCCTGGACCAACGAGCGGTTGGCGCACTACGGCCGGCCGGCGCTGAGCGCAGCGGTGTTCGCCGGGCCGGGCGCCGGCATCTTTCTCAGCGGCATGCTGGCGGTGGGCATCAACGCGCTGGGGCTGACGGCGGCGCAGGCCTGGTTGGTGTATGGCGGGCTGGCGCTGGTGTTGGTCGGAGGGATTAGCGCCTTTCTGCCGCGCAGCGGCGAGCTGCATCGCCCGGACGTGACCCCGGAGCCGCTGCTGCTGACGCCGGCGCTCAAACGCCTGGTGTGGAGCTACAGCCTGGCCGGCTTCGGCTACATCCTGCCGGCGACCTTCTTGTCGCAGATGGCGGCGGCGCGCTTTCCCGCCAGCCTGTTCGCGCAGTTCGTCTGGCCGGTGTTCGGCGGTGCGGCGGTGCTGGGGATTGTCATCGGCATTCTGACCCGCCATCGGCTGACCACCCAGACCCGGCTGGCGATCACGCTGTGGATACAGGCGCTCGGCGTACTGAGCGCCGAAGTGGTGCCGGGCGTGGCCGGCCTGGCGCTCGGGGCGTTGCTGACCGGCGGCGGTTTCCTCTGCGTGGTGCAGCTTGCTCTTCAGCACGGGCGTGAGCTGGCGCCGCGTCATGCGCGTTACATGGCCGGATTGCTGACCACCGGTTATGCGATCGGCCAACTGGTCGGGCCGATGCTGTCGGCGCTGTCGACCGCCTTGACCCATCGGCTGGAGCCGGCGCTGTATGTGGCGGTGGCGGCGCTGTTGGCGGCCGGAGGGCTGGTGGTGAATACCCCGGCGCGGCGGTTGGCGCAAAAAACGGCGACTCGGTGATTAAAATCCATACAAAACGCATGGAAACCCGCAGCCGGCCTGATTGTGCTAAATGCGAATATTTCACCTGCGGATGAAACACTATCGCTGGATAATCGCCGCGCTCTCATCTACAGTGGGGGCAAAATCTTGACCGGGTTCACGTTATCCACCACGAAAACTCTGCCGTCACGAGAGCAAGCAATTCGCCGGCCGCACGCCCTATCAGGCCGCCGGCGGGTTCCGTCCGCAGGAGAACAAATACATGACATCATTAAGTAAAGAAGCCGCGCTGGTGCATGCGGCACTGGAAGAGCGTGGTCTGGAGACACCGCTGCGCGGGGAAGTGCTGGATCGCGAAACGCGCAAGCGTCGCATCAAAGAGCACATGACCGAAATCATGCAGCTGCTGAATCTCGATCTGTCCGATGACAGCCTGGCGGAAACGCCGCATCGCATCGCCAAAATGTATGTCGACGAGATCTTCTCCGGGCTGGACTACGCCAACTTCCCGAAAATCACCGTCATCGAGAACAAGATGAAGGTGGATGAGATGGTGACGGTGCGCGATATCACGCTGACCAGCACCTGTGAACACCACTTCGTGACCATCGACGGCAAGGCTACCGTGGCCTATATCCCGAAAGACTCGGTGATCGGCCTGTCGAAGATCAACCGCATCGTGCAGTTCTTCTCCCAGCGTCCGCAGGTGCAAGAGCGCCTGACCCAGCAGATCCTGGTGGCGCTGCAGACCCTGCTCGGCACCAATAACGTGGCGGTATCGATCGATGCGGTCCATTATTGTGTCAAGGCGCGCGGTATCCGCGACGCGACCAGCGCCACCACCACTACCTCGCTGGGGGGGCTGTTCAAGTCCAGCCAGAATACCCGCCAGGAGTTCCTGCGTGCGGTGCGTCATCACCAGGGGTGATGGCGTTGCGGGGCGACCCGCAAGACGACAACAGGCGCCTGCGGGCGCCTTTTTCATGAGCGGAAGACAGCGATAAAAAATGAACAGTCATCCTCTGCCGCGCATTGCCACGCTGGACTGCGTGCGCGGCATCGCCATCCTCGGCATTTTATTGCTGAACATCAGCGCCTTCGGCTTGCCGAAGGCCGCCTACCTCAATCCGGCCTATCTGGGGATGCCGTCATCGCGCGATGCCTGGACCTGGGCGCTGCTCGATCTCTTCGCCCAGGCCAAGTTCCTGGCGATGTTCGCGCTGCTGTTCGGCGCCGGGCTGCAAATGCTGCTGCGGCGCGGCAAAAGCTGGATCCGCGCGCGGCTGTCGTGGCTGGTGTTGTTCGGCCTCGCGCACGCCATCTTCCTGTGGGACGGTGACATTCTGCTGGCCTACGGGCTGATCGGCCTGGTGTGCTGGCGCATGATCCGCGAGGCCAAAGACACCTACCAGCTGCTGAAAACCGGCATCGTGCTGTACTTGATTGGCGTGGCGGTGCTGCTGCTGCTCGGTTTTGTCTCGCACGGTGAGCCGGGCAGCTTCTGGCAGCCGGGCGTGGCGGAGTTGCAGTACGAGAAGTTCTGGAAGCTGCAGGGCGGTTTCGAAGCCTGGCGCAGCCGCGCCGATCTGCTCTCGTCCAGCCTGCTGGCCATCGGTGCGCAGTATGGCTGGGAGCTGGCGGGGCTGATGCTGTTCGGCGCCGGGCTGATGCGCAGCGGCTGGCTGCGCGGCAGTTATTCCTCCGGCTATTACCTGCGGCAGGCGGCGTGGCTGCTGCCGCTTTCGGTGCTGATCCAACTGCCGGCGGTGGCGCTGCAATGGCAGGTGCACTGGGACTATCGCTGGAGCGGTTTCCTGCTGCAGGTGCCGCGCGAGCTGGGCGCGCCGCTGCAGGCGATGGGCTATCTGGCGCTGTGTTACGGTTTCTGGCCCGCGCTGTCGCGCCTGCGCATCGCCCGCTGGCTGAGCCAGGTGGGGCGTATGGCGTTAAGCAACTACCTGCTGCAAACGCTGATCTGCACCACGCTGTTTTATCGCTTTGGCCTCTATGAGCAGTTTGACCGGCTGCAGCTGTTGGTGTTTGTGCCGCTGGTCTGGTTGGTCAACCTGGTCTTTTCCGCACTGTGGCTGCGTTACTTCGAACAGGGGCCGATGGAATGGCTGTGGCGCAAATTGACGCAGATGGCCGCCGGCGAAGCGGAATCCAAAGCGCTGAAGTGAGCGCCCGTCGGCAGGTTAAAAAAATGTATGTAAACGTTTTCTTTCCTGTGACGTAATTCACGCAGAGCAGCGGGCCAATCGGGGTAGGATAGCGCCACCGGCCACTACCCCGATTTCAGGATCTCGCATGCCTCCAGTTCATCCGATCACCATTCGCGACGTGGCGAAACGCGCCGGGGTCTCCGTGGCGACCGTCTCCCGCGTGCTGAACCACAGCGCGCTGACCAGCAAAGAGACGCGCGAGCAGGTGCTGCAGGCGGTGGCGGATCTGGGCTATCGCCCCAATGCCAACGCGCAGGCGTTGGCGACCCAAAGCAGCGATACGTTGGGCGTGGTGGTGATGGACGTCTCCGATCCGTTCTTCGGCGCGCTGGTGAAAGCGGTAGACACGGTGGCGCAGAAACACCACAAGTATCTGCTGATCGGCAACAGCTATCATCAGGCGGACAAAGAGCGCCACGCGATCGAAGTGCTGATCCGCCAGCGCTGTAACGCCCTGATTGTTCACGCCAAAGCCCTGAGCGACGCCGAGCTGATCGGTTTTCTGGAGCAGGTGCCGGGCATGGTGCTGATCAACCGGATTATCCCCGGCTATGAGCCGCGCTGCGTCGGGCTGGATAACGTCTGCGGCGCAGAAATGGCGATGCGTCTTTTGCTCTCGCAGGGCCACCGGCGCATCGGCTATCTGGGCTCCAATCACCCGATCGAAGACGGACCGCTGCGTCAGCAGGGCTATGCGCAGGCGATGGCCGCCGCCGGGCTGGCCACGCCCGACAACTGGCGTGCCTACGGTTCGCCGGATCTGCAGGGCGGCGAGGCGGCGATGGTCGAGCTGCTGGGGCGCAACTTACAGCTGAGCGCGGTGTTCGCCTACAACGACGCCATGGCCGCCGGCGCTATGGCGGTGTTGAAAGAAAACGGTATCACGGTGCCGCAGCATTTCTCGCTGATCGGCTTCGACGACATTCCCATCGCGCGCTACACCAGCCCCAAACTCACCACGGTGCGTTACCCGATCGTTTCGATGGCCACGCTGGCGACCGAGCTGGCATTGCAGGGCGCAGCAGGCCTGGCGGAGCCGCAGGCCGCTCATCTGTTCATGCCGACGCTGGTGCGGCGCCATTCTGTCGCCCCCTGGCAAAGTGAGGCGACGGTCACTCTCTGACGATTTAATCTTGTGTAACCGTTTTCAATCTGTGAGAAAATTCACAGAATATTAACATCGCGCCGTCTATGCTCTAGGCGTTTTCCGGCGCAAAGGCCCTTGCCGCTGCAACCTTTATCTCGCGCTGACACAGCATTTCTCGGAAATAACAAGATCCACGGACGACAGGTGTTGAGTGGAAATCGCCAGGCCTGGGGTGTACGCACTGCCGGTGACCATTGGCTCAAAGACGAGTAATACCCTACACAGAACCGGAGACTGACAATGAATAAGAAGGTTTTCACCCTGGCCGCCATGGCCGCTGCCATGATGTTTGGCGCCGCAGCCCATGCTGATACCCGTATTGGCGTCACAATTTATAAATACGACGACAACTTCATGTCGGTGGTGCGTAAGGCGATCGAGAAAGACGCCAAGGCTTCACCGGACGTTACCCTGTTGATGAATGACTCGCAGAACGACCAGTCCAAGCAGAACGATCAGATCGACGTGCTGCTGGCCAAGGGCGTGAAAGCGCTGGCGATCAACCTGGTCGACCCGGCCGCTGCGCCGGTGGTTATCGATAAGGCGCGCGCAAACGATATCCCGGTGGTGTTCTACAACAAAGAACCTTCCCGCAAGGCGCTGGACAGCTATGACAAGGCATATTACGTCGGCACCGACTCCAAAGAATCCGGCGTGATCCAGGGTGAACTGATCGCCAAACACTGGCAAGCCAACCCGGCCTGGGATCTGAATAAAGACGGCCAGATCCAGTTCGTGCTGCTGAAGGGCGAGCCGGGCCACCCGGATGCCGAAGCGCGCACCACTTACGTGGTGAAAACGCTGAACGAAAAAGGCATCAAGACCCAGCAGCTGCAGATGGATACCGCGATGTGGGATACCGCGCAGGCGAAAGACAAGATGGATGCCTGGCTCTCCGGCCCGAACGCCAACAAGATCGAAGTGGTGATCGCCAACAACGACGCCATGGCGATGGGGGCGGTGGAAGCGCTGAAAGCGCACAACAAGACCAGTATTCCGGTGTTCGGCGTCGATGCGTTGCCTGAAGCGCTGGCGCTGGTGAAATCCGGCGCGATGGCGGGCACGGTGCTGAACGACGCCGACAACCAGGCGAAGGCCACCTTCGAGCTGGCGAAAAACCTGGCGGCGGGCAAGCCGGCCACCGAAGGCACCCAATATAAAATCGAAAATAAAGTCGTGCGTATTCCTTACGTCGGCGTAGATAAAGACAACCTGTCTCAGTTTGTTAAATAAGAATTGAGATCCCGCTAAGACCCCGCCTGCGGCGCCAACACCAGGGATACCGCCGGCGGGGATGTTTACGACTGCAAGATCGTTAAGCCAGGTGTATTTATGGCCGATAGCTCACGCGAATTTTTGCTGGAAATGACGGATATCTGTAAGTCATTTCCCGGCGTCAAAGCCTTGGACAATGTCAATTTACGCGTCCGTCCGCACTCGATTCACGCCCTGATGGGGGAGAACGGCGCGGGGAAATCGACGTTGTTGAAATGCCTGTTCGGCATTTACAAAAAAGACAGCGGCAGCATTGTATTTCAGGGCCGGGAAATCGATTTCAAGAGCTCGAAGGAAGCGCTGGAACACGGCGTTTCGATGGTGCATCAGGAGCTGAACCTGGTGCTGCAACGCACCGTGATGGACAACATGTGGCTGGGGCGCTACCCGACCAAAGGCCTGTTCGTCGATCAGGACAAGATGTTCAAAGACACTCAGGCGATCTTCGACGAGCTGGATATTGACATCAACCCGCGCGAAAAGGTGGGCAACCTGTCGGTGTCGCAGATGCAGATGATCGAGATTGCCAAGGCGTTTTCCTATGACGCCAAAATCGTCATCATGGATGAACCGACCTCTTCGTTGACGGAGAAAGAGGTCAATCACCTGTTCACCATCATCCGCAAGCTGAAAGAGCGCGGCTGTGGCATCGTCTATATCTCGCACAAGATGGAAGAGATCTTCCAGCTGTGCGACGAGATAACGGTGCTGCGCGACGGCCAGTGGATCGCCACCCAGCCGCTGGAAGGGCTGGATATGGACAAGATCATCGCCATGATGGTCGGCCGCTCGCTGAGCCAGCGTTTCCCCGACAGGCAGAACACGCCGGGTGAGGTGATCCTCGAGGTGAAGAACCTGACATCGCTGCGCCAGCCTTCGATCCGCGATGTGTCCTTCGATCTGCATCAGGGCGAGATCCTCGGCATCGCCGGGCTGGTGGGCGCCAAGCGCACCGATATCGTCGAGACGCTGTTCGGCATTCGCGAGAAGGTGGCGGGCACCATCAAGCTGCACGGCAAGGCGATCGACAACCACAGCGCCAACGAAGCGATCAACCACGGCTTTGCGCTGGTGACCGAAGAGCGGCGATCCACCGGGATTTACGCCTACCTCGACGTGGGTTTCAACTCGCTGATCTCCAATATCCGCAATTATAAAAACAAGCTCGGTCTGCTGGATAACGCGCGGATGAAGAGCGACACCCAGTGGGTGATCGACGCCATGCGGGTGAAAACGCCGGGGCATCACACCCATATCGGCTCGCTGTCCGGCGGCAACCAACAGAAGGTGATCATCGGCCGCTGGCTGCTGACGCAGCCGGAGATCCTGATGCTGGATGAACCGACGCGCGGCATTGACGTGGGCGCCAAGTTCGAGATCTATCAGCTGATGACCGAGCTGGCGAAAAAGGGCAAGGGGATCATTATCGTCTCGTCCGAAATGCCGGAGCTTTTGGGGATCACCGACCGCATTTTGGTGATGAGCAACGGCCAGGTTGCGGGCATCGTTAATACCAAGCAGACCTCGCAGAATGAAATCTTACGTCTCGCCTCCCTGCACCTTTAAGGATTCGAATTATGAACGCGCTAAATAAAAAAACCTTATTTACCTATTTCAAGGAAGGCGGCATTTACGTGGTGTTGCTGGTGCTGTTGGCCATCATCATTATTCAGGACCCGACTTTCCTCAGCCTGATGAACCTGAGCAATATCCTGACGCAGTCTTCGGTGCGCATCATCATCGCGCTGGGCGTGGCGGGGCTGATCGTTACCCAGGGCACCGACCTGTCCGCCGGGCGGCAGGTGGGGTTGGCGGCGGTGGTGGCGGCCACGCTGCTGCAATCGATGGATAACGTCAACAAGGTGTTCCCGCACATGGAAACCTGGTCGATTCCCCTGGTCATCTTGCTGGTATGTGCGGTCGGCGCGGTGATCGGCCTGGTTAACGGCCTGATTATCGCCTATCTCAACGTGACGCCGTTCATCACCACCTTGGGCACCATGATCATCGTCTACGGCATCAACTCGCTGTATTACGATTCGGTCGGCGCGTCGCCGGTCGCGGGCTTTGATCCGAAGTTTTCCACCTTTGCCCAAGGCTTCTTGCGCTTCGGCGATTTTAAGCTGTCGTATATTACCTTCTACGCGCTGATTGCCATCATTTTCGTCTGGATCCTGTGGACCAAGACCCGCTTCGGCAAGAACATCTTCGCCATCGGCGGCAACCCGGAAGCGGCCAAGGTCTCCGGCGTCAACGTGCCGCTGAACCTGATCATGATCTATGCGCTGTCCGGCGTGTTCTACGCCTTCGGCGGCCTGCTGGAAGCGGGGCGTATCGGCAGCGCCACCAATAACCTTGGCTTTATGTATGAGCTGGACGCCATCGCCGCCTGCGTGGTGGGGGGCGTATCCTTCGCCGGCGGCGTGGGTACGGTGTGGGGCGTGGTGACAGGGGTGATCATCTTTACCGTCATCAACTACGGCCTGACCTATATCGGCATCAACCCGTACTGGCAGTACATCATCAAGGGCAGCATCATCATCTTCGCCGTGGCGCTGGACTCGTTGAAATACGCCAAGAAGAAGTAGAGCTACCGCAGCACAGACGACAAGGCCGGCAAAATATGCCGGCCTTTCTTTTTGGGGCATTACCCGTCAGGGCTGTTTGGCTTTCTGCTTCTCTTCTTTCAGCTTGTGCTCCAGCTCAACCAACTGTTCCGGCGAGACGGCGGGATAGCCCTGGGCGTCTTCCGGCACGGTGTGCATGGCGGAGATCGGGATCAGCGGGCCGAGGAAGCGCGGTTCACGCTTGAGGATGTACAGATCGGTCAGCGCGCCCAGGCGGGCGAAGATCTCTCGGGCGCGCACCGTCATCATGTCCTTCGGCGACGGCACCGCGTAACACTGCGCCTGAATGCCCATGTGCAGGGCGATGAACAGCGCGCGCTCGCAGTGGAAGCGCTGGGTGATGATGATGAAATCGTTGGTGTCGAACACCTTGCGGGTGCGCACGATGGAATCCAGGGTGCGGAAGCCGGCGTAGTCCAGCACGATATCGCTCGGCGCCACGCCGGCGGCGATCAGATCGCGCCGCATGGTCATCGGTTCGTTATAGCTTTGCTGGGCGTTGTCGCCGCTCAGCAGCAGGTATTTCACCTTGCCGCTGTTATAGGCGTTGATCGCTCCCTGAATGCGGTAACGGTAATACTGGTTGATCACGCCGGTGCGGTAATACTTGGCGGTGCCGAGCACCACGCCGACCTGGCGATGCGGCAATTCCTGCAGTTCGTCGTAGACGTAAGGCGCGGTTTTCCAACTGATCCAGCGATCGAGCGCAATAGCCGAACCCATCAACACCGCAATGATGATGAACAGGCTGATGATCAGGCGTTTCCACATGTTGTTGCCTTACGCGCGCCGGGCTGAAAAAGATGGATCAAGGCTACTTTACCTGACCGACCGACGCAAGACGCGAACCGCCTGAAGCACGCGCGCCGCCGCATTTTTCGGCGGTTTTGCCGCACAAAAAAGCCCGGCGGAGCCGGGCTGGGTCATTTCAGCTCACCATTCAGAACGAGGTGCGCTTGTAGCTGCGGTACTGCGGCCGCCAGAAGTTGTGCTCGATGGCTTTCGACAGCGCATCTTCGGAGGTGACGATCGCCACGCCCTGCAGCTGGGCGGCTTTACCCACTTCCATGGCGATGCACTTCGACACGCCCTGAATATCGTCGATATTCGGCAGCAGCGCGCCGTGGCCGTCGGTAGCCAGCGGCGAACAGTCCGCCAGTGCGCGGCTGGCGGCCATCAGCATGGCGTCGGTGACGCGAGTGGCGCCGGAGGCCAGCACGCCCAGACCGATCCCCGGGAAGATGTAGGAGTTATTGCACTGGGCGATCGGGTACAGCTGCTCTTTGTAGCTTACCGGCGCGAACGGGCTGCCGGTCGCCACCAGGGCGGCGCCGTCGGTCCAGTTGATGATGTCTTCCGGACGGGCTTCCACGCGCGAGGTCGGGTTGGACAGCGGCATCACGATAGGGCGTTCGCAGTGCTTGTGCATCTCGCGGATCAGCTCTTCGGTAAACAGCCCCGGCTGGCCGGACACGCCGATCAGAATGGTCGGCTTGGCGTTGCGCACCACGTCCAGCAGCGAGATGGCGTCGCTGGCGGTTTCCCAGCCGGCCAGGTTGTCGCTCTTCTGCACCAGCTTGCTCTGGAAATCGAGCAGGTTCGGCAGTTTGTCGGTCAGCAGGCCGAAACGGTCGACCATGAACACGCGGGCGCGCGCTTCGTCTTCGCTCAACCCTTCGGACTTCATCTGCGCGATGATCTGCTCGGCGATGCCGCAGCCGGCGGAACCGGCGCCGAGGAAGGTGACGGTTTGATCGCGCAGCTGGCTGCCGGCGGCGCGGCTGGCGGCGATCAGGCTGCCGAGGGTGACCGCGGCGGTGCCCTGAATGTCATCGTTGAAGCAGCAGATCTCGTCGCGGTAGCGGTTCAGCAGCGGGGTGGCGTTGTTCTGCGCGAAGTCTTCGAACTGCAGCAGCACGTTTGGCCAGCGGCGTTTGACCGCCTGAATAAACTCTTCGACGAAGGCGTGGTACTCCTCGCCGGAGATGCGTGGATGGCGCCAGCCCATGTACAGCGGATCGTTGAGGCGCTGCGGGTTGTTGGTGCCGACGTCCAGCACCACCGGCAGCGTGTAGGCCGGGCTGATGCCGCCGCAGGCGGTGTACAGCGACAGCTTGCCAATTGGAATCCCCATGCCGCCAATGCCCTGATCGCCCAGGCCGAGAATGCGCTCGCCGTCGGTGACCACGATCACCTTGACGTTCTGCTTGGTGGCGTTTTGCAGCATGTCATCGATGCGATCGCGGTTCGGGTAGGAGATGAACAGCCCGCGCGCGCGGCGGTAGATATCGGAGAAGTGTTCGCAGGCCTCGCCGACGGTCGGGGTGTAGATGATCGGCATCATCTCGCTCAGGTGCGAGTCCAGCAGGCGATAGAACAGGGTTTCGTTGGTGTCCTGGATGTTGCGCAGATAGATGTGCTTATCGTTATCGTTCTTGAAATCCTGATACTGACGGTAGGCGCGTTCCACCTGTTCTTCGATGGTCTCCACCGCTTCCGGCAGCAGGCCGTGCAGGTTGAAGTGGCTACGTTCTTCCTCGGTGAAAGCGCTGCCTTTGTTCAGCAGCGGAAATTCCAGCAGAATTGGGCCAGCGTAAGGGATGTAGAGCGGGCGTTTGCTTTCGTATTCTAGTTCCATCAGTTTTACTCTTCACGTATCAGATAACTTTATTGCCGACGATCCTAAAAGATAAAGAGCAGATGTACAGCATTTGTTGCCAGATGATGAACCAGGTTGGCGTAATTATCGACAATCAAATGATTTTTTAACTAAAGAAAGTGTCTCTGGCGGCGTCGGGGCATTGTATTTGGCGGGCGGGGCTGTTAGCGGCGGAACCGGATGGCTCCGCCGTGGTGCGCTTAGAAGGCGGCGCGGCTGACGTTCTGGCAGCCCAGCGCCGCCAGGGTGGCGCGGGTGGCGTCCCACTGGCTGAGGATTGCCTTCTGCGGCTCGGCCAACACGGCGCGGCGGATGTTCAGGCAATCGCCGCCGGAGAGGTTCAGCAGGATCAGCGCAGCCTGCAGCGGCGGCAGGCTCGGGTTGAAAGCGGCGTTTTCTGCATAGCGGCCGGCGTAGAGGCTGCCGTCCTGCGTTTCCAGCGCTACGCCGCTGTGGGCGTTGCTGTACGGAGCATGGCTCTGATTGGCCGCCGCCAGCGCCGCCTGCGCCAGCGCATCGTCCAGCGCCAGCCGGTGGCCGTGATCGACCTTGTCCATCAGCAGCGAAGCGATATCCAGATCTTTCGGGCCGAAGGCGTCCGGCAGATAGTCCGCCAGCGTGGCCGGCGCGCGGCCCGGCAGACGGATCTGCAGCTCGCCGCCGCTGTTCAGTTCATTCATAAACTGGCGGCAATGGCCGCACGGCGTGTAGTTGACGGTGACCGAGGCCAGCGCCGGCTCGCCGCGCAGCCAGGCATGGGTAACCGCGCACTGCTCTGCATGCACGGTTTGCTGCAGCGGCGCGCCGCTGAACTCCATATTGGCGCCGAAATAGAGGTTGCCGCTTTGCCCGCGCGCGATGGCGCCGACGTGAAAGTGCGATATCGGGGTTAACGAGCAGGCCGCCGCCAGCGGCAGCAGCGCGAATGCCAGCGCATCATCGTCCAGCCCGCAGCCTGTGCGGATCGCCGCCGCTTGCTCGGCCGTGAACATCGCCGGAAAGTCTGGCGCGTCCAGATAAGGCCGCAGGGCGGATTGCAGTGTCGCGGGCAGTGCGCTGAAAGCGGTGTGAAAACGCGGATGCATAGAAAGTCTCTCTACGGGTTAACGGGATAACATTCTAGGCAGGCCAGAGACATTAAAGTGTGATTAATGTCTCTTAATTGATGAAATTAATGCAATGAAATACATAAATGCGAGATGTATCGCAAGTTTCACCCTGTTCAGCCGAACAGGCGCAGCAGCACCGGGAACAGGAACGGTGCCAGCAGCGAGGTGATGATGCCGCAGATCACCAACGCCAGCGAGCCGAAAGCGCCTTCCTGGTAGTCCATCTCGGCGCAGCGTGCGGTGCCCAGCGCGTGGGATGCCGTGCCCATCGCCAGGCCGCGCGCCGAGTGGGTGGTGATTTTCAACAGGTTGAACAACGTATGGCCGAACACGGCGCCGAGGATACCGACGAAAATGACGCAGACTGCGCTGATCGCCGGAATGCCGCCGAGCGAGTCCGCGACGGCCATGGCGATCGGCGTAGTAACCGATTTCGGCAGGATAGAGGCGGCGATTTCCGGCGTGGCGCCCAGCCACAGGGCGATGGCGCCGCCGCTGATCATGGCGGTCAGGCTGCCGATGAAGCACACCGCGATAATCGACTTCCAGCGCGCGCGGATCTGGTGCAGCTGCTCATAGAGCGGGAAGGCCAGCGCGACGACCGCCGGCTGCAGCAGATCGTTGAGGATTTTGCTGCCCTGAAAGTAGCGTTCATAGGGAATACCGGTGAGCAGCAGCAGCGGGATGATCACCGCCATGGACACCAGCAGCGGGTTGAGCAGCGGCATATTCAGCTTGCGCGCCAGCCAGCGCGCGGCGAAATAGACCGCCAGCGTCAGCGGCAACGACCACCAGATTTCATGGATCATGAATTGCCCTCCGTGTCGTCGGGCTTGCCGGCGATGCGGCGCTCGCGATGAAAATAGTGTGAGGTATAGCCGACCACCACCAACACCATCAGCGTGCTGATGAGGCAAGAGATAACCAGCGGGCCCAGATGCGCGACGATCTGGTCGTAGTATTTCATCACCCCGACGCCGATCGGCACGAACAGCAGCACCATATAGCGGATCAGCAAATGGCAGCCGGGTTTGACCCATTTGGCCGGCATAATCTGGGTAGAGAGCAGGGCGAACAGCAGCAGCATGCCAATGATGCTGCCGGGAATGGCGAACGGCAGCAGCGCCGCCACCGCGTTGCCGACGAACAGACACAGGTAGATAAGGAGTAGGGCCCTCAGGTATTTCCAGCACAGTGTGAGCACGTTGGCCATTGTCTTTTCCCGTTTAACTGATGTATTCATCATACAATTAAACTGTGAGCCATGCCACAGATCGCACCATGAATTCTCGCTATGGGTGCTATGCCCGAGCGGCGGGTTGACAGCCCGTATAGGCCGCTGCCTGCGGGATCAGCGTACGTCTTCGGCGGCTGCCGCCGTGTGTTCCGCCAGCCGGTGGCCGAGGAAGAAAAACAGCAGGCTGAGCAGGGCGGCGACGATCAGCATCACGAACATCAACGGCGGCGCGGCATAGCTGAGCAGCACCCCGCACAGCACCGGGTTGATGGCGCCGCCCAGCGCGCTGAGGTTTTGTACTCCATAGTAACTGCCTTTCAGGTGCGGCGGCGCAATAAAGTCGATGAACATGTATTCCACCGGGATAACGATGATCTCGCCTAAGGTAAACACCGCCATCGCCGCCAGCCACAGCCAGACCGCCTGGCCGGCCGCCATGAAACCGAGCAGTCCGACGATGAAAAATAGCGTGCCCAGCACCAGCCAGCGCAGCATGTTTTCCTGGCGCATGCCGCGGCTGAGCAGGTATTGCAGGGCGATGACGATGCCGGCGTTGACGATCATCACCAACCCAATGATTTTGTAGGCGAACTCGGCGCTGGAGACGGTGATCAGATACTGCGACAGATAGCCGGTGAACTGACCGAACACCACGGCGCCCAGGGTGCTGCCGAGGGTGAAGTAGATAAGCCGCCGATCGTTTCGCAAGATGGTCAGCGTCTGACGGAAGTTGGGGAGTGCCGCCGGTGCGGCGGCGGTTGTTGTCGGGCGCTGTTCCCGGCCGCGCAAGCGCAGGCTTAGCGCCGTCACCGTCGCCAGCGCCAATCCCCCCGACAGGTAAAACGGCAGCAGCGGGCTAAGCCCGGCCACCAGAACGCCGAGCGCAGAGCCGATCGCCCAGCCGACGTTGACCAGCGTGTAGTTGATTGAGAAAGCCTTGATGCGCTGCTCGACCGGCAGCCAGTCGGCGAAGCAGGCCTTTATGGTGATGCTTAACACCGAATAACAGGTATGCAGGATCGCCAGCACCACGATCACGCCGCCGGGGCGCGGGATCCAGGGAATGGCGAAGAAACTCAGCGCGAACAATAAAATCGACAGCAGGATCAGGCGGTTTTTGCTGAATTTGTCCACCAGATAGCCGCCGTACAGGCTGGCAAGGATGCCGAGGGTCAGGCTGACGCCCAGGATCACGCCCACGCTCTTCGGCAGCAGATGGAAATGTTCGGTGAGGTAGATGGTGATGAACGGCAGCGTAACGCCGCGGCCGATGGTCAACACCAGCGAACTGGCCAGCAGTACGTTGATCAGAGAGGGGAATCCCTTCATTTGAGGCCTGTTTATGCATACAGTTATTGGGCGATGCAGATAACATAGCGCATTTTGGCGGGGACGGAAGGGGAAAGCCGATAATTAGTTTAAAAACAGAGGCTGCGTCGGCAGCCTCGTCAAAAACAGCATTATTTACCGTGTTCGGCCTGCAGCGTGGCGAACCATGGCTGAACGAAATCGCTGCTGGTGCCCCAGCCGGGGATGATCTTCGCCAGCCCGGCGACGTTGACCGGCCCCGGCTGCGCCAGCAGCAGCGCCTGCGGAATGACCGCTGCTTTGAACTGATAGCTGTCCGGCGTGCTTTCCCCGGCGATCTTGTTGGCCACCAGACGCAGGTTGACCGCGCCGATCAGCTTCGGATCCACCGCCACGCTGACCTGCCATGGGCTGCCGGCCTCGCGCATCAGCTGCAAATCCTGGTTGGAGATATCGATGCTGTACAGTTTGATTTCGGTGCGGCCGTTCTCTTTCAACGCCTTGTAAGCGCCCTGGGTGAAAGCGTCCCAGGTGCCCCAGATGGCGTCAATCTTGCCTTTCGGGTATTTCGCCAGCACCGCACCCACTTTATTGGCGGTATCTCCCTGCACGTCGGATGAAACCGCGCCAATCGATTCCAGCTCATGAATGCCCGGATGCTGTTTCAGCAACTGCTGGTAAGCGGCCTGGCGGCGCTCCATCGGCGGGAAGCCTGCCACCCAGAGTTTGATGATGTTGGCCTGGCCGTTGAAATCCTTCACCAACTGGCCGAACGAGGCGTTGGCCAGCGAAGCGTCGTCCTGCTGCGAGACGGTGACGCCGGGAACGCGGCCGCTGACGTCGGTATCGAAAGCCGCGACGGCGATGCCGGCCGCCGCGATGCGCTTGACCAGGTCGGTGGAATAGGGGGCTCGTCCCTGCGAGAGAATGATGCCGTCATATTTCTGGCTGATAGCCTGGTTGACGAAGTCCTGAAAACGCGCGTCGTCGCCGTTGCTGAGGAAGGTGTCCACCTTGAAGCCCAGCTTGCGTCCTTCCTGAATGGCGCCCGCCAAAAATTGCGTGGTGTTGTCGTCGGATCCGAGGTTGCGGATCACCGCGATGCGCACCGGCCCCTGATGTTGAGCGATGGCGGCCGGCACGGCGGCGTTTTCCGCCGCCTGCAGCGGCAGGGCAGTCAGCAGACTGAGGGCGAGCAGCGAAGTCTTGAGGTTTTTCATTATTATAGGCTCCAAAAAAGCAGGGAAACGATCCCGGTGAAGGTCTGTTATAGCAGTCTTTCTGTCTGGACGTCTATTTTGGGTTTCGGAGCATCATAGCCGGATGCGGCGGGCAGGGGAATCAGGGCGGTTATGACTTTTTCTTCATGCTTATAACGTGGGGATTGGGGCATAAAAAAAGGGCCGAGCAAGCTCGACCCTCCCTATGCCACGCATCTGCGCGATTACTTGACCTGCATGCCAGGCTGCGCGCCGCTGTCCGGGCTCAGCAGGAAGATCTCTTTCCCGCCGGGGCCCGCCGCCATCACCATGCCTTCTGACACGCCGAAGCGCATTTTACGCGGCGCCAGGTTGGCGACCATGATGGTCAGACGGCCTTCCAGCGCTTTCGGATCCGGGTAAGCGGAGCGAATGCCGGAGAAGATTTGGCGCGATTCGCCGCCCAGATCCAGCTGCAGCTTCAGCAGCTTGTCGGAGCCCTCGACAAAGTCGGCGCTCTTGATCAGGGCGATACGCATGTCGACCTTGGCGAAGTCGTCGAAGGTGATGGTTTCCTGGATCGGATCGTCAGCCAGCGGGCCGGTCACCGGCTTGGCGGCGGCCATGTCTTCCTTCGAGGCATTGACCATCTCGTTGACCTTGTCCAGATCGATGCGGTTGAACAGCGCTTTGAACGCGTTCACCTGATGGCCCAGCAGCGGCTGCGGGATCGCGTCCCAGCTCAGCTCGGCGTTGAGGAACGCTTCGGCGCGCTCGGTCAGCGAAGGCAGCACCGGCTTCAGGTAAGTCATCAGCACGCGGAACAGGTTGATGCCCATCGAGCAGATGGCCTGCAGATCGGCGTCGCGGCCTTCTTCCTTCGCCACTACCCACGGTGCCTGCTCATCCACATAACGGTTGGCCAGATCGGCCAGCGCCATGATTTCGCGGATCGCGCGGCTGAACTCGCGGCCGGCGTAGGCTTCGGCGATGCTCTGCGCCGCGTCGACGAAGGTCTGGTACAGCGCCGGATCGGCCAGGCTGTCGGCCAGCTTGCCGCCGAAGCGCTTGTTGATAAAGCCGGCGTTGCGTGACGCCAGGTTCACCACCTTGTTGACGATGTCGGCGTTCACGCGCTGCACGAAGTCTTCCAGATTGAGATCGATGTCATCAATGCGTGAAGAGAGCTTGGCGGCGTAGTAATAACGCAGGCAGTCGGCGTCCAGATGCTGCAGGTAGGTGCCGGCCTTGATGAAGGTGCCGCGCGATTTTGACATCTTGGCGCCGTTCACCGTCACGTAGCCGTGCACGAACAGGTTGGTCGGTTTGCGGAAGTTGCTGCCTTCCAGCATCGCCGGCCAGAACAGGCTGTGGAAGTAGACGATGTCCTTGCCGATAAAGTGATACAGCTCGGTGGTGGAGTCTTTGCGCCAGAACTCGTCGAAGTCCAGATCGCCGCGCTTGTCGCACAGGTTCTTGAAGGAACCCATGTAGCCGATCGGCGCGTCCAGCCAGACATAGAAGTATTTGCCCGGCGCATCCGGGATTTCGAAGCCGAAGTAAGGCGCATCACGGGAGATGTCCCATTGCTGCAGACCGGATTCGAACCACTCCTGCATCTTGTTTGCCACCTGCTCTTGCAGCGCGCCGGAGCGCGTCCACGCCTGCAGCATTTCGCTGAAGGCCGGCAGATCGAAGAAGAAGTGCTCCGAGTCGCGCATCACCGGCGTCGCGCCGGAAACGACGGACTTCGGATCGATCAGTTCCGTCGGGCTGTAGGTGGCGCCGCACACTTCGCAGTTGTCGCCGTACTGATCCGGCGATTTGCATTTAGGGCAGGTGCCTTTCACGAAACGGTCCGGCAGGAACATGCCTTTCTCCGGATCGTACAGCTGAGAAATGGTGCGGTTCTTGATAAACCCGTTTTCTTTCAGGCGGCTGTAAATCAGGGTGGACAGCTCACGGTTTTCATCGCTATGGGTCGAATGATAGTTGTCATAGCTGATGCCAAAGCCGGCGAAATCCTGTTGGTGCTCCTGGCTCATCTCCGCGATCATTTCTTCCGGTTTGACGCCCAGTTGCTGCGCTTTCAGCATGATCGGCGTGCCGTGCGCGTCGTCCGCGCAGATGAAATGCACTTCGTGGCCGCGCATTCGTTGGTAACGCACCCAGATATCCGCCTGGATGTGCTCGAGCATGTGGCCGAGATGGATGGAACCATTTGCGTACGGTAGCGCGCACGTCACCAATAATTTTTTCGCGACTTGAGCCATAGTGAGAACTTGCTTTCTGTAATGAATAAAAGGGCCTTCGATGTTAACCGATCGCGCCCTTCGCTGCTAGGGCGGTTTCTTACAGGTTATACGCGCCAGCTACCGGGCAGTTCTGATATGCTTAGCCGGAAGCGACTCATTCAAAATCAAGGAGCCGGGATGAACGCAAAATCCCCTGAGCAGACCAACCCCGAAGTTCTGCGCGCCCTGGTGACCGGTGTACTGGCCGCCTTTGAACACCCGACGTTGAAAAACAACCTGACTGCGCTGAAGGCTATTCATCACTGCGCATTATTGGACGACGTACTGCATATCGAATTGACGATGCCGTTTGCCTGGCAGAGCGGTTTTGAAGCGCTGCAGGCGAGCGTCGGCCCTGAGCTGTTGCGTGTGACCGGCGCCGCCGCCATCGACTGGAAGCTGAAACACGATATCACGACGCTGAAACGCGCCAACGGCCAAGCCGGGATCAAAGGCGTGCGCAACATCATCGCCGTCAGTTCCGGCAAAGGCGGGGTGGGGAAATCCAGCACCGCCGTCAACCTGGCGCTGGCGCTGGCCGCCGAAGGCGCCAAGGTCGGCATTCTGGATGCCGACATCTACGGCCCGTCTATCCCCAATATGCTGGGCACCGAACATGAGCGGCCGACTTCGCCGGACGGGCAGCACATGGCGCCGATCATGGCGCACGGCCTGGCGACCAACTCCATCGGTTATCTGGTGACCGACGACAACGCCATGGTGTGGCGCGGCCCGATGGCCAGCAAGGCGCTGATGCAGCTGCTGCAGGATACGCTGTGGCCGGATCTGGATTACCTGGTGCTGGACATGCCGCCGGGCACCGGCGACATTCAACTGACGCTGTCGCAGAACATTCCGGTGACCGGCGCGCTGGTGGTAACCACGCCGCAGGATATCGCCCTGCTGGATGCCGCCAAGGGCATCGTGATGTTCGAGAAAGTGCATGTGCCGGTGCTGGGCATCGTGGAAAACATGAGCGTGCACATCTGCAGTAACTGCGGCCACCATGAGCCGATCTTTGGCACCGGCGGCGCCGAGAAGTTGGTGCAGAAATATAACAGCCGTCTGCTGGGGCAGATGCCGCTGCATATCTCGCTGCGCGAAGATCTGGATCGCGGTACGCCGACGGTGATCAGCCGTCCGGAGAGCGAATTCGCCGACATGTATCGTCAACTGGCCGGCCGTGTGGCGGCGCAGATGTATTGGCAGGGCGAGGCGATCCCGACGGAGATTGCCTTCCGCGCGCTGTAGCTGTAAAGACAGACGAAAAAAATCCCGGGCATCCGGGATTTTTTTTATTGGGCGGAGCCGGAATTGAAGGTGTTATAAGCGACCGGCGCGTTGGCGTGCATATCTTCACGCGTGAAAGGCTTATCTATCGGCGCGATGCTGACGGCGATAAACTCCAGCAAACCCTGCGTCGGGGCTATCGTGCCGTTATTGATCAACACGATCGGCAGCAGCAGGGCCGCGGCGATTTTACGGTACGACAGGGCAGGTGGGGCGACGTTGCGCTGCAGCCACAAGAATGCGCTGCTGGCGCAAAAACCCAAGACGAGGCCGCTGACGACTTCCGACACCGAATGCACGTGGATGGCCAAGCGGGAATAACCGATCAGCAGCGCCAACGCGTAACCGCTCAGCACCGCCGTTTTGCGCACGGCGGCGGAAAAACGGCCGGTCAATAGCCACATCATCACAGGCCAAATGCTGGCGGAAAGAGCGGAATGCCCGCTGAAGCCGGTAAAATCCAGCTCGCGAATGCCGATGCCCCAGCCCATAAAAGCCAGCTTGGAGGCGCAGACGATGGCGCCGACACCGCCGAACAGCAGCGCCCATTGGGTCGTCTGTTTCAAGCTGGGGTAGGAAAAAATCAGGATAGCGAAAACAATAATGCCGGAAGGCAGCAGCAACATGCTGTCGCCGAAAAAGGTCAAAAAATACCAATTCATTACAGGAAAACCTTAATGAAAACAAAGAGTGATAACATATTCATGGTTGGCCCTAAAGGCACCGTTCGAGGGAAGCGCCATGGCGGATTGGCGGCAATACTATCCCGGCCGACAACAAATAAGTAGACTGAAAGTTCTGAAAACCGGCGTTTAACTTCGGTTGTCCGTTAAATTAAGCCGCAAAAGCCGGTTCGCCGGCCATGTTAAAAGCTGGCGCAAACCCCGGCGACTCCCTATAATTGTCGCGTTTTAGTTCCCCCCTTCACACTATGAAATCAGGTCTTTAATTTTATGACTGACAATCCGCATCAGTGCGTCATTATTGGTATAGCTGGCGCATCTGCCTCCGGAAAAAGCCTTATCGCCAGCACGTTGTACCGCGAACTCCGCGAGCAAGTCGGCGATGAGCACATCGGCGTTATTCCAGAAGACAGTTACTATAAAGACCAGACTCACCTGACCATGGAAGAACGGGTCAAAACCAACTATGACCACCCGAGCGCCATGGATCACAACCTGCTGTTCCAGCATCTGCAGATGCTGAAGGCCGGTAAGGCGATCGAGCTGCCGCTGTACAGCTACACCGAACACACGCGCAAGAAAGAAACCGTCCACCTGGAACCTAAAAAAGTGATCATTCTGGAAGGGATCTTGCTGCTGACGGATATCCGTTTGCGCCAAGAGATGAACTTCTCGATCTTCGTCGACACGCCGCTGGATATCTGCCTGATGCGCCGCATGAAGCGCGACGTTAACGAGCGCGGCCGCTCGATGGATTCGGTGATGGCGCAATACCAGAAGACCGTGCGCCCGATGTTCCTGCAGTTTATCGAACCTTCCAAACAATACGCGGATATCATCGTTCCGCGCGGCGGCAAAAACCGCATCGCGATCGATATTCTGAAAGCCAAAATCAGCCAATTCTTTGAATAATGCCGCTTAATGGCCGGAAATGCTCATTTCCGGCCGACGGCCAACTATTTGCACCCCGGCGTAGACCTTTCGCCCGTTGTGTGGCAATTTTTGTTTAGTTACGCGTTTTGATGGAGAAGAAAGACATGAGACTGTGCGACCGCGATATAGAAGCCTGGCTGGATAGCGAGAAACTGGTGATTTCGCCGCGCCCGCCGCTCGAACGCATCAACGGGGCCACAGTAGATGTCCGTTTGGGCAATCAGTTCCGCGTGTTCCGCGGCCATACCGCGCCGTTTATCGATCTCAGCGGGCCGAAAGATGAAGTCAGCGCCGCGCTGGATCGCGTGATGAGCGACGAGATTGTCCTACCGGAAGGCGAGGCGTTCTTCCTTCATCCCGGCGAACTGGCCCTGGCGGTGACGTTCGAATCAGTGACGCTGCCGAACGATCTCGTGGGTTGGCTCGACGGCCGTTCTTCTCTGGCGCGTCTGGGGCTGATGGTGCACGTGACCGCGCACCGGATCGATCCGGGCTGGCACGGGCGCATCGTGCTGGAGTTTTACAACTCCGGCAAGCTGCCGCTGGCGCTGCGGCCGGGGATGCTGATTGGCGCCTTGAGCTTTGAGCCGTTGTCCGGCCCGGCGGCCCGGCCATATAACAGCCGGCAGGACGCAAAATATCGCGATCAGCAGGGCGCAGTAGCCAGTCGAATCGACAAGGACTAACGGCGCGAGATGCACCGTCGGTGTGGCGCTGACAAGAGGGTGGCATGAGAAGATTACTGACGACATTGGCGATTTTACTGGTGGTCGTGGTGGCGGGAATGTCCGCGCTGGTACTGCTGGTCAATCCGAATGATTTTCGCGGTTACATGGTCAAAAAGGTCGAGCAGAAGAGCGGCTACCAGCTAACGCTTGAAGGCGACCTGCGCTGGCATATCTGGCCGCAGCTCAGTATTTTGGCCGGGCGCATGACGCTAACCGCGCCGGGCGCCAAGGCGCCGGTAGTGAGCGCGGAAAACATGCGCCTTGACGTCAAACTGTTGCCGCTGCTGTCGCATCAGCTGTTTGTGAAACAGGTGATGTTGAAAAATGCCGTCATTCGCCTCACGCCCGACAGTGAAGAGCACTCGCAAGTGGACGCACCGATTGCGCCGGCCGGCAGCGGCGCTGATGCGGCAGACACGGCCTGGAAGTTCGACATCGATAACTTGCGCGTCGTGGACAGCTTGCTGATTTGGCAGCGCGCCGACAACGCGCAAATCAATGTCCGGGACATCAATCTTACCCTGCAGCAAACGGAGAAACGGCAGGCGCAGCTGGACATTTCCAGCCGGGTCAACCGCGATCAGCGCGACCTGGCCTTCAGCATGGCGGCCGATATCGATCTGCAGCAGTTCCCGCACCAGATCGGCGCCAAGGTGACCCAGTTCAATTACCAATTGGTGGGAGCGGATATTCCGAACGGCGGTATTCAAGGCGAGGGGAATGCTCAGGTGGTCTATCAACAGACGCCGGCGCAAATTGCCGTCACCCAGTTGAACGTCAGCGCCAATAACAGCCAGCTGACCGGCGATATCAGCGCCAGCCTGGGAGCGGTGCCCGGCTATGTGGTGAACCTGAATTCGGCTAATCTCGATCTCGACGCGCTTTCCGGTTGGCAATCCAGCACCAATACCGCCGAACAGCCCGCCGTGACCGCCGCGCCGGTGATCGCCAGCCAGGTCGACGATCGGCAGCAGAACCTGGAGGCGCTGCGCGATTTCAATGCACAGTTGAATCTGCAGGCGGCGCAGTTGACCTACCGCGGTATGAACGTTACCCAGTTAGCCGTCGCGGCAGATAATCAACGCGGCCTGCTGACGCTGCATAAACTTGCCGGGCAATTGGCCGGCGGTGATTTCTCCTTGCCGGGATCGCTCGACGCACGCGGCAATAAACCGGTGATAAACGTGCAGCCGACCCTGAACCAGGTTGAGCTCGGCGCGGTGCTCAAAGCCTTCGAGATGCCGCAGATGCTGACCGGAAAATTCAGCATGAAAGGGGATTTGACCGGCGATCGTCTTTCTTCAGAGTCATTTGAGCACCGTTGGAGCGGTACGGCGCAGCTGGCGATGCAGGATGCGCAGCTGCACGGCCTGAACATTCAGCAATTGATCCAACAGGCGGTGGCGCGCAACGATAACAGCGTGCGCGGGCAAGACAGCTATCAGCGCTATACCGAAGTCAAAAGCGTCTCGGCGCGGGCCAGCCTGAGCCAAGGCACTGTCAAGCTCAGCAGCCTGACGGCGGATTCGCCGTTGCTGGCGCTGACCGGCGCCGGCAGTATCGATATGCCGGGAAAACAGTGCGATATGGCGCTTAATGTGCGCGTCACTGGCGGTTGGCAAGGGCGCGGCGAACTGATCGAGCAACTGCAAAAAACGCCGATCCCGCTGCGGGTCTATGGGCCTTGGCAACAGCTGAATTACCAACTGCAGGTCGATCAGGTGCTGCGTAAAACGCTGCACGATCGGGCCAAAGATGCGCTGAACAAATGGGCTGAAAAGAACAAGGATTCGCGCGAGGGTCAGGATCTGAAAAAGCTGCTCGACAAGCTGTAATCCCTCCTGACGCGGGCCGTCTTGCGGCCCGCGTCAGTATCGACGTTTCCCGCGATAATTTCCCTCCGTTACCTTGATGAAGGTCATGAAGACCCGCGCTCAATTTGTGCAGAGTAAGGGCACATTCTGCTATGACTATGCGCCTAAGCGCGAAAAAATGACGAGTTGAGGAAACATGATAGAGCTTCTTATTGGCGCGGCGGTGGCGGCGGGCGTGGGCCGTTACATCATCAAAGGGTATTCCGCCACGGGCGTCTTGATGGTGGGAGGGCTGCTGCTGCTTGGCATCAGCGCCCTGATGGGGAAAACGCTGTTGCCGTCCGGCGCCGCATCTACCGGCTGGCGCGCGACCGATATGATCGAATACGTCAAGATTTTGCTGATGAGCCGCGGCGGCGATCTGGGCATGATGATCATGATGCTGTGCGGTTTCGCCGCCTATATGACGCATATCGGCGCCAACGACGTGGTCGTCAAGCTGGCCTCGCGCCCATTGCAGATGATCAATTCGCCTTATCTGCTGATGGTGGCGGCCTATTTTGTCGCTTGCCTGATGTCATTGGCGGTCTCTTCCGCTACCGGGCTCGGCGTATTGCTGATGGCGACGCTGTTCCCATTGATGGTGAACGTTGGCATTAGCCGCGGCGCCGCGGCGGCCATTTGCGCTTCGCCGGCGGCGATTATCCTGGCGCCGACTTCCGGCGACGTGGTACTGGCAGCCAAGGCGGCGGAAATGCCGCTGGTGGACTTCGCGTTCAAAACCACGCTGCCTATCTCGATTGCCGCCATCGTCTGCATGGCCGTGGCGCACTTTTTCTGGCAGCGTTATCTCGATAAGAAGAGTGATGAACAGCACCACATCATGGACGTCAGTGAAATAAAAACGCATGCGCCGGGGTTCTACGCGATATTGCCGTTTACGCCGATCCTCGGCGTGCTGATCTTCGACGGCAAATGGGGACCAGAACTGCACATTATTACCGTGCTGGTAGGGTGCATACTGTTGGCGGCAGCGATCGAGTTCGTGCGCAGCTTCAGCGCCAAACAGGTATTCAGCGGCCTGGAAGTGGCGTATCGCGGTATGGCGGACGCTTTCGCCAGCGTGGTGATGCTGTTGGTGGCCGCGGGTGTCTTCGCGCAAGGGTTGAGCACCGTCGGCTTTATCAGCGGGTTGATCGGGTTGGCGCAGTCGTTCGGTACCGGCGGTTTGATTATGATGCTGGTGTTGGTGGTGATCACCATGCTGGCGGCCATGACAACCGGCTCCGGCAATGCGCCGTTCTATGCGTTTGTCGAACTGATCCCGAAACTGGCGGCACAGATGGGCGTGAATCCTGCCTATCTGGTGATCCCTATGCTGCAGGCCTCGAATCTCGGCCGTACGCTGTCGCCGGTTTCCGGCGTGGTGGTGGCGGTCTCCGGCATGGCGAAAATCTCGCCGTTTGATGTGGTGAAGCGTACTTCAGTGCCGGTAATTGTCGGGTTGGTGGTGGTGATCGTGGCGACGGAGCTGCTGGTTCCCCAGTAAAGGAAGGCCGGGCGATGCCCGGCCTCGATGTTAAACCTCGTACTCCTCCGGTGGGGGAGGCGGGGTGATCTTCACTTTCAGGATGCGGTGGCTGTTTACCTCCAATGGTTCGAACAGGTAGTCACCGATCTTGATTTGTTCTCCTTCTTGTGGCACGCGCTGGCTGTGTTCCATCAACAGCCCCGCCAGCGTATGGTATTCGCGCTTTTCTTCCAACGGCATCGGCAGGTACAACACCAGATCTTCCAGCGGCATATAGCCGTTGGCGATCCAGCTGCCGTCCTCGTTTTGCTGAATGTCGTGGCGTGCGTCCACCTCTTCACCGGCCTCCGGCAGGTTGCCGGCGATGGTTTCCATCACGTCCGTCAGGGTGACGACGCCTTCGACGGAGCCGAACTCATCGACCACAAAGGCAAAATGCGTCTGCGCCTGGCGGAATTGCTCCAGGGCGCTTAACAGCGTGAGCTGCTCCGGGAAGATCAACGGTTGGCGTATCAGCGCACGCAGATCCAGCGGCGCCTGCGCCAGTTGCTGTTTGAGAACGTCGATGGTGTGGATCACGCCCAGCGGTTCGTCGCTGGCGCTGCTTTCCACCACCACGATGCGCGTGTGCTGATTACGTTCCAGCAACTGCGTCAGCTTTTCCTGCGGATCGTTCAGCTCAAGGTATTCGACGTCGTGACGCGAGGTCATGATGCTACTGACCGTGCGCTGCGCCATGCCGAGTACGCGTTCGATCATGCGCCGCTCTTGCTGATTGAAGATCTCGCCGTTTTCGCTGTCGCTGTCCGCCAGCAGGTTGGCGGAATGGCTGTCGACTTCCGCTTCTTCATGTTTGCCGCTCAGCATGCGCAGCACCGCTTCGGCGGTGCGTTCACGTAGTGGCCGGACCTTCGACAGGAAGCGACGGCGGTTGAACTGCGCCAGCTGGTTCAGCGCCTCGATCATGACCGAGAAGCCGATCGCCGCGTAGAGGTAGCCTTTAGGAATGTGATAGCCGAAGCCCTCCGCCACCAGGCTAAAGCCAATCATCAGCAGGAAGCTCAGGCACAGGATAACGATAGTCGGGTGCGCGTTGACGAAGCGCGTCAGCGGTTTGCTGGCCAGCAGCATCAGGCCGATGGCGATACAGACCGCGATCATCATCACCGCCAGGTGATCGACCATCCCCACCGCGGTGATCACCGAGTCGAGCGAGAAAACGGCGTCCAGCACCACGATCTGCGCCACGACCGGCCAGAAACGTGCGCCTTTGCGCGCGCCGTGCTGCTCTTCGTCCTTGCCTTCCAGCCGCTCATTGAGCTCCATGGTGGCTTTGAACAGCAGGAATATCCCGCCGACCAGCATGATCAGATCACGGCCGCTGAAGGGGTGCTCCGCGACGATGAACATCGGTTTGGTCAGCGTCGCCAGCCACGAGATGGAGGCGAGCAGCGCCAGACGCATGACCAGCGCCAGCAACAAACCGACGACACGGGCCTTATCTCTTTGTTGTTTTGGTAATTTGTCCGCCAGAATGGCGATGAAGACAAGGTTGTCTATACCCAGCACGATTTCCAGCACGACCAAAGTGGCCAGGCCGGCCCAAATTGTTGGATCAGCGATCCATTCCATACGCCCAATTTCACCTGTAAGTTCTACGGCTTATGCCGCACCGGAATGATGGGCGTTGAGGCGGCAAAATTCAACTTTAATCGAAAAGTCGTACAAAACGATGCTCGGATTAACACCCAAGTGAAAAATAGTAACCGTAATAAATTAAATGGTTATGCAGACCACTTAAGCAAATATTCCTATTATCGCCTGAACATAAAAGAGACAGAGTGAAATAATCTTTTCAGATCAGGCTATTGTGCTCTGTCTGCCCGCCTGCAATTCAAGGAGACCGGGAGGCTTAGTAGTCTTATTCTGAAAACGCTATGGCGCGGGTATCTAAGACTTGTGTCTAAAGATTAATAGTATAAGAATCTTAGCCATATATAAGCAGCAGGAATCATCGCCTTTTGGTTATAAACAACGCCGCTTTAACGGTTTGGCGGGATGAACATAGGCGATATCCGTTATAAATGCTAAGTGGAAAGATAAAATATCAATAAAATCATGTGGTTGAATTTTTTTGCAACCACTAAAAACAGTGCATTGGTAGCTGAAAGCCAGGGGCGGTAGCGTGCCTGCTTATCGATACTGTCTTCCAAACTAAGAATTAGCTTAACTTCGCAGAATAATTTGATTGTGGATAAAAAACATGCAAAAGAAACTTAAGGCTGTAATCCCCGTTGCGGGACTGGGCACTCGAATGTTGCCTGCGACGAAAGCCATTCCTAAAGAAATGCTGCCGGTTGTCGATAAACCGCTAATTCAATACATCGTGAACGAATGTGTGGCGGCGGGCATTAAGGATATCGTGCTGGTCACGCACTCATCGAAAAATGCGATTGAGAACCACTTTGACACCTCATTCGAACTCGAAGCGGTGCTGGAATCACGCGTTAAGCGTCAACTGCTGGAAGAGATCAAAGGGATTTGCCCGCCGGACGTTACCGTTATGCAAGTGCGTCAGGGGCAGGCAAAGGGGTTGGGGCACGCGGTGCTGTGCGCCAAGCCGATGGTTGGCGACGCGCCTTTCGTCGTGTTGTTGCCGGACGTTTTGTTAGACGATTCCACTGCGGATCTGCGCAAAGATAACCTGGCTAAAATGCTGCAGCGCTTTGATGAAACCGGCTATAGCCAAATCATGGTGGAACCTGTCCCTGAGCAAGACGTGTCGAAATATGGCGTCGTGGACTGTGGCGGCGCGTCGTTGGCGGCGGGCGAAAGCACCGCCATGACGGCGGTGGTGGAAAAACCCGCGCGCGAAGAAGCGCCTTCCAACTTGGCCGTGGTCGGCCGCTACGTGCTGGCCGGCGATATTTGGGCGCTGTTGGAAAAAACGCCGCCGGGCGCCGGTGACGAAATTCAATTGACGGATGCCATCGCCATGCTGATGGAGCAACAAACCGTTGAAGCGTTCCATATGAGCGGCAAGTCGCATGACTGCGGCGATAAATTAGGCTATATGAAGGCATTCGTCCAATATGGGTTGCGCCATCAGACTGAAGGCGCAGGATTTACCCAATGGCTGAAGCAGGCGTTGAACGATAAATAACTGCGGTGAGCTCGTGCAATCGCAATGTTGAAGAGGATTACCATGACTAAGTTAAAGGCTGTCATTCCTGTTGCCGGTTTGGGTATGCATATGCTGCCGGCGACGAAGGCGATTCCCAAAGAGATGTTGCCGATTGTCGATAAGCCGCTGATTCAATATATCGTTAATGAATGCGTAGCTGCCGGGATCAAAGACATCATTCTGGTGACGCACTCTTCCAAGAATGCGATCGAGAACCATTTTGACACCTCGTTCGAATTGGAAGCGATGTTGGAAGCGCGCGTCAAACGTCAACTGCTCGATGAGGTGAAGTCCATCACGCCGAAAGGGGTGACTCTGATGCATATTCGTCAGGGGCAACCGAAAGGGCTCGGGCATGCCATTCTGTGCGCCAAGCCCTTGATTGGCGAGTCACCTTTCGTTGTTTTGCTGCCGGATATCCTGCTGGACGACGCCAAAGCCGATCTCAAGAAAGACAACCTGGCTCATATGATTTCCCGGTTTGAGCAAACCGGGTTGAGCCAGGTGCTGGTGCAGTCTGCAGATGAAAATGTGCTTTATGACTATTCGGTGGTCGAGTGCGAGACTGATGTCTTGCATCCGGGCATAAGCGCCAGAATGACATCGATCATCGAGAAGCCGAGCCGCGAGCTTCAGCTGAAATCCAATTATTCCGCCGTGGGACGCTATGTGCTGTCGGCGGATATTTGGCCTATCCTGGAGAAAACCGAACCCGGCGCCTGGGGCAGAATTCAGCTGACCGACGCCATCGCCGAATTATTGAAGCACAACACCGTTGAGGCGACGGAGCTGGTGGGCGAGTCGTTCAACTGCGGTGAGAAAATGGGTTACCTGCATGCTTTCGTGACCTACGGATTGCGTCATCCGACGCAGGGTGAGGCGTTTAGCGCTTGGGCCAGGCAGCTGTCGTTGTAAAGCGACCTGTTAGGCCGGTAATGACGTTCCGCGTTTTTTATTCTATGTTTCTCTGGATTAAGCCGCGTTTAATGAACCTTTCGGCGTTGGACTCTGCGCAGGGATTATTCCATAATCGTACGGTTCTAATCTTCAACGCAGGCTCAATATGAGCATCTTTCCTCCGCCGGTTCGACAGGTGCGAGATTTGACCGCATTTATATAGCGAGTGCCGTGATGACGCCAGGGTTGGCCAGGTAACGTAGCTCGGCAGATATATTTACTTTGAAAGTGATGATAACTCGATGGCAAAAAGACAATGGAAACTGATACCACTTCTGGTATCTATCAGCGTGATCAGTGGATGTACGATGGTACCTGGGACTCATCTGTCTACTATGGGAAAAGACGTTGTCAAGCAAGAAGATAGCGACTTTGACTTGGATGAATTGGTCAATATTTATCCGATGACCCCTTCCTTGATTGAAAAAATGCGACCAAAAAACGTGGTGGCGCAGAATAACCTTCCGCTGGAGCGGGAGCTGAAGAACTATGAATATCGCATCGGCGTTGGCGATGTTCTGATGGTGACGGTATGGGACCACCCAGAACTGACGACGCCTGCCGGCCAATACCGCAGTGCCAGTGACACCGGCAACTGGGTCAATTCCGACGGTTCTATCTTCTATCCGTATATCGGCAAAGTTCGCGTTGAAGGTAAAACGCTGAGCCAGGTTCGCGCGGACATTGCCGGGCGATTGGCTCAATTTATCGAGAGCCCGCAGGTTGATGTCAGCGTTGCGGCATTCCGTTCGCAGAAGGCTTATATCACCGGCGAGGTCAGCAAATCGGGCCAGCAGCCGATCACCAACGTGCCGTTGACAGTGATGGATGCGATTAACGCCGCCGGCGGACTGACGGAAAATGCCGATTGGCGCAACGTGGTGCTGACGCACAACGGCAAAGAGAGAAAAATCTCCCTGCAGGCGTTGATGCAGAAAGGCGATCTGACCCAAAACCAACTGCTTTATCCTGGCGACATTCTCTACGTACCACGCAACGATGATCTGAAAGTCTTCGTGATGGGTGAAGTGAAGCAGCAAAACACCCTGAAAATGGATCGTAGCGGCATGACTCTGACCGAGGCGTTGGGCAACGCGCAAGGGATGGATCAAACCACTTCTGATGCGACCGGCGTGTTTGTCATTCGTCCTCTGCGTGGCACCGAAGGCAAGAAAATTGCCAATATTTATCAGCTGAATGCCAAAGACGCTTCAGCCCTGGTCATGGGAACTGAGTTCCAGCTTCAGCCTTACGATATCGTTTATGTCACCACGGCGCCGTTGGTGCGTTGGAATCGAGTCATTGGCCAGCTGATCCCAACGATCACGGGCGTACATGATATGACTGAAACTGTTCGCTACATCCATACGTGGTAAGCAATCATGTTTGATTCGATACTGGTGGTTTGCGTGGGCAATATCTGCCGCTCTCCGACAGGAGAGCGGCTGCTGAAGCAAGCCCTACCTCATAAAAAGATAGCATCGGCGGGTTTAGGCGCTTTGGTGGGCAAGCCCGCCGATGTTCATGCCAGCGATACTGCTCGGGCGCACGGTCTTTCCTTGGACGGACATAAAGCTCAGCAACTGACGGCAACCATGTGTCGAGAATACGATCTGATTCTTGTGATGGAAAAGCAGCACATTGATGCCGTTGGGCGTTTGGCACCAGAGGTTAGGGGAAAAACCATGCTGTTTGGCCACTGGCTTAATCAACATGAGATTCCCGATCCATACCGAAAAAGCTATGAAGCATTTGAACATGTCTATAGCTTGCTCGACAATTCAGCCCAAAAATGGGCACAAGTCTTAAGCCGATAGCAAGTCAGGATTCCCAATGCTAGAAAGAAACCGAGTGAATACTCCAGAGAAACAAAGCTCTGATGACATTGACATAGGGCGTTTTGTCGGTGAACTGATCGACCATCGCTGGTTGGTTATTGGCGTTACCGCCGCATGTTTAACCGTCGCTATTATTTACGCCATTTTTTCTACACCAATCTACAAGGCTGATGCTTTGGTCCAGGTTGAGCAGAAAAGCGCTAATTCAATACTGGGTGATATCACTAAGATGTTGCCTGACAGTCAACCGGAGTCAGCTCCTGAGATTGAGCTGATTCAGTCCAGAATGGTTTTAGGAAAAACCGTTGAAGACATGAATCTTACCACCTCGGTCGAACAGAACTACTTCCCGATTTTCGGCCGCGGTTATAACCGCCTTATTGGAAATAAGCCTGGTGTCGTTAGTGTTTCCCAATTCACTTTGCCAAAAACTTGGGAAAAACAGGCTATTACCTTGGTCGTCAATGACGAGCAAACTTACAGTGTGGTTAAAGACGATGAGACGCTCTTTAAAGGCAAAGTAGGCGAGCTTTCGGCTAAAGACGGCGTTAGCATCCTTGTCAGCTCTTTGAGTGCAGAGCCAGGCACCACATTTACCGTTGCACATCGTTCTGATCAAAAAGCGATGAATTCGCTTTTGAACAGTCTGAGCGTTGCCGATCGCGGTAAGAACACCGGGGTTCTGGAACTGAACTTGACGGGGGATGACCCTGTTGTTATTAGTGACATTCTCAATAATGTTATTGGCAATTATTTGCAGCAAAATATCGCCCGTAAATCGGAAGAGGATGCTAAAAGTCTGGCATTCCTGCAAACTCAGTTGCCAGCCACACGTTCTGAACTGGATGCCGCCGAGAATAAACTGAATCAGTTCCGACAGAAAAATGATTCTGTAGACCTTCCATTGGAAGCAAAATCTGTTCTGGATTCGTTGGTATCAGTGGATTCCCAACTGAATGAGTTGACATTCAAAGAAGCGGATATCTCCAAACTTTACACCAAAGAGCACCCGGCATATCGGGCGTTGATGGAAAAAAGAAAGACGCTGGAAGAGGAAAAAGGCCGGTTGAATAAGAAAGTCAATCTGATGCCTAAAACTCAACAGGAAATTGTACGTCTCAGCCGCGACGTCCAGTCTGGGCAAGAGGTTTATATGCAGCTGTTGAATCGACAACAGGAACTGCAAATTTCTAAGGCCAGCACTGTCGGTTATGTTCGAATCGTCGATTCGGCCGTGACGCAAGAAAAACCAGTTGCACCTCGCAAGGTAGTTATACTCGCATTAGGCATGCTGGCGGGACTTTTCTTCTCTGGCGGCTATGTATTGCTGAAGTCATTTTTGCTGCGCCGTATTGAAAGCCCTGAACAGCTGGAAGAGTATGGCATTAACGTTTATGCCAGCATTCCTCTTTCAGAATGGCAAAGGAAGAAAGACGGGGAGTTACTGGTCAGAAATAAACGTCAGAAGCTTAAAGCGGCGAATACCAATGCCGATAATTTACTGGTTATCGGCAACCCTGCCGATCTGGCGATTGAAGCGATCCGCAGTCTTCGCACCAGCCTGCATTTCGCCATGATGGAAGCGAAGAACAACATTTTGATCATTACTGGCGCCAGTCCTGGCATCGGTAAAACCTTCGTTAGCGCCAACCTGGCAGGGGTAGTTGCTCAGGCAGGAATTAAGGTATTGTTCATTGACGGTGACATGCGTAAGGGGTATGCGCATGAACTGATTAATGCCAGTGGCACTGATGGCTTGTCTGATATTTTGTCGGGCAAACTCGCTGTTGCCAGCGCCGTAAAACAGACGCCGATTCCTAATTTCGACTTTATCAGCCGCGGCAAGGTACCTCCGAACCCTTCTGAATTGTTAATGCATGCGCGTTTCAATGAAACTCTGAAGTGGGCGAGCGAAAACTATGATTTAGTGTTAGTGGATACACCGCCAATTCTGGCAGTGACCGATGCGGCTATCATAGGTAAAAATGCAGGAACAACACTGATGGTGGCTCGTTTTGGCGTGAATACGCCAAAAGAGGTGGATGTTTCCATCCGGAGGCTCGAACAGAATGGTATTGATGTGAAGGGTGTTATTATCAATGCCATCGTTAAGAAAACCTCCGGCTATTATACTTACGGTTACAATAGCTACGACTATACGTATAAGTAATAGCAAAAATACGGCTGATAGCGAGTTATCAGCCGTATTGACATACATGCGATAAGACATGAGCAGAGTTTTAGGAAGATATGGCTAATCAAATATGAGAGAATATAAATACGGCCCTGTTGATAGCGGGTATAGATATAACAACTTCATACTTATTACAGCCATATTTCTATGGCTGGTTTTTACCATATCACCTTTTATCTCTTATTACCTTTCTCTCATTGTGTTGGCTATGTCGCCAGAGGTAAAAAATCTTACAAGGAGATTGCTGGGTGTTCTGATTGTCCTTTCAGGCACTGTATATATAGGCTCTCGTAACTTCAATGGTGCATTGGGCGATGATATAACTTTTGTTTATTATCCTGTATATAGACGAATATTCTATGGGGCCGATTATTTCAGCTCTTATTCGGGAGGGTGGGAGTTTGTCTTGGGAGGGTTATTCAAACTGTTGGCCCTCTTTACAGAAAAGCCTGTTGAAAAAGATATATTCACCAGTGTGTTCGTTTTTCTTCCGTACATTATATATTATATATGGTTGGAGAAGTTCGGCTTAGAACATATTAGTAAAAATAAGAAAAACCTCTGTGCTGCTTCTGCCCTTGGTATTATGGGTTTGTTGGCATTGTCAGTTCAAATCAGACAGGGGCTAGCCACCTCCATATTGCTGCTTGCTATTGGCTATTTAAGTAGAAGTAAGATAAAATCAACGTTCTTCACGGCACTTGCGATATTTACGCATTTAACCTCTATCCCAATCTATTTTATAATAAGAATCTTTTCTGGAAGTAAGACCGGACCTAAAGTTATAGGTCTGGGCTTTATTGTGTTATTGGTTATATCCTTCCAGTTCTTAGTAGGTGCGATTGTTGCACAAAACCTTTTGGGTGTGGCTAGCTTCAAGTTTCAGTATTATTTGGATAAAGATACCACTATTAATCTTTTGGCGTTTTTCTTCTCCCTTATGATAATGATTGCTGCGGGAAGTTTTTATTTTGATAAAAATGAAAATCTAAAGAAATGGCGAAGTTTTATTTTGTGGGGCGGGGCTGCATATATTCTGTTGTTACCGATTCCAATGGCATCGGACCGCCTTTTCATGGTGATGTCCGTATTCTTGATGGGGTATTTGCTATTCTTGTCTTTTTCACAGATATCGACAATATATAGAATGCTGTTGATCCTCTACTTTATCTATAAATTTATGTCCGTAGGGCCATTGAGTGGTGGTTTAGGCGGTGCAACAGGATACGAGTTTTGGACAAACTATGATTGGATTGGGGATTATCCATTCTATTTTTGGATAAAATAATTTTATGTCAATTGCCATTCAGACTGAAGAAAAGATGAAAGTGAAAAAGGTAATGAATGTTTTTCCTGTATTGGATGCGGGAGGGACAGAAGATGTCATTCTTAAAACAAGTCACTACTTGATAAATGAGAAGAACGTGATGGTGTCTATCCTGGCCGATTGCAGTGAGGGGCGCAGAAAACAAAACTTTATCGACACCGGCATAACACTTTTTGACAACCCTTCAGCGAAGAATAAAAAAGATTTGCTTGGCAATATAAAAGCCTTGAAAAAAGCTGTGGTGGAGTTTAGGCCTGATATCGTTCATACACATTCTATTTATTCGTTAATCATGGCTTTTGGCGCCAAACTGTTGGGTGGGCATTTCAAGATTGTTCATACAGGGCACGGCGGCCCAACAGCTAACTATGATGATGTTTCTCAGCACTTCTCCTTTATGGCCGATAGATATATAACACTATCGCAAGAATCATACGGAAAGATTTCCAGGAATGGAAAAAAGAAGAATATACGGTTGATTTATAACGGAACCACCGCCCCTGATGAGAGTGAGGTTTACTCTGAGCTTTCCTTGAATAACCACGATAAATTAAAGTTGGGATTTATCGGCAGGGTTACAAAACAGAAAGGACTGCCGACGTTGATTGATGCGTTAGGGAAAATCAATCAACGAGGTATTGATTTTGAGTTACTGTTGATTGGAGATGGGGAAGATCGTCCGGACGTAGAAAAACAGGCTAACTCGTTAGGACTATCGGAAAAGGTCATCTTTAAAGGGTACTCTGAATCTCCTTGGATATTGCTGAAAGATGTACCTATAATTATCATGCCTTCATTATGGGAGCAAGCCGGTTTAGTGGCCATTGAGGGAATGGTAAGAAATAGAACTGTAATTACCACGAGCATTAACGGGTTGAAAGACGTGGTAATTGATGGTGAAACCGGTTACTTGTTTGATAAGCTGGATTCGGACAAACTGGCTGACATTCTTGAAGAGATAAGCTTAGGCAAAAGAAAACTGATTCACATCAGCGAGTCCAAACGCAATGAATTTTTCTTTTCAGGGCGTACTGGTGAAAAGATACATGGCCTCTATGAAGAACTACTTCAATGAATCGTGAGTTAACCGGATGAAAAAAATATTGCATGTAGCTGAAACCATTAAAGGTGGAGTGGCAACAATTTTAAGGCAGCTGACAAAAGACACGAAAAATTTCAATGTAACTTGCCTGGTCCCTGAAGAACAACGCGAAGAAATCAAAGATTCAAAGGCAGAAATTTATACTTTCAAGCGTTCGGGACGCAACATGAGGTCTTTCTTTTCCCTGGCGGCTGGATTTGTCCGGCTTTATCGAAATGAGCGCCCTGATATCGTGCATATCCATAGCTCCTTCGCTGGCTTTATATGTCGGGGATTATTGTTTTTCCTGCCCGGCCGCCCTAAAGTAATATATTGTCCGCATGCATTCTCCTTCTTGATGGATACAAGTGATAAGAAGAAGAAAGTCTATGCGATAATAGAGAAAATTTTGTCCCATAAGACGGATGTGATCGTTTGTGTAAGTCAGTATGAATATGATGAAGCTGTAAGGTGGGGGGTAAATAAAGATAAGCTCACTGTCATTTATAATGGTGTAGAACCTCCCAGTACCACCGTCGAAAACTATGTTAAGCAGGACGATGAACATCATGGCCTGAATATTCTCTTTGTCGGTCGGCTAGATTTTCAAAAGGGAATTGATATCGTTGAGCAGGTTGCCAATAAGATTGGAAATGGATGTAGAATTACCGTTGTTGGCGGCGGAGTTCATTCAAATCCAGAACTTGCACAGGTTGAAAATATCGATTACGCAGGTTGGGTAAGTAAAGAAAACATGGCAAAATATTATTTGGAAGCCGATGTTTTGCTAATGCCCAGTCGTTGGGAATCATTCGGGTTAGTTGCCGTCGAAGCGCAAAGCTACGGATTGCCTGTCGTCGCATCACGATGCAGTTCATTGCCAGAGGTTGTGCTAGAAGGAACCACAGGCTTTTTGTTCCCGGTTGGCGATGTGGATGAAGCTTGCAGGATATTAAGTAGTCTCAGCAAAGAAGATCTGCAGAAAATGAAAGAAAATGCGATTGATTTCTATAAAAATAATTTCACTTCGAAAAAAATGATTGAGCAAACATTCAATCTCTATAAAGGATAAATTCAGCTCGGTATGTTTCTTAGCGATAAAGAATAGCGATGCTTAGTTAAGACTTTGATTAGTAAAAAACGACGAGTTAGTGGTATTGACTTAATCTGATAACAGTGAGATAGGCTATGAAAGTCATGGTGGCAAATACGTTATATGCGCCTCATCGTGTCGGCGGAGCTGAAATCTCGGTTCAGATTTTGTGTGAGAGTTTAGTCGCCCTAGGGCACCAGGTGAGAGCTTTGACTTTTCATGCCGAACCCTATCGGAAGTGCAGCATCATCAACGGTGTTGAAGTTGTTTATCTGCCGCTGAAAAATATCTATTGGCCATTCGATAATAAGAAACGATCGTCACTGCAGCGTGGGTTGTGGCACATTATTGATAGTTACAATCTGGCTTCATATCTTCAGTTCTGTAATGAATTAGATATGTATAGGCCAGATCTTGTTCACACCAATAACCTGGCCGGTTTCTCTGTTGCCGTTTGGGGGGCTGCAAAGAAGCGAGGAGTAAAAATCCTTCATACGGCAAGAGACTATTACCTTTTTCATCCGAATTCTACGCTATTCAAGCAGGGGAGCAATCAGGACCCACGCAGCTATGGCGTTTGGATTTGGTCGCTTTTTAGGCGATTTCATAGCAAGAAAGTAAATACTTTTGTCGGTATCAGCGATTTTATAAAAGAGTTTCATCTCGCCAATGGTTTTTTTCCCCGTGCCCTAAAAAGACGAATTTATAATGCAGTCGCTATCGATCCGGTATCGGATGATACTGAATGCACAGAGCCTTTGCGCATTGGTTTTATTGGGAAATTAAGTGCTGCGAAGGGCTTTGATATATTTTGTCAATTTGCTCAGGCAATAAAAGCGGAAAATGAGAATGTCATGGCGATTGCGGCAGGTGATTACGCAGATGAAGAAAAGCGTCACCTGGCGGCATTGGCTTCCGCTGCACAGGTTAATGTTTTAGGGCGGCTTGATTTACCAGCTTTTTTGGCGAAGGTGGACATCGTCATACTGCCAACCAAATGGCGCGAACCCTTCGGGCGTACGGTTATTGAGTGTGCACTTGCCAATAAGGTTGTGCTGGTCTCCTCTGTTGGTGGAATTACCGAAATGCTTGATATTGCACCAACAATTTCGGAGTTAACAGGTACTCCTACATACGAAAAGTTACTCGCTATGAAAAAGGAAAGCCGCGCAGTCAGCCCTTCAGTTCGTGAAGTTTTTTCACCTGAGACAATCACCCAGGAGTATATTGCAGAGTATGACCGTGTCAAAAACGGATATTGATCCTTCATATATACCTCATTCACTGGTGGTGCTAGATTCTATTTTTTTTATCGGCTTTCTTATTGCTGCACTTATTATTCTTTATTTTTTTTACAAAAAATATGAACTCAACCGTTCATTTGCCTTTTTGCTGTTTACTTATATTATATTTTCATATTCCTCATATAATATCATGGTGATGCCTATCCATGATTTTAACATCCCTATAGCCAGAACCTTTATCTATCATTATAAAGTTATTGGGCTGTTTTCATCGGCTGATATTTTCTTTCTGGCCATGTTATCTGTATGTCTCGTCCAATGGGCGATGAACAAAGGAATAAAGCCGAGTCCCTTATTCTTGCGAGTCTCTCCATTCATTAAGTTGACCGCCGTCCAAGGGACGATTTTATTTTCCTTTTCATTGCTTGGCTACATTATTCATGTGGCGCTGGACGGGGTGGGAAGTGTCAGGAATCAATTGCTCTATGCCCGTGGGATCGTTTATTTTATCGCTCTAATGCTTGTTTTTTTCAGGGCGAGCAGTGACATTGGTAAGTTAAGGTTTGGTCCTTTATTATTATTTCTATGTGCGATAGATTTTATCAACTTTATTTCTGGGCTGATTGGAACCTATATCTACACGGATTATGTATGGGAACGATATGGGGTGAAGGTCAGTATAATAGACCAAGATAATATCTATAACTACTTCACTCTGTATTTGTTCGTGCTTGTTTCTTTGTTTTTTGCTAATAAGAAGCGGTTCAGTTTATCCCTTATGATAATGGTGGTTATAGCCATTGGCATGTTGCTCAATGTGTATAAATTTCTTTTTGCCATCTCTGTACTTTATTTGTTGTATGAGATTTTCTTCAGACTTGTGACCCGGCAGTTGCCAAGAAAAAGAATTATATTATTGTTGATTATTACGGCTGCTTTGACTCCGTCGGCGATTAAAATATTCACCAGTAAAGCAATGAATACCCGAGCGAGTCAACTGCACGACTATTGGGAATATACAGGAAGGTACCTCCCTGCAAATCTCATCGGTATAGGGCATGGAGGCCTTTATCTGTCCCCTACGGGAGTGGCAGACAAGGGAGAGATAAAAAGAATAGACATGGATGCAAATGGCGAAGTTGAATATAAACGCAGCATCCAAACGCCATTGCTCACGCAAATTAAAAATAGCGGCATTGTCGGATTGATAGTCATGTTGATTACTGCGGCGCTGGCTTCTTATCGTCTATTTGTTGTCAATATAAAATTGAAGAACTATCAGTATGCGACGCCAATTTGTTTTAATTTGATTTGGATTATCGGCTTTGTTTGTGTTGTTGTACAGCCTTATCCAATGCCTGTATTGACTCTTGTAAAACTTCTGATGTTATTGGGACTTTTGCTTATACAACGGGAAAGTAGGCGGTCAGATAAAGAAAGTGGAGCAGATTCCTGAGGGTTAATAAATTAATTTTGGTGAGCTATTTAAATGTCCATTCGGGATTGTATAAAGAAAATATCGAAAACACTGCCTTGGTATGTCCAGGATTTTTGTGTTTATACGCTTAAATTTGGCCGCTTTCCAAATATAAAAAATCCCAAGACCTTCAATGAAAAGGTACTTTATCGAAAGAATTTCAAGATGAATGTGCCTTTGTTTATCGAGTTGGCCGATAAATATCGAGTTCGACGTTATATAGAAGAGAATATTGGCAGGCAATACTTAATTCCGTTATTGTTTGTAACCGAAGATCCCGAAGAGCTAAAAAAATTCAATTGGACAACGAACAGTGTCATTGTTAAACCCAACCATGGCGCCGGGATGTATAAAATTATTCATCCTCCGGTTTCTGCAGCCGAACTGAACGATATCTTAGCTGTTAGCCGTCGTTGGATGCAAACTGATTTCTCCCATGTTCAGCGTGAAATACATTATCGGTATATCTCTCCCTTAATACTTGTTGAAAAGTTGCTGGGTGATGGTATTGTTGCATTAACAGACTACAAGTTTCATCTTTTCAAAAAAGATGATGGTGATTTCGATTTTGTCTTGCAGATTATTAATGACAGATTTTCTGGCTCACTGACTAGACATTTTTACGTCAATAATTTCGAGAAAACGTTCGAACAGTCTGAATCTCAAAATACATGTGTGGCGCTCGATTTAAGAAATCTTGAATTGGCTCTTTCATTAAGTAAAAAGCTTGCCCAGGATTTCAATTATGTTCGAATTGACTGGTATATTTATCATGGAAAACTTTATTTTGGTGAGATAACTTTCACGCCAGTAGCGGGATTTGGCACAGGTTATGGGAAGTCGCTAGATCATTTCATGGGGACATTGTGGCGAGAATGGCGCTAAATTCTGCTTGCCGTTTGTGATATGCATGAGTGCTCAGGAATAATCATATGCTATATGTAAACGCGAGATTTTTTTCCCAAGAGGTGACTGGCGTTCAGCGTTTTGCTATCGAACTTAGCCAAAAATTATGTGAGCAGAGGGATGATGTTGTTTTTTTGGCCCCAGCGAAAATTAAACATAATGAAGTTACAAAGCACCTTAATGTCAAAGTAATAGGAAAAAATAGCGGGCATTTTTGGGAGCAATATGATCTCCCTTCATACTTGCGAGATATCGATAACCCTCTGTTGGTTAACTTTTGTAATACTGCCCCGCTATTTTATAAGAACAAAGTAATTACGCTGCATGATGTCGCTTATAAACGTTTCCCCCAAAGTTATAGCTTCAAATTCAGGGGGGCGTATAACTTTATTATACCGAGATTGATTGCCAGCAGTAGGGCTGTATTAACGGTTAGTCAGTTTGCCAAAAGTGAGCTAGAACATTTCTTTAACTTACCGAAAGAGCATTGCTATGTCGTTTACAATGCGGCCAGTGACCTTTTTCACCCGCAGATGCAGGCTAAAGAGAATCATGCACCAGAAAAATATTTCTTGGCCGTTGCTTCGCAGCAATACCACAAGAATTTCGAAGGATTGATCGCGGCCTTCGCTTGTTTACCTGAGTGTTTGGGCTTCAAGCTCAAAATAGTCGGGGCCCAACACAAAAACTATCAAGGTGTGGAAAGCATTCTTGCATCATCCACGTCGATCAATCACGTTGAGTTTTTAGGGCGGGTCGATGATGACACCTTATCTGAACTATATCGTCGCGCATTTGCGTTTGTCTTTCCTTCCTTTTACGAAGGTTTTGGCATACCGCCGCTCGAAGCGCAGGCATCGGGGTGCCCTGTGATTGCCTCATCAGCGGCGGCGATGCCTGAGGTTCTGCAAGACAGCGTCATTTATTTTGATCCGTATGACAGAAATTCTTTGGTTAATGCGCTAAAATCCTCCATTGAAAATCAATCGGGACGTCATCGGTTTGTGGAGGCTGGTTATAAAAATGCTGCGCGTTTTTCTTGGGAGAGCTCTGCATCATGCTTAAACAGCATAATAAACGCGCTTTCTTGATGAGATTGCCTTTGATGCTGGTAAAGTCTGCATGTGGGAAGAGCATGCTTGGGGATAATGATGTTTTGCAGTGAATTAAGTATAGGGGTTGTTTCTGATTGGCTAGTAACTAAAGGCGGTGCCGAAAGTGTTCTCAAGGAAATTTTAAATCTTTATCCATGTGCCGACTTATACGCCGTCATCGACTTTTTGTCCGAAACGGATAGGCGCGATTTTTCAGGGAAAAAGGCTAAGACCACTTTCATACAGCAGCTGCCATTGGCGAAAAAATACTATCAGCTGTATCTCCCATTGATGCCATATGCCGTCGAGCAACTTGATTTAAAAGAGCATGATATTGTTATTTCAAGCAGTCATGCGGTATCTAAGGGCGTTCTCACCGGACCCGATCAGTTGCATATTAGCTATATTCATTCTCCAATGCGCTATATTTGGGACCTGCAGCATCACTATCTCAAAGCGTCCGGTCTAGATAGCGGCGTTAAAGGAATGTTTGCCAAGTGGTTTTTACACAAAATGCGCCTTTGGGATTACCGAACTGCAAATGGTGTTGACCATATGATTGCGAACTCCAAATTTATTGCTAGACGTATCAAAAAAGCTTATGGGCGTGATGCGGATGTTATCTATCCGCCTGTAGATGTGGAGAGATTCACTGTTCATGAGCTCAAGGAGGACTTTTACCTGACGGCATCCAGGATGGTGCCTTACAAGCGTATTGATCTTATCGTTGAAGCCTTTTCGGCCATGCCGGATAAACGCTTGGTTGTTATCGGCGACGGTTCTGAAATGGGGAAAATAAAGAATAAGGCGAAAAGTAATATTGAGATTTTGGGTTACCAAGATAATGACGTGCTCGATGATTATATGAAGCGTGCGAAGGCTTTTGTATTCGCCGCCGAAGAAGACTTCGGCATAACCCCGGTTGAGGCGCAGGCATGCGGCACTCCAGTTATTGCATACGGACGGGGAGGTGTCTTGGAAACCGTGCGGCCGTATGGTGTGGATAACCCGACGGGCATTTTCTTTGAGTCACAGTCGGTTTCTGCCGTAGTGGATGCGGTCGCGCGCTTTGAAGAGGTTTTCGATAAATTTGTTGCCCAGGATTGCCGTAATAATGCATCTCGTTTTTCGGTTGAGCGATTTCAGGGGGAAATAAGCGCTTATGTGCATGAAAAATGGAGCTTGTTCAATAATGATAAAAGAATCATCTACTAACGATATTTGACTCTATAAATTTCTGCGTTTTTCACTGATGGCGGTGTAGTACTATGTGTTTTAACATCGTAGTAATATTCTACCCGTTGTCTGGATATGTGTTGAGTGTTCAGATGCGTACTTTTTATATAAGCACGAGCTCAATATATTTCATATAAAGAATCTTTTTACGGATGGTAAGATCCAATGTCTAACAATAGCGGGATATTTAAAAGTTTTTTTTCTAAATTTTCACTGTTGGTTTCAGATCTAGTTTTCTTCAATGTTTCAATTTATTTGGCGTACTTCTTTGTCTACAAACTTATCGACGATCCAGGTATATTCCTTCTTTCAGACGGTTATCATGTAAGAATTCTTTCACACTTCATACTATCACTCATCTGTGTCGTTTGGTTTTGGACCCGTCTCCGGCATTACACATATAGAAAGCCATTCTGGTTTGAGTTGAAAGAGGTGGTCAGAACGCTATTAATATTTGCCGTTCTCGATTTATCCTTGGTGGCTTTTTCAAAATGGAATTTTTCGCGGCTTGTATGGATGATGACGTGGGTCCTTGTTTTGGTGCTGGTTCCGCTTGGACGCATTATTACTAAACGGATGCTGAATAAATTAGGGCTGTGGAAAAAACACACTATCATCATTGGTTCTGGCCGCAATGCGATTGAGGCCTACGCGGCGTTACAGAGTGAGGAAGTGCTGGGGTTCCGCGTCTCTGCGTTTGTTTGCAGCACGGGCCCTTGTGACGAGGTGGTTGCTGGCGTTCCGGTTATCGATTCTGAAGAACAGCTTTGGAGAATCGCTAACGTTGAAAGTACCCAGTTTATTGTGGCGCTGGAGTTTGAAGAACATGCACTGCGTGATTGGTGGTTGAAAAATCTCGCCAAGCATAACTGCCGTTCAGTATCCGTCATTCCGACGTTGCGCGGTGTGCCATTGTACGGCACCGATATGTCGTTTATTTTTAGCCATGAAGTGATGATATTACGGGTCAGCAATAATTTGGCTAAGCGCTCCTCGCGCATCGTTAAACGTCTGTTCGACATTATTGGCTCGGCATCGATTATTGTTCTTCTTTCCCCCGTGCTGGCATTTTTGGCTTATAAGGTCTCGCGAGATGGCGGTAAGTCTATTTATGGGCATGAGCGCATAGGGCATAATGGCAAAAAATTCAAGTGCCTGAAATTCCGTTCGATGGTCATGAATTCTCAGGAAGTGCTTGAGAATTTGCTGAGTACCGATCCGGAAGCCAGAAAGGAATGGGACAAAGACTTTAAACTGAAAAACGATCCGCGCATCACTAAAATTGGTCATTTCATTCGCAAAACCAGCCTGGATGAGCTGCCACAATTATGGAATGTGCTGAAAGGTGAAATGAGCCTGGTTGGCCCAAGACCCGTGATAGAGGCTGAGCTGGAGCGTTATGCCGGCGATGTCGACTATTACCTTATGGCTAAACCCGGCATGACGGGATTATGGCAGGTGAGTGGTCGTAATGATATTGATTATGATACACGAGTATATTTCGATGCCTGGTATGTGAAGAATTGGGCATTGTGGAACGATATAGCGATTCTGTTTAAAACGATCGGCGTTGTTTTAAAACGCGATGGCGCTTACTAGCTTTTATGACTCAAAATCATGAGTTACTAAATATGGCTTACTGTTACCGCCAGTTTATGGCCCTAAGTTTTTTTAAGCCATATGAATATATGAATTGAGGGTTGGAATGGAACGTAAAAAATTATTAATTGTTACCTCTTATATGTCCGGGAATGGTGGTGTCGAGCGGATTATTCAACGTGTGAATAGCCTGGTCGAAGAGAGGGAGGATATGGAGCTCACCGTTGTCTCCCTCTCAGGAGGAGATAAGAATATTGGAGAGAATAACAAGAAAATAGGATTCCATCGCGGGAAAGAAGATTGGCTATCCACGATGAAAGCGCATCGATTTCCGTTCAGTGTCGGTAGTCGGTTAGTTAATTTTTCTCTTCATGTTACATACATGGCATATTTTTTGATTAGAAATCATTTCGACTATGTTATTTGCACTGGGCCAGCACAGGCGCTTTACTTGAGCAAGTTGCGGAAGATCTTTAAATTAAAATTCCGCATTTATGCGTGGCCGCACTTTTCGCTCACATCTAACTTCGGTGATTTCACACTGTGCAAAAATGCTGACTATTGTCTTGGCATTAGCAGAGAGATATGCAGCCAGCTTGGTGAGATTGGTGTTGCAGAAGATAGGATTATTTATTTCCCTAATCCGTTCGAGCGCCAAGAAATAATAAAGAAAGAAAAGCATATTGAAGATGATGTCGATTTTGTATACGTTGGCCGGCTTATCTTTGAAGGGCAGAAAAGAATTAAGGATATTATTGATGCCAGTCTGCATGTTAAAGGGAATTTCAAGGTTCATTTGATAGGCGACGGTGCTGACGGCCAAATTATACGGGATTATGTGGAGAAGCATAACCTCACGGAAACGGTTAAAATTCACCAAGGTTGGCATGATAATCCGTGGAGTGTAGTGAAAGAACCTGACGCATTATTGTTATCTTCCGCATTCGAGGGGCTGCCAACCGTACTTGGTGAAGCAATGTCTCGAGGGGTGTTTTGCATTAGTTCAGATTGTAAAACTGGCCCCAGGGATTTTATCGATGATGGCGAAAATGGATTTATCTTCCCGGTTGGAGATGTTGCTACTCTTTCATCAATCATGCAGAAAGTTGTTAATAAAGAATATGGTTTTGATCCCCAGGTCGTCAGTAAGAATATGGAGTTTTTCTATGCTGATAACTATAATAAGAGATTTGAGGCTATTTTTGGCGGGAGCGCGTTGTGAGCGTAACTATGAACGGTAAAAGAATAGTTTATATTTCATTGATCGATCTTGGTGAAATGGCGACCGGCGTTGCCAAGAAGATCATGGCCCAATGTTACGCAATGCATTCGCTAGGGTTTGATGTCGACGTTATTTATATGACAGAGACCGGGATGACGGTTTGGAATATTGATTCTAATCAGAGAGACAGCTTTCCACTGAAGAAAGACAAGGGGATGTTGTTCTATTCTTCGGTGATAAAATACATTAGAAAGAAAGCGGATTATTATGATTATGCTTATGTAAGGCTGCCATATCCTTCATTGAAAATATTCTCCTATCCGCTGGTTTTTTCGTTGAAAAAGACATTTGCCAGCAATCTTATCGTTGAGATACCCACTTTCCCATTTATTCAAGAAAGCAAAACCTTTAAATCCCGTTGCTATAATTTATACTTGCTTTTCTTCTCTTTGATTTTTAGAAAGAAAATTGATGTTATCAGTTATATGGGGGCACAGCGGGACAATATATGGGGGGTCAAGGCCATCAGGATTTTCAACTCTGTTCCTCTCAATAAGGTGCGCGTGAAAGAGCATATCGCACATGAAGGCATCAATTTCATTGGCGTAGCGCAGCTGGCCTATTGGCATGGTTATGACCGTGTTATTACGGGCATTGCTGAGTACCAGAAAATGAATGGCGCTGTTCCTGTTTCCTTCCATATTGTGGGTAATTCGCTATCGGGTGACGGCGGCGAACTTCAAAGGCTGAAGGAGTTAGCTCAGAAGTTGGGTGTGAAGGACTCGGTTATATTTCACGGCTCGATGCACGGTGAAAAGCTGGATGCTCTCTTTGACTCCATGGATATCGCTGTAGATTCATTGGGGCGCCACCGGAGTGGCAATGATTACAACTGCTCCCTTAAGTCGAAAGAGTATTGTGCACGCGGCATTCCATTTATTAAGAGCCATTTGGATGACTCCTTTTTGGGCACTGGTTATTATTATCAGTGCTCCGCTGACGATCTTCCCATTGATATGTCAGACATTGTCACTTGGTTTTATGAATCGAAATTTGAAAGCCGGACACTGCGTGAATATGCTGAAAAAGTCTTTGACTGGCGAGTTCAATTGAGTAAAGTCTTCGGAAAAGATGTACTTCACTCTGATAAGGCATAAGTTTAAGAGGATAAGTTCCATTCTTTATTCACAGGTTAGGGAATGGTTTTCCTCCCGTCGATTGTTCGGTGCTTAATTGTACTATAGTGGTCTGAAGATTAATTTATTTTTTATTGAAGATAATGACACCAGGCGCTATCTTGAGAGGTAATAATGAGTGTTGCGATGGAAAAAGCTCGCATTTTAGTGATTCTTTATGGTAAGGAGCTGGCTAGTTCAACGACGTTATCTTCGTTATTAAAGTTTGATTGCTCTTTATTTGATTTGGTCGTAATAAATAATGGGCCAGCGGTTCTGAGTGATAGTGGCGATTTTTATCACCAGCTCGAAGTGGGTTTTCACACTTTCGAGTTGATGAACAAAACCGAGAATATGCCGCTTAGCATTGCATATAACGGCTTTATTGATGCGCATCCGAATGCGCAAAAATATGTGTTTCTCGACGATGACACTGAAGTGACAGAAAGTTTTATATCCCGTCTTGTTGACGATGATGTGTCATACGACGTTGAAGTGCCTAAGATTGTGGCAACGGATGGCTCTCTGGAATCGGGGGTTGTTCAGTATCCGGTCGAAGACGACGTTCCTGTCCTGGAAATGAGAATTGTTGATGTTGGCACCGTTTCCTCTATCGGTTCAGGCTTGATCTTGACTCGCCAATTTATTGATAAATTCCGAACTGCCCACATGCCTATTTTTGATAATCACTATGCGTTGTATGGCGTGGACTATAGCTTGTTCAGAAATATGCGAAAGCTTTTAGCTAAAGGCGTTCCTTTTACCTTTACAAGTTTTTCTTCTATAAACCACTCTTTGTCCCGTTTGCAGAAAGGGACGCTGAGCGAGCATACGAAAAGGGAGCGCCTGTATGACATTATACTGTCTGCGCGGCACTATCCCGATAAGTCCTATATTAAAGGCCTTGTAAAGTCACTCGTTCGTGCGGTGCTTAGCCTTGATTTTTATTTGGTTTTTCATATTATCTCTACTTTTTTCAAAGGCTATCATCCAAGGTGCAAGCAATACATCACCACTGGGAAAAAGTAAGCTGACCCTATCATCTCTTAACGCGCAGTATGAAACGCTGCGCCATCACACTCTCCTCTGCTTGTCTGACCTGTCGTTTTTCGGCATTCCACCTCGACCTCCGATCCTTTCGCCTCTCTTATATTTATTTCTTCATATTTATTGCGTTCCTCACAAATAGGAACGCATCATCTGTTGTTCCTTCTTCGCCTGAAAATTCAACTCAATGATAATTAAATGGTTTTATTTTGTTGGCTATTCTTTGTATGACTAAAGCAATCAAAGCTTTGAGGCTTGTTACGCGTTGATAACTCAGTGTTTTTTTTATTTTATTTCTTAACTTATTGCTTTTATTGTATTTTCTTGCTCGTTAGATTTTCTTGCCGTACATTTTTCATTAAGTAGATGCATTAATATTATCACGAACTATTTGCTATCTAATATTAACATTAATTATTTTTTCAATTGCGCTAACTATTTGATATTAATGGGTTTTAATCCTGTCTTTTTCTGTTGATAATAAAAATCCCACTTCCTTGACAGCTTGCGTTTTTTGAACTTTTCTTTATATGCGAAGAAAGGGGGTTTTTTCGCGAGGTATTCGATTGTGCGGTAACGTTTTTATCGCTAACGCCAGGTTTTAAAATCAGATTTGATTTTGCCTAGCTAAAACCATTTTGTTTAAGGATACGATTATGGCTTCTCTCGTGTATCAAAAAGAGGCGGCGGCGCTTCTTTTAGCAGTGCTTGGGCAAAATGCCTCGCCAAGTGTATTTGATAGTGTTGGCAACCAAATAGAGAAGGGGCAGACTACCGCCCAGGCGTACATTACAAGTCTGTTAAACTCCAGCGCCGGTCAGGCGCTGTACGCGTCTAAAACCGACGTGGAGATCCTGCAGACCATTTACACGTCAGTCTATGGCAGCTCGCCGAGCACCGCGGAACTTCAGGCTATTCTGAGCGGCAGCTCGTTGACCAACGCCATCTCCGATGCCGTGACGTCCTTGTTAAACTACAACGGGTTCGATTCGGGCACGTTGACGTCTCAAAACAACTTCGACGCACAGCTGAATAACGTGTTGTATCCGGGCACCAGCGCCGCCGGTTCCGGCCCTGGCGTATCGGACGCCTTGGCGCTGTATTACCTGGCGGGGATCGATCCGGTTACCAGCACGGTCATTACTCTGGGGACACAAATCAACACCTCGGCACAGACTTTTGCGCAGGTTGCCAATAAGTTTGTCACCGATCGCGCGGCGCTGAACTCGCTGTCCAACGCCGATTTCATCAACAAAGTGTTCACCGAAGCGTATGAGCGCGCACCAAACAGCACCGAACTCTCCGCTCTGAACGCGATCCTCAGCGGCGGCGGCACCAAAGGCGATGTGTTGGTCAATATCATCACCGGGCTGCGCGGCACGGTTGGCGCCGGCGATACGGCGGCGCAGCAGTTCTTCTTGAACGAGACGGCACCGGACAACGCAGGACAATTGGCGGGGCTGGCCGCGCGTGAACAAGTTGCATCGATCTTCCTCGCCGTGCCACAGCGCGATGTCGATGCGCAGGGTCTGGACGACTGGAGCAACTATCTTGGCAAGCACGGTAATACCTTCAGTTCGCTGACCACCAAATTGTTGACCTCCGTCGAGTTCCAGAAAAAAGGCGCTCAACTGACCGGCACTGACTTCATCCAGCATGTGTATACCGGCGTTCACGGCGTTGCCGCGACACCGGCGCAACTGGCGCTCTATAGCGGGTTGACCGACAAGGCCGCGATTACCACCGCTATTATCAACGATCTTCGCAACTCGACGGCGACGGACAACACCACGGTTGCTCAGCAGCACGCGTTTGAATACGACATCGGCACCAGCCTGGTTTACAAAACGGCGGCGACTCTGACCACTACTGCTGCGGGCGGCAACGCCACCGGTACCGTCAACACCAACAGCAGCCATGTGTTGAGCAACGCCGAAACGGCGGTTCTGACCAATATTCAACTGAACGCCAACGCGGCGGCGACGGTGAATCTGGCGTTTGCCGATCATCTGGCCAACCTGACGATCAACGGCACCGCCGCTTCCATCGTGTCGCTGTCGACCGATGGCGTTAACCCTGGGGTCGGCATCACCGTCAATAACGGCAACGTGGTGCTGAACGGCAGCTCCGGCAACGACAAGGCGGCGGTCACTTCGACTGCCAATCTGGCGACCGGCGCGGCGAAGTTCAACCTGGGCGACGGCAATGACAGCCTGACCTGGGTGGGCAATGCCGCGGCAGGTGCCGCGAACATTGTCAACTCCGGCGTGCAGGCTAACGGCGGCAACGGCATCGACACCATCTCCGCCAACTTCATCACCAAAAACGTGACTACGGTGGCATCCGGCATCGGCGGCCTGGGCCGTACCACAACCTTCACGACCAATGCCAGTAATTTCACCAGCTTCGAGAAAATTGATCTGGGCGGTTATATCGGCAAAGCAACCGCGACCGACCGCGGTAATGCCGTCGCGACTGCGGATCATACTTTCGACTTCGGTATCCTGACCGGCAACGCGACCACGGAAAGCAGCGTCAATGCCGGCACTCTGGTTCAGGCGGGAACCTCCAATATCGGTTCGCAAGGCTTTGTGTTGTCCGGTTTGGCCAGCGCAGTCAAGGTGATTAACGCCGCCGGCGGCGACTCTGCTCAGCTTGAGGTGACAGGAAACGCCACCGCAGCCAGCAGCGTGGACATCACCTTCCGGCAAAACGCCACCGATCACTTCAATGTGAACTTCACCGCGTCGGGCACCACCGATATTAATGCCGGTTCATTGAGCCTGAACAGCAGCAGCTCTGTTCTGTTCCCTACTGCGCTGTCCACGATCAATATCGCCTCCGGCGGCACCGGCGATCACGGCAATATCTTGAATCTGGCTGGTTCCAACTCGCAGGTCAGTTCGATTTTCGTTACCGGCGATCATCATCTGGATCTGACCGTGGCGTCGGGCTACAACAACCTGTTGACGCTGGATGCTTCCGCCAATACCGGTGGCATTGATGTGGTGCTCAACCAGGGCGGCACCGGGCAGGGCGTGTTGTATAACCTGCTGGCGCTGCTGCCGCTGGGCAGCACCCTGGCCAACCTGCTGGGACTGGGCGGCACGAACTTCGCGCTGACCGGTTCTAGCGCCGCCGACAGTTTCACGGTGCTGGGCAACACCACCATCACCGGCGGCACGGGCGCCAACGATTATCACCTGGTCAGCAGCACCACGGCGGCGGGCGTGACGATCAATGACTTCAACAGTGCGCAGGACAGCATTGTCGATGGCCTCTCCGGGTTGACCATTTCCGCTACCGCCGGCATCAACAATATCGCCGACTATGGCGTCCGTACCGAAAGCGTGCTGGCGAACGCGGTCAGCGCACTGCTGGGCGGGATCCTTACCGGTGCGATTGGGGCTCTGGGGGCCTTGCTGGGCATCGGCGGCAACGACTCGCTGGGAAGCAAAGTGGGCGTAGTTGGGGTTGAACGTTCGGGCGGCACCGATTCATACATCATTATCGATAACAATGATGACCATAAATTGGATGCCAACGATAGCGTGATCTACCTGAAAAATACCGATCACCTGAACCTGGTCGATACGCTGCATTACGCATCGACGGTGACGCTGAACGGTATCGCTCATGCGCCTGTGGCTGAAGTCGCTTGATAATCAATCTTGCTGTTAAGTGAAATAAAACGGGGGCACGTATCGCCCCCGTTTTTCCGTCACGGACCGAGTGAGGCGCGATGAGCTGAGTGTGATCATTTCGGCATTTAACAAGGAGCTATCCTGGTGTTTTTCCTAAATTTTCTATAGGCGGCGTTTTTTTGGCGGCGGCCTTGCCGTTATGTGCTTTTTGTATCTATGCTTAAAAAAAGCAGCTGCAGTCTCGAGCATGTTTGGGGTGATGTCGCATACGAAAAACCGATGCGAATCAATGCGATTTGGCTGACAGTGCAGGTGAAGTAAGGAAAGAAAGTGAACCAATTTATCCCGCGCAATGAAATTGCGGATGTTATCCGAACGCGCACCAAAGTCTTCTGGACCGTTGGCATTTTTACCGCCTTTATTAACTTATTAATGCTTGTTCCCTCCGTTTATATGCTCCAGGTATATGATCGGGTTCTGCCTTCGCGCAATGAAATTACCTTACTGATGTTAACGCTCATCATGCTGGGCCTGTTCGGTATGATGGCGCTGTTGGAATATGTGCGCAGCATGGTGGTGATCCGCATTGGTAGCCAACTGGACATGCGTTTGAATAACCGCATTTATACGGCTGCATACGAATCTAATCTCAAAAACGGGTCTTCCGACGCAGGGCAAATGTTGGGCGATCTGACCATGGTGCGCCAGTTCCTGACCGGCAGCGCGTTATTCGCCTTCTTCGATGCGCCTTGGTTCCCGATTTATCTGCTGGTGATTTTCCTGTTCAACCCATGGCTTGGGTTGTTTGCGCTGGTCGGCTCATTGCTGCTGATTGCCCTGGCCGTGATTAACGAAATGGTTTCCAAACAACCCCTGGCAGAAGCGAGCAAACTGTCGATTATGTCGGCGAATTTGGCGAGCACCAATTTGCGCAACGCTGAGGTGATCGAAGCCTTAGGGATGCTGCCTAACCTTAAACGCCGGTGGTTCGGTTTGCATCAGCGTTTTTTGAACAGCCAGCGGGTAGCCAGCGAACGCGCATCGACGGTGACGTCGATCACCAAATTCGTGCGGTTGTCTTTGCAGTCGCTGGTGCTGGGCCTCGGCGGCTGGCTGGCTATCGACGGGCATATCACGCCGGGGATGATGATCGCCGGATCGATCCTGATGGGGCGCACCCTGGCGCCGATCGAGCAGGTGATTAACGTTTGGAAAAGTTACAGCGCCGCCAAGCTTTCGTACGGGCGCCTGGTCAAATTGCTGGATACACATCCGGAACGCGGAACCGGCATGTCGCTGCCGCGGCCGCAGGGGCTGGTTTCGGTTGAGGGCGTGTCCGCCACGCCGCCGGGATCTCGGGGCGATGCGGTGCTGCATAACGTCAGCTTCGCCGTCGAGCCCGGCGACGTGCTGGGGATCATCGGCCCCAGCGCTTCAGGCAAGTCGACGTTGGCGCGCTTGCTGGTCGGCATTTGGCCGGTGAGCGACGGCATTGTTCGGCTCGACAACGCCGATATTTACCAGTGGAACAAAGATGAGCTTGGGCCTTATATCGGTTATTTGCCGCAGGACATCGAGCTGTTCGCCGGGTCGATCGCCGAGAACATTGCGCGCTTTAACGAGGTGGATTCGGAGAAAGTCATTGAGGCCGCCAAGCTGGCGGGCGTGCATGAGCTGATTCTGCGTTTCCCGCATGGCTATGACTCCATTATCGGCAACGGCGGCGCGGGCTTGTCCGGCGGGCAAAAACAGCGTATCGGCCTGGCGCGGGCGCTGTACGGCGACCCTGCGTTGATCGTGTTGGATGAGCCCAACTCCAATTTGGATGACGCCGGCGAAAGAGCGCTTAATCAGGCCATTATGTTCCTTAAGCAGCGCAATAAAACGGTGGTCTTGATCACCCATCGCACCAATTTGCTGTCGATGACCAACAAGCTGCTGCTGCTGGTCAATGGGAACGTCAATGCGTTTGGCCCTACGCAGCAAGTGCTTCAGGCATTGGCGAATGCGCAGCGCCCTCAGAGCGGGCCGCAGGCCGTGCGGGCGGTCAGTAATGAGCCGAATGACGGCAATATTCCAAAAACTCAAATTAATTAAGCCGTGAACTTGCCTGGCGGCGCGGTCGCGCCGCTTGCAATCAAAGGAGTTGGTATGTCTACGCATATTGGCGAGCCGCAAGACTCGTACACAGAGCAAATCCCGCAGGACGAGCGGCGTTTTACCCGCATGGGATGGTTGGTCGTTGGGATCGGGCTGTTCGGTTTCTTCATCTGGGCGGCGTTCGCGCCGCTGGATAAAGGGGTGGCGTCGCCGGGTTCCGTTACCGTTTCCGGCAATCGGAAAACGGTGCAGGCGCCGGCCAGCGGCATCATCAAGAACATCTCGGTAAAGGAAGGCGACAAGGTTAAAGCCGGGGAAGTATTGGTTCAACTCAGCCAGGTGCAGGCGCAGGCGCAGGTCGAATCGTTGCGCGATCAGTACTACACCACGCTGGCGACCGAAGGGCGGCTGCTCGCGGAGCGCGATGGTTTGAGCAAAATCGCGTTTTCTCCTGTGTTTGAACAGATTAAAGATCAGCCGCGGGTGGCGGAGATTATTGCACTGCAAACGCAGCTTTTCACTTCACGTCGCCAGGGGCTGCAAAGCGAGATCGACGGTTACAAGCAATCGATGGACGGCATGCGTTTCCAGTTGAAGGGGCTGCAGGACTCCAACGGCAACAGGCGCATCCAGCTAGCCAGCCTGCGCGAACAGATGAACAGCATGAAACAGCTGGCCGCCGACGGCTACTTGCCGCGTAACCGTTATTTGGAAATCCAACGCCAATTCGCAGAGGTTAATGGCGGTATTGATGAAACTGTTGGCCGCATCGGCCAATTGCAAAAGCAGCTGCAAGAGTCTCAGCAGCGAATAGATCAGCGTTTTGCCGACTATCAACGCGAAGTCCGCACGCAGCTGGCACAAACTCAAATGGACGCCAGTGAGTATAAAAACAAGCTGGATATGGCTAATTTCGATCTTGGCAATACGGCGATCACCTCGCCGGTGGACGGCACCGTCGTCGGGCTGAATATTTTCACTCTGGGGGGCGTCGTGGGAGCGGGTGACCACCTGATGGATGTTGTGCCCAGCCAGGCGATGCTGGTGGTGGATTCTCGTCTGAAAGTCGATCTGATCGACAAGGTATACAATGGGCTGCCGGTGGATTTGATGTTTACCGCTTTCAACCAAAACAAGACCCCGAAAATTCCGGGAACGGTAACGTTGGTTTCAGCCGACCGCTTGGTCGATAAAACCAATGGCGAACCCTACTACCAGATGCAGGTCACGGTATCTCCAGAGGGCATGAAAATGCTCAGTGGAGAGGACATTAAGCCGGGGATGCCGGTCGAAGTGTTCGTGAAAACGGGATCGCGCTCGTTGTTGAGCTATCTGTTTAAACCTATTCTGGATCGCGCTCATACTTCATTAACCGAGGAATAATTTTGATTCAATCAAAACGACAGGCTGCCGCCCTCGCTATCGGCACCCTTTTGTTTGCGATGTCTGCGCCGGCTTATTCGATAGGGATTTTAGACGCATATTCGCTGGCATTAGAAAAGGACCCGACCTTCCGGGCGGCGATTAAAGAAAAAGAAGCCGGGGATGAAAATGAGAATATCGGCAGGGCGGGGCTGCTGCCGAAGGTATCGCTGAATTACCAAAACTCACCGCGCAACTGGCAAACGCAGAAGTATCCGCAAGGTGATTTCTTCGGCAATGTTTCGGAGGTCACCAAGCGGCAGCAGTATCGCAGTTACTCCGGTTCGGTGACGCTGACGCAACCGCTGTTCGATTACGAGGCATATGCGCGTTATAAGGCCGGCGTGGCGCAAACGCTGATGTCGGACGAGCGCTATCGCGGCAAATATCTGGATCTTGCGGTGCGGGTGATTTCAGCCTATGTCGAGGTGGCGTATTCCAAAGATCAGATTGCGCTGGCGGAAGCGCAAAAGGCCGCCTACAAAGAGCAACTGGCGCTGAACGATCGTTTGATGAGCGCCGGGGAAGGGACCATCACCGATGTTTCGGAGACGCAGGCCCGGTACAGCCTGGCGGAAGCCCAGGTGATCGAAGCGCGAGATGCGATGGACGCCGCACAGCGGGATTTGGAGGTGATTATCGGCATGCCGCTCAGCCAATTGGATGAGTTGCAAACGCTGCGGCCTGGAAAATTCCAGGTTGCGCCGCTGATCCCGTCGAAGTTCGAAGAATGGCAGAAGATCGCGATAGCAAACAATCCCACCTTGGCGGCGTCGCGTCACGGCGTTGAGGCGGCTAAGTACGATGTGGAGAGGAACCGGGCCGGTCATATGCCTCAGGTTCAGCTCTACGCATCGCATTCTGAAAATGATTCGAGCAGCGACAACACCGTAAACCAGAAATATCGCACCAACAGCATCGGCGTACAGCTCAGCATGCCGATCTACGCCGGTGGCGGGGTCTCCGCCTCCACACGTCAGGCGGCGGCGCGTTATGGTCAGGCGATGTATGAAATGGATGCGCAGGTCGGTACTACGTTGAACGATCTGCGCAAGCAGTTCAATTTATGTATCAGCAGTAAGGCGAAGCTGGCGGCGTACGAGCTGGCGGTGAAATCGGCCACCACGCAGGTTGAAGCGACGCGCAAGAGCGTGTTGGCGGGGCAGCGCGTCAACGTCGACGTGCTCAACGCCGAGCAGCAGCTTTATAGCGCCCAGCGCGATTTGGCTTCCGCCAAGTACACCTACATCAAATCCTGGATCACCCTGTTGAGCGACTCTGGCACGTTGGATGAAAAAGACGTGCAACGCGTGGCGCAGTATTTTGCCAAAGGGCGTTGAAATTCTGATGCAGATGCTGGGGTTGCCCGATAGCGGAAGCCCCAGCATGGTTACTGCATGTGCCAGCTGGTATTGTATTCAAGGCACAGGGACAATACGCTTCCCCCCATCAGATCATGGATATTCACTTTCTTATCGCTTTGCGCGTTTTGCGTATAGCTCAGGGTCAGGCGATCCGCGTTGAGAGCCGCCGTCATAATCTGTGCGCTTTCGTTTTTTAGCGCCGCATTTATCACATGCAAAATCGGCATGGTTGAACCGAATTCATAGTGAGAATCGGTATTTTTAGGTAAAGCGCCGAGGGTCAAGGCGTTTTGCAGCCCGTCGGTCTGGGGCGGTAATGTGATTTCTATAAAGACTTTGGTGATCCCCGCCATGAAGACGCAGGAACCTTTGGCCTGTGCAAGAGAGAGCTTATCGCCGGAACTGCCGTTGTATAGCTCCGGCGTAAATTTCTTCACCCGATGCTTAAACTGATGGTCAGGGTTTTTGTCTTCGGCGTCGAAGGCGATAGGTTGCGACTCAAATCTCCCCGGCCAAACACGCTCGATAACCGCACCGGTTTTTCCATCCCATAAACTCAGGTAGCGCAATGCGTTGTTTGACACTTTGGGTAAGGATAGCGCCGTACTGATATTGTGGGTGTAAAGCAGAGTAGAAATCACATTATTGATTGGCAATGATACTGTGCTGATTGGTGCAAAAACCGAACTTGCTATTGAAGCACGGATTGCTGAGAGGCTACCTTCACAAACCAGTGCAGGGAGCGTTTTCATATCTTTATTCAACTCGTCGACACCCGACTCGTAAAAGCGGTTATCTTCAGTGTTAGGTTTGGCGTGGTCAGAAAACCCGACTCTTTCGATAAAAGAGTTCTTAACCTCTCCGTAATATATCGAGCCTTGCCCATAGCTCGATAAAATAGGCGTTCTTTGCAGGAAGTAAACTTTCAGGTCGTTGATGATTAAGTTATTGTTTCCACGATTGTAGCGGCTGAAGTTAATAAATGCACGGCCGGCGATGCCGCGGTATTTATTTTCGGCATAGGATGACTTGGTCTTAAGATCCATACCGACGTTGGAGAGCCGCCCACCTTCCGATGTCGTGGCTGAGTTTTTAGACTTGAAAAAATAATCGTCGAAAAACTTATCGATGGCGCGGTGTCGATCTGACCAAGATAAATTATTACCGACGGCGATTCTATCGATGGTGAGCATGTCGCACCAGCCTAGGGCGTAAATATCATTGTTACGATATGGTGGGACCCATTCACCGCCGAGTTGAACGTTATTTCTTTGCAGCCACATGCCACCAACGACAATACCTGCATAGTTGCCGGCAATTGTCTGAGTTCCCCAGCTACAGGAGTCTACCCCTTGAGCGATCGCGGGAATCCCGCAGTTGTAATAAAATATATTGCCGATACGTGACTCCGCAAACATCACACCGTCGGATATCCATCCAATAAAAGCATTCAATATTCTAAAATTGTCAATCGAAACGTTGCTGACATAAGTATTCATCCGTGTTTTTTGCGGGTACCCGTAAACGCGGAAAACAATACCGATCATTTGTTTTGTCGATATATCGCCCGACTCCCTGTTCCAGCCAAAGTCAATGTGGCTATTTTTCGTATTATCGGCCCGCAGTTGCACGTTTGAGGGGATATCCAGGCATACCGGCATGGTGATTTTTTCCTCTGCTTGCATATCGCTATCGAGTGCAAGACGAGAAAATTTTGGTGATATGCTGCCGTCATCGTAGGGCAAAACGTACTCGCCGCCGGCCGATAAGCATTTGTACTTTCCCGTAAAGTGTATTGTCCCTCCACCGGCCGCCGCCGCGTGAGCAATGGCGGCTCTAAAAGCGGGAGCGCTGTCGAAGTTTTCATAGCCCGGTTCTGTGATCGGATGCGCGCCGAACATTTGGACGTCAATGGCCAATAATTGGTCTAACGTCGTATCGCCAATGGTGTAAGCTTTTGCTTCGGAGGTTAAGCGCGCGAACTTTTCGCCGGTGATGGATGCGTAGTAGCGTTGTTGATTCTGGGCCTTATCGTAAGTCGCCAGCGAGAACTGTTTGTTTGCGAATATCTCGATCGGCTTTCCGTTAAGTACCGGCAATCCGTCGCTACCGAGCTGAATAGGTTGAGGAATGGGGGTTAATGTGCCGTCTTGCCGCTGAATGAAAACAGGGATCCTGTTCCGTGTGGTTTTAGGGTCCGAGCCGATATTCCCAACCAAGAGATAGCTCTCCTCCCGTGATCTTTGCTTTATGTTTTCAATCAGAACATTGGTAATCGATATTTTATCTTTTTGACCGATTGCATTGCTGATAACGGTATTTTCTGCCGCGCTTTTTCGGGCGGGGATAAACAAAGCAAGAAGTCCCAGCATACTATTTTTAAGTAGAGAACGACGTTCCATTAAACCTACCTCAGCACGAATATCAATTGGACTTCAGTTGGTTTTTTATCGTACATACTTGTCAAAATCACGGCAAATTTATTTACTTTCAGTATCAATCGAGCGGGAAGAAGTTTTTCTATAACTATTTGTTTTTTTTGAGAAGTCATTACGGGGAGAGAGCGTGTGTGAGCCCTTGACGGGGGCATGTCGGCCGCCGCTCGCCGCGGCCTTAAGAATAATTCTGAAATGTGGCTTTACTTCTGTATTGTTGCCTCAGATGCGTTATCGTATGTCTCCGAACTGCCCGCCTGAGATCGGCCTGTTGGCTGAAAGGTTGTTTTTTAGCCGATGCGTTTGCTTCATATCGAGTGTTCAAATGCGGCGCGCCGCGGGCATGACTAATGTATAACGCGAAGCATGAGAGGAGTGGTTATGGCGATTTTGGTTACGGGCGGTGCGGGGTATATCGGCTCACACACGGTGCTGAGTCTGCTGGAACGCGGGGAAGACGTGGTCGTGTTAGACAACCTTTGTAACGCTTCCGAAGAGTCATTGCATCGCGTTGAGCAGCTGACCGGCAAGGCTGCAGTATTCTACCGCGGGGATATTCGGGATCGGGAATGTCTTGAGCGTATATTTGGCGAGCAGCAGATTAGCGCCGTCATCCATTTTGCGGGTTTGAAGGCCGTGGGTGAGTCTACGCGCAAGCCGCTTGAGTATTATCAGAATAATGTCGCGGGCACGCTGGTTCTGTTGGAAGAAATGCGCCGAGCCGGCGTACACCAATTTATCTTCAGCTCCTCGGCGACGGTTTATGGCGCCCACTCACCGGTTCCTTATGTTGAAACGACGCCTATTGGCGGCACGACGAGTCCATACGGCACCTCCAAGCTGATGGTTGAGCAAATTTTGCAGGATTTCGCCAAGGCGGAACCGCAATTTTCCATTATTGCCTTACGCTATTTCAATCCGGTTGGCGCACATGAGTCCGGCATGATTGGTGAAGATCCGAACGGTATTCCGAACAATCTTTTGCCTTATATCTCTCAGGTGGCGATCGGTAAATTGGAGAAGTTGGGCGTGTTCGGCGGAGACTATCCGACAAAAGACGGGACCGGCGTACGCGATTATATCCATGTGATGGATTTGGCAGAAGGCCACCTTATGGCGATGGGGCATCTGGCTAAGATTGAAGGGTTCAAAGCGTACAACCTGGGGGCCGGCGTCGGGTATTCCGTATTAGAAATGGTGCAAGCCTTTGAAAAAGCCTCCGGCGTCACCGTTCCTTATCAAATTTTACCGCGCCGCGACGGTGATCTTCCTGCCTTCTGGGCTGATGCGCGCCTGGCGAAACAAGAGTTGGGATGGGAAGTTCAGCGCGGCATTGATGCCATGATGCGCGACACCTGGAACTGGCAGCAAAAGAATCCGCAAGGGTACCGCTGATCGCCAATGTGGCAGGAACCCGTTTGTGAAGGAAGGGAATTGGATAAGAAAACGTTACTGCGCACCGGCAGATTTGCCGAGTGCGTTGCCGCTGTTTTCACGGAAGGTGCGGTTTTGTGATTAGCGGCAAATTCTTATGTCGGTTCAACATGATTGAGATGGGAATTTTCCCACGAAGCTAGGCGTTGTTTTAGAGGATTTTATGAAAATTATCGTTACCGGTGGTGCAGGCTTCATTGGGTCGGCGGTTGCCCGGCATATCATTAATGATACCAATGACCACATTCTGGTGCTGGATAGCCTGACCTACGCAGGTAATC
>NZ_JBAKGW010000008.1:0-270430 GCF_049065515.1 Serratia sp. SA088
CCCGGAGAGTCAAGCGTTTATTTCGCTTTCTTCTCGCTGACCCGGCGGCTTGTCAGTCGTTGTTCCCGGTCAGTGGAGGCGCATTATAGGGAGTTCTCGGCAGGCCGCAACCCCTAATTGCAAAAAACTTTTCAAGCGCGGATTTTTTCAACAAAAGGGCGAAAAAGCGGCGAATTAATGTCACTTTTTCAGGTAAACAGCCATAAAAGCTGGCGATCACTGGAGTAAAATAGAAATAACGATGTCAGTAAGGATCCGCAGCCATGCCGTTAAATGCACAACAACAGGCCGCCCAACGCAATCTTTCTTATCTGCTTGCAGAAAAACTCGGCCAACAAATTCTGGCAGGCGATTATCAGGCCGGCAGCATCCTGCCTGGTGAAATGGAACTGGGCGAGCAATTCGGCGTCAGCCGCACCGCGGTGCGCGAAGCGGTAAAGATGTTAGCCGCCAAAGGCATGTTGTTGCCGCGCCCGCGCATTGGCACCCGCGTGATGCCGCAAAGCCAATGGAATTTCCTCGATCAAGATTTACTGACCTGGTGGATGACGCGGGAAAACTTCGATCAGGTGATGCAACACTTCCTTATCTTGCGCACCTCGCTGGAGCCGCAGGCCTGCGCGTTGGCGGCAAACCACGCCAGCCCGCAACAAACCAAGTTGCTGGCGGGGCTGATGGCGGAAATGCGCGCGCTGCATACCCAGTTTGATCGCGAGCGTTGGATCCAGGTCGATACCCAATTCCACCAGCTTATCTACGAGGCCAGCGGCAACCCGTTCCTGACCTCGTTCGCCAACCTGTTCAGTTCGGTGTACCAAAGCTACTTCCGCGCCATCACCGGCAATGAAGTGATCAAGCTGCGCCATCATCAGGCTATCGTCGATGCGATACTCGCCGGAGACAGCGCAGGCGCACTCGTCGCCTGCCAGGTGCTGCTGAAAGAGAAAGACTAGACACGCTCCCCGCTTATATATAGAAGAAAGAGACGAGGGACAGACGACCATTTAACCAGGACCGACCATGACCCAATCCGCGCGCAGTATGGCAGGACTACCGTGGATCGCCGCAATGGCGTTCTTTATGCAGGCGCTGGACGCCACTATCCTCAACACCGCGCTGCCGGCGATCGCCCAAAGCCTGGGGCGTTCGCCGCTGGCGATGCAATCGGCCGTCATCAGCTACACGCTGACGGTGGCGATGCTGATCCCGGTCAGCGGTTGGCTGGCGGACCGCTTCGGCACCCGCCGCGTGTTCATCTTCGCCGTCACGTTATTCACCCTCGGTTCGCTGCTGTGCGCCTTGTCTCCTACGTTGAGCGTGCTGGTCGCCTCTCGCGTGCTGCAGGGCATCGGCGGCGCGATGATGATGCCGGTCGCGCGGTTGGCGCTGCTGCGCGCCTACCCGCGCAGCGAACTGCTGCCGGTGCTGAACTTCGTCACCATGCCCGGCCTGGTCGGGCCGATTCTCGGGCCGCTGCTGGGCGGCTGGCTGGTAACCTACGCCACCTGGCACTGGATTTTCCTGATCAATATCCCTATCGGTCTGCTCGGCATCTTCTATGCGCGCAAATACATGCCGGACTTCACCACGCCCAAACGCCGCTTTGATTTCCTTGGTTTTATGCTGTTCGGCCTGAGTCTGGTGCTGATCTCTACCGGGCTGGAACTGTTTGGCGAGCGGGTGCTGGCGAGCTACGTTTCGCTGGGCATTCTGCTCAGCGGCTTCGTGATGCTGTTCGGCTACATCGCGCACGCACGCCGCCACCCTCAGCCGCTGATCGGTCTCGACCTGTTCAAAACCCGCACCTTCTCGGTCGGCATCGCCGGCAACGTCGCCTCCAGGTTGGGCACCGGCTGCGTGCCGTTTTTAATGCCGCTCATGCTGCAGGTGGGATTCGGTTACACGGCAATCGTCGCCGGTTGCATGATGGCGCCAACCGCCATCGGCTCACTGATGGCGAAATCCACCGTCACTCAGGTGCTGCGCTGGTTCGGTTATCGTAAAACGCTGGTCGGCATCACCGTTATCATCGGGGTGCTGATCGCCCAGTTTGCCCTGCAAAGCCCGGGCATGCCGCTGTGGCTGATGATCCTGCCGCTGTTCGTGCTGGGCATGGCGATGTCCACCCAGTTCACCGCCATGAACACCATCAGCCTGGCGGATTTGAACGACGCCAACGCCAGCGCCGGCAACAGCGTCCTGGCGGTCACCCAACAACTGTCCATCAGCTTCGGCGTGGCGATCAGCGCGGCGGTGCTGCGTTTTTACGAATCCCTGTCGTTAGGCACCATGATCGACCACTTCCATTACACCTTTATCACCATGGGGATCGTCACCGTGGCGTCGGCGCTAGTGTTTATGTTGCTGAGAAGGAAAGATGGCCGCAATTTGATCAGCGGCCAGGAAAGCAAGAAAGAAGCGAAGGCGGCCAGTTAACGGCGCCCCACCGAAGCGCGCTCCACCAGCTCGGGCGTCAGCACCAGCACCTGGGGCGCGCGCTCCGGGTTTTGCAGGCGGTTGATCAGCGCATCGATCGCCAGCTCGCCCAGCGAATCCTTCGGTTGATGAATGGTGCTCAGCGGCGGCGCCAGATAACGCGCCAGCTCAATATCATCGTACCCCATCACCGCCATATCCTGCGGCACGGAAAGCCCGGCCTGATACAGCGCCTGATAAACGCCTACCGCCACCGCGTCGTTGCCGGCGAACACCGCATGCGGCGGTTCGTCCAGCGCCAACAGTTGGTGCATGGCATTCACGCCGCCCTCAAACTCAAAGTCGCAATGCACTTCATACCCTGTCGGAACCGGTAATCCGGCGCGCCGCATCGCGTTGCGATAGCCTTCCAGCCGGTGACGGGCGGTGGTTTTATCCTGCGGGCCGGCGATGCAGGCGATCTTGCGGTAGCCGCGGGCGATCAGATGATCGGTCGCCATCTCACCGCCCAGCAGCGAGTTATCCTGAATAATATCGTTCGCGCCCTCGAACGGCGCCCAGTCCATCATCACGATCGGCAATGACGGGTAGCGGCTCAGGGCATCTTGCGATGGCCGGTGGTTTTCGGTGCACATCAACAGCAAACCGTCGACGCGCTTTTGCAGCAGCGTCTCCATGCTGCGGTTCATGCGCGCGGCGTCTTCTTCGGTATTGCACAGGATCAGACTGTAGCCACGTTCATAGCAGCTGCGCTCCACGCCGCGCACCACTTCGGCATAAAACGGGTTGTTGCTGGCGGTCACCAGCATGCCGATGGTGCGGGTCTGATTAAGCTTCAGGCTGCGCGCCAGCGCAGAAGGCGCATAGTTCAACTGTTCCACGGCCGCCATGACCTTGTCGCGCACGCTGTCGCTGACAAAGCGATTGTTGTTGACCACATGCGAAACGGTAGAGGTTGAAACGCCCGCCAGGCGGGCGACATCTTTCATGGTGGCCAAAGGATCACCCCTGTTGCTGCAAGAAGGCGTCAATCTCTTCGCGCCACGGCACCGAAGGCTGCGCGCCGGGGCGGGTTACGGCGATCGCCGCCGCCGCATGGGCGAAACGCACCGCGTCGGCCATGCTGTTGCCTTCCAACAGGGCGGTCACCAGCGCACCGTTAAAGGTATCGCCGGCGGCGATGGTATCCACCGCTTGCACTTTGAAGCCGGGCACCCGTTTGCCGTTGCCGTTTTCGCTCAGCCACACGCCACGGCTGCCGAGGGTGATGATCACCGTCGCGATGCCTTTGTCGTGCAGCGCCTGCGCCGCGCGCGCCGCATCGGCGTCGTTGTCCACAGCGACGCCGGTCAGGCGCTGCGCTTCGGTTTCATTCGGGGTGATCATATCAATCATCCCCAGCAGCTCGTCCGGCAGCTCGCGCGCCGGGGCCGGGTTGAGGATCACTTGCGTTTGATGTTGCTTGGCCAAGCGGGCGGCGGCGATCACCGTCTCCAACGGCGACTCCAGCTGCATCAGCAGGGCATCGGCGTCGATGACTTTTTGCCGGTAGCGCGCCAGGTAATCCGGCGTTACCGCGGCGTTGGCGCCGGCATTGATGCCGATCACGTTCTCGCCTTCGGCGTTGACGAAGATCAGCGCCACGCCGGTGGTGCTGTCGGCGATGGCTTCAATCGGTTGGGTATCAATGCGATCGCTCGCCAGCTGCCGGCGGACACGCTCGCCGATATCGTCGGCGCCCACGCAGGCGATAAAGGCGATCTCCGCCCCACTGCGCCCGGCCGCCACCGCCTGATTCGCTCCCTTGCCGCCAAACGCCACCTTATACTGCTTCCCGATCACCGTTTCGCCCGGGTGGGGGAATTGTTCAATATTGAGGATATGGTCGGCATTGATGCTGCCCAGAACCACCAGCTTACCTGTTTCCATCGCATTGATTCCTGAATTGCGCGCCATCGTAAACGCCCCGTCCCGATGGCGCTGGTATGACTTACTTAGTGACCAGTTTCAAATCGACCGGAATGGTCGCCGGCACTTTTTCGCCTTTCAGCACTTTATCGGCGGTTTCCACGCCTATCACGCCGATCTGATCGGGACGCTGCGCCACGGTCGCCGCCAGCTTGCCGCCTTCAACCGCTTTCACGCCGTCGGCGGTGCCGTCGAAGCCTACCACGATCACGTCGGTTTTACCGGCGGTTTGCAGCGCACGCAGCGCGCCCAGCGCCATTTCATCGTTCTGGGCAAATACCGCCTGCACATCCGGGTGAGCGGTCAGCAGGTTCTGCATCACGTTCAGGCCCTTGGTGCGGTCGAAATCGGCCGGCTGGCTGGCCAGCAGCTTGAATTTATTCTGATCCAGCGACTGTTTGAAGCCTTCGCCGCGTTCACGCGCGGCGGAGGTGCCGGCAATGCCTTCCAGCTGAATCACCTTGGCGTCGGCGCCCGCTTTCTTGGCGATGAAGTCGCCGGCCATTTTGCCGCCCACGCGGTTATCCGAAGCGATATGGCTCACCACTTCACCCTTGCTCGCCACGCGGTCCAACGTGATGACCGGGATCTTAGCCTGGTTGGCCATCTTGATGGCGTTACCGACCGCATCGGAGTCGGTCGGGTTGATCAACAGCAGCTTGGGCGCCCGCACCATCAGATCCTGCACGTTGGCCAGTTCCTTCGCCGGGTTGTTTTGGGAATCCAGCACCACCAGGTTATAACCCAGCTTGTTGGCCTCTTGCTGCGCCCCATCCTTCATCGAGACGAAGAACGGGTTGTTGAGGGTGGACACCACCAGCGCGATGGTCTCTTTGGCCATGGCATTGGCGCTCAGGGTGGCGCTCAGCGCGATGGCGGAGGCTAAGGTTGCCAGTTTTTTCATTTTCATCATCGTGATTCCTGTAGGGGGAGGTTACTTGTTGCTTTTGTTATCTACCAGAACCGCCAGCAGTATCACCACTGCCTTCACGATCATTTGGTAGTAGGAAGAAACACCCAATAAATTCAGGCCGTTGTTCAGGAAGCCGAGGATCAGCGCCCCGATCAGCGTGCCGACGATGCGCCCCTTGCCGCCGGCCAGGCTGGTGCCACCCAGCACCACGGCGGCGATGGCGTCCAGCTCATAGCCGGTGCCGGCGGTCGGCTGCGCCGACGAGAGGCGCGCCACTTCGATTACCCCCGCCAGCGCCGCCAACAGGCCGCACAGCGAGTAGACGATAATCTTCACTTTATCGACGCTGATGCCGGACAGACGGGTCGCCGCTTCATTGCCGCCCAGGGCATAAATATAGCGGCCCAGGCGCGTATGGTGCAGCATATACCAGGCGGCGATGAACACGATCGCCATGATCCAGATCGGCGTCGGCACGCCCAGCGGACGGCCGATGCCGAACCAGCCGAAGGTGTCGGCCACGTCGGTAAAACCGGTGTTGATCGGGCTGCCGTTGGTGTACACCATGGTGACGCCGCGCAGCAGCAGCATCATCACCAGCGTGGCGATAAAGGCCTGCACTTTGCCTTTGGCGACGATCACCCCGGTGCAGGCGCCAATCGCGGCGCCCAGCGCCAAGGCCGCCGCCACCGCCACCAGCGCGTTGACTTCAAAGCCGACGATCGACGCCGCCACCGCGCCGGTCAGGGCCAGCAGCGATCCCACCGACAGATCGATGCCGGAAGTGAGGATCACCAGCGTCATCCCCACCGCCATGATGGCGTTGACCGAGGTCTGCTGCAGAATATTGAACAGGTTGTTCAGTGTGAAGAAGTTCGGGCTCATGGAAGAGACCACAGCGATCAGCACCAGCAGCGCAATCAACGACTTCTGCTCTAACAGCCATTCTTTACTGAACCAGCGCTTAGCTGCGATAGTCTGGGAACTCATATCTGATTACTCCTGCTTTACGCCGTATTGCTTGCCGACGGCTGCCGCCATCAACGCTTCCTGGGTGGCCTGTTCAATCGGGAACTCGCCGCTGAGATGCCCTTCGTGCATCACCAGAATGCGATCGCTCATGCCCATCACCTCCGGCATTTCCGAAGACACCAGAATGATGCTCAGCCCTTCCTGTTTGAACTGGTTGATTAACTGATAGATCTCTTTTTTGGCGCCGACATCGACGCCGCGCGTCGGCTCATCGAGGATCAGCACCTTCGGCCGGGTCATCAGGCCGCGGGCGATCGCCACTTTCTGCTGATTACCGCCGGAAAGCAGACCTATAGGCTGCTCCATCGACGGCGTTTTGATATTGAACAGCCGGATGAAATCCCCCACCGCCTGCCGCTCGTCGGCCTGTTTCAGGCTGCCGTCGGCGCGGCTAAAGTAGCGCAGCGCGGTCAGCGACATGTTTTCCTTCACCGACATGCCCAACACCAGGCCGTCGCGCTTGCGGTCTTCCGAGATATAGACGATGCCGTTCGCCAACCCATCCTGCGGCGAATGGGCGACCACCTCGCGGCCGTCCAGGCTGACGGTGCCGGCCTTACGCGGCGCGGCGCCGTACAGGATCTTCATCAATTCGGTGCGCCCGGCGCCCATCAGCCCGGCCACGCCGAGGATCTCGCCGCGGTACAGCGTAAAGCTGACGTCTTCAACGCCGGGGCCGGAAAGATGACTGACTTCCAGCCGCTTTTCACCACGCGGCAAATCCAGGCGCGGATATTGTTCTTCCAGCTTGCGGCCGACCATCATCTCAATCAGCGAATCTTCCTGCAGCTCGCTCACCGGCCGCTCGGCGATAAACTGCCCGTCGCGGAACACGGTCACGTCGTCGCAGATTTCAAAGATCTCTTTCAGACGGTGCGAGATATAGACGATGCCGCGCCCTTCGGCCTTCAGCTCATTGATCACCTTGAACAGCGAGGCGGTTTCGGTGTCGGTCAGCGCATCGGTCGGTTCGTCCATGATGATCACTTTCGATTCGAAGCTCAGCACCTTGGCGATCTCCACCATCTGCTGATCGCCGATCGACAGCTCGCCCACCAGCCGGTGGCTGCTGTAGCGGAGATTGAGCCGCGCCAACAAGCGATCGGCCTCGGCGTACATGCGCTTCCAGTCAATGCGGCCGAAACGGTTGACGAACTCGCGGCCGAGGAAGATGTTTTCCGCAATCGTCAGCTGCGGGATCAGGTTCAGCTCCTGATGAATAATGCCGATGCCCGCTTCCTGCGAATCCTTGGGCCCGTTGAACGCCACCTCTTTACCGAGAAAATACTGGCTGCCGGCGTCTTTCTGGTAGATGCCGGTCAGCACTTTCATCATGGTGGACTTCCCGGCGCCGTTTTCCCCCACCAGCGCCATCACCTTGCCGGGATAAACGCTGAGGGCAGCGCCGGAAAGCGCCTTCACGCCGGGAAAGGCTTTATCAATCCCTTTCAGTTGCAGTAAAGGTTGCATAAACGCCTCAGAAAGTTACGCCGGCGCACAGGATCACGTTCGCGTAAGGCGAACACTCCCCGCTGCGGATCACCGCCCGGCTGTGCTCGGTTTGCGCTTTAAACGCCTGATGGCTGATATAGCGCACGCTGATGGTATTGCCCTGGCGTTGGCCCAGTGCGGTCAGTTCAGCCAACAGAGCCTCGTGGAGCGACGGATTCTGTTTCACGATCTCTTCCGCCAGGATGGCGCTTTCTACCTGCATCTCTTGCGTGACCGCCGCGAACACCTGCATGAAGGTCGGCACGCCCTGCGTCAACGCCAGATCGATGCGCTGCGTCGCCGCCGGTATCGGCAGGCCCGCATCGCACAGGGTGAGCTGGTCGGTATGCCCCAGCCGGGCAATCACGGCAGACACGTCAGAATTCAGTAATACGCCTTTTTTCATCTTCTCACTCCGCTAGCGAAACGTTTCGCTCTTTGGGGGAGTTTAAAAAAACGGCAGGGGAAGGCAACCAGGACAATGCAGAAGTGTGATCGTTATCGAAACGTTTCGTTCGCGCACGGAGAAAGCGCAAACAAAAGGGGCTCAGCCATGCTGAGCCCCTGTCAGGCGGATTAGATCTCGACCTGCGTACCGAGTTCGATGACCCGGTTCGGCGGGATTTCGAACTGATCCGGCGCGCGCAGGGCATTGCGGCTCAGGGCGACGAACAGTTTGCCGCGCAGGTAGAGGTACCACGGCCGCTTGGTGAGGATCAGCGATTCATGGGACATGAAGAACGACGTCTCCGACATGCGGCACGGCAACCCTTCCAGCCCGCAGCGGTGGAACACCTCCTCGACGTTCGGCGTTTCGCGCCAGCCGTAGCTGGCCACCACCCGCCAGAAGGTCGGCGACAGCTGCTCGATGGTCACCCGGCGCACGTTGTGCACGTAAGGCGCATCCTCGGTGCGCAGCGTCAGCAGCACCACGCGCTCGTGCAGCACCTTGTTGTGCTTCAGGTTGTGCAACAGCGCAAAAGGAATGACGTTGGTGGCGCGCGACAAGAAGACCGCGGTGCCCGGCACCCGTACCGGCGGCGATTTCTCCAGCGAGGCAATCATCGCCTCCAGCGAGTTGCCGTGTTCATGCAGGCGGCGCAGCAAGCGGAAGCGCTCGCTCTTCCAGGTAGTCATAATGATGAACATCACCAGCGCCAGGGTCAGCGGCAGCCAGCCGCCGGAGAACAGCTTCAGGGCGTTGGCAGAGAACATCGGCACGTCGATGATCAGCAAGATGGTTACGATGCCGATCGCCAGGAAGCGGTTCCAGTGCCAGTTATTAATCGCCACCGAAGTGACCAGAATGCTGGTCAGCACCATGGTGCCGGTGACGGCGATACCGTACGCCGCCGCCAGGTTGCTGGAGTGCTCGAAGCCGATGATCACCAGCACCACCGAGATGTACAGCGTCCAGTTGATCACCGGAATGTAGATCTGGCCGGATTCCATTTCCGAGGTGTGAATGATGCGCATCGGCGACAGATAGCCCAGGCGCACCGCCTGGCGAGTCAGCGAGAAGACGCCGGAAATCACCGCCTGCGAAGCGATCACCGTCGCCAGGGTCGCCAGAATCAGCAGCGGGATCAGCGCCCAATCGGGCGCCAGCAGGAAGAACGGGTTTTTGATCGCCTCCGGATTTTTCAGCAGCAGCGCCCCTTGGCCGAAGTAGTTGAGCACCAGCGAAGGCAGCACCACGGTGAACCAGGCCAGGCGGATCGGGAACTTGCCGAAGTGCCCCATATCGGCATACAGCGCCTCGACGCCGGTGATCGACAACACCACTGCCCCCAGTGCGAAGAACGACACCTTCTTATATTCAATGAAGAAGTTGAGCGCCCATTTGGGATTCAGCGCCTGCAGCACTTCCGGGTTTGAAATGATGCTGCGCGCGCCCAGCACCGCCAACACGATGAACCACAGCAGCATCACCGGGGCGAACAGCTTGCCGACGCTGCCGGTGCCGTGCTTTTGAATGACGAACAGCAGCGTCAACACCAGAATGGAGAGCGGCACGATATAGGCATCGAGCGCAGGGGCGGCGATTTCCAACCCTTCTATCGCCGACATCACCGATATCGCCGGGGTGATCACCACCTCGCCATAGAAGAAGCTGCCGCCGATCAGACCCAGTATCACCAGCACCGCCGTGGTGCGCGCCGAGGTATTGCGCCCGGCCAGCGACATCAGCGTCAGAATACCGCCCTCGCCGGCGTTGTCCGCGCGCATCACGTAGGTGAGATATTTGAGGGAAACGATCACGATCAGCATCCAGAAAATCAGCGACAGGAAGCCGAAAACCACGTCTGGACGAACATCGAAGCCGTAATGGCCGGAGAAACACTCTCTCAGCGTATAGAGAGGGCTGGTGCCGATATCACCGTAGACCACGCCGATGGCAGCCAGGGTTACCGCCGATAAGGACTGCTTATGCTCTGCGCTCATAATTCGTTTCTTTATCAGAACATCCGTTAGCGATGCATCCGCATCAGGCAAAATACGGGCTCAAAGATCCGTCACGCCCACCAGAAAGCCGCACAGTATGCACCATTTATACCGCTTGCCTACCCTTATATCAGAGCCGAAAAATAAACAAAATGTGAACCGAATATCCGGCTTAACGTAGAAAAATATTACTAATCAACGGGCTATACCACTAAAAATAATGGTGGTTTATCATCGGATTATCGACCAAGATTGGCTAACTCTCGGACAATGCGACAATTATATGACGCCATCATCCCTTCTGGCAGAACGAATTTCCCGCCTCAGCAGCGCGCTGGAGAGCGGTCTTTATGAGCGGCAAGAGGCGATCCGTCTGTGCCTACTGGCGGCGCTGAGCGGCGAAAGCGTATTCCTGCTCGGCCCGCCCGGCATCGCCAAGAGCCTGATCGCGCGCCGGCTGAAGTTTGCCTTCCGCAACGCCCGCTCCTTTGAATACCTGATGACGCGTTTTTCCACGCCGGAAGAGGTCTTCGGCCCGCTCTCTATCCAGGCGCTGAAAGATGAGGGGCGCTATCAGCGTCTGACCGCCGGCTATCTGCCGGAAGCGGAGATCGTGTTTCTGGACGAGATCTGGAAGGCCGGCCCGGCGATCCTCAACACCCTGCTGACGGCGATCAACGAACGCCGCTTTCGCAACGGCAACAGCGAAGAACCGATCCCGCTGCGCCTGCTGGTCACCGCCTCCAACGAACTGCCCGAAGCGGACAACAGCCTCGAAGCCTTATATGACCGCATGCTGATCCGCCTGTGGCTGGACAAGGTGCAGGATAAACAGAATTTCCGCTCGCTGCTGGTCAACCGCCAGAGCGAAAGCCAAAACCCGGTGCCGGCGGCGCTGAGCATCAGCGACGAAGAGTTTCTGCAGTGGCAACCGCAGATCGATAAGGTGGCGCTGCCGGAAGCCTGCTTTGAGTTGATTTTCCAGCTGCGCCAGCGGCTGGACGCACTGGAGCAGGCGCCATACGTCTCCGATCGGCGCTGGAAAAAAGCCCTGCGCCTGCTGCAAGCCTGCGCCTTCTTCAGCGGGCGCGACGCCATCGCCCCGCTCGATCTGATGCTGTTGAAAGACTGCCTGTGGCACGATCTCACCTCGCTGAAACTGCTGCAACAGCAGATCGATCAGCTGCTGACCGAGTCGGCCTATCAGCAGCAATCGATGCTGATCCAGTTGCAACAGATCCACACCCGCTGGCTGCAGGACCAGCAGCAACAAAGCGACCGGCAGGCCATCAGCCTGGTGAAAAAAGGCGGCATGTTCAGCCGCAAACCGCAATACGCGCCGGCCACGCCGTTCGCCGGCGGCACCCTCACTCTGCTGTTGCAAAAGCCGCTGCAGCTGCATGACATTCAGGTCAACCATCTGAGCATCGAAAGCAGCGCGCTGGACAACTGGCTGCAAAAAGGCGGCGACGTGCGCGCCAAGCTGAACGGCATCGGCTTTGCGCAGCCGATCGACCTGGAAGTGGATGACCAACTGCACCTCACGGTGTTGGACGTCAGCCGCCAGCCGTCGTTGCTGGCGCTGCCGGGCAAACAGGCCACCGCCACGCCACAGGCGCTGCTGGATGAAATGGACGGATTGGCCCAGCGCCTGGCGGAGCAACGCCGCGCCTTCAGCCAACATCAGCCCTGTCTGTTCACCCCCGCCGCCGGCCTGGCCAAGATCGAAGCCAGTCTGCTGCAGGTCGCGGAACAGGTTAAACAGCAACTGCAGCAAATGCGCGGCCAGTAACCATGCTCAGTCTGGAGACGCTCGATCTGCTGCTGGCGATCACCGAAGGCGAGATGATCGAGGAGATGATCGTCGGCATGCTGGCGGCGCCGCAGCTGTCGGTATTCTTTAAAAAGTTTCCGGCCCTTCGCCGAGCGCTGGATCGCGATCTGCCGCGTTGGAAGCTGCAGCTCAAGGAGCGTCTGCAGGAGGCGATGGTGCCGCCGGCGCTGGCGCAGGAATTCTATCGCTACCAGCAGTGCCAGCTGGAGAACAACACCCAGTTCTATCACAACCTCAACGACACCATGGAGCTGCTGCGCCAGCTGGTCTCACCGTTTTATGAACAGGCGCGCGCGCTGGTGGACGCCGCCGATCTGCCCAATCATCCGCTGGACGACAGCTTTCAAACGCTGTTTCTGCAGCGCTGGCGCATCAGCCTGACGCTGCAGGCCACCATGCTGCACCACCAACTGCTGGAACAAGAGCGCGAGCAGCTGATGGCGGAGCTGCAGGAGCGGTTGGCGCTGAGCGGCGCGCTGGAACCGCTGCTGTCGGAAAACGACACCGCCGCCGGCAGGCTGTGGGACATGAGCAAAGGCCAGCTGCAGCGTGGCGATTATCAGCGGCTGGTGGAGTACGGCAACTTTTTGCAGCAGCAGCCGGAGCTGAAAAAACTGGCGCAACAGCTGGGCCGCAGCTATCAGGCCAAGGCGGTGCAGCAACAGGACGCGCAGCCGGAGCCGTTCAGGGTCATGGTGCAGGTGCCGGCCACGCTGCCAGAAGAAGTGAGCGGCATTCATCAAAGCGACGACATTCTGCGCCTGCTGCCGCCGGAGCTGGCGACGCTGGGGATTGAAGAGCTGGAATTCGAGTTTTATCGCCGCCTGTTGGAAAAGCGGCTGCTGAGCTACCGTCTGCAGGGCGACGTCTGGCAGGAACAGATCCTGATCCGCCAGGTCACTCACCAGCAGCAGGATCAACAGCCGCGCGGGCCGTTTATCGTCTGCGTGGACACCTCCGGATCGATGGGCGGTTTCAACGAACAGTGCGCCAAGGCGTTCTGTCTGGCGCTGCTGCGCATTGCGCTGGCGGACAACCGCCGCTGCTATATCATGCTGTTCGCCAACCAGATCGTGCATTACGAACTCACCGCCGCCAGCGGCATCGAGCAGGCAGTGCGCTTTCTCGGCCAGCAGTTTCGTGGCGGTACCGATCTGGCGGCCTGCCTGAACGCCACCGTCACCAAAATGGCGGAGAGCGGCTGGTTCGACGCCGATGCGGTGATCATTTCCGATTTTATTGCCCAGCGGTTGCCGGAGGAGGTAATAAAGAAGGTGAAACAGCAGCAACAAAGCCACCAGCAACGTTTCCACGCGGTGGCGATGTCCGCCTACGGCAAACCCGGCATCATGCGCATCTTCGATCATATCTGGCGCTTTGATACCGGGCTGAAAAGCCGTTTGATGCGCCGCTGGCGGCGCTAGGCGAGATTAGAGCAGGCCTTCGACCGCGCCGCGCACTTCCGGCGACCACACGCCGCATTGCACCTGGCCGATATGCGACAGTTGCAGCAACAACATCACCAGACGCGACTGACCGATGCCGCCGCCGATGGTCTGCGGCATATCGCCGCGCAGCAACGACTGGTGCCATTCCAGCTTCATGCGCTCTTCATCGCCGGTCAGCGCCAGCTGGTGTTTCAGCGCGGCGGCGTCAACGCGGATCCCCATGGAGGACAGCTCGAAAGCGTCCTGCAGCACCGGGTTCCACACCACGATATCGCCGTTCAGGCCCGCCAGGCCATCCGCCGTCGGCGTGGTCCAGTCATCATAATCCGGCGCCCGCACATCGTGCGATTTACCGTGTGACAGCTTGCCGCCGATGCCAATCAGGAACACTGCGCCCAATTCTTTGGCAATCGCCCGCTCGCGCCCCTTGGCGTCCAGATCAGGGTAGCGCTGCAGCAGGGTTTCGCTGTGCAAGAAGTGGATTTGTTCCGGCAGGAACGGGGTCAGGCCATGCTCGCGGCTGACTTCCGCCTCCGTCGCCTTGATCGCAGCGTAAATACTGCGCACGGTGTTTTTCAGGTAGTCCAGGCTACGCTCACCGTCGCCCATCACCCGTTCCCAGTCCCACTGATCGACGTACACCGAGTGGATAGGCGTCAGGCGGTCTTCATCCGGGCGCAGCGCCTTCATATGGGTATACAGGCCTTCGCCGGCACCGAAATCGTAGCTGCCCAGGGTTTTGCGTTTCCATTTCGCCAGCGAATGCACCACTTCGAAGGTGGCGTCCGGCAAGGTTTTGACTTTGACCTGCACCGCTTTCTCGCTGCCGGAAAGGTTATCCTGCGTGCCGTCGCCCAGGCGGCTAAGGATCGGGGCTTGCACTTCGATCAGACCGAGCTGTTGCTCCAGCTGGCGGGAGAAGAAGGATTTGACCTGGCTGATTTGTTGTTGTTTTTGGATAAACTGTTTTTTCATTGCCGTATCTCTTGTAAACCTGTCTCTGTTGCCATCGATTAAGCAACAAAATGACACGACTATTCAATATCCATTAATCAATATTGCCTTTTCACTTTTAATCGTTCATTTTTACCCGGACAGAATTCAACAATCGCTAATTAATGGGGGATTAAATGGCGGAAATTTATCAGATCGATAATCTCGATCGCGGCATTCTCAACGCCCTGATGGACAATGCGCGCACACCGTACGCCGAACTGGCGAAAAACTTCGCCGTCAGCCCCGGCACCATTCATGTGCGGGTGGAGAAGATGAAGCAGGCCGGGATCATCACCGGCGCACGCATCGACGTCAGCCCCAAACAGCTGGGCTACGACGTGTGCTGCTTTATCGGCATCATATTAAAGAGCGCCAAGGATTACCCTTCGGCGCTGAAGAAGCTGGAAAGCCTGGAAGAAGTGGTGGAAGCCTATTACACCACCGGCCACTACAGCGTCTTTATTAAGGTAATGTGCCGATCGATCGACGCGTTGCAACAGGTACTTATCAACAAGATCCAGACCATCGACGAGATCCAGTCCACCGAAACGCTGATCTCACTGCAAAACCCCATTATGCGCACCATCGTGCCGTAACCCGCCAAATTGCATACCCACATTATCCACAGGTAGATCCCAGCCGATTCACAGCGTACAATGCAGCCACTTTGAGTGAGAAGGTTGGGATCGTTGGTTCATGGCAGACATTACTCTGATCAGTGGCAGTACGCTTGGCAGCGCCGAATACGTGGCTGAACATTTGGCTGAAAAGCTGGAAGACGCGGGTTTCTCTACCGAGATGCTGCACGGCCCTGAACTGGATGAACTGCCGTTGACCGGCCGCTGGCTGGTGGTCTCTTCCACGCACGGCGCCGGCGAACTGCCAGATAACCTTCAACCGCTGTTGGAACAGATCGCTGAGCAGCAGCCGGATCTTTCCGAGGTACAGTTCGGCGCCGTCGGTTTGGGCAGTTCGGAATACGACACCTTCTGCGGTGCGATCAAACAGATCGACGATCTGTTGATCGCCAGAGGCGCTAAAAGGATCGGCGATCGTCTCGAGATCGACGTGACCGAGCATGAAATTCCCGAGGATCCGGCCGAGGAATGGGTAAAAAACTGGATTAATTTACTCTAATTCGTCTAAAGATCGTGCGAACGATTGTGGATAACTATACTTAAAAGCAGGGTAAAAGCCGTAGTTATCCCAATAACAACCGTAGCGCGCTTTTTGTCCTGTGTATAACAAGCCTTTTAGATCCCAGCTTATCTGCGTCGGGATCACCGATCATTCACAGCAAACGATCCTCCTTAATCTGCTGATCTTCATCGTGAATAGTCACTTATCCACAGAGGATCGCGATCCTAATAAGAGATCTAATAAAGAGATCTTTAAATAAAAAAGATCTTCTTTTAATTACCGACGATCCTGACCACTTGGTCGATCGTCTAAACTTGAGTAGAATCCCCGACCCCAGGGCAAATACGATCGTTCGCAATACGGCGAGGTGCAGTTCCATGTTTTATCCAGATCAATTTGACGTCATCATCATCGGTGGTGGCCATGCAGGTACCGAGGCCGCCATGGCCGCGGCGCGCATGGGACGTCAGACTTTATTATTGACACACAATATCGATACGCTGGGACAGATGTCCTGTAACCCGGCGATTGGCGGTATTGGTAAAGGGCATCTGGTTAAGGAAATTGATGCGCTCGGCGGCCTGATGGCAACGGCGATCGACCATGCCGGCATCCAGTTTAGGATACTAAACGCCAGCAAAGGCCCAGCCGTTCGCGCCACTCGCGCTCAGGCAGATCGCGTCCTGTATCGGCAGGCGATCCGTACCGCGTTGGAGAACCAGCCCAACCTGATGATCTTCCAACAGCCGGTTGAGGATCTGATCGTCGAAAACGATCGCGTCGTGGGTGCCGTCACCCAAATGGGTCTGAAATTCCGCGCCAAGGCGGTGGTATTGACCGTAGGCACCTTCCTGGACGGCAAGATCCATATCGGCCTGGAGAATTACAGCGGCGGCCGCGCAGGGGATCCTCCTTCGATCTCGCTGTCGCAGCGTTTGCGTGAACTGCCGCTGCGCGTTAACCGCTTGAAAACCGGTACGCCGCCACGCATCGACGCCCGCACTATCGATTTCAGCGTATTGGCGCCGCAACACGGCGATACGCCGGTGCCGGTATTCTCGTTCCTGGGCGATGCCAGCCAGCACCCGGAACAAATGGCGTGCTACATCACCCACACCAATGAAAAAACCCATGACGTGATCCGCAATAACCTCGATCGCAGCCCGATGTATGCCGGGATCATCGAAGGGATCGGCCCACGTTACTGTCCGTCGATCGAAGACAAGGTCATGCGTTTTGCCGATCGCAACGCGCACCAGATCTTCCTTGAGCCGGAAGGCCTGACCAGCAACGAGATTTACCCTAACGGGATCTCCACCAGCCTGCCGTTCGACGTGCAGATGCAGATCGTCCGTTCAATGGAAGGGATGCAGAACGCGCGTATTATTCGCCCTGGTTATGCCATCGAGTACGATTTCTTCGATCCACGCGATCTGAAACCGACGCTGGAAAGCAAATTTATTCAGGGCCTGTTCTTCGCCGGCCAGATCAACGGCACCACCGGCTATGAAGAAGCCGCCGCACAGGGGTTACTTGCCGGTCTGAACGCCGGGCGCTTCGCCGATGAACAAGAGGGCTGGGCGCCACGTCGCGATCAGGCCTACCTCGGCGTGCTGGTGGACGATCTCAGCACCCTCGGCACCAAAGAACCGTACCGCATGTTTACCTCACGCGCCGAGTATCGTCTGATGCTACGCGAAGACAACGCCGATCTCCGCCTGACGGAAAAAGGCCGTGAACTCGGCCTGGTGGACGACGTGCGCTGGGCGCGTTACAGCGAGAAGCTGGAGCGAATCGAACGTGAACGTCAGCGCCTGCGCGACATCTGGATGCATCCGCACGCCGAGAACGTCGAACAGGTCAATGCGTTGCTGAAAGCGCCGCTGTCGCGTGAAGCGAACGGCGAAGAACTGCTGCGCCGTCCTGAGATGGATTACGCGCAGTTGACCGGCATCGACGCCTTCGCGCCGCCGCTGGAGGATGTACAAGCCGCCGAGCAGGTCGAGATCCAGGTCAAATACGAAGGCTATATCGCTCGCCAGCAGGAAGAGATCGAAAAACAGCAGCGTAACGAGAACACCGTGCTGCCGCTGGATCTTGACTACCGTCAGGTTTCGGGGCTGTCGAACGAGGTGATCGCCAAGCTGAACGATCACAAACCGAACTCCATCGGCCAGGCTTCGCGCATCTCCGGCATTACACCGGCGGCGATCTCGATTTTGCTGATCTGGCTGAAAAAGCAGGGACTGCTGCGCCGCAGCGCATAAATTCCGCATCCAGGCGGCCGTTTGCTCAACCCGTAGCCAAACGGCCGCTGACATCACTTGCGCCCTGAATTATCATAGTCGCCTCATTGCGCCAGCTAACCATCCGCTGGTCGTTCAGCGCCTGCCAGAGGATCCGTTGTGCAAAAAAAATTAGACTCGCTGCTCGCGGCAGCAGGCATTGAGCTGCCCGATCAGCAGAAACAGCAGCTGCTGGGCTATGTCGGCATGCTGGATAAGTGGAACAAGGCTTATAACCTCACGTCGGTGCGCGATCCGCAGCAAATGCTGGTGCGCCACATCCTCGACAGTATTGTGGTCAATCCGCATCTGCAGGGCTCGCGTTTTATCGATGTCGGCACCGGCCCCGGCTTGCCGGGCATTCCGCTGGCGATTGTGCGCCCGGACGCGCATTTCACGCTGCTCGACAGCCTGGGCAAGCGCGTGCGTTTCCTGCGCCAGGTGCAGCATGAGCTGGGCCTGAACAATATCGAGCCGGTGCAGAGCCGCGTCGAAGCGTTTCCGGCCGAGCCACCGTTCGATGGCGTGATCAGCCGGGCATTCGCTTCGCTGCAGGATATGCTGTCCTGGTGCCATCACCTGCCGGCGAAAGGGCAGGGGCGTTTTTACGCGTTGAAAGGCGTGCGCCCGGATGAAGAACTGACGCAGCTGCCGGCTGGCGTTAGCCTGGAGTCTATCGTGCGGCTGCAGGTGCCTGAACTGGAAGGCGAACGTCATCTGGTGATTCTTAAGGCAAACTGAGTTTGCTTTTGATCAAACAAGCGTGAATTAAAGGTCGTACTCAGCAGAAAGGTAAGCAGGCTAATTAGTTGGTCGCTTTTTTTAGTTAATTTACTTTCTATTAACACAAAAAACGCGGCTAATTAGCGACAATAGAGTAATTGCATTTAGAAATAGTCACGTTAGCAATCATGTGCGAAAGATTGGCGTTTGCTGCTAATGTTAATTGGCTGTTGGAATATTGCCCCGCTGCTTGTCAATAAAAGGTTTTCATCGGGTATACGGATTGTTTTTGAACAGTTAACTAGTAATGTTTTGATTTATATAATTTTTTGATCGCTCAAATTGCTAAAGACGATTTGGTTGACCATCGGCTATAAATCAGGAAGGGACATTACTGTGATCGGCTTCGCGTTTCTAAACGCAACGCTGGAATAATCAGACAATTAAATGCGCCCTATTATTCCGACCGTTTTCTTGTGAAAATAGGCTGGAATAGGGAAATTTAAATAATTGTTCACCTTTTCGCTACTTATCGATTGAATTCGTTGGTATGCCCCGTATAATTTGCTCGTTTTTTGCTGCTTGACTCAGGACAGCAAAAACAGTTGTATACGTCACTCAGCATACCCCCTCTGGGGTACGGAGAGAACAAACGTCATGTCTGTGTCCCTTTACAGCGGGAAAGTCGCACGCAAACTGCTGTTTTTGCAGTTAATGACTTTTGTTCTGATCAGCGTTGCTTTCTGGCTGAAAAGCCCGGAATGGAGCGCTTCGGCGTTGGCAGGCGGTCTCGCCGCCTGGTTGCCGAGTGCAATGTTTATGCTGTTTGCCTTGCGCCATCAGGCGCAAACGCCGGCGCCCGGTAGGGTTGCCTGGTCGTTCGCCATCGGCGAGGGGCTAAAGGTCGTGATCACCATCGTTTTGCTGATCGTGGCGCTGGGGGTGTTCAAGGCGGAGTTTATACCGCTTGGCCTGACCTATTTAGCGGTGTTAGTGGTGCAGATAGTGGCACCGGCCGTGATTAACAGTTACCGAACTTAACTAAATAAGGGTAAGAGGCATCATGTCTGCAGGAGAAGTCTTGACTCCACAGGAGTATATCGGTCACCACCTGACGCAGCTTCAGGTCGGGACTGGGTTCTGGTCGATCAACATCGACTCGATGTTTTTCTCCGTCGTCCTCGGGGCGCTTTTCCTGGTGATCTTCCGCAAAGTGGCCAAAAACGCCACCAGCGGCGTGCCGGGTAAACTGCAAACCGCCGTGGAGCTGGTGGTCGGTTTCGTCGACAGCAGCGTGCGCGACATGTACCACGGCAAGAGCAAGGTAATTGCGCCGCTGGCGCTGACCGTGTTCGTCTGGGTGTTCCTGATGAACCTGATGGACCTGCTGCCCATCGACTTCCTGCCTTATGTTGGCGAACACATCCTCGGCCTGCCTGCGCTGCGCGTGGTGCCTACCGCCGACGTGAACGTCACGCTGTCGATGGCGCTGGGCGTGTTTATCCTGATTCTGTTCTATAGCATCAAAATGAAAGGCGTTGGCGGGTTTGTTAAAGAGTTGACCATGCAGCCGTTCAACCACCCTGTATTCATTCCTATCAACCTGATTCTTGAAGGTGTCAGCCTGCTGTCCAAACCTGTTTCACTGGGTCTGCGACTGTTCGGCAACATGTATGCGGGTGAGTTGATCTTCATCCTGATTGCCGGCCTGTTGCCGTGGTGGTCACAGTGGGTCCTGAGCTTGCCTTGGGCTATCTTCCACATCCTGATCATTACGCTTCAAGCCTTTATTTTCATGGTTCTGACGATTGTCTATCTGTCGATGGCGTCTGAAGAGCACTGATTTTCTTAAAACACTTGCACTTTTAAACTGAAACAAACTGGAGACTGTCATGGAAAACCTGAGTATGGATCTGCTGTACATGGCTGCCGCTGTGATGATGGGTTTAGCGGCAATCGGTGCTGCGATCGGTATCGGCATCCTGGGTGGTAAATTCTTGGAAGGCGCTGCTCGTCAGCCTGACCTGATTCCTCTGCTGCGTACACAGTTCTTTATCGTTATGGGTCTGGTCGACGCCATCCCGATGATCGCTGTAGGTCTGGGTCTGTACGTGATGTTCGCCGTCGCGTAAGTAGAGCAACCCTCTACGACGTAACCAAACTATTAACTTTTAAAGAGGCATTGTGCTGTGAATCTTAACGCAACAATCCTCGGCCAGGCCATCGCGTTCGTTCTGTTTGTCTGGTTCTGCATGAAGTACGTATGGCCGCCGATCATGGCTGCCATCGAGAAGCGTCAGAAAGAAATCGCTGACGGCCTCGCTTCTGCAGAGCGTGCCAAAAAAGATCTGGACTTAGCGCAAGCCAATGCGACCGACCAGCTGAAAACTGCCAAAGCAGAAGCTCAGGTGATCATCGAGCAAGCGAACAAACGCAAAGCTCAGATCATGGATGAAGCGAAAGCCGAAGCCGAGCAGGAACGTAACAAAATCGTGGCGCAGGCTCAGGCTGAGATCGAAGCCGAACGTAAGCGCGCTCGTGAAGAGTTGCGTAAGCAAGTCGCGATGCTGGCAATTGCCGGCGCCGAGAAGATCATCGAACGTTCCGTGGATGAAGCTGCTAACAGCGACATCGTTGATAAACTGGTCGCTGAACTGTAAGGAGGGAGGGGCTGATGTCTGAATTTGTAACTGTAGCTCGCCCCTACGCCAAAGCAGCTTTTGACTTTGCCGTTGAGCACCAAAGCGTAGAGCGCTGGCAGGACATGCTGGCGTTTGCGGCTGAAGTCACTCGCAATGAACAGATTTCTGAACTGCTGTCTGGCGCGGTTGCGCCAGAAACGCTGTCCAAGACGTTCATCGCGGTTTGTGGCGATCGGCTCGACGAACATGGCCAGAACTTTATCCGTGTAATGGCCGAAAATGGACGTTTACTGGTTCTTCCTGCCGTGCTGCAGCAGTTCATCGAACTGCGCGCCTCGCTGGAATCCACCGTCGAAGTCGAAGTGCTCTCTGCGAGCGCGCTGAACGACGAACAGCAGGCGAAAATCGCCGCTGCGATGGAAAAACGTCTGTCACGCAAAGTTAAGCTGAATTGCAAAATTGACAAGTCTGTACTGGCCGGCATCGTTGTTCGCGCCGGCGATATGGTGATTGATGGCAGCGTTCGCGGTCGTCTTGAACGCCTGACAGACGTCTTGCAGTCTTAAGGGGACTGGAGCATGCAACTGAATTCCACCGAAATCAGCGAACTGATCAAGCAGCGCATTGCTCAGTTCAATGTAGTGAGCGAAGCTCACAATGAAGGTACTATCGTTTCCGTCAGTGACGGGATCATCCGCGTACACGGCCTGGCCGAAGTTATGCAGGGCGAAATGATCGCGCTGCCTGGCAACCGTTACGCAATCGCATTGAACCTGGAGCGCGACTCCGTCGGTGCCGTGGTCATGGGTCCGTACGCGGATCTGGCCGAAGGCATGAAGGTTAAATGCACCGGCCGTATCCTGGAAGTTCCAGTCGGTCGTGGTCTGCTGGGCCGCGTAGTTAACACCCTGGGCGCGCCAATCGACGGCAAAGGCCCGATTGAGAACGACGGTTTCTCTCCGGTAGAAGCTATCGCGCCAGGCGTTATCGAGCGTCAGTCCGTTGATCAGCCGGTTCAGACTGGCTACAAATCCGTTGACGCCATGATTCCAATCGGCCGTGGCCAGCGTGAGCTGGTGATCGGTGACCGTCAGACCGGTAAAACCGCGCTGGCGATCGATGCGATCATCAACCAACGCGACTCCGGCATCAAATGCGTTTACGTGGCTATCGGCCAGAAAGCGTCCACCATCGCTAACGTGGTGCGCAAACTGGAAGAGCACGGCGCACTGGCCAACACCATCGTGGTGGTGGCGACCGCTTCCGAATCCGCTGCACTGCAATACCTGGCGCCATACGCCGGTTGCGCAATGGGCGAATACTTCCGTGACCGCGGTGAAGATGCGCTGATCGTGTACGATGACCTGTCCAAACAGGCCGTTGCTTACCGCCAGATTTCCCTGCTGCTTCGTCGTCCGCCAGGTCGTGAAGCTTACCCAGGCGACGTATTCTACCTGCACTCCCGCTTGCTGGAGCGCGCAGCGCGCGTCAACGCCGAATACGTTGAAGCCTTCACCAAAGGTGAAGTTAAAGGCCAAACCGGTTCACTGACCGCTCTGCCGATCATTGAAACCCAGGCGGGTGACGTTTCCGCGTTCGTTCCGACCAACGTAATCTCGATTACCGATGGTCAGATCTTCCTGGAATCCAACCTGTTCAACTCCGGTATTCGTCCGGCAGTTAACCCGGGTATCTCCGTATCCCGTGTTGGTGGCGCCGCGCAGACCAAGATCATGAAGAAACTGTCCGGTGGTATCCGTACCGCGCTGGCGCAGTATCGTGAACTGGCTGCGTTCTCCCAGTTCGCATCCGATCTGGACGACGCGACCCGCAAACAGCTGAGCCACGGTCAGAAAGTGACCGAGCTGCTGAAACAGAAACAGTATGCGCCGATGTCGGTTGCACAACAGTCTCTGGTGCTGTTTGCCGCAGAACGCGGTTACCTGAACGACGTCGAAGTCGCCAAAGTGGTGAGCTTCGAAGCCGCGCTGGTAGCCTATGCGGACCGCGAGCACGCCGAACTGCTGAACCACATCAACCAAACTGGCAACTTCAATGATGAGATCGAGGGCAAGTTGAAAGACATCCTCGAGACCTTCAAGAAAACCCAGTCCTGGTAACGCCGAACGGTCCTGCTGTTGAAAGACAGCAGGCCGTCTGGCACTGAGGAGAAGCAGAGATGGCCGGCGCAAAAGAGATACGTAGTAAGATCGCTAGCGTGCAAAACACGCAAAAGATCACTAAAGCGATGGAAATGGTCGCCGCCTCCAAAATGCGTAAATCGCAGGATCGCATGGCGGCCAGCCGTCCTTATGCAGAGACCATGCGCAAAGTGATTGGTCACCTTGCGTTAGGGAATCTGGAGTACAAGCACCCGTACCTGGATGAGCGTGACGTTAAGCGCGTCGGGTATCTGGTGGTGTCTACTGACCGTGGTCTCTGCGGCGGCTTGAACATCAACCTGTTCAAAAAGCTGCTGGCGGAGATGAAAGCCTGGTCCGAAAAAGGCGTCGAAACCGATTTGGCGCTGATTGGCTCTAAAGCGGCCTCTTTCTTTGGTTCCGTGGGCGGCAACGTGGTTGCCCAGGTGACCGGCATGGGGGACAAACCTTCCCTGTCGGATCTGATCGGGCCGGTGAAAGTGATGCTGCAGGCTTACGACGAAGGTCGTTTGGACAAGCTGTACATTGTCAGCAACAAATTTGTTAATACGATGTCCCAAGAGCCGCAGGTGCTTCAGCTGCTGCCGTTACCGCCAGCCGATGACGAAGAGCTGAAGAAAACGCCTTGGGATTACCTGTATGAACCCGATCCAAAAGTGCTGCTTGATACCTTGCTGCGCCGCTATGTGGAGTCGCAGGTTTATCAGGGCGTCGTGGAAAACCTGGCCAGCGAGCAGGCCGCACGAATGGTCGCGATGAAAGCCGCAACCGATAACGGCGGTAGCCTGATCAAAGAGCTGCAGTTGGTATACAACAAGGCGCGTCAGGCCAGCATCACTCAGGAACTCACCGAGATCGTTTCGGGAGCCTCCGCGGTTTAAGCTAGGTTTACGAATTACGTAGAGGATTCAAGATGGCTACTGGAAAGATTATCCAGGTAATCGGCGCCGTGGTGGACGTCGAGTTCCCTCAGGATGCCGTACCGAAAGTGTACGACGCCCTTGAGGTAGAAAACGGCACCGAAAAACTGGTGTTGGAAGTTCAGCAACAGCTGGGCGGTGGCGTGGTTCGCTGTATCGCAATGGGGACCTCCGACGGTCTGCGTCGCGGTCTGAAAGTGAACAACCTGGACCACCCGATTGAAGTGCCGGTGGGTAAAGCTACCCTGGGCCGTATCATGAACGTATTGGGTCAACCGATCGACATGAAAGGCGACATCGGCGAAGAAGAGCGTTGGGCGATTCACCGCGCGGCGCCAAGCTACGAAGAGCTGTCCAACTCCCAGGAACTGCTGGAAACCGGTATCAAGGTAATGGACCTGATTTGTCCATTCGCCAAGGGCGGTAAAGTCGGTCTGTTCGGCGGTGCGGGCGTAGGTAAAACCGTAAACATGATGGAGCTGATCCGTAACATCGCGATCGAGCACTCCGGTTATTCCGTGTTTGCGGGCGTGGGCGAGCGTACTCGTGAGGGTAACGACTTCTACCACGAAATGACCGACTCCAACGTTCTGGACAAAGTATCCCTGGTTTATGGCCAGATGAACGAGCCACCAGGTAACCGTCTGCGCGTTGCGCTGACCGGTCTGACCATGGCGGAGAAATTCCGTGACGAAGGCCGTGACGTTCTGCTGTTCGTTGACAACATCTACCGTTACACCCTGGCCGGTACCGAAGTGTCCGCACTTCTGGGCCGTATGCCATCCGCGGTAGGTTATCAGCCAACGCTGGCGGAAGAGATGGGCGTTCTGCAAGAACGTATCACCTCGACCAAGACCGGTTCCATCACTTCCGTACAGGCCGTTTACGTTCCTGCGGATGACTTGACTGACCCGTCTCCAGCCACCACCTTTGCGCACTTGGACGCAACCGTGGTACTGAGCCGTAACATCGCTTCTCTGGGTATCTACCCGGCCGTTGACCCGCTGGATTCCACCAGCCGTCAGCTGGATCCGCTGGTTGTTGGCCAGGAGCACTACGACGTAGCGCGTGGCGTGCAGTCCATTCTGCAACGCTACCAGGAACTGAAAGATATCATCGCGATCCTGGGTATGGACGAGCTGTCTGAAGAAGACAAACTGGTCGTATCCCGTGCGCGTAAGATCCAACGCTTCCTGTCTCAGCCGTTCTTCGTGGCAGAAGTCTTCACCGGTTCTCCGGGCAAGTTCGTATCGCTGAAAGACACCATCCGTGGTTTCAAAGGCATTATGGACGGCGACTATGACCACCTGCCGGAGCAGGCGTTCTACATGGTTGGCACCATTGAAGAAGCAGTGGAAAAAGCCAAGAAACTGTAACGCCTTGAGAGGAGGGTGATATGGCTATGACTTACCATCTGGATGTAGTCAGCGCGGAAAAACAGATGTTTTCCGGCCTGGTGCAGAAGATCCAGGTGACAGGCAGCGAAGGTGAACTGGGGATCTTCCCTGGCCATGCGCCGCTGCTGACTGCCATCAAGCCTGGCATGGTGCGTATTGTTAAGCAGCACGGTGAAGAAGAGTTCATCTACCTGTCCGGCGGCATCCTCGAGGTGCAGCCGAGCGTGGTTACCGTGCTGGCGGACACTGCTATCCGTGGTACTGACCTCGACGAAGCGAGAGCGTTGGAAGCTAAGCGTAAAGCTGAAGAACACATTCGCAGCTCTCATGGCGATGTCGACTATGCTCAGGCATCCGCTGAACTGGCGAAAGCGATCGCAAAACTGCGCGTTATCGAGCTCACCAGAAAAGCGATGTAATGTTTGGGTGCCCGGCACCCAACTTTAAGAAAGCGGCCTATAGGGTCGCTTTTTTTTTACTTTAAAATAAGTATTTCAGCCCGGCGGGCGGTGTGGTGTATAACCGCTGATATCGGGAAATAAACGTCGCCGATCGCCGACAGTTTTTTTGTCCCGACGCCGAATTGGCCGTGATAGCGGCAGACCAAGGCCCACGCGGCCTGCGCCGGGTTCGTGCAGAGAAATATGTAGTAATATCGTCGCTAAACGGTTTTACTTTCGTCTATCAAAATGGAGTTATCAGGTTGCTTATGTCGAACAGCGCAATGAGCGTGGTCATCCTCGCCGCGGGCAAGGGAACACGCATGTATTCCGATCTTCCCAAGGTCTTACATCCGTTGGCCGGCAAGCCGATGGTGCAACACGTCATTGATGCCGCGATGAAACTGGGCGCGCAACAGGTTCATCTGGTATACGGCCACGGCGGCGATCTGTTGAAAAGCACGTTGACCGAAGGCGCGCTGAACTGGGTGCTGCAGGCCGAGCAACTGGGTACCGGCCATGCGATGCAGCAGGCCGCGCCGCACTTTGCCGACGATGAAGACGTGCTGATGCTGTACGGCGATGTGCCGTTAATCTCCGTGGATACGCTGCAACGCCTGCTGGCGGCCAAGCCGCAGGGCGGCATCGGCCTGCTGACGGTCAAGCTGGACGATCCGAGCGGTTACGGCCGCATCGTGCGTGAGCAGGGCAACGTGGTGGGCATCGTCGAACACAAGGACGCCAGCGAGGCACAGCGCCAGATCAACGAGATCAATACCGGCATCCTGGTGGCGAACGGGCGCGATCTGAAGCGCTGGCTGGGAATGTTGAATAACGACAACGCACAGGGCGAGTTTTACATCACCGATATCATTGCGTTGGCCCATGCCGACGGCAAGAAAATCGAAGCCGTGCACCCGTCGCGTTTAAGTGAAGTGGAAGGCGTGAACAACCGTCTGCAGCTGGCGACTCTGGAGCGCGTATTCCAGTCGGAACAGTCTGAAAAGCTGCTGTTGGCCGGCGTGATGTTGTTGGATCCGGCGCGTTTCGATCTGCGCGGGGAGCTTGTTCACGGCCGTGACATCACTATTGATGCGAATGTGATTATCGAAGGTCACGTCAAGCTGGGCGACCGGGTGAAAATCGGCGCCGGCTGCGTGCTGAAAAACTGCGTGATTGGCGATAACTGCGAGATCAGCCCTTACAGCGTGCTGGAAGACAGCGTGCTGGAAGCAGACTGCACGGTGGGGCCGTTCGCCCGCCTGCGCCCAGGCGCGGAGCTGGCGGCAGGGGCCCACGTCGGCAACTTCGTGGAAATGAAAAAGGCGCGTCTGGGCAAAGGCTCCAAGGCCGGCCACCTCAGCTACCTGGGCGATGCCGAAATCGGTGATGACGTGAATATCGGCGCTGGCACCATCACCTGTAACTACGATGGCGCCAACAAGCACAAAACGCTGATCGGCGACGGCGTATTCGTCGGTTCCGATACTCAGCTGGTGGCGCCGGTGTCGGTCGGCAAAGGATCCACCATCGCTGCCGGCACCACGGTGACGCGCGATATCGCCGAGAACGAACTGGTGCTGAGCCGCGTCAAGCAGGTGCACATTCAGGGTTGGCAACGTCCGGTGAAGAAGAAGTCATAGTGTGTTTTGCGTTGGGCTCCGTTCAGAGCCCAATACAAAACATAATAACCCCCACCATCTACAGGCTCGGGGGCGCACGGTAAAAACCGGCAAAAATCAGGTCAAGGCATCGAAAGCGCCCATGAAGGGCGTTCATTAGGAATATAACTGATGTGTGGAATTGTAGGCGCAGTAGCGCAACGTGATATTGCAGAAATCCTGTTGGAAGGTTTACGTCGTCTCGAGTACCGCGGTTATGACTCCGCCGGTCTGGCGGTGGTCGATGAAAAAGGCAACGTTAGTCGCCTGCGTCGCGTTGGCAAGGTACAAAAGCTGGCCGAAGCGGCGGAACAAACCGATCTGCACGGCGGTACCGGCATCGCTCACACCCGTTGGGCTACGCACGGTGAACCGACCGAAGCGAACGCGCACCCGCATGTTTCCGACTACATTACCGTGGTGCATAACGGCATCATCGAAAACCACGAGCCGCTGCGCGAACTGCTGATTGAACGCGGTTACCGTTTCAGCTCTGAAACCGACACCGAAGTGATTGCGCACCTGGTGCACTGGGAACAACTGCAAGGCGGTACGCTGCTGGAAGTGGTTCAGCGCGTGATCCCGCAGCTGCGCGGCGCTTATGGCACCGTGGTGATGGACAGCCGCGATCCGAGCGTGCTGGTCGCGGCGCGTTCCGGCAGCCCGCTGGTTATCGGCCGCGGCGTCGGGGAAAACTTCATCGCTTCCGATCAGCTGGCGCTGCTGCCGGTCACTCGTCGCTTCATCTTCCTGGAAGAGGGCGACGTGGTGGAAGTGACTCGCCGCACCGTCAACATCTTCGACAAACAGGGCAACGCCATCGAGCGTCCTGAGATCGAATCCCAGGTGCAGTATGACGCCGGCGACAAGGGCGCTTATCGCCACTACATGCAAAAAGAGATTTACGAACAGCCGCTGGCGCTGAAAAACACCCTGGAAGGGCGTTTCAGTCATGGCCAAATCAACCTGAGTGAGCTGGGGCCGCACGCCGACGAGTTGCTCGCCAAGGTGCAGCACGTGCAGATCATCGCCTGTGGGACTTCTTACCACTCCGGTATGGTGGCGCGTTACTGGTTCGAAGCGCTGGCCGGCGTGCCGTGCGATGTAGAGATCGCGTCCGAATTCCGTTACCGCAAATCGGCGGTGCGTCCGGGCAGCCTGATCATCACTCTGTCGCAGTCCGGCGAAACCGCCGACACCCTGGCGGCGCTGCGTCTGTCCAAAGAGCTGGGTTATCTCGGTTCGCTGGCCGTTTGTAACGTTGCGGGTTCGTCGCTGGTGCGCGAATCCGATTTGGCGTTGATGACCAAAGCGGGCACGGAAATCGGTGTTGCTTCGACCAAAGCCTTTACCACGCAGCTCACCGTGCTGCTGATGCTGGTGGCGCGCCTGGGCCGCCTGAAAGGCATGGCGGAAAGCGTGGAGCAGGAGATTGTGCACGGCCTGCAGGCGCTGCCGGCGCGTATTGAGCAGATGCTGTCGATGGATAAAGAGATCGAAGCGCTGGCGGAAGGCTTCTCCGACAAGCACCATGCGCTGTTCCTCGGCCGCGGCGATCAGTATCCGATCGCCATGGAAGGGGCGCTGAAGCTGAAAGAGATCTCCTATATTCACGCTGAAGCTTATGCGGCGGGCGAGTTGAAACACGGCCCGCTGGCGCTGATCGACGCCGACATGCCGGTGATCGTGGTGGCGCCAAACAACGAATTGCTGGAAAAGCTGAAGTCTAACATTGAAGAAGTGCGCGCGCGCGGCGGCCAGCTGTACGTGTTCGCCGATCAGGACGCCGGCTTCGTCAGCAGCGAAGGCATGACCCTCATTCCTCTGCCGCACGTCGAGGAAATCGTCGCGCCGATCTTCTACACCGTGCCGTTGCAGCTGCTGTCTTACCACGTGGCGCTGATCAAGGGCACCGACGTTGACCAGCCGCGCAACCTGGCGAAGTCTGTCACCGTAGAGTAATCTGTCGCAGGTAAACTGCAAAAGCCGGCCTTAGCGCCGGCTTTTTTCATGAGTGACCTTAAAGATGACAGCGCTGCCGTTTCGGTGATAAACGTTGTCATATTCAAGCGGATAGGCCGCGCCAAGCCGGTTTTTTATTGCTTGGGAAATGTGCTGTTTCACGGCTAACCTTCTGATTTACATAAAAACAAACACCTATCAAATACGCTGTAATATAACTGTCATATTGCGTACATTTTTCTGTCACCAAACTGTCCTATTTTCCCTCCTGCAGCAATACTTACTCTGATTAAAACGACTCGAAGTCGATTTTAAGTATCCCATTAGGAGGGATTATGAAACTGATGCGTACCACCGTCGCCAGTATTGTGGCAGCGACCTTCTCCCTGACCGCCGTGTCCGCGTTCGCTGCTGCCAGCCTGACCGGTGCAGGTGCGACATTCCCCGCTCCGGTTTACGCCAAGTGGGCAGATTCTTATCAGAAAGAAACCGGCAATAAAGTTAACTATCAGGGCATCGGCTCCTCTGGCGGCGTAAAGCAAATCGTGGCCAACACCGTTGACTTTGGCGCCTCCGACGCCCCGCTGTCTGACGATAAGCTGGCGGCCGATGGCCTGTTCCAGTTCCCGACCGTGATTGGCGGCGTGGTGCTGGCGGTGAATATCCCGGGCATCAAATCCGGCGAACTGACGCTGGACGGCAAAACCCTGGGCGATATCTACCTGGGCAACGTCAAAAAGTGGAACGATCCGGCTATCACCAAGCTGAACCCAGGCGTGAAACTGCCTGACCAGAACATCGCCGTAGTGCGCCGCGCCGACGGTTCCGGCACCTCGTTCGTGTTCACCAGCTACCTGTCCAAGGCCAATGCGCAGTGGAAAGAAAAGATTGGCGCCGGTTCTACCGTTAACTGGCCGACCGGTCTGGGCGGCAAAGGCAACGACGGCATCGCCGCCTTCGTTCAGCGCCTGCCAGGCTCTATCGGCTACGTAGAATACGCTTACGCCAAGCAGAACAACCTGGCTTACACCAAGCTGGTGTCCGCCGACGGCAAACCGGTCAGCCCGACCGAAGAGAGCTTCAGCAACGCCGCCAAGGGCGCGGATTGGAGCAAAACCTTCGCTCAGGATCTGACTGACCAGAAAGGCGACAACGTGTGGCCAATCACCTCCACCACCTTCATCCTGGTGCACAAAGAGCAGAAAAACCCTGCTCAGGGTGCCGAAGTGCTGAAGTTCTTCGACTGGGCCTACAAAACCGGTGCAAAACAAGCTAACGAGCTGGATTACGCCACCCTGCCGGCAGAAGTGGTTGAGCAGGTGCGTGCGGCCTGGAAAACCAACGTAAAAGACAGTTCAGGTAAAGCGCTGTACTAACAACGCAGGGGCGCGGGTTCGCCGCGCCCCACACAGTTCTTCAGGCTCCGATCCCGGTTGGGGCTGCCAGGGTTCAAACAGAGAGTAATCTATGGCTGAGTACAAGCCGACCATCAAAGCACCGGGCAAAAACGGTGACATCATTTTCAGCGCGCTGGTGAGACTGGCTGCGCTGATTACCCTATTGTTGCTGGGTGGCATCATCGTTTCGCTGATCTTCGCCTCCTGGCCAAGCATGCAGAAATTCGGCTTTGCGTTCCTGTGGACCAAAGAGTGGGACGCGCCGGCGGAGCAGTTCGGCGCGCTGGTGCCGATCTACGGCACCGTGGTCACCTCGCTTATCGCGTTGATCATCGCCGTGCCGGTGAGCTTCGGCATCGCGCTGTTCCTGACCGAACTGGCGCCGAACTGGCTGAAGCGGCCGCTGGGCATCGCCATTGAGCTGCTGGCGGCCATTCCGAGCATCGTCTACGGCATGTGGGGCCTGTTCGTGTTCGCCCCGCTGTTCGCCGAATACTTCCAGACGCCGGTGGGCGAAGTACTGTCGGGCATTCCAATCGTCGGCGAGCTGTTCTCCGGCCCGGCCTTCGGCATCGGCATCCTGGCCGCCGGGGTGATCCTGGCTATCATGATCATTCCTTACATCGCTGCGGTGATGCGCGACGTGTTCGAACAGACCCCGGTAATGATGAAAGAGTCGGCCTACGGTATCGGCTGCACCACCTGGGAAGTCATCTGGCGCATCGTGCTGCCGTTCACCAAAAACGGCGTCATCGGCGGCGTGATGCTGGGCCTGGGCCGCGCGCTGGGGGAAACCATGGCGGTGACCTTTATCATCGGCAACACCTACCAGCTCGACAGCGCTTCGCTGTACATGCCGGGCAACAGCATCACCTCGGCGCTGGCCAACGAATTCGCCGAAGCCGAGTCCGGCGTGCACACCGCCGCGTTGATGGAGCTGGGCCTGATTCTGTTTGTTATCACCTTTATCGTGCTGGCGCTGTCGAAACTGATGATCATGCGTCTGGCCAAGAATGAGGGGCGTTAACATGGCGACGATGGATATGCAAAACGCAGTCGTTCTGGCGGAAAGCCGCCGCAAAATGCAGGCCTGGCGTCGGCAGAAAAACCGCCTCGCGCTGTTCCTGTCGATGGCGACCATGGCGTTCGGGCTGTTCTGGCTGATCTGGATCCTGATCGCCACCGTCACCAAAGGCTTCGACGGCATGTCGCTGGCGCTGTTCACCGAAATGACACCGCCGCCGAACACCGCGGGCGGCGGCCTGGCCAACGCCATCGCCGGCAGCGGCCTGCTGATCCTGTGGGCGACCCTCTTCGGTACGCCGCTGGGCATCATGGCCGGCATCTATCTGGCGGAATACGGCCGTAAATCCTGGCTGGCGGAAGTGATCCGCTTTATCAACGACATCCTGCTGTCCGCACCGTCGATCGTGGTGGGCCTGTTCGTTTACACCATCGTGGTGGCGAAGATGGAACACTTCTCCGGTTGGGCCGGCATCGTGGCGCTGGCGCTGCTGCAGGTGCCGATCGTCATTCGCACCACCGAGAACATGCTGAAGCTGGTGCCGGATACGCTGCGCGAGGCCGCCTATGCCCTGGGTACGCCGAAATGGCGCATGATTTCCGCTATCACGCTGAAGGCGTCGGTGTCCGGCATCATCACCGGCGTGCTGCTGGCGATTGCGCGTATCGCGGGGGAAACGGCGCCGCTGCTGTTCACCTCGCTGTCGAACCAGTTCTGGAGCACCGACCTGATGCAGCCGATCGCCAACCTGCCGGTGACCATCTTCAAATTCGCCATGAGCCCGTTCGCCGAATGGCAGCAGCTGGCCTGGGCCGGGGTGCTGTTGATCACCCTGTGCGTACTGTTACTGAATATCCTGGCGCGCGTGATTTTCGCCAAGAAAAAGCATTCATAAAATTTTGAGCGCCGCTTTGGCGGCGCTGATGAAAAGAGAGAAGTCTTGATGAGTATGGTTACTGACGCTTCCAGCAGCAAAATTCAGGTACGCGATCTGAACTTCTACTACGGCAAATTCCATGCGCTGAAGAACATCACGCTGGATATCGCCAAGAACAAGGTCACCGCGTTTATCGGCCCCTCCGGCTGCGGCAAATCCACCCTGCTGCGCACCTTCAACAAGATGTACCAGCTGTACCCGGAACAGCGTGCGGAAGGCGGCATCCTGCTGGACGGCCAGAACATCCTGACCGACAACTCGGATATCGCGCTGCTGCGCGCCAAGGTCGGCATGGTGTTCCAAAAGCCGACGCCGTTCCCGATGTCGATTTACGACAATATCGCCTTCGGCGTTCGCCTGTTTGAAAAGCTGTCGCGCGCCGATATGGACGAGCGCGTGCAGTGGGCGCTGACCAAGGCGGCGCTGTGGAACGAAACCAAGGACAAGCTGCACCAGAGCGGCTACAGCCTCTCCGGCGGCCAGCAGCAGCGTCTGTGCATTGCCCGCGGCATCGCCATTCGTCCGGAAGTGCTGTTGCTGGATGAGCCTTGCTCGGCGCTGGATCCGATTTCCACCGGCAAGATTGAAGAGCTGATCAGCGAACTGAAGGCCGATTACACCGTGGTGATTGTGACGCACAACATGCAGCAGGCGGCGCGCTGCTCCGACTCTACCGCATTTATGTATCTGGGCGAGCTGATCGAGTTCAGTGATACTGATAACCTGTTCACTGCGCCGCAGAAAAAGCAGACTGAAGACTACATCACTGGCCGTTATGGTTGATAGGAAGCATCATGGATAACCTGAATTTAAACAAACACATTTCCGGCCAGTTCAACGCAGAGCTCGAGCATATCCGCACCCAGGTGCTGACCATGGGCGGGCTGGTGGAGCAGCAGCTGACCGACGCCATCACCGCGATGCACAATCAGGATGGCGAGCTGGCCAAGCGCGTGATCGAAGGCGACGCCAAGGTCAACATGATGGAAGTGGCGATCGACGAAGCCTGCGTGCGCATTATCGCCAAGCGCCAGCCGACCGCCAGCGATCTGCGTCTGGTGATGGCGATCATCAAAACCATTTCCGAACTGGAACGCATCGGCGACGTGGCGGACAAGATCTGCCGCACCGCGCTGGAGAAGTTCTCGCACCAGCACCAGCCGCTGCTGGTCAGCCTGGAGTCGCTGGGGCGCCACACCGTGCAGATGCTGCACGACGTGCTGGACGCGTTCGCGCGCATGGATCTGGACGAAGCGATCCGTATTTACCGGGAAGATAAAAAGGTCGACCAGGAATACGAAGGCATCGTGCGTCAGCTGATGACCTACATGATGGAAGATTCGCGCACCATTCCGAGCGTGCTGACCGCGCTGTTCTGCGCCCGTTCTATCGAGCGTATCGGCGATCGCTGCCAGAACATCTGCGAATTTATCTTCTATTTCGTCAAAGGACAGGATTTCCGTCATTTGGGCGGCGACGCCCTGGAAAAGCTGCTGTCTCCGGGCGGTAAAGACGAAAAAGACGACTAACCCTTTCCGGGTAATATCCTTCCAAGGCGCGGTTTCTCGCGCCTTTATTCCATCTTAAGCGCGTAAAGATAAAAAGATTATAAATATAGCTTTTTATATTATTTCCTGACCTATGTGGCGCTTGCTAGCTTATCCGCCAGCAGGACATCAACCACTTAGGAGCTCTCTATGAAACATCGCGCTTTGGCCTTAACGTTATTAGCCAGTCTGACCGGCCTCGCCGCCGGCGCCGCGCACGCGGACAAACTTGACGATATCAAGCAAGCCGGCGTGGTGCGCATCGCGGTGTTCGACAGCAATCCGCCGTTCGGTTACATCGATCCGCAGAGCAAGAAGCTGGTGGGCTACGATGTGGATGTCGCCGACGCGATCGGCAAAGCGCTGGGGGTGAAAGTGGAGCTGCGCGCCACCAACCCGGCCAACCGCATTCCGCTGCTGGTGTCGAAGAAGGTTGACCTGATTGCCGCCAACTTCACCATTACCGACGAGCGCGCCAAGGAAGTGAACTTCAGCGTGCCGTATTTCGCCACCGGCCAGAAATTCATCGCCCGCAAAGGCGTATTGAAAACCCCGGAAGACATCAAGAAGCTGCGCATCGGCGCGGACAAGGGCACGGTGCAGGAAATCACCCTGCGCGAGCGTTTCCCGACGGCGAAAGTGATCTCCTACGATGATACCCCGCTGGCGTTCGTGGCGCTGCGTAACGGCAACGTGCAGGCGATCACTCAGGACGACGCCAAGCTGGTCGGCCTGCTCGGCAACCTGCCGGCGGCGCAAAAGGCGGAGTTTGAAATTTCGCCGTTCAGCCTGACCAAAGAGTATCAGGGCGTCGGCATTCCCAAGGGTGAAGATCGCCTGACCGCCGCGGTGAACGAGACGCTGATCAAGCTGGAAAAAGACGGTGAAGCGGTTAAGATTTACGATCGCTGGTTCGGGCCGGAAACCCAATCCGCCCAGCCGCGCGGCGATTTCAAAATCGCGCCTTTGGATCAGCAACCAAAAGCCTGACTTAACCGCTTGCGGTGAGATAGGCACGGAGGGGCGCAGCTTGCTGCGCCCCTGATGCATTCTGCAAGACAAGGATTGAACATGAATCTGGACTGGCTGCTGGCGCCGCAATACCTGAGCTGGCTGTGGCACGGCTTTCTGCTGACGCTGTGGCTTTCCGCCTGCGCGGGCCTGGCGGCCACGCTGCTGGGCTTCGTGCTGGCGGCGATGCGCGACAGCAGCCTGCGGCCATTGCGCTGGCTGGCGATGGGCTACAGCTCGCTGTTTCGCAATACGCCGCTGCTGGTGCAGCTGTTCTTCTGGTACTTCGCCGCCGGGCAGATCTTGCCGTCCGCCGCCATGCAGTGGCTGAACAGCGCCCATCAGATCGGCCCGCTTGAGTGGCCGTCGTTCGAGTTTCTCGCCGGTTTCTTCGGCCTGACGCTGTACTCCACCGCCTTTATCGCCGAAGAGATCCGCTCCGGCATTCGCGGCATCGCCGGCGGACAGAAATATGCCGCTCAGGCGCTGGGGCTGACCGGCTGGCAGGCGATGCGCTATGTGGTGCTGCCGCAGGCGCTGAAAATCGCGCTGCCGCCGCTGTTGGGGCAATACATGAACGTGATCAAGAACTCGTCGCTGACCATGGCGATCGGCGTGGCTGAACTCTCTTACGCCTCGCGTCAGGTCGAAACCGAAACCCTGCGCACCTTCCAGGCGTTCGGCGTGGCGACGGTACTGTACATCGCCATGATCGCGCTGCTGGAAGGCTGGGGCATGTGGCGACAACAGCGTAAACCGCTGGGAGGGCATTGAGATGGATTTCAGCGTGATTCACGACAACCTGGGCTACCTGCTGTGGGGCACCTGGCCGGATGGGCCGCTGGGCGGCGCGGCGCTGACGTTGGCGATCAGTCTGATGGCCGGCGTGGCCTCGGCGGTGCTCGGCACCCTGCTCGGCGTGGCGCTGGCGATGTCGCGCGGCATCGCCGCCGGGCTGCTGGCGGCGGTGTTGGGCTTTTTCCGCGCCATTCCGGTCATCATGCTGATCTTCTGGACCTATTTCCTGCTGCCGATGGTGTTTGGCGTAGAGATCCCGGAAATCACCACCGTCGTGTGCGCGCTGGCGCTGATCGCCTCGGCCTATCTGGCCCATGCGGTGAAAGCCGGCATCGCCGCGATCGGCCCCGGCCAATGGCAGGCCGGGCTTTCTCTGGGGCTGACCCGCTGGCAGACGCTGCGCATGATCGTGCTGCCGCAGGCGCTGCGCATGATGGTGCCGTCGTTCATCAACCAGTGGATCTCTCTGATCAAAGACACCTCGTTGGCTTATATCGTCGGCGTTGGCGAACTGACCTTCCTGGCGACCCAGGTCAACAACCGCAGCATGGTCTACCCGATGGAAGTGTTCCTGTTCGTGGCGCTGGTCTATTTCGTGTTCTGCCTGGCGCTCGATCTGCTGGCCAACGCGGTCAACCGCCGCTTCGGCGCGCAAACCCGCGCGCTGAAGCGCTCCTGGCGCTGGTGGCGCAACAAGCCGCCGTTGCCGGCCAGTTAATCGGCCGTCAGCCGCCAGCCGCGTTCGCGCCACAGCGCGGGCAATTGAGCCAGGTCGTCAAACGTTGTCACCAGCGGGTGGTCGATCGGCGGGTTATGCGGATCGGCGCAGAAATAAAAGACCGGGATGCCGGCATTGATGCCGGCCTGCGCGCCGGCGGGTGAATCGTCCACCAGGATGCAGCGCGTCACCGGCACCTGCATCTGTTCGGCGGCGTGAAACACGATCGCCGGATCCGGCTTCCAGCGCTGAATGTCATAGCCGCTGAACAACCGGTCATCAAAATAAGGCAGCATGCCGGTCAGGCCGAGCGAGTGCTGCATCTTGCTGACCGGCCCGTTGGAGACGGTGCAGACTGGCACCGTCACCTGCGCCAGCAGCTCGCGGGCGCCGGCAATCTGCTGCAGCTCGCTGTCGAACAGCCGCGCCACTTCCTGCCGATACAGCGGCTCCAGCGTCTCTTTTGCCAGGTCAGTGCCCTGCTCGGCGTTGACCCGATCGATGATCTCGTACAGCTTCACCCCTTTGTATTTCTTGAACACCTCTTCCAGCGACAGATGAATGCCGTAGCGGGCGAACATGTGCACATAGGCTTTGCTGCACAGCACTTCGCTGTCCACCAGCGTGCCGTCGCAGTCGAACAAAATGCAGTCAATCTGATTCATGCGGGACAGGTTCCTTGGGTTAACGCCGCTGAGGCGACTCAGCGATCACTTGATCAGGTTACGCGCCTTGAGATCGTGCAAAATCAGCGCGGCGACGTGTGAGCACTGCGGCAGATCGCGGCTGTCGCACCATTTCAGCTCGGCGATTTCGGCGGCCGGCTGCAACTGCCCGGTAAAGTCGGCCTGGTAGCAGCGAATGCGCACCAGGGTGCCGTCCTGCTTGCCGTCTGCCGGGCCGGAGAACTCGCCGTAAAATGCGATGGAGTTCGGCTGCAGCGCGACGGTCAGCTCTTCGTCGATTTCGCGGCACAGCGCCTGTTCGTCGGTTTCACCCGCTTCGCGCTTTCCGCCCGGCATATAAAACAGCGTCTTGTTGTGCGAGCGCACCAGCGCCACTTTGTCATCTTTCAGCGCGATCAACGCCAGCTTATCGATAAAGGTCGAAGACATGCGGATTCCTGTTTGTTAACGGATAGGGAAAGAGGGGGCGATAGGCCATTTTATCGGCCGTGCCGGCAAACGGCAACGCAATGGGCGGTCGGGGGATGAATGTCTGTAAATACAAGCCGTTGACGCATTTAGCCGTAAAGACGGCGAAAAAAACCTGTGACCGGCGTCAAAAGCCCCACTTTTTGTTATAGGATAGCCGGCGACTGTCCATTCCCATTTTCGGAATTCTGATAATGACCAAACCAGTATCTGGCCTTGACGCTGAGCAAGGCTTGCTTGGGCGCGTGTTTAAACTCAAGCAACATGGCACGACGGCGCGTACGGAAACGATTGCCGGTATCACCACCTTCCTCACCATGGTGTATATCGTGTTCGTTAACCCGCAAATTTTGGGCGCGGCGGGCATGGATACCCAGGCGGTATTTGTCACCACCTGTTTGATCGCCGCCTTCGGCAGCATCTTTATGGGCCTGCTGGCGAACCTGCCGGTGGCGTTGGCGCCGGCGATGGGGCTGAACGCTTTCTTCGCCTTCGTGGTGGTCGGGGCGATGGGCATCTCCTGGCAGGTGGGCATGGGCGCCATCTTCTGGGGCGCGGTCGGCCTGCTGCTGCTGACCATTTTCCGCATTCGCTACTGGATGATCGCCAACATTCCGGTCAGCCTGCGCGTCGGCATCACCAGCGGCATCGGCCTGTTCATCGGCATGATGGGGCTGAAAAACGCCGGCATCGTGGTGGCCAACCCGGACACCTTGGTGACCATCGGCAGCCTGACCTCGCACAACGTGCTGCTGGGGGCGCTCGGCTTCTTCATCATCGCCGTACTCTCTTCGCGTAACTTCCATGCGGCGGTGCTGGTGTCGATCGTGGTCACCACCCTGATCGGCTGGATGCTGGGCGACGTGAAATACGGCGGCCTGTTCTCGCTGCCGCCGAGCATTACCTCGGTGGTGGGCCAGGTCGATGTGGCCGGCGCGCTGAACATCGGGCTGGCCGGGGTCATCTTCTCGTTTATGCTGGTGAACCTGTTCGACTCCTCCGGCACCCTGATCGGCGTCACCGATAAAGCCGGTCTGACCGACAACCAGGGCAAGTTCCCACGCATGAAGCAGGCGCTGTACGTTGACAGCATCAGCTCGGTGGCCGGTTCGCTGGCGGGCACCTCTTCCGTGACCGCTTATATCGAAAGCTCATCCGGCGTCGCCGTCGGCGGCCGCACCGGTTTGACGGCGGTGGTCACCGGCCTGCTGTTCCTGCTGGTGATCTTCCTGTCGCCGCTGGCGGGCATGGTGCCGGCTTACGCCGCCGCCGGCGCGCTGATCTACGTCGGCGTGCTGATGACCTCCAGCCTGGCGCGGGTGAAGTGGGACGATCTGACCGAAGCGGTGCCGGCGTTTGTCACCGCGGTGATGATGCCGTTCAGCTTCTCGATCACCGAGGGCATCGCGCTCGGCTTTATCTCCTACTGCGTGATGAAGCTGGGTACCGGCCGCTGGCGTGAAATCAGCCCGTGCGTGGTGGTGGTGGCGCTGCTGTTCGTGCTTAAGATCGTCTTCGTCGACGGCCATTGACAGCCAAAGGGCCGATGGCGGTCGGCCCTGAATCCCTAGACGCCCGGCGTCGCATCCGGCGCCTGATCCAACACCCACTGCAACGGCCGTCTGAAGCGCGCCTGCCAGCTGCCGGCGGCATCCTCTCCCTGGGCGAAGTGCAGCGTCTGCACCTGATTATCCTCCCCGAACAGATTGGCGAAGTGCAACGCCAGCGCCTGCTCGCTGAAGGTCTGCCGATCGTAATACGCCATCACGATTTTCTTTTTCGCCGCCAGCGACTGCTGGGCCGGCTTGATTTCGCCGTGGGGGGCGATCAGGAGCGCGCCGGCATAATACTGCGGGTATTTCGCGAGCAGGTTGGCGGCATGCAGCGCGCCCTGGCCGCGAGCGCTGAGATAAATTCGTTGGGGATCCAGCTTTAGCTGCGGAGCCAGCTGTTGCACCGTGCGCTGCAGGGCGGTTTGGGTGCTCTCGTCGCTGTAATTTGACCAGCGGAAGCTGTTTTCCGACAGCATCTGCGTGCCGTTGATCTCGATGTAGGCCACGCCCATTTCGCCGAACAGCAGCCGCTCCTCGGGGCTGATGGCGGCGGCTTTGCCGTAGGTATGCAGGAAGATCACCGTTGGCCAGCCTGCGGGCGGCGCTTCGCCGTCCGGCACCGCGTAGCTGGCTTTGCCTTCATACTGACGGGCGTGCTGCAGATAGCGCGCTTTGGTGGCGGCCAAAATGGATTGGTAAGTGGCGGAGTGTTGGATGCTGTTGAAGGCGTCGTCCTCCAGCAGGTTGTAGTAGTACCACAGGCCGCGGTCGGCGCTCAGCTGCAGGTAACGCTCCGCCAGTTCGGTTTGCCCTTTCTCCGCCGACGACACCGCCAGCTGGTAGGGCGCCCAGACGTTGCGGCCGTCTTCGCGCATCAGCGTCAGGTACAGCGACATGGCGCCGAGCTTTTTGTCTTCCTGGGTTTGCGCGGAACGCGACAGTTGGGCGTTGAGCGCGCTGTGCGCCGGCAGCTCCAGCGGCTCTTCACCGGCGGGATAACGCATGTCTGCGGCGAAAGCGGGACTGGTGATGGAAACGAAAAATAACGCTAAAATGAAAAAATACATGATGCTATGGCTTTAATTTCAATAAATTGACGGACGTCATGTCCTGTTGCGGCACCCAGCGGGCGCCGCGAGACCTTCACTCCACGCGGCGAATAAAATCGCTGAACGCGGACAGCTGGCCGGTCAGGAAATCCAGCGTTCCCTGATCGCTCAGTTCACCGGCCTGTTCATCGACCTTGCTCTGGATCACGCCGCCCATAAACTCAGGCTTGTTCATTACCATCGCATCGAGGAACACCAGGATCTGGCGCAGATGGTATTGGCAGCGCGCGCCGCCGATCGGCCCCATTGAGCTGGTTTGAATGGCGACCGGCTTGCCGGCCAGCGGCTGATTCGGTACGCGAGACAGCCAGTCGATGGCGTTCTTCAACCCGCCGGGCACGGAATAGTTATATTCAGGGGTGACGATGATCACGCCGTCGGCCTGGCGGATCTGCTCGGCGATCGCCTCGACCGCGGCAGGGAAGCCTTCACCCTGTTGCATGTCGGCGTCGTACAGCGGGATATCGCGGATGGAGGGCAGCGCTTCAATGGTGACGCCCTGCGGGGCCAGGCCAGGCAGGGCGCGGGCCACCATGGCGTTGTAGGAGCCTTTGCGCAGGCTGCCGAGTAGAGTGACGATTTTTAGGGCTTGGTCTGACATGGTGATTCTCCCTTTCGAATGAGCAGATTCAGCGTACAACATGGGCGAATAGTAGGCTAAAGCGCGGGTCGAGAATAGGCGATTGCTCAACATTTAGCTGTCTTTACAATTTAATCCAGTAACTGGTGCGGTAAAGATCGCGTTATCCGCTTTGCGCCGCGTCAACCTGGCGTCTTCAGGCCCGTCAGTTTAACGAAGCGTGAGGATGCCGCCGGGCTGCGCGGCGAGATTTCCCCGTCTTTGTGCAGGCCGCCGCGCTCTTCATAGCGCCAGCACAGCAGGCGATCCAGCCCGGGGCTGCCGGCGCAGGCCCAGCTCAGATATTCGTCGGCGTCGCTCATCACCTGAACGTCCGGCGTGGCGCTGGAGCGCAGGTGGCCGGAGAAGGGATGCAGACGCAGCGTAGACTGGCCGCTGTTGCCGAGGCCGGAAATTTTCAGCACGCTTTGCCGAATGCTCCACAGCTGAGTCTCCGCCTCCAGCCGATCGTCCTGCGCGCCGATCCAGGCGCTTTCCGCCGGCGTCTGGTGCGCGTTCTGCAGCGCGCTTTGCCGGCTGCCGCGCGCCCGCATCACTTCGATATCCAGTCCGACTTTGCCTTCGTCGCTGAGCAGCACGCCCACGGTGTTGCTGGCATAGGCGAGGCTAAAATCGGGCAGCTGATGGTCGGCGAAGCAGGGGCGGCCGGTGGGCGTGGTGGCTATAGGGGGAAGCGTCGGCAGGCCGTACAGGTAGAACATCATTTCGGCGAGCAGAATGCGCCCTTGCAGGTAGCGCGTGCGGCGCTTAACGGAAAAGGTGCGGGTGGCGGCTATCACTTCGTCGGCGAGTCTCTGGGTATCCAGGACAGCGGAGGCCGGGGTCCATCGGGCAAAATGACACGCCATTGTTCGCTCCATGACAGAGGGTCGCTAAGAACGCAGGGGGGTTAGATTAAGACTAAGTTGAGGATTTATCATCAAAAAACACTATGCGTTTTATCCGATTTGTTGCCGATTTCAGTGATGAACGGCGCAGGCGTTATTCCAGGATCCAGCTATCGCCGGTGGCCGGCGCGATACCTTCCGGCAGCCATAGCCGGCCCCACGCGCCGGTACAGTGGCAACCCATGATCTTTTCCGGCTGGTGCTGCCGTAAAAAACGGCGGACGCGCCAGAGCGTGCGCGGGGAAGCGCAACGCAGATGAAAACCGCCAATCAAGGCGTGGATCCGATCGATCCCGGTGATTTTCTGGCAGTGGCGCACGATATTCACAATCCCGCGATGCCCGCAGCCGGTCACGATCACCAGACCGCGATCCGATTTGTAAATCAGCACCCCTTCGTCGATAACGTAATCCACCGCCGCGTTTTCCCCGGTAATCACCCCGTAGGCGCGCGGTGCGGGCACGGCGATTTCACCTGACCACATAAAGCGATCGCCGATCGCCAGCGGCTCGCGGCTGTAGTGCATGTTATGGCGCGAGTAGTCGATGTCCAAAGAGAGTTTTTTGATTTTGTGGGTGTGGCCCAGCACCTTCAGCGCCGCATAGCGCTCATCGCCGACCTGCGGGTGGCAGATGATGCGGCTGTTGTCCGGCAGCCAGGCGACGCCGCCGCAGTGGTCATAGTGGCCGTGGGAGAGCACCGTCGCGGTGATACGGGAGAGATCGACGCCCATCAGCGCCGCATTACGCAGGAAGCTGTCGTCGGGGCCGGTGTCGAACAGTATGGAGGTCGTCTCGTCCTCAATCAGCAGGCTTAACCCGGCCTTGGCCTGCAATAGCGGGTTGGCGCCGGCGGCGCGGCGGTTTTCCAGCAATACCTTGAGGGTTAACGCCATGTTGACTCGTTCCTGAGAAAGACACCTGACCGTCCAGTATATCGCGGGCAGTTGCGGCGGCGCTGTGAGCCAGCGCGCAGAGCGAGAGCGGGAAAGAAAAACGGCCGGAACAGGGGGCCCCGGCCGTGAAGGCCTCTGGCAGCGCGTTATTTACCGATACAGAAGCTGGAGAAAATGCGGCCTAGCAGGTCGTCGGAGGTGAATTCGCCGGTGATTTCGCTCAGGGCCAGCTGCGCCTGGCGCAGTTCCTCGGCCAGCAGCTCGCCCGCGTAAGCGCTCACTAACTGTTCTTTGCCCTGCACCAGATGCTGCGCCGCCAGTTCCAGCGCCTGCAGGTGGCGACGGCGCGCCAGGAAGCCGCCTTCCATGTTGCTGGTGAAGCCCATGCTCTGTTTCAGATGATCGCGCAGCACATCGACGCCTTCGCCGGTGCGGGCCGACAGGCGAATAAGTGAGTGGTTATTCACTTCCGTCAGGCCCAGCGTTTCACCGGTGATGTCGGCTTTGTTGCGCACCACTGTGATCGGCAGCGTGCCCGGCAGGCGCGCCATAAACTCCGGCCAGATCTCCGCCGGCTCGGTGGCGGCGGTGGTGGTGCCGTCCACCATAAACAGCACCCTGTCGGCTTGTTCGATCTCGTTCCAGGCACGTTCGATGCCGATACGCTCCACTTCGTCGCTGGCGTCGCGCAGGCCGGCGGTGTCGATGATGTGCAGCGGCATGCCGTCGATATGGATATGTTCGCGCAAGACGTCGCGGGTGGTGCCGGCGATATCGGTGACGATCGCCGCCTCGCGCCCGGCCAACGCATTGAGCAGGCTGGATTTACCGGCGTTGGGGCGCCCGGCGATCACCACCTTCATTCCTTCGCGCAGCAGGCTGCCCTGGCGCGCTTCGCCGCGCACGCTGTCCAGATCCGCCATGACGTCGTTGAGCTGCGCCTCGATTTTACCGTCGGACAGGAAGTCGATTTCCTCGTCCGGGAAGTCGATCGCCGCTTCCACGTAGATTCGCAGGTGAGTGAGCGCTTCCACGAGCTGGTGGATGCGGGTGGAAAATGCGCCCTGCAGCGAGTTCATCGCCGAACGCGCCGCCTGCTCGGAGCTGGCGTCGATCAGATCGGCGATCGCTTCGGCCTGCGCCAGATCGAGTTTGTCGTTGAGAAACGCGCGCTCGGAGAACTCGCCGGGCCGGGCGATGCGCACGTCGGGCAGCGCCAGCACGCGCTTGAGCAGCAGATCGAGGATCACCGGCCCGCCGTGGCCCTGCAGCTCCAGCACGTCTTCGCCGGTAAAGGAGTTTGGCCCCGGAAACCACAGCGCGATGCCCTGATCGAGGGTGGCGCCGGCGGCGTCACGGAACGGCAGATAGTCAGCGTAGCGCGGCTTCGGCAGCTTGCCGAGCAACGCCTGGGCGACGTCTTTGGCCTTGCTTCCGGAAATGCGCAGAATGCCGACGCCGCCGCGTCCCGGCGGGGTGGCTTGGGCTACGATGGTATCGGTGGTGCTCATAACGGTTCTCTCTGACGATTAAGATGCAAAAAGGCGGTCTAATGACCGCCTTTGGTGTGACTGCAAGGGTCGGCGCGCCGAACCCCTACACTACGCTTAGCTTTTTTTCTTGTCGCGGCTGTGCAGACCGCGTTTTTCCAGACCACGGTAAATCAGCTGCTGCTGCAGGATGGTCACCAGGTTGCTGACGATGTAGTACAGCACCAGACCGGACGGGAACCACAGGAAGAACACTGTGAAGATCACCGGCATGAAGGTCATGATTTTCTGCTGCATCGGGTCAGTCACGGTGGTCGGCGACATCTTCTGAATGAAGAACATCGTCACGCCCATCAGGATTGGCAGGATGTAGTACGGGTCCTGCGCCGACAGGTCATGGATCCACAGGGCGAACGGCGCGTGGCGCAGTTCGACTGAACCCATCAGCATGTAGTACAGCGCCAGGAAGATCGGCATCTGAATGATCAGCGGCAGACAGCCGCCGAGCGGGTTCACTTTCTCCGCCTTGTACAGCGCCATCATCTCTTGGCTCATGCGCTGTTTGTCATCGCCGATGCGCTCGCGCATCGCCTGCAACTTCGGCTGCAGCATGCGCATTTTCGCCATCGAGGTGTACTGCGCCTTGGTCAGCGGGTACATGATGCCGCGCACGATGAAGGTGATGATGATGATGGAGAAGCCCCAGTTGCCGATAAAGCCGTGGATGAACTTCAGCAGTTTGAACAGCGGCTGGGAGATGAACCACAGCCAACCGTAATCCACGGTCAGATCCAGGTGTGGCGCCAGCTGAGCCATCTGGTCCTGCAGCTCCGGGCCGACCCACAGGGTCGCGTTCAGCTGTTGCTGAGCGCCCGGCTGCACCACGACCGGTGTAGATTTGAAGCCGATGGTGGACAGGTTGTCACCCGGTTTGGCGGTGTAGAAGGTGTTGTCACCCTTGGTCGCCGGCACCCACGCGGTGGCGAAGTACTGCTGCAGCATCGCAACCCAACCGTCTTTGGTGGTGACGCTCAGGTTTTCGTCTTTGTCGAACGCGTATTTCTGGTACTTGTCCTCGCTGGACGAGTACGCCGCGCCGCGGAAGGTGTGCAGCGCGAAGTTGCTGCTGCCGGTGTCACGGTGCTTAGGCAATTCGGTGGTCTGCTTCAGCTGGCCGAACAGGGTCAGCTCCAGCGGCGTCGCGCCTTTGTTGTCGATGCTGTAATCCACGCCGACCGCATAGTGGTTGCGTTTGAGCACGAAGGTCTTGGTGTAGATCGCGCCGTCTTTACCGGTGTAGGTCAATGGGATGCGCAGCTCGTCCTGGCCTTCCGGCAGGGTGTAGCTGTCTTGCGCCGCCTGATACAGCGGGCGTTCGCCGTTGGCCGGGTTGTCCGGGCCGTTTTTACCGGTCAGGCCGCTTTGCGCCTGATAGACGAACGACGGGGTGGTTTCCAGCAGTTGGAACGGAGTCGATGAACCCAGAGTATCCGGGTAGGCCAACAGTTTAGCCTGCTCGATATCGCCACCACGGGTGTTGATGGTCAGTGACAGCACGTCGGTGTTCACGGTAATCAGCTTACCCTGACCACTGGCTGGCACGGCCTGGCTGGCGGCATCACCGGCTACTGCGTTCGAAGTCTGTTGCGTGGTCTGTGCGGCCGGCTGCGGAGCGTTGTCCGTTTGCCATGCCTGCCAGATCATGAAAGACACGAACAGCAGAGCGATGAGGAGAAGATTGCGTTGCGAATCCATCGTTAGTATTCTCTGTTATCGTCGGTTTTTGGCGGCACCGGATCATCGCCACCTGGGTTCAAAGGGTGGCATTTTAATACGCGTTTCAATGCTAACCAACTGCCTTTTATCATGCCAAACCTGCTTAATGCCTCAATTGCGTAATGAGAGCATGTCGGCTGGAAGCGACAACGAGGCCCTAGCAGCGGGCTGATGACGAGCTGATAGGCCCGCACCAGCCCGATCAGGATGCGGGAGCCTGGCGACAGTGGCGACGCCATAATTTATCCAAAGCTTCCGTCAGCGCGCGGTTATCCAAATCCGCTATCCCCTTTTTGGCCACCACGACAAAATCCATCGCCGGTAATTCGTGCTGACGCAGGCGGAAGCTTTCGCGGGTTAGGCGTTTGATCCGATTACGCTCGTGCGCGCGTTTGACGTGTTTTTTGGCGACGGTAAGACCGATGCGGGGATGCCCCAGCTGGTTCAGGCGGCCGAGGATGGTGATTTGCGGCGTGCCAGCCCGTTGTGGCTGCTGGAAGACGAAAGTGAAATGAGTGGGAGTTAACAAACGTAACTCCCTGGGAAAAGCGAGCTTAACCACTCAGCGGGTTAGCTTTATTACTTAGAAACAGTCAGACGAGCACGGCCTTTCGCACGACGGCGGGCCAGAACTTGACGACCATTTTTGGTGGCCATACGAGCACGGAAACCGTGGCTACGGTTGCGCTTCAATACGGACGGTTGGAAAGTGCGTTTCATAGCGATTTCTACCTAAACTTAAAATAATTACTGATCAGTAAACGCGTTTGGCTACTCGGCGTGAAGATGACCGACGCCTCAATCGCAATACATAAAGAAGCGGGATTGTAATAATTGTACAGTCCTGAGTCAATTCGCATCGCGCCAGCCTACCTGGTTGTCTGCCAATAACGGAACAAAATCCGCTCTTGGCCCGTGGTCACCGCAGAATCCTGTCTGGCTAATGACGCACCATAAGGAACCAGGTATCACACGTAGGGCGAAGATTATACGGACTCGGGGTGAAATCGCAAGGATCCCCGTGAGATCCTTTGCGCGCGATCGCAGGATCCGACGTGGATAACAGGGTATAACCGGTTGACAATGTAAAAAACGCGGCGCAGCGGCCGGGATCTGCGCGGTCATTCGGCGCTGGCGGCGAAAAGATCGCCGCCGGCCGCGGCCTGTGGATAAAATGGATCTAATCTGTGAGGAAGGGGAGGATCTCTTGCGCGGATTGCGCTATGATCCGTCATTCCGATCGCGATCCCTCATGCCGGGATCGTGAGGGACACAAACCGTGAAAGGCGGTTCGCATCCCCCACAGGCAAACAGCCGATGCCGGGTATGTGTCAAAAATCATGAGTTATAAAAAAGTTGCCCGTTTCTTTTCTTTATTGATCTTGTTCGAGTGGAGTCCGCCGTGTCACTTTCGCTTTGGCAGCAGTGTCTTGCCCGATTGCAGGATGAGTTACCTGCCACAGAATTTAGTATGTGGATTCGCCCATTGCAGGCGGAACTGAGTGACAACACCCTGGCGCTGTACGCGCCTAACCGTTTTGTGCTGGATTGGGTTCGCGATAAGTACTTAAACAACATCAATGGTCTGCTGAATGATTTCTGCGGCACGGATGCGCCTTTGCTGCGTTTTGAAGTCGGCAGCAAGCCGATCACGCAGGTGATCAGCCAGACCGTGACCGCCAGCGTCAGCAGCGCCCCTGCGGCTCCGGCGGCGCGCACGGCCGCGCCTTCGCGCCCGAGCTGGGACAACGCTGCGGCGCAGCCCGAGCTCTCTTACCGCTCCAACGTCAACCCTAAACACACCTTCGACAACTTCGTCGAGGGTAAGTCCAACCAGCTGGCGCGCGCGGCGGCTCGCCAGGTGGCGGACAATCCGGGCGGCGCCTACAACCCTTTGTTTCTGTATGGCGGCACCGGCCTGGGTAAAACTCACCTGCTGCACGCGGTGGGCAACGGCATCATGGCGCGCAAGGCCAACGCCAAAGTGGTCTACATGCACTCGGAACGCTTTGTGCAGGACATGGTCAAAGCGTTGCAGAACAATGCCATCGAAGAGTTTAAGCGCTACTACCGTTCGGTCGACGCGTTGCTGATCGATGACATCCAATTCTTTGCCAACAAGGAGCGTTCGCAGGAAGAGTTCTTCCATACCTTTAACGCCCTGTTGGAAGGCAATCAGCAAATCATCCTGACTTCGGATCGCTACCCTAAAGAGATCAACGGGGTGGAAGATCGTCTGAAGTCCCGCTTCGGCTGGGGGCTGACGGTGGCGATCGAGCCGCCGGAGCTGGAAACCCGCGTGGCGATCCTGATGAAAAAGGCCGACGAAAACGACATTCGCCTGCCGGGCGAAGTGGCGTTCTTCATCGCCAAGCGCCTGCGTTCCAACGTGCGTGAGCTCGAAGGGGCGCTGAACCGCGTGATCGCCAACGCCAACTTTACCGGCCGGGCCATCACCATCGATTTCGTGCGCGAAGCGCTGCGCGATCTGCTGGCGCTGCAGGAAAAGCTGGTCACCATCGACAATATCCAAAAGACGGTGGCGGAGTATTACAAGATTAAAGTCGCGGATTTGCTGTCCAAGCGGCGTTCGCGATCCGTTGCCCGCCCGCGCCAGATGGCGATGGCGCTGGCGAAGGAACTCACCAACCACAGCCTGCCGGAAATCGGCGATGCGTTTGGTGGCCGCGACCATACCACGGTGTTGCACGCCTGCCGGAAGATCGAGCAGCTGCGTGAGGAAAGTCACGACATCAAAGAAGATTTCTCCAATTTAATCAGAACATTATCTTCATAGCGCTATGAAATTTATCGTTGAACGTGAGCATCTGCTAAAACCGCTGCAACAGGTGAGCAGCCCGCTGGGCGGCCGCCCGACCTTGCCGATCCTGGGCAACCTGCTGTTGCAGGTGACGGAAGGCTCCCTGCTGCTGACCGGCACCGATCTGGAGATGGAGATGGTGGCGCGCGTCGCCCTGTCCCAGCCGCACGAGCCGGGCGCGACGACTGTGCCCGCGCGCAAATTCTTTGATATCTGCCGTGGCCTGCCGGAAGGGGCGGAGATTGCCGTCACGCTGGAGAGCGAGCGCATGCTGGTGCGGTCCGGCCGCAGCCGCTTCTCGCTGTCCACGCTGCCCGCGGCGGACTTCCCGAACCTGGACGACTGGCAGAGCGAGGTGGAGTTCACCTTGCCGCAGGCGACGCTGAAGCGCCTGATCGAAGCCACCCAGTTCTCGATGGCCCATCAGGACGTGCGTTACTACCTGAACGGCATGTTGTTTGAAACCGAAGGCGAAGAGCTGCGCACCGTCGCGACCGACGGCCACCGCCTGGCGGTGTGCTCGATGCCGATCGGCCAGCAGCTGCCGTCGCATTCGGTGATCGTGCCGCGTAAAGGGGTGATGGAACTGGTGCGTCTGCTGGACGGCGGCGATTCGCTGCTGCAGCTGCAGATCGGCAGCAACAACATCCGCGCCCACGTTGGCGATTTCATCTTCACGTCCAAGCTGGTTGACGGCCGTTTCCCGGACTATCGCCGCGTCTTGCCGAAGAATCCGGACAAAACGCTGGAAGCCGGCTGTGATCTGCTCAAGCAGGCGTTCGCCCGCGCGGCCATTCTCTCGAACGAGAAATTCCGCGGCGTGCGGCTGTACGTCAGCCAGAACCAGCTGAAGATCACCGCCAACAACCCGGAGCAGGAAGAGGCGGAAGAGATCCTCGACGTCAGCTACGACGGCGCGGAGATGGAGATCGGCTTCAACGTCAGCTACGTGCTGGACGTGTTGAACGCGCTCAAGTGTGAAGACGTGCGCCTGCTGTTGACCGACTCGGTCTCCAGCGTGCAGATCGAAGACGGCGCCAGCCAGGCGGCGGCCTACGTTGTCATGCCAATGCGGTTGTAGTCTCGTTACCTTGAATTACAGCACCGTCATCGGTAAAGAGATTGCATGGCTCTGACGCGTTTATTGATTAAAGACTTCCGCAATATCGAGGCGGCGGATTTGGCGCTGGCGCCGGGATTCAACTTCCTGGTCGGCGCCAACGGCAGCGGCAAGACCAGCGTGTTGGAGGCGGTGTATACGCTCGGCCATGGCCGCGCCTTTCGCAGCCTGCAGGCCGGTCGGGTCATTCGCCACGACCAACCGGAGTTCGTGCTGCACGGCCGCATCGAAGGCGCGGAGCGCGAGCTGTCGGTAGGATTGAGCAAGAGCCGTCAGGGTGACAGCAAAGTACGCATCGATGGCAGCGACGGCCACAAGGTGGCCGAGCTGGCGCAGCTGCTGCCCATGCAGCTGATCACCCCCGAAGGTTTTACCCTGCTGAATGGCGGGCCGAAATTCCGGCGCGCCTTCCTGGACTGGGGCTGTTTTCATAACGAACCCGGTTTTTTCACCGCCTGGAGCAACCTGAAACGGTTACTGAAGCAGCGCAATGCCGCGCTGCGCCAGGTGAGTCGCTATGCGCAGATCCGCGCCTGGGATCAGGAACTGATCCCGCTCGCGGAGCGCATCAGCGAATGGCGGGCGGAATACAGCGACGCGATCGCCGCGGATATCACCGCGACCTGCGCGCAGTTTCTGCCTGAATTCGCCCTGAGCTTCTCCTTCCAGCGCGGCTGGGACAAAGAGAGCGACTACGGCGAGCTGCTGGAGCGCCAGTTTGAGCGCGACAGGGCGTTGACCTATACCGCGGTGGGGCCGCATAAAGCGGATTTTCGCATTCGTGCCGACGGCACGCCGGTAGAGGATTTGTTATCGCGCGGTCAGCTTAAGCTGCTGATGTGCGCGTTGCGCTTGGCGCAGGGTGAGTTTCTCACCCGGCAGAGCGGGCGGCGTTGCCTGTATCTGATTGATGATTTTGCCTCCGAGCTGGACACCGGCCGTCGCCGGTTGCTGGCCGATCGCCTGAAAGCCACCCAGGCCCAGGTTTTTGTCAGCGCGGTCAGCGCTGAACAAGTGACCGACATGGCCGGTGAAAAGGGCAAGATGTTCCGCGTGGAACAGGGTAAAATAGAGGTTCAACCACAGGACTAAAATGAGCGAGAAACGTTGATGTCGAATTCTTATGACTCCTCAAGTATCAAGGTATTAAAAGGGCTGGATGCGGTGCGCAAGCGCCCGGGCATGTATATCGGCGATACCGATGACGGCACCGGTCTGCACCACATGGTATTCGAGGTTGTGGACAACGCTATCGACGAAGCGCTCGCGGGCCACTGTAGTGACATTCAGGTCACCATCCATGCCGACAACTCGGTATCGGTGCAGGATGACGGCCGCGGCATTCCGACCGGCATTCACCCGGAAGAAGGGGTTTCAGCCGCAGAGGTCATCATGACCGTGCTGCACGCCGGCGGTAAATTCGACGACAACTCCTATAAAGTTTCCGGCGGCCTGCACGGCGTGGGCGTCTCGGTGGTTAACGCCCTGTCGGAGAAACTGGAGCTGGTGATCCGCCGCGAAGGCAAAGTGCACGAACAAACTTACAGCCACGGCGAGCCGCAGGCGCCGCTGAACGTGGTGGGCGAAACCGAGCAGACCGGCACCATGGTGCGCTTCTGGCCGAGTCACCAGACTTTCACCAACGTGACCGAATTCGAGTACGACATTCTGGCCAAGCGTCTGCGCGAGCTGTCCTTCCTCAACTCCGGCGTGTCTATTCGCCTGAAGGACAAGCGCACCGACCGTGAAGACCACTTCCATTACGAAGGCGGCATCAAGGCGTTTGTCGAGTACCTGAACAAGAACAAAACCCCGATCCACCCGAACGTGTTCTACTTCTCCACCGTGAAAGACGACATCGGCGTGGAAGTGGCGCTGCAGTGGAACGACGGTTTCCAGGAAAACATCTACTGCTTCACCAACAACATTCCGCAGCGCGACGGCGGCACGCACCTGGTCGGTTTCCGTACCGCGATGACCCGTACGCTGAACAGCTACATGGAGAAGGAAGGCTACAGCAAGAAGGCCAAGGTCAGCGCTACCGGCGATGACGCGCGTGAAGGCCTGATCGCCGTGGTGTCGGTGAAGGTGCCGGATCCGAAGTTCTCCTCTCAGACCAAGGACAAGCTGGTCTCTTCCGAGGTGAAAACCGCGGTTGAAACGCTGATGAACGAGAAGCTGGTGGATTACCTGATGGAGAATCCGGGCGACGCGAAAATCGTGGTCGGCAAAATCATCGACGCGGCGCGCGCGCGCGAAGCGGCGCGTAAAGCGCGTGAGATGACCCGCCGCAAAGGCGCGCTGGATCTGGCCGGCCTGCCGGGCAAGCTGGCGGACTGCCAGGAACGCGATCCGGCGCTGTCCGAACTGTACCTGGTGGAAGGGGACTCCGCGGGCGGCTCTGCCAAGCAGGGGCGCAACCGCAAGAATCAGGCTATCTTGCCGCTGAAGGGTAAAATCCTCAACGTCGAGAAAGCGCGTTTCGACAAAATGCTCTCTTCGCAGGAAGTGGCGACGCTGATCACCGCGCTGGGTTGCGGCATCGGCCGCGACGAGTACAGCCCGGACAAGCTGCGTTATCACAGCATCATCATCATGACCGATGCCGACGTCGACGGTTCGCACATCCGTACGCTGCTGTTGACCTTCTTCTACCGCCAGATGCCGGAAATCATCGAGCGTGGCCACGTATTCATCGCACAGCCGCCGCTGTACAAGGTGAAGAAAGGCAAGCAGGAGCAGTACATCAAAGATGACGAGGCGATGGATCAGTACCAGATCGCCATCGCGATGGACGGCGCTACGCTGCACACCAACGCCAGCGCACCGGCGCTCGGCGGCGAGCAGTTGGAAAAACTGGTGGCCGAGCACTACGGCGTGCAGAAGCTGATCGGCCGCATGGAGCGCCGCTACCCGCGCGCGCTGCTGAACAGCCTGATCTATCAGCCGACGCTGAACGAAGGCGATCTCAGCGATGAAGCCAAGGTGAAGACCTGGATCGCGTCGCTGGTGCAGGCGCTGAACGACAAAGAGCAGCACGGCAGCAGCTATGACTTCGTGATCTTCGAGAACCGCGAACGCCAGATGTTCGAGCCGGCGCTGCGCATCCGCACCCACGGCGTGGATACCGACTACAAGCTGGACTTCGACTTCATCCACGGCGGTGAATACCGCAAGATCTGCCAGCTGGGCGAGCAGCTGCGCGGGCTGATCGAAGAGGGCGCGTTCATCGAGCGCGGCGAACGCCGTCAGCCGGTAGACAGCTTCGAACAGGCGCTGGAGTGGCTGGTGAAAGAGTCGCGCCGCGGCCTGTCGGTGCAGCGTTATAAAGGTCTGGGCGAGATGAACCCGGAGCAGCTGTGGGAAACCACCATGGATCCGGAAAGCCGCCGCATGCTGCGCGTGACCGTCAAGGACGCCATCGCTGCCGATCAGCTGTTCACCACGCTGATGGGCGATGCGGTTGAACCGCGTCGCGCCTTTATCGAAGAAAACGCCCTGAAAGCGGCGAACATCGATATCTGATGCGTTAATGGCTGTGAAAATCCGCGCCGGGCGACCCGCGCGGATTTTTTTTGGCCTTTTTTGGCGCTGACAGCCGAGGCTGAAACGCGTTAGCATGAATAAAAACCACTGGGAGAAGCGTTGAATGGCTATTGAACTGATTGCGATCGACATGGACGGCACGTTGCTGGATCCGCAGCATCAAATCACGCCGGCGGTAAAGCAGGCTATCGCGGCGGCGCGGCGCAAAGGGGTGCACGTGGTGCTGGCCACCGGGCGGCCTTATGTCGGCGTGCAGGACTATCTGCGCCAGTTGGACATTCAGGGCCCCGGCGATTTCTGTATCACCTATAACGGCGCGCTGGTGTTGCGCGCGGTCGACGGCGCCTGCATCCTGCAGGAAACCCTGGGCTTCGAGGATTATCTGCACTTCGAGCAGATGGCGCGCGAGTTAGGCGTTCACTTCCAGGCGTTTGATTTCGATACCTTGTATACCCCGAACAAGGACATCGGCAAGTACACCATACACGAGGCGGAAATGACCGGCATTCCGCTGAAATACCGCAGCGTGGAAGAGATGGATCGCCAGATGCGTTTTCCAAAAGTGATGATGATCGACGAACCGGCGCTGCTGGACAGCGCCATCGCGCGCATCCCGGAGGAAACGCGCGCGCGTTACACTATCTTGAAAAGTGCGCCTTACTACCTCGAGATCTTACATAAAAACGTCGATAAGGGCGCCGGGGTGAAAATGCTGGCCGAGCACCTCGGCGTGGCGCGGGAAAACATCATGACGCTGGGGGATCAGGCTAACGATACGGCGATGATCGAATATGCCGGCGTCGGTGTGGCGATGGGCAACGCCATTCCCGAGCTGAAAGCGGTGGCGCAGTTTGTCACCAGCGCCAATACCGAAGACGGCGTGGCGCGCGCTATCGAGAAGTTCGTGCTCAACGCCTGAGAAAACGGGGCGCTGCGGCGCCCCTTTATACTTTCGCCAACACCCCTTTGGCGATCTGCAGATCCTGAATCGCCAAGCCGGTGAGATCGGCGATGGTGATGTGCTGCGGCTCGCGTCGTACCCGCCCGCCCTGCGCCAATGCGGCGCCCATTTCGACGATCGGCGTTGAAGTCAGCTTGTTCTGCCGATAAGCCGTCGCGATCTCGCCATAGTCTGTGCACTGAGCCAGCGCATCGACCAACAGCGCGTCAGCGCGGGCCACCAGCTCGGTCGCCAGCTCCTGCTTACCGGGCGCGTCGGCACCCACTGCGGTAATGTGCGTGCCGGGCCGAATATCCGCCGCCTGCAAAATCGGTTCGCGGCTGGGCGTGGTGGTGACGATCAGCTGACAGTGCGCCGCCAGCTCCGCCGCATCCTGCGTGACCCGCACCCGAAAACCCTCAGCCTCGGCATCGCGCCGATACGCCGCCAGCGCCTGTTCGTTGCGGCCCCACACCCATACCTCGCGGCAATCGGTCACCGGTTTCAGACATTGCAGCTGCAGCCGCGCCTGCAGGCCGGTGCCGACCATGCCGATCGCCTGAATATGCGGCGGCACGCACAGCTCGGCGACGATGCGGCCGGCCAGGGCGGTGCGCAGCGCGGTCAGCCAACCTTCATCTTGCAGCAGCGCCTGCGGCTCGCCGGTCTGGGCGGAGAACGCCATCATCAGCCCCTGATTGCTCGACAGGCCGTGTTCGGCATTGCGATAGAAACCGGTAGAGATCTTGACCACGAACAGTTCGTCGCCTTCCAACCAGGCGGACTTGATGCAGCAGTCGCCGGCGGCCTGCTCGAACAGGAAATGCTGTACCGGCGGCTGTTGCACCCGCTGTTGCGAGTAGGCGATAAACCCCTGCTTCAGCAGCGGCGTAATGGCCTCGGCGTCGAACGCGGCGAGGATTTGCTGCTGATTAAGGATGCGCATCGGCGATGGCCTTGAGGTATTTCTCCAGCACGATGTTTTTACCGCACAGCACCACCGCCACCTTTTTCCCCTGGTATTCCGGCGCCAGTTTGATCGCCGCCGCCAGCGCCACGCCGGCCGCGCCTTCGATAATCCAGCGATCGCTGGCGGCGATCCGGCGCATCGCGTGTTTGATCTCCGCCTCACTGACCAGCACTTTACGGTCAATCAGCTGCTGGCACAGCGGGAAGGTTACGGCGCCCGGCTCAACGCCGCCGGCGGTGCCGTCGGACAGGGTTTCTTGTTCTTCCACCGGGAAGATATGGCCGGCTTCCAGCGCGCTGTACAGGCTGGTGGCGTTTTTCGGCCAGCAGGCGATAAGCTGCGTGTTCGGCGACAGTTGCCGCAGAACGGTGCCGATGCCGGCGATATAGCCACCGCCGCCGACCGCCACGAACACCGCGTCCAGATCGGCGAGTTGTTCCACCAGCTCCATGCCGCAGGTGCCCTGGCCGGCAATGACCTGCTCGTCGTTATACGGCGAGATGTAGGTTTTTCCCTGTTCGCGTGCGGCCTGTTCCCCCGCCAGTTCGGCGTTCAGCGCGTCGCCCGGCACCAATTCCACGGTGCCGCCCAGCGCCCGGATGGTGTCGAGCTTGATGCTCGCCGCCGTCTCCGGCGCATAAACCGTGACGCCAACGCCCATCCGTTGCCCCGCCAGGGCGACAGCCTGGCCGTGGTTGCCGGTTGAGGCGGCGATCACGCCGCGCCGGCGTTGCTCGTTATCCAACAGCCGCAGCTTGTTGCTGGCGCCGCGAAATTTAAAGGAACCGGTGTGCTGCAGGTGATCGCATTTCAAATACAGCTCGCAACCCAATTGCTGTGAAAGCAGCACGCTGCGCTCCAATGGCGTGACTCGCACCTGAGGGCGCAGTTGCTGATGAGCGGAAACAATGGCATCGAAGAGGGTGTTCATACCGGCTCCAGAAAATTAATTTGGACTTAAAAATCCAGTTTGTACTTTTTTGTATTGATTGTAAACCCCGCGGCCCGACCTTCGGGCACACCGATCAGAAAACGGCAACGGTCGGCGGGAGCATTGCCGTTTTCGGTGAAAATAATCATAAACCTGTCGTTTAGCGGCACGATTTTTTATTTATTTGCGTTAAGTAAGGCGCTGCCGCTGCCTTATTCTTATAAGGGAAGTGAGAATGAAAAAATAGCGTTTGCATCACCCACCTCTATTACATTGGCGCCGTTGAGTCTCGCCGGCAGGAATTCTATCGCCTGGTCGGCCGCTTATTTCCTGCCGACGCCGTCGATCGGCTTAAATGATAAGACGCTGGAAAATAATTGCGTGATTTCGAATCGAAAAATCCTCCCGCCTCACCCTCACAGGCCATATGAAACGCTGCGGGCGATCCGGTAAGATGACGGCTCAGTGCCAGCATGTGCAGGAGAGCCGCCATGAGCCATCGGGAAAAACAACTGACTTTCGACCCTCGTGGGCATCAGTTAACCAATATCAACGTCTGGACGCCGGACAGTCAATGGCTGGCTTATGACGTGCGCCCGCGCGGCGCCTCTTTCACCGGCCTCAGCATCGAGCGTGTCAATGTCGCCAGCGGCGTGGTGGAGGTGATTTATCGCGCCCAGCACGGCGCCCACGTTGGCGTGGTCACGGTCAGCCCCGATGCGCCGGCGCGCTATGCCTTTATTCACGGACCTGAGCACCCGGACAGCGCCTGGCAGTATGATTTTCACCACCGCCGCGGGGTGATCGTCAGCGAACCGGATCGCGAGTTGGCCATCACCCTCGACGCGCTGGATATCACCGCGCCCTATACCCCCGGCGCGCTGCGCGGCGGCAGCCACGTGCACGTTTTCAGTCCGGACGGCAGCCGCCTCAGCTTTACCTACAACGATCACGTGATGCATGAACGCGATCCGGCGCGCGATCTGCGCAACGTCGGCGTGGCCGTGCCGCTGCACGGGGTTAACCCGCCAAAACAGCACCCGCGCGAGTACGACGGCAGCCACTATTGCGTGTTGATCAGCGAGACGGTGCCGCAGCCGCGGCCGGGCAGCGATCAGATCAATCGCGCTTACGAAGAAGGCTGGATCGGCCGCGAAGGCTACCGTAAGGCCGACGGCAGCCGGCAGCGCTGGGCGCTGGCATTTATCGGCGATACGTTGTCCGCCGCCGGAGAGAAGCTGTCTGAGGTGTTTATCGTCGATCTGCCGGAGAACGACGTCGACTACGCCCGGGCGGGCGCTCTGCCGCTGCAGGGGACGGAAAGCGAGCTGCCGGCGCCGCCGCTTGGCGTCAGGCAGCGGCGGGTAACCTTTACCGGGGATCGCCGTTTTCCTGGCGTGGCTGGTGCGCCGCGCCACTGGTTGCGCAGTTCGCCGGACGGCAGCCAGATAGCTTTTCTGATGAAGGACGACGGCGGCGTGGTGCAGCTGTGGACGGTGTCGCCTAACGGTGGCGAGCCGCGCCAGGTGAGCCGCAGCGAGCATGACATCCAGTCGGCGTTCAGCTGGCACCCGCAGGGCGGGACGATAGCCCTGGTGTGCGACAACAGCGTGATGCTGTGCGAGGTGGCCAGCGGTCGCCTGCAGCGTTTGACGCCGCGCAGCGTGCAGCCGCCGTCGGGGGATGCCGTGGTGTTCTCGCCGGATGGCAAGAAAGTGGCGTTTATGCGCGAGATAGCGGGGTTCAACCAGATCTTCGTGGTTGAGGCGTAAGGCGGGCCTGATGACCCGCTGCGTGCGCGATTAGTGCGTGGCGGTGCTGTCGTCGCCCTGGCCGGGATTGCCGGTCGCCGCCAAATTCTGCTGCTCGCTGCGCAGGATACGCGCTTTTGGCGAGTCTGCGGTGGCGTCGTTGCCGGATCGCAGATAGTCGTAAGGCAGCAGCACGGTATCCATCACCGCGGAGAACGGCAGATCCAGCGCCACCAGCGGCATCATCGCCCAACTGGTGTTGTCGTCCTTCAGCATGTCCACGCTGGCGCGGGTGCCGGGATAGTAACCCTGATTCGGGCCGGTATGGCTCATCACGCTGGAGCAACCGCTGGTCGCCAACAACATGCAGCCCGTCGCTATCGCTTTCATCATCGTCATTAATCCATCCTGCAGGGTTGCTGTGCCCCTAAATTAAGCTGATTTATAACATCCTGTTGCTGCTTTAAAAGAAGCAAAATCCCGCTCTGTGGCGGCTCTCTCACTTTAGTGTAAGTGGTAAAAAAAACTTTTACCTTATTGGTGCAAATTTTTTTGATCCTCGCCTGTTGAATTGATGAAAGCAACCCCCATTTTATCATCAGAGCCGAATTGAGAATTCGCCGTAAGGGAATTCTGGCTTAATTAGCCTGTCCAGAGTGGAAGGCGTATTTATTTCAACCTCGCTGAAGTGCCTTAGGAGGCTGTTTTATGCGTAATTTTGATCTTTCCCCGCTATACCGTTCCGCCATTGGTTTCGATCGCCTGTTCAACGCGCTGGAGGCTGGCCAGAGTCAGGGCAACGGCGGTTATCCCCCTTATAATGTCGAGCTGGTGGATGAAAATCATTATCGGATCGCCATCGCGGTAGCCGGGTTTGCCGAGCAGGAGCTGGAGATCACCACGCAGGACAATCTGCTGATCGTGCGCGGGGCGCACAACAATGAACCGGCAGAAAAAACCTATTTATACCAGGGCATTGCCGAGCGTAATTTCGAGCGTAAATTCCAGCTGGCCGAACATATTCAAATTAAAGGCGCCAAACTGGAGAATGGCCTGTTGTATATCGACATGCAACGCATCGTGCCGGAAACATTAAAACCGCGCCGCATCGAAATTAAATAAATTTCCGTTTCGCCGGCAGGTACGCTGCCGGTAAATATGAAGTCATGATTAGCCTGCCGTCAGGGGGCTGAATAAACACATCTCGCTTAATGAAAGGAGTTGTTCCTATGCGTAATTACGATTTATCCCCGCTTCTGCGTCAGTGGATTGGTTTTGATAAATTGGCCAGTTCAATGGGCGGCCAGGAACCCCAGGGGTTCCCGCCGTATAACATCGAGAAAAGTGACGACAATCACTACCGCATTTCTCTGGCGCTGGCCGGTTTCCGGCAGAGCGAACTGAATATTGAAGTGGAAGGGCCGCGGTTGACCGTCAGCGGTAAACCCACGCCGCCGGAAAAACAGGTCGAGTACCTGCATCAGGGGCTGGTGTGCAAAGAGTTCCAGTTGACCTTCACCCTGGCGGAACACCTGCAGGTGTCCGAGGCCAAATTTGAAAATGGCCTGTTGCACATCGATCTGGTGCGTCAGGTGCCGGAAGCCTTGCAGCCTCAGCGCATCGCCATCGGCGCGACGCCGGAGCTGGAAGCGAAATAACCGGCTGAAAAACGGCCATCATCATGCGGGGGAGATCCAAACGGATCTCCCCCGTTGCGTTATGTGGCGCACGCCACAGTCCCCTCGTCTGCCCGATGCCATAATCCTTGTTAATTGTGTGTCTTTGGCCGCAAATCCCATGTTCAACTTTGGCAAGGATGTGACCTATGAGCGATATCGCCCTGACCGTCAGCATGTTGGCGTTGGCGGCCGTCATTGGGCTGTGGATGGGGAACTGGAAGCTGTATGGCGTCGGGTTGGGCATTGGCGGCGTGCTGTTCGGCGGTATCCTGGTCGGCCACTTTGCCCAGAGCGGGCAAATCAGCCTGAATGGGGACATGCTGCACTTTATCCAGGAGTTTGGCCTGATCCTGTTCGTCTACACCATCGGCATCCAGGTCGGCCCCGGTTTCTTCTCTTCGCTGCGCGTCTCCGGTCTGCGGCTCAACGCCTTCGCGGTGCTGCTGGTGCTGACCGGCGGCATCGTGGCGGCGGGGGTACACAAGCTGTTCGACGTGCCGCTGCCGATCATCCTCGGCGTGTTCTCCGGTGCGGTCACCAACACCCCGGCGCTGGGCGCCGGTCAACAAATCCTGACTGATCTCGGTTCCGATCCGGCGCTGGTGGACGGCATGGGGATGGGTTACGCCATGGCCTATCCGTTCGGCATATGCGGCATCCTGCTGGTGATGTGGCTGATCCGGCTGATTTTCCGCATCAACATCGAGCGTGAGGCTCAGGCGTTTGAAAGCAGTCTGGGCAATCAGCGCGAGTTGCTGCACGCCATCAACGTGGCGGTGCGCAACCCCAATCTGCAGGGCATGGCGATCAAAAGCGTACCGCTGCTCAACGGTGAAGCGATCGTCTGTTCGCGCCTCAAGCGCGGGGAGCTGTTGATGGTGCCGGCGCCGCACGAGCGGCTGGAGCTTGGCGACTACCTGCACCTGGTGGGCAAACGCGAAGATCTGGAGAACGCCCGGTTGGTGATCGGCGAAGAGGTGGATGCCTCGCTGTCGACGCGCGGCACTGCGCTGCAGGTGGTGAGGGCGGTGGTGACCAACGAGCAGGTGCTGGGCAAGAAAATCCGCGATCTGAATCTGAAGCAAAAGTATGACGTGGTGATTTCACGCCTCAACCGCGCCGGCGTGGAGCTGGTGGCCGGCAGCAACGTGACGCTGCAGTTTGGCGACATTCTCAACCTGGTCGGCCGGCCGGAGGCCATCGACGCGGTGACGGCGATTGTCGGCAACGCCCAACAAAAACTGCAGCAGGTGCAGATGCTGCCGGTCTTTATCGGTATCGGCCTCGGGGTATTGCTCGGTTCCATTCCGCTGTTCGTGCCCGGCTTCCCGGCGGCATTGCGGCTGGGGCTGGCCGGCGGGCCGCTGGTGGCGGCGCTGATCCTGGGGCGCATCGGCAGCATCGGCAAGCTGTACTGGTTTATGCCGCCGAGCGCCAACCTGGCGCTGCGCGAACTGGGCATCGTGCTGTTTCTGGCGGTGGTTGGTTTGAAATCGGGCGGTAACTTCATCGATACGTTGCTGCACGGCGAGGGGCTGACGTGGGTCGGGTACGGCGCCTTGATCACCGCGATTCCGCTGCTGAGCGTCGGTATTCTGGCGCGCACGGTGGGCAAGATGAACTACCTGACGCTGTCCGGCATGCTGGCGGGATCGATGACCGATCCGCCGGCGCTGGCGTTCGCCAACGGTCTGCATCCCACCAGCGGCGCCGCGGCGCTGTCTTACGCCACCGTTTATCCGCTGGCGATGTTCCTGCGCATCATGTCGCCGCAGCTGCTGGCGGTGCTGTTCTGGACGCTGTAATCCAAAAAAAGGCGCCGTAGCGGCGCCCTGATGGATTGCGCTTAGTTCGCTTCCTGATGCGCACGCTCGATCTCTTCTGCCAGGATCGCCACGCCGCGCTCGATTTTCTCCGGGTCGGGCACGTAGTTCATGCGCATGCACTGGTGGGTGTGCGGCCAGTCGTGCTCCAGCCCCGGGAAGAAGTAGTGGCCCGGCACCATCAGCACGCCGCGCTTTTTCAGGCGCTGATACAGCACCTCGGTGGTGATCGGCAGATCCTTGAACCACAGCCAGAGGAAGATGGCCCCTTCCGGTTTGTGGATCAGGCAGCGCTCCGGCGACAGGTAGCGGCGGATAATCTCGATGGTGTGTTCGACGCGCTGTTTGTAAAACGGGCGAATCACCTCGTTCGACAGGCGCAGCAGATCGCCGCGCGCGATCATTTCCGTCGCCATCGCCGGCCCCATGCTGCCCGGCGACAGGCTGATGATGCCGTTCATGTTGGTCAGCGCGGTGATCACCTTCTCGTCGGCGATCACGATGCCGCAGCGCGAGCCCGGCAGGCCGAGTTTGGACAGGCTCATGCACAGGATGGTGTTCGGGTTCCACAGCGGCGTGGCGTCGCTGAAGATAATGCCGGGGAACGGCACGCCATAGGCGTTGTCGATCACCAGCGGAATATCGCGCTGCTGCGCCAGCAGGTCGAGCTTCATCAGCTCTTCGTCGGTGATCACGTTGCCGGTTGGGTTGGTCGGCCGTGAAACGCAGATCATGCCGATGTCGTCGCCGATGGTGAGGTGTTCGAAATCAACGTGATATTTGAACTGGCCGTCCGGCAACAGCTCGATGTTCGGTTTGGCGGAGACGAACAGCCCTTCGTCCAGCCCGGCATCGGCATAGCCGATATATTCCGGCGCCAATGGGAACAGCACGCGACGGCGCGAACCGTCGGCGTAGCGGCCGGCGAACAGGTTGAACAAGTAGAAAAACGCGCTTTGGCTGCCGTTCGTCAGTGCAATATTCTGTGGTGAAATCTCCCAGCCGAGCTCGTCGCGCAGCAAATTGGCCAGCGCTTTCAGCAGCGCGTCCTTGCCTTGCGGGCCGTCATAGTTGCACAACGCTTCGGTCAGTTTGCCCTGGTCGAGCATCTCCTGGCACAGCTGTTTGAAGTAGGCTTCCATCTCTGGGATCTGCGCCGGGTTGCCGCCGCCGAGCATGATGGCACCGGGGGTGCGCAGGCCTTCGTTCAGGTCGTCCATCAAACGGGTAATGCCCGCATAACGGGTAAATTTTTCGCCGAAAAGTGAGAAAGTCATAGGTGCAGCAGTACTGTTTTTTAGCAGGTAATCCCCCACCATACCGCCAGACAAATTCCTCTGCAATGCGGCCGACAAATCGACCAATGGGCAAAAGCTTCGCTCATTAGCCGATTGTCAGCATATTACGCTGGATTATTGTGACCGTTCGCCGGCCCATACCACCATCACCTTATCGTCGCCGAGTCGACGGCTGAAGGCATAGTAGGCGGCGTGCGGCTGCGGGATTTGCACGCCGCCACCGATCGCCGGGTGGCGAGCGCGGAACTGCCCCAACCGTTGCCAGTGGGCCAGCAGCGAGGCTTTTTCCCCCTGCAACTCAGGCCAGTTCATGTCGGAGCGGGTGCCTTGCAGCGGATCGGTACCGGTTGGGCCGAGCGGGCGGCCGCTTTCATCGCCGTAGTAAATCTGCACCGCCCCCGGCGCCAGCAACAGCAGGTTCGCCGCCCGCTGTTGGCGCACCTGCGAGCCTTTGGCGTCGCTGGCGAAGAACAGCCGGGTGTCATGTGAAGAGAGGTAGCTCAACACGTTGAAATCCTGCAGCCGCTCGGCCATCTGCCGGTAGGTGGCATCGATGTCGGCAAAGCAGCCCAGCGCCTGCGACGCCTGGTCCTGGAAATCGAAGTTGATCATCGCGTCGAAGCCGTTTTGGTAATAGTCGCTTTTCATCACCCCGTGGCCCCAGGCCTCGCCGGTCATCCAAAACGGCGCGTCATCCAGCGCCTGCTGCGGATGCTCCGCTTTCCACGCCGCCAATGCCGCCGTGGCGCGCCGCTTCAACAGCGCCAGCGTCGGTTTTTCCACGTGCTTGGCGGTGTCGACGCGAAAACCGTCGATGCCGTAATCGCGCACCCACTGGCTGAGCCAGACGGTCAGGTAATCGCGGGTGGTGGCGCCGGGCATGTCGCGAGCGGCGGTGTCGGGTTTGTGGCGATAGAACAGCGGCAGGCCGCTGGCGCCGGGCGCTTCGGTTTTGATGTCCGGCAGGAAGGCCAGCGACATCGCCAGGTCGTCATAGCCCGGCGCGTCATAGTCGCCGATGTCGGTGCGGATCCAGTTTTTCCCCCACCATGGGCGCCAGCCCGCCTTGTCGCTGAAATTGATGTAATCGTTGAAGCTGTGCCAGTTTTGCCCTGGCCCGGGGCGCCAGTCGTTCCAGCTTTTCCCCAGGGTTTTCTCCACCTCTGCACCCTGCAGATACAGCGAGCCGAAGTGGAACGTTTGCATATCCGCCAGCGTGGCGTAGCCGACATGGTTCACCACCACGTCGAACAGAATGCGAATGCCGCGCTGATGGGCCTGCTCGACCAGCGTGCGCAGCTCCTGTTCGGTGCCCATGTTGGCGTCGAGGCGCGTCCAGTCCAGCGCGTAATAGCCGTGATAGGCGTAATGCGGGAAATCGCCTTGGGTGCCGCCGCCGACCCAGCCGTGGATCTGCTCCAGCGGTGAGCTGATCCACAAGGCGTTGACGCCGAGCTGCTGCAGATAATCCAGCTTTTGCGTCAGGCCGGCCAGATCGCCGCCGTGAAAGGTGCCTATTTCCTGCAGGCCGTCGCTGCGGCGCCCGTAGCTGTGATCGTTGGCCGGATTGCCGTTCTCAAAGCGATCGGTCAGCACGAAGTAGACCGTGGCGTTATGCCAACTGAACGCCGCCGGTTTCGCCGTGGCGGCGGATTCCAGCAGCAACAGGCCGCCGCTGGCGGCGGCGGGCTGCAGCGTGATTTTCCCCTGGCTCACCTGCGCCGTTTGGCCGGAATAGAAATCGCGCAGCGTTTCGCCTTCGGCGAAGGTGGAGGCGACGTCGACCGTGACCGGCTTGCCGTCCCAGCGCGGGCAGCTGCGCACGGCAACGGCGGCGCTTTCCGGCGCGCTGCTCAGGCTGAGCTGCAGCGTCGGCGTGCCGCTGCGGGTGTCGATGCGCACCTGATAATCGCCGGCGCGGAACTGCCGCCAGCTGACCGGCGGATGGGCGCCGCAGGGCTGCAGCGACAGCGTTTGGTTAAGCTTCACCGCCTCGGCCGGCTGCCAGCAGCGGTTATCCCGATACAGCCGCAGCGGCAGTTGGCCTTTGGGCAGCGCGGCCTGGCTGGCGAACAGCCCGGCGGCAGTTTCGTCGAAGGCCGGGAAACCCGGCAACGTCCAGCCGGCCAGCGCCGAAGGCGACAGCAGTATCATCAAGGGCAGGGGTAACAGTTTCATGGCTCTCCTTACGCGTGGCAGGAAGCGTTTTTTCCGCTGGGTAGCGCCAGTGTGGCAAACGGCGGAAAAATGGCCTCCTCCCTGCGAGGGTTTTTCGGGGAGGAGGAGAAGGGCGGAGCGTTTTCGGATTGATTCGGCTTGGCTTTGCGCGCGCGCTGCGGCAGATTAAACGATGAACATCAAAGGAGGTTAGCGATGACGGACAAAAACTGGCGAGAAGAGATCGTTCGGGCAATTCAGGATGCCGAATTGCAGCGCTTCGCCGAAGAACATCAGCTGCAGGCGCTGTTCGCGCCGCAGCAGGAAGAGCAACACGGCCGGTTATCCGCAGACCACCGGCCGCGCTGAGTTATTTCCGCAACAGCTGCGGATTGACGCAGTTTTCTTTCACCGTGCCGGTCAACGCGGCGATCAAGTTATCCACCGCGCAGGCGGCCATGCCGTAGCGGGTTTCATGGGTGGCGGAGCCGATGTGCGGCAACGCCACCACGTTCGGCATGCTGAGCAGCGGCGAATTGGCCGGCAGCGGCTCTTTCTCGAACACGTCCAACCCGGCGGCGTGGATCACGCCGTTTTGCAGCGCTTCGATCAGCGCCTGCTCATCCACCACCGGCCCGCGGCCGGCGTTGATCAGAATGCCGCTTTTCTTCATTTTCGCCAGCTGATCGCGGCCGATCAGATGGAAAGTTTGTTCGGTCAGCGGCAACGTGATGCAAACGAAATCCGATTCGGCCAGCAGGGTATCCAGATCGCAGCGACGGGCGTTGAAGCGTTGCTCCGCCTCTTCGTGCGTGCGGCGGGCGTTGTACAGCACCGGCATGCCGAAGCCGAAGTGCGCGCGCTGCGCCAGCGCCAGGCCGATGCGCCCCATGCCGAGGATGCCGATGGTTTTGTGGTGCACGTCGACGCCGAACCAGTCCGGCCCGATGCTGCCGCGCCATTCGCCGGCCTTCACCCGCTCCGCCACTTCCACCACCCGGCGCGCGGTCGCCAGCACCAGGCTCATGATGGTGTCGGCGACGGTTTCGGTCAGCACCGTCGGGGTATGCATCAGCAGCACGTTATGGGCGTTGAGCGCCTCGACGTCGAAGTTGTCGTAGCCGACGGAAACGGTCGAGGCCGCGCGCAGTTTGGGCGCCTGCTGCAGGAAAGCTTCGTCAATTTTACCGCCGGAACCGATGATCCCTTCGGCCTGCTGCAGCGCCTGGCGCAGTTCCTCGCGGTTCTCCGGCTGCAGGCCGTTGAACGCGTGTACGGTGAAGTGCTGTTCCAGACGTTCACGCAGGTCGGCGGGCAGGCTTTTGTACAATACGATAGAAGGTTTCATCACGAACTCCAGCTGGGCCAAAGGGGGCCTGGTGCCCCCTCGGGTTGATTGACAGAGAAAAAGTATAACCGGATCAGGCCATCTGCGGCTGGATCTCGTTGCGGGCGGGCTTGACGATCAGCGTCAACACCACCGCCACCACCAGTGCGATGGCCATAAACATATAAGAGGCCGCCGGGCTGCCGGTGGCGCCATTCAGGTAACCGACGAACCACGAACCGAAGAACGAACCCAGCGCGCCCATGCTGTTGATCAGCGCCATGGCGCCCCCGGCGACGTTTTTCGGCAGCATTTCCGGAATGATGGCGAAGAACGGCCCATAAGGGGCGTACATCGCGGCGCCGGCGACCACCAGCAGGCCGTAGGAGATCCAGAAATGGTTGGCGCCGACGGCGTAAGAGCCGAAGAACGCCAGCGCGCCGATCAGCAGCAGCGGCCAGACGAACAGCTTGCGGTTTTGCATTTTGTCCGACGCCCAGGAGACGACGATCATGGCGATGGTTGCCGCCAGGTAAGGCACCGCCGACAGCCAGCCGGCTTCCACCATGCCCATCTGCATGCCGCTGCGCAGGATGGAAGGCAGCCACAGCACGAAGCCGTACACGCCGATGCTCCAGGCGAAGTACTGCACGCACAACAGGATCACGTTGCGTGAGCGGAAGGCTTCGCCGTAGTTGCGCACGGCCTTGATGCCTTTCTGTTCTTCGTCCAGCTGCTGTTGCAGCGCCTGTTTCTCATCGGCGCTCAACCAGCCGGCCTGCGCCGGTTTGTCTTTCGCCAGCACCCACCAGCAGAACGCCCAGATAACCGCCGGAATGCCCTCGATGATGAACATTTCGCGCCAGCCGAAGGCGTGGATCAGGTAACCGGACACCACCGACATCCACAGCACCGTCACCGGGTTGCCGAGGATCAGGAAGGTATTAGCGCGTGACCGCTCCGATTTGGTGAACCAGTTGCTGATGTAGATCAGCATCGCCGGCATCACCGCCGCTTCCACCACGCCGAGGATAAAGCGGATGGCGGCCAACATCGGGATATTGCTCACCACGCCGGTCAGCGAGGCGCAACCGCCCCACAGGATCAGGCACCAGAAGATCAATTTTTTGACGCTGCGGCGTTCGGCGTAGATGGCGCCGGGAATTTGGAAGAAGAAATAACCGAGGAAAAACAGCGCGCCCAGCAGCGAGGCCATGCCCTTGGTGATGCCGAGATCCTCATTGATGCCGGCGGCGGAGGCGAAGCTGAAGTTGGCGCGATCGAGATAGGCCAGGCTGTAGGTGATAAACACGATGGGCATGATGTACCACCAGCGTTTGGCCGCGACAGTCGCTTTGTTCATGTTCAGTATCCTTCAGTGGTGTTGCATCCCCTTCGCCCGGCATGCCAGAAGAAGGGGCAGATGCTCTCCCGACGCGTCCCGGTTGTAGGGCCAGAGGCTGACGTCATGCGGAGAAGTCGTTTTTTTATTGTTATTCGGCCAGCGCCGCGCGGGTCGGCAGGCCTTCGCTGTCGCCGATGGCCTGGATCGCCAGCGAACCGATTTTGTTGCCGCGCTGCACCGCCTGTACCAGCGTTTTGCCTTCCAGCAGGGCGCTGAGGGTGCCGACGGCAAAGCCATCACCCGCCCCCACGGTATCCACCACGTTGTCGACCTTGACTGCGGCCACCGCCGCTTTATCGCCGGCGGCGGTTTTAAACCAGGCGCCGTCCGGGCCGGTTTTGATGATCACCGCCTGCACGCCGCGTTCCAGATAGAAATCGGCGATGCCTTCCGGCGTCGATTGGCCGGTGAGGATCTGCCCTTCTTTCAGCCCCGGCAGCACCCAGTCGGCGGCGAACGCCAGCTGGTTCAGCTGCTCGATCATCACCTCGCGGCTGGGCCACAGCACCGGGCGCAGATTGGGGTCGAACGAAATGGTTTTGCCCATGGCGCGCATCTCGCGCGCCGCATGGTGGCACAGCGCCAGCGATTCGCCGGACAGCGCCGCCGCCACGCCGCTCAGGTGCAGGTGGCGCGCGGAACCGAAATACTCGCGGTTAAAATCGGCAATCGACAGGTGGCTGGCCGCCGAGCCCTTGCGGAAATATTCCACGCTGGGATCGGTACCATCGGTGGTTTTGGATTTCACCTGAAAACCGGTCGGATAGTGGCCATCGACCGTCACCTGCCGGTAGTTGATGCCTTCTTTTTTCAGCTGCTGCAGGGCGAAGCGGCCGAACGAGTCATTGCCGACGCGGCTGACCCAGCCGACGTTCATGCCCAGACGCGCCAGGCCGATCGCCACGTTCAGTTCGGCGCCGGCGATGCGTTTGGTGAAGGTTTCCACCTCCGCCAGGTCGCCGGTTTGCGCCGCCACGAACATCGCCATGGCTTCGCCCAGCGTGACCACATCCAGGGGCGTCTGCTGCGCCGTCGTTGCCGTTAACGTTGTCATCATGGGGTTACTCCGCACGCAAAATATTGACGTAATGACGGGTGACGGCCTCCAGGTCATCGCCCTGCAACGGGAATTCGATACCGCGCGGCGCATCGTGCGGCAGGCAGGCCAGCAGATCGCGCCAGCTGCCGTCGGTATCGTCCAGCGCGACGGCGCGCCAGCCGCGCGGGCCTTGGGTGGCGGCTTTGACGTGCACGTAACCGACGTGGCGGGCCAGGCGCTCGGCGGCGGCGAAGGCGTCTTGCCCCACCCACAGCCAGTTGGCCATATCGAAGGTCATGCTGACCGGCAGATGGCTATCTTCCGCGGCGTGGAAAAAGGCGTTCAGCATCGACAAAATGCCGCAGTCCGGCGTTTGGTCGTTCTCGACCACCAGCTTGACCGGGTGTTGCTCCAGCGCCACTTTCAGCTCGGTAAAATCGAAGCCGGGGCGGAAATGACCGAGGGACAGCTTCAGCTGGCGCGCGTTCAGCGCCTGCGCTTCCGCCAGCAGCGCCGGCAGGTTGGGGTTCAGCGTATGTTGCGGGGTGAACAGCGCCTCAGGGGCGGAGTAGACGGCGAACAGCTGCTGGCGATCGATCTCTTGCGCCAGCGCCGGCAGGCTGTCCAGCTCGCCGGCGGCGAACAGTTCGCGGCGGATCTCCACCCCGTCGGCGCCAGCGCCGGCGATGAGGGGCAACAGCGCGCGCTGGCCGCCGTGTTGTTTGACGGTATCGGTGCCGTAGGCGCCGGTGACCACGATGATTTCTGTTTTCATTTTGACTCCTGAGGCGGCATTGTCGCCGCCGCTGCTGTTACCGGTACGTTAAATGGAACCGGTTCCAGCGAAAAGCGGCAGAGTGTAAAAATATGATCGCAATCACGAAGCTGAGCAAAAAACAGCCGGTGAGGGCGGGGCGGTTAACGCCCCGGAAAAGGCGGGTTAGCGGGTGGTGGAGCCGCGGACGATCAGCTCGCCGGAGAACATCTGCTCGCCGCTGGGGGCGGCCAGGCCCTGAATGCGCTGCACCAGCCGTTCCAGCGCAGCGTGCCCCATTTGGTAGGTGGGCTGTTTCAGCGTGGTGATGCCGACGCCCGCCAGTTCCGCCCACTCCAGTTCGTCAAAGCCCAGCAGGCCGATGTCGTTGCCCCACTGGATGCCGAGCCGACGCATGGCGCGCGCCACCTGCAGTGTCAGGGCGCCGTTGGCGGAGATCACCGCCTTGCGCATGCCGCGGTGGCGGCCGCTGAAATCGCTCAGCACCTGCTCCAGTTTCTGCCGATCGTTGAGCGGTGTTTCGGCCTGCTCCGCCAACAGCGCGGGGTGCTGCGCCATGGTATGCCTGAAAGCGTGCAGGCGTTCGAGGCGGGTATTGACCGTACCGAGCGGCTCGCTGAGGAACAGGATCGCTTCGAAACCTTGTTGCAGCAGGTGTTCGGTGGCGACGGTGGCGGCTTCGCGGTTGTTGAGGCCCACCACGTCGCAGGCGAAATCGGGGATTTTTCGGTCGATAAGCACCATCGGCAGCATCGACTGTTGCAGCGTGGATAACGCTTCCTCGCGCATGCCGACCGCGTTGACCACGATACCTTCCACCCGGTAACTGCTGAGCAACTGCAGGTAGTGCTGTTCCTGATTGACTTCGTTGTTGGTATTACACACCAGCAGGGTAAAGCCGTGCTGGCGGCAGGCGGCCTCGATGCCGCGCATCACGTCCACCGAGTAGGGATTGGTGATATCGGCGAGGATCAGGCCGATCAGGCGGGTCTGGCCGCCCTTCAGGCTGCGCGCCATCTGGCTTGGCCGGTAGTCGAGCTGCTGGATCGCCTGTTCAATGCGCTGTTTGAGATCGTCGGAAAGCAGGTGTTGTTCACCATTCAGATAGCGCGACACGCTGGTCTTGCCGGTTTTGGCGATGCTGGCCACATCGCTGATGGTGGCGCGTCCCGATGCGCGCGTTGCCTTGACAGTGCTCACAGCCGATCCCTCCCGCGGTTAATTGCCAAGGAGACTACCATACCCGATGTGCGGGCGGGAATGTTGAAGGGTAAGGAGAAAATCGCAGGGAGGCGGCGGGGCGCAGGTGGCGCCCCGCACGGGATTACTGCAGCGGGCTGAGCGTGATCTCGACGCGGCGGTTTTGCGCCTTGCCTTCCGCGGTGCTGTTGGAGGCGATCGGGTTGTCCGGGCCGGCGCCGGTGGTGCGGATACGGTTCGCCGCCACGCCCTGGGTGATCAGCGCGCTGGCTACGCCGTCGGCGCGCTGTTGCGACAGGTTCATGTTGAGCGAACGGGAACCGGTGCTGTCGGTGTAGCCGACCACGTTGACCGCGGTTTTCGGATACTCTTTCAGCACCATGGCGACGCCGGTCAGGGTGTTGGCGCCCGCCGGTTTCAGCGTGGCGCTGCTGCTGTCGAAGGTCACGTTGTTCGGCATGTTCAGCACGATGTTGTCGCCCTGGCGGGTGACGCTGACGCCGGTGCCTTTCATCTTGTCGCGCAGTTTGGCTTCCTGCACATCCATGTAATAACCCGCGCCGCCGCCGAGCGCCGCACCGGCCGCCGCGCCGATCAGCGCGCCTTTGCCGCGATCTTTCTTGGAGGAGGACAGCACGCCGACGCCGGCGCCCAGTGCGGCGCCGAGGCCTGCGCCGATGCCGGATTTGCCGGCTTCGGATTCACCGGTGTAAGGGTTGGTGGTACAGGCCGACAGCGCGAGCGTAAGGCTCACGGCGCCGGCAATAATTGCAATGCGTTTTTTCATGTTCTTGTCCTTAATGGCATCAGAATCTGTACGCGCCGGCCCAAAACGGGGACGCAAAAAAGTGGGTGACGCAGGGAGCCCGCATCGCCGCGCTACCTATGACGCGCGCTTTCGCCGGCAGTTCCGGAGAAAAACGTGACAAATGATGAGCGCGGGTAAGTGCTGGGGGAGTTATGCGGCAAAACGCCGGGCGGCGCCATGCAGCGGATTCCTAATTGTGCGCATCCGGGGTGCGGATGCGCCTTTTTTAAGCGTAACCGGTTGAGTTTTCGACTGCCGGCCAGTTCATGATCAGCGTATAGGCCTGGGTTTCATCATTGAACAGGCGCTGCGTTATCTGAAAGCCGTGCTTGTGGTAGAACGCGCAGGCGCGCAGGTTCTGTTGGTACACCTCCAGACTGAGTCGGCGGTAGCGCTGTTGCACGTGCGTCATCAGCGCCTGGGCGACGCCGCGGCCGTGAAACGCCCGATCGACAAACAGCGCGCCGATGAACTGCTCGTCCAGCACGCTGATAAAGCCGACGATCTCGCCTTCGTGCCAGCAGGCCCAGCTTTGCGCGCGCGGCAGGTAGTTTTCCCGCACCAGCGCGGCGCTCTCACGCCAGTATTTTTCCGCGACGAACGGATGGGCGGCGATGGTGCTGGGCAGCCACAGCGCCATCAGCCGTTCGATATCCTCCGGGCCACAGGGGCGGATCACCGTGGCTTTGGGTAACACATGCACCCCGTGAGATGATCGTTCACCAGCCCGCTGGCCTGCATGAAGGCGTAACAGATGGTGGAGCCGATAAACTTGAAGCCGCGCTTTTTCAGCGCCTTGGACATGGCGTCGGACTGCTCGGTTTTGGCCGGCACCTGGTTCAGCGCTTGCCAGCGGTTGAGCTGCGGCCGGCCGCCGACGAAGTCCCAAATGAAGGTAACGAAATTCTCCCCGGCCGCCTCCATCGCCAGATAGGCCTTGGCGTTGGTGATGATGGCTTCTATCTTGCCGCGATGGCGGATGATGCCGCTGTCCTGCAGCAGGTTTTCCACGTCTTGTTCGGTCATGGCGGCGACACGCTGCGGATCGAAACCGTGGAAAGCGCGGCGGTAGTTCTCGCGCTTTTTCAGGACGGTGATCCAGGAAAGGCCGGCTTGCTGCCCCTCGAGGCACAACATTTCAAACAGCTCGCGCGCGTCGGTGGTGGGCGCGCCCCATTCCTTGTCGTGATACTCGAGATACAACGGATCGGCCGTCACCCAACCGCAACGTTCGTCTGCCATCCTGAATGTCCTTATGCTGTGTTTATGAACAGTAATCATCGCTCGAAGCGCCGAACTTGGCAAGTCTCTGATTGTTTTGTCATCAGCCCGCTTGACGTGACGAAAAAGCCGACAATAGTTACTACATGGCCGGTGGAAAACTGACCAACGATAAAAACGACATGGCCTTCATTTGCAGGCTCTCAGGAGTCGATTCATGCCTCTAAAAATAACGTGCATGCCCCGCCCGGCGGCGCTTGCAGTGGCGTTACTTTGCAGTGTGACCCTTCCGGCTCAGGCGTACGATCAACTCTACGTCTTTGGCGACAGCCTGAGCGATACCGGCAACAACGGCCGGTTCACCTATGACGGCAGCCAGCACCTGCTGTACGACGAAGCGTTGGCGCAGCGCATCGGCGCGGCGCTGGTGGCTTCGGACAACGGCGGTGAGAACTACGCCGCCGGCGGCGCCGTGGCGGTGCCGGGCCTGAACCCGGCCGACAACACCCAGGAGCAGGTGCAGCGTTACCTGAACCGGGTCAATGGCCAGGCCGACGGCGACGGTTTGTATATTCATTGGATCGGCGGCAACGATCTGGCGGCGGCGGCGCTGAATGCCGCTACCGCGCCAGGCGTGGCCTATAACAGCGCCGCCGCGGCGGCCGCGCAGGTGCATTCGCTGCTGAACGCCGGCGCCGGCACGGTGATCGTGCCGACGGTACCGAACATCGGCTCCACGCCGCAGCTGATGGAATTGATCATTCAACAGGCGCTGTCACCGGTGCAGGGGGCGGCGATCCAGGCGGCCTATGCCACGCTTAATTCGGTGGCGACGCCGGACAACGCTTCACGCACGCAGGCGATCCACGCAGCGTTGGCCGCTGCGGCGAAGCAGGGCAGCGCCATTCCTCAGGTGCAGCAGGCGATCGCCGCGCAGCTTATCGCGGCGTATGACGGCCTGAGCGCGCAGGCCGCTCAGCTGACCGATTTCTATAATCAAAGCGAAGACCGTTTGCTGGCGCAGGGGAGCGGCAATATCGTGCGGGTGGACGTCAACAAGCTGTTCGCCGAAGCGATCGCCAATCCGGCGCAGTTCGGCTTCACCAACACCGCCGGCATGGCTTGCCCGCCGGGCGTTTCCTCGGCGGTTTGCCGTTCCGACATGCCCGGCTTCGACGCCGGCCAGTCCTATCTGTTCTCCGACCATTTCCACCCCAGCCCACAGGCGCACCTGCTGATTGCGGATTATATCCAGGCGGTATTGGATGGCCCGGCGCAGGTGGTGGCGCTGAATCAGGCGACGGCGGCGATGGCGCGCGACAGCCGCGTCACGCTCGACAGCCGCTTCCAGCAGCTGCGCAACGGCGACAACCCGCAGGGTTCGCTGGGCGTGTTCGGCGGTTACGCCGGCCAGCACTACGACTATGCCGATAACCGGGCCGCGGGGGACGGCAACGCCACCACCCACAACCTGACCGTCGGCGTGGACTATCAGCTGACCGACAGCTGGTTGATCGGCGCGTTGATCGCCGGTTCCAACGACGATCAGCATCCTTCCAGCCGCTTTGATTACAAGGCGCGCGGGCTGCTGCTCTCGGCTTTCAGTTCACTGGCGATATTCGAGCACGGTTGGGTCAACGCCGATCTGCACTATGCGACGATGGATTATGACGACATCCGCCGCAGCATGCGGCTGGGGCCGCTGACGCGCACCGAAACCGGTTCGACCACCGGCAGGCAGTGGGGGGCGCGCGTGACCGCCGGCTATGACTTCCCGATCGCCTCTTACCTGACCACCGGGCCGGTGGCGCAGTTCGCCTGGGATTACAGCCGCGTTTCCGGTTACAGCGAAGACGGCGATGACAGCACCGCCATGCGCTTCAACGATCAAACCTACCACTCGCAGATCGGTGCGTTGGGTTGGCGGCTGGATACGCAATTCGGCGTGTTTAACCCTTATGCGGAAGTGAGTTATCAGCACCAGTTCGGCGGCGACGTTTACCGCGCCGGCGGCGGCCTGAAATCGACGCAAACCTCGTTCACCCGCGACAGTGCGGGCCAGGACAAAAATTGGGTAGATGTCACGCTCGGGGCCAACATGCCGTTGACGGACAGGGTATCGGCCTTCGCCACCGTCTCGCAAACCGGCGGGCTGAGCAGTGGCGAGCAGTTTATGTATAACGTTGGCGTCAGCGCGCGTTTTTGAATTGGCCATCGGCGCGCTCAAGGGCGCAGGATAAGCCATAAGGTCTGATAAGGGATTTATGCGGAAGGCGGCCTGGGGGGAATTATGCGGGCCGCAATGAGGTTGGCGGAAAGACAAAAAAAAACTGATCCTATGAAAGGATCAGGTAGCCACTTGGCCAACACCAGGGAAAATTTTATTTATTATTGTATAACCAAAGATTAACTGTCAATGGGTTTATGTGGCTCATTGTTGGCGTATTACATATCCACTTGTTTCTCCTCGAGTCACTGCAGCGGCCCATCGCGTGATCTCTCCTTATTTTTCACGATATAAGAAATAATTTGGCGGTTAGTCACATTATCTGCCGGTGAGGCGAGTTTTTTAGTTGATAAAATTAACAAAAATAACATTGGCGTAACTTTGCCCTGTGGCAAATATAAGCATGTGTGCATTTCAATCTGCGTAAATAGGGTTGGTGAGAACAGGAGCTGAGGGCGAATAAGTGACGATTTAAGCAACGATTAGTCTCGTTTTTTGTTAAGTTATTCTAATGTTTTTGGCGGGCCGTATTTTCGCCCCGTTCGTCGCCGGTGAAATTAGCCGGCTAACCGGCGCCCTGTCCTGCGCGCGCCGCGCGCGAAAATCCAGCGTTTCTCGCCCCGATTCGCACTTGTTGCCGGATTCTGGCTGTATATCTTACGGTCAACGGGTATACTGGCTCATTCCATCTAAATCCACTTGTATCGCGTGCGAATTCAACATGCAAAAGTTTGATACCAAGACCTTCCAGGGCCTGATCCTGACACTGCAGGATTATTGGGCGCGCCAGGGCTGCACCATCGTTCAACCATTGGACATGGAAGTCGGCGCGGGAACCTCACACCCGATGACGTGCCTGCGCGCACTGGGGCCGGAGCCGATGGCCGCCGCCTATGTGCAGCCATCTCGCCGCCCGACCGACGGCCGCTACGGCGAAAACCCGAACCGTCTGCAGCACTACTACCAGTTCCAGGTGGTGATTAAGCCATCGCCGGACAACATTCAGGAACTCTACCTGGGCTCGTTGAAAGAGCTGGGTCTGGATCCGACCATCCACGACATTCGCTTCGTGGAAGACAACTGGGAAAACCCGACGCTCGGCGCCTGGGGCCTGGGTTGGGAAGTGTGGCTGAACGGCATGGAAGTGACGCAGTTCACTTACTTCCAGCAGGTCGGCGGCCTGGAGTGCAAGCCGGTGACCGGCGAGATCACCTACGGTCTGGAGCGTCTGGCGATGTACATCCAGGGCGTGGACAGCGTGTACGATCTGGTGTGGAGCAACGGCCCGCTGGGCGTCACCACCTACGGCGACGTGTTCCATCAGAATGAAGTGGAGCAGTCCACCTACAACTTCGAATACGCCGACGTCGACTTCCTGTTCTCCTGCTTCGAGCAGTACGAGAAAGAAGCTCAATCGCTGCTGGCGCTGGAAAAACCGCTGCCGCTACCGGCCTACGAACGCATCCTGAAGGCGGGTCATACCTTCAACCTGCTGGACGCGCGCAAGGCGATTTCGGTCACCGAGCGCCAACGCTACATTCTGCGCATCCGCACGCTGACCAAAGCCGTTGCCGAAGCCTACTACGCTTCCCGCGAAGCGCTGGGCTTCCCGATGTGCAACAAGAAGAACGAGAACTAAGAGGCAGCCATGACTCAACAGACTTTCCTGGTGGAAATCGGCACGGAAGAGCTGCCGCCGAAGGCTCTTCGTTCCCTGGCGGAATCTTTCGCCGCCAACTTCACCGCCGAGCTGGACAACGCCGGCCTGGAACACGGTGAAGTGAGCTGGTTCGCCGCACCGCGCCGCCTGGCGCTGAAAGTGGCCAACCTGAGCGCGGCGCAGGCCGATCGCGAAATTGAAAAACGCGGCCCGGCGATCGCCCAGGCGTTCGACGCCGAAGGCAAACCGAGCAAAGCGGCCGAAGGCTGGGCGCGCGGCTGCGGCATCACCGTCGATCAGGCTGAACGCCTGGTGACTGACAAGGGCGAGTGGTTGATGTACCGCGCCCACGTCAAAGGCCAGTCGGCGCAACAACTGCTGGCCGGCATGGTCAGCACCGCGCTGGCTAAACTGCCGATCCCGAAACTGATGCGTTGGGGTGACTCCGACGTGCAGTTCGTGCGTCCGGTGCACACCGTTACGATGCTGCTGGGCGCCGATCTGATCCCGGGCACCGTGCTGGGTATCGAATCTGCGCGCACCGTGCGTGGCCACCGCTTCATGGGCGAAGCCGAGTTCACCCTCGATAACGCCGACCAATACCCGCAGATCCTGCTGGAGCGCGGCAAAGTGGTCGCAGACTACGAAGCGCGTAAAGCCCTCATCAAACGCGACGCCGAACTGGCGGCGCAGAAGATTGGCGGCAAAGCCGATCTGAGCGACAGCCTGCTGGAAGAAGTGGCCTCGCTGGTGGAATGGCCGGTGGTGCTGACCGCCAAATTCGAAGAGAAATTCCTGGCGGTGCCGGCGGAAGCGCTGGTGTACACCATGAAGGGCGATCAGAAGTATTTCCCGGTGTATGACGCCGCGGGCAAACTGCTGCCGAACTTTATCTTTGTGGCCAATATCGAGTCGAAAGATCCGCAGCAGATCATTTCCGGTAACGAGAAAGTGGTGCGTCCGCGCCTGGCTGACGCCGAGTTCTTCTTCAACACCGATCGCAAGAAACGTCTGGAAGACAACCTGCCGCGCCTGGAAACCGTGCTGTTCCAACAGCAGCTGGGCACCCTGCGCGACAAGACCGATCGCATTCAGGCGCTGGCGGGCTGGGTTGCCGGCCAGATCGGCGCCGACGTCAACCACGCCACCCGCGCGGGCCTGCTGTCGAAGTGCGACCTGATGACCAACATGGTGTTCGAATTTACCGACACCCAGGGCGTGATGGGCATGCACTACGCGCGCCACGACGGTGAGGCGGAAGACGTCGCCGTTGCGCTGAACGAGCAGTATCAGCCGCGCTACGCCGGCGATGCGCTGCCGCAGTCGCTGGTGGCCTGTTCCCTGGCGATCGCCGACAAGATGGACACCCTGGCCGGCATTTTCGGCATCGGGCAGCATCCGAAAGGCGATAAAGACCCGTTCGCGCTGCGCCGCGCCGCGCTGGGCGTGCTGCGCATCATCGTCGAGAAAAACCTGCCGCTGGATCTGCAGACCCTGACCGAAGAGGCCGTGCGCCTGTACGGCAGCAAGCTGACCAACGCCAAAGTGGTCGATGAGGTGGTGGAATTCATGCTGGGCCGCTTCCGCGCCTGGTATCAGGAAGAAGGCCACGCGGTCGATACCATTCAGGCGGTGCTGGCGCGCCGTCCGACCAAGCCGGCCGACTTTGACGCGCGCGTTAAGGCGGTATCCCACTTCCGCACGCTGGACGAAGCGGCGGCGTTGGCTGCGGCCAACAAACGCGTCTCCAACATCCTGGCCAAATCTACCGAAACGCTGAACGACAGCGTGCGCGCCTCGGTGCTGAAGGACGCGGCGGAGATCCAGTTGGCGACCCACCTGGTGGTGCTGCGCGACAAGCTGCAGCCGTACTTCGCGGCGGGCAATTACCAGGAAGCGCTGGTGGAACTGGCTGCGCTGCGTGAACCGGTGGATGCGTTCTTCGACAACGTGATGGTAATGGCGGACGATGCGGAAGTGCGCGTGAATCGTCTGACGCTGCTGAGCAAACTGCGTGAACTGTTCCTGCAGGTGGCGGATATCTCCGTACTGCAGTAAACGGCTCTGTGCTGTGAAAAGGCGCCTGCGGGCGCCTTTTTTATTTCCGTTTCCTGGGTGCGAAGGCAAGGTCGCCTGGCGACTTGGGGGGCGACTTGGGGGGCGACTTGGGGGGCGACTTGGGGGGCGACTTGGGGAAATTGAAGCGTCCGGTCGCCGACGGCAATGAACCTCAGTGCGTTTTGCGCACGATGTTCAACCGCCTCCGGCCGAGACAATGTTCACCGCAAACGGAATCGCGTATCGGAACGCCGCCAGTTGATCTATTCTTATAGGCGCACGGAGTGCGGAAAAAGGGGCGGAGTCCAATGAAAAAGCAGGTTTATAACAGGAGTTATGTCACATGGCGGTAGGGATCCAGAGCAGATTTTTCGCGCGTTGGTTGGCACCGGTATTGGCATTGTTGGTGGTCATGCAATTGACCGCCTGCGGCGATAAAGAGCCGGAACAGCGCAAAGCATTTATCGATTACTTACAGAATACCGTGATGCGCAGCGGGGCGAACATCCCCACGCTGAGCGAAGACCAGAAACAGAAGTTCGGCAACTATGCCGGCGATTACGCGATTTTGGTCGGTTTTTCCCAGCAGTTGTCCAAATCGGTCGGCGCCAGCCTGACGCCGGCGCTGGACCAGATTAACCAGATCCGCACCGCGCAGGACTACCTGAACAAACGCGACGCGCTGCAGCAATCGGTCGGAGCATTGAATCTGCTGGGCCAGCAGATCCAGTCCGCCAAATCGCAGGCGGATACCGCCCGCGCGGCGCTGAAGCAGCCCGACGATCTGAAGGCGGTGTACAATCAGGCCTATGACAAGATCGTCACCGCGCCGGCCAACGCCCTGATGCCGGCAATCCCGACCACCGCCAGCTTTGTGCAGGATCTGGTGCAGGTTGGCGATTTCCTGCAGAGCCAGGGCAATCAGGTCAGCTTCAACAACAACGGCGTGCAGTTCCGCACCGCGCAGCAGGTGGCGCAGTACAACACCATGATGTCGAATCTGGTGGCCAAACAGCAGAACCTGGTGAATGCGCAGAAAGCCATTCAAAGCGTGACGCAATAACGCGCCTACGACGATCTACAGGCCGGCATTGCCGGCCTGTTTTATTTCCCCTCAGCGTTTCCAATAACTTGCTGGTTTATTACGCAGGCTTCTGTACTACACTTCAATTAATCCATTCATTCGGCAATGTAGTTTTCTTTCACTCATCACTTCGCTAGTTCCCGGCGGGATGAGTGCTCACAGGGAAGATCAAACAGAGCGTCGCGTTCGGGCGCTGCAGCTAAAAATAAATTGTGATATTTGTCACAATTTAAAAACAAACCACCAAGTTAAAAATGTGACATGAATCACTTTATTGTCGGTTTTTGGGCGGTTTTTTTCTCACTGTGCTTTTTTTACACGTCATAAATGTGATCTTTATCACCATAAGTGAGGGGTTGTTGGGGTGTTGCGCGTGATTTGTATCACAAAAAATTCGTGAAGTTCGCATGACAAAAACAGCGTGATAGAGTCCGTTTCGCATACAGCGGCAACACGGCTGGATCGTCACAACAATAATCACGCGCTCTATTGTCAGCGCGTAACAATAGGGGTGTGTTTTATGTTTTCACCAGACATCAAGGTTAAAGTGCAAAACTTTGGCCGCTTCCTGAGCAACATGGTGATGCCCAACATCGGCGCCTTTATCGCCTGGGGGATTATCACCGCGCTATTCATTCCAACCGGCTGGCTGCCGAATGAGACCTTAGCCAAGCTGGTCGGCCCGATGATCACCTACCTGCTGCCGCTGCTGATCGGTTATACCGGCGGGCGGCTGGTGGGCGGCGATCGCGGCGGCGTGGTCGGCGCCATCACCACCATGGGCGTCATCGTCGGTGCCGACATGCCGATGTTCCTCGGCGCGATGATCGCCGGTCCGCTGGGCGGCTGGGCCATCAAGCACTTCGACCGCTGGGTGGACGGCAAGATCAAAAGCGGCTTTGAAATGCTGGTGAACAACTTCTCCGCCGGCATCATCGGCATGCTGTTGGCGATCCTGGCCTTCCTGGGCATCGGGCCGCTGGTGGAGGTGCTTTCCAAGCTGCTGGCGGCGGGCGTGCACGTGATGGTGACGAACAACCTGCTGCCATTGGCGTCCATCTTCGTTGAACCGGCGAAAATCCTGTTCCTGAACAACGCCATCAACCACGGCATCTTCTCGCCGCTGGGCATCCAGCAGGCGACGGAAGCCGGCAAATCGGTGTTCTTCCTGATCGAAGCCAACCCAGGCCCGGGCATGGGCGTGCTGATGGCCTACATGTTCTTCGGCCGCGGCAGCGCCAAGCAATCCGCCGGCGGTGCGGCGATCATTCACTTCCTGGGCGGCATTCACGAAATCTACTTCCCCTACGTGCTTATGAATCCACGTCTGCTGCTGGCGGTGATCCTGGGCGGCATGACCGGCGTCTTCACTTTGACGATGCTGAACGGTGGCCTGGTGTCTCCGGCTTCCCCTGGGTCGATTTTGGCGGTGCTGGCGATGACCCCGAAAGGCGCCTACTTTGCCAACATTGCGGCGGTGTTAGCAGCCTTTGCCGTCTCCTTCGTGGTGTCCGCTTTCCTGTTGAAAACCTCCAAGGTGAAAGAGGATGACGATCTGGAGGCCGCGACCCGCCGCGTGCAAGAGATGAAATCGCAGTCCAAGGGCGGCGCGGCCGCGCCGGCGGCGGTCGATGGCGATCTGAGCACCGTGCGCAAAATCATCGTCGCCTGCGATGCGGGCATGGGCTCCAGCGCCATGGGCGCCGGGGTGCTGCGCAAGAAAGTGGCCGACGCCGGGCTGAAGAACATCTCGGTGACCAACAGCGCCATCAACAGCCTGCCGGACGATGTGGACCTGGTTATCACGCACCGCGATCTGACCGAGCGCGCGATGCGCCACGCGCCGCAGGCTCAGCACATTTCGCTGACCAACTTCCTCGACAGCAAGCTGTATGGCGATCTGGTTGAGCGTTTGCTGGCGGTGAACACCGCTGCCGCAGCGGCCCCGCAGAGCGGCGCGCACGCGGCTGCAGAGGCCGGCGAACCGGGGCTGTTCAAGCTAAGCGAGAGCAACGTGTTCCTCAACCTGCAGGCCAGCGACAAAGAGCAGGCGATCCGCTTCGCCGGCGAGCAGCTGGTGAAGGGCGGCTACGTTGAGCCGGAATACGTGCCGGCGATGCTGGAACGCGAAAAGCTCACCTCCACCTACCTGGGTGAGTCGATCGCCGTGCCGCACGGCACCATCGAGGCTAAAGACCGGGTGCTGCGTACCGGCGTGGTGTTCTGCCAATACCCGCAGGGCGTGCGCTTCGGCGATGAAGAGGACGAAGTGGCGCGCCTGGTGATCGGCATTGCCGCGCGCAACAACGAACATATCCAGGTGATCACCAGCCTGACCAACGCGCTGGATGACGAGAGCGTGATCGAGCGGCTGGCGAATACCACCAGTGTCCAGGAAGTGCTGGACCTGCTCGGCGGCAAAAAAGCCGGATAACAGAATCATTTTAAAGGGTGCAGCGTGCTGCACCCTTCGACATTAAGAAGGTAGAGTTATGAAAGCATTACATTTTGGCGCAGGGAACATCGGCCGCGGTTTTATCGGCAAGCTGCTGGCGGACGCCGGGGTTGAGCTGACCTTCGCCGACGTCAATCAAACGGTGCTGGATCTGCTGAACAGCCGTAAAAGCTACCAGGTGCACGTGGTGGGCGAGCAAGAGCGCGTAGAGAGCGTCAACAACGTCAGCGCCGTCAACAGCGGCAGCGAAGCCGCGGTGGCGCTGATCGCCGAGGCGGATCTGGTGACCACCGCCGTTGGCCCGCAAATTCTCGCCAAAATCGCCGGCACGATCGCCAAAGGGCTGGTGCTGCGCCATCAGCAGGGCAATGTGCAGCCGCTGAACATCATCGCCTGCGAGAACATGGTGCGCGGCACCAGCCAGCTGAAGCAGCACGTGTTTGCCGCGCTGCCGCAGGACGAGCAGGCATGGGTTGAGCAGCACGTCGGCTTCGTCGATTCGGCGGTCGACCGCATCGTGCCGCCGGCGGACAGCAGCGATCCGCTGGAAGTGACGGTGGAAACCTTCAGCGAATGGATCGTCGATCAGACGCAGTTTAAAGGCCAGCCTCCGGCGATCGCCGGCATGGAGCTGACCGATAACCTGATGGCCTTCGTCGAGCGCAAGCTGTTCACCCTCAACACCGGCCATGCCATCACCGCCTACCTCGGCCAACGGGCCGGGCTGCAAACCATTCGCGACGCCATTCTCGACCCGGCGATCCGCCGCGTGGTGAAAGGGGCGATGGAAGAGAGCGGCGCGGTGCTGATCAAGCGTTACGGCTTCGACGCCGACAAGCATGCCGCCTACATCAACAAAATCCTCGGCCGCTTTGAAAATCCGTATCTGCACGACGACGTCGAGCGCGTAGGGCGCCAGCCGCTGCGCAAACTGAGCGCCGGCGATCGCCTGATCAAACCGCTGCTGGGCACGCTGGAATACGGCCTGCCGCATGCCAACCTGATCCAGGGCATCGCCGCCGCCATGAGCTACCGCAGCGAACAGGATCCGCAAGCGCAGGAACTGGCGGAACTGCTGAATACGCTCGGGCCGAAAGCCGCGCTGGCGCAAATTTCCGGCCTGCCGGCGGAAAGCGAGGTTGTAGAAGAGGCCGTTGCTGTGTATAACGCCATGCACAAGTAGAATCGTGATGATGAACACCCGAGCGCAGCTTGCTGCGCTCCTGGAACCCGAGTTCGGCATCGACGGCCCTCCCCACGCCTTTCGAAAAGCGACGATGGAAGAAGCACAGGCATTTGAAAACCAGGTTCTGGAAAAGCTGAACGCGGGCAAAACGGTGCGCAGCTTCCTGATCGCGGCGGTAGAGCTGCTGGCGGAAGCGCTCAACGTGCTGGTGGTGCAGGTATTCCGCAAGGACGACTATGCGGTGAAATATGCCGTCGAACCGCTATTGTCCGGCAGCGGCCCGCTGGGGGAGCTATCGGTGCGCCTGAAGCTGATGTACGGGCTGGGGGTGATCTCCCGCCACGAATATGAAGACGCCGAACTGCTGATGGCGATGCGCGAAGAGCTGAACCACGACGGTTCGGAATACCGCTTCGTCGACGACGAAATCCTCGGGCCGTTCGGCGAGCTGCACTGCGTGGCCGCGCTGCCGCCGGTGCCGACTTTCCTGCAGCCGGGCGAGGCGGATGAAGCGCTGATCGCCATGCAGCGCCAGCGCTATCAGCAGATGGTGCGCTCCACCATGGTGTTGTCCATTACCGATCTGATCGCCGGCATCGGCGCCAAGCAACCCTCCCGGCTTTCTCCTCTCGGCCGCGGCTAGGCAAAGGCCGCGCGCCACTCGTCGAACAACAACCACAGCGCGGTGGCGGCCATCAGCCCGGACATCGCGCCGTTGAACACCCGCAGCTTCCAGGTGACCCGCAGCGCGTTGCGCAACCGATCGCCCAGCACCGCCCACAGCAGCACGCAAGGCAAGTTCAGCAGCGCGAAACCAGCGATGACCGACAGAGTATGGACAAAAGTGGCGCCTTCGCGCGGGGTGAACAGGATCGCCACGTTGATCACCATCAGCCAGGCCTTGGGGTTGACCGCCTGAAACAGCGCGCCGTTGAGCAGGCTCATCGGCTGCGCCTGCTCTTTGGCGTCCGGCGAGGCTGCCTTGAACAATTTCCATGATAGCCACAGCAGGTAGGCGCAGCCGATCACCGCCAGCGGGAAGCGGATGACGCCGGCCCAGCTCAGCGCCAGCGCCAGCAGCGGGATAATGATCGCCAGCTGTACTGCACAACCGACGCAGATGCCGAACAGCATCGGCAGGGTGCGGCGCAGGCCGAAGTTGACGCCCGACGAGGCCAGCAGCAGGTTGTTGGGGCCGGGGGTGATCGACATGACGGTGACGTAGCTGACAAAGGCGGAGTCCAGCATGGCAGGTTCCTTGAAAATGACGGTGATAACGAGAGGATCAGCATAATCGCTGCAATGGGATGGTGACAGAACCACAAATCGGCTATTGTCATGGTTACAGTTGTGCGAAATGTAAACTGTACCCATTGCCTGGAGAGAAACTGTGACCCTGCTCGATGAAACCCCGGATACCCGTTACCTGCAGCTGGCGGATACGCTGGCCGAGGCCATTCGCCGCGGCACGCTGCGGCCCGGCGACCGCTTGCCTTCGGTGCGGCGCTGTGCGCAAACCCATCGCGTCAGCATCAATACCGTGGTGTCGGCTTACCGCACGCTGGAGGATCGCGGGCTGATCGAAGCACGGCCACAGTCGGGGTTTTATGTGCGCAGCACGTTGCCGGCGCTGAAGATGGCCTCGGCGCCCAGCGGCCGTATCGAACCGCCGGCGGACGACGTGCTGGCGCTGATCGACACCGTGTTCGCCGCCCAGCAAAACCCGGCCTTCACCAATATTGCGTTGGCTTGCCCGCAGACCAGCGACTTTTATCCCGGCGGCAAGTTGGGGCGCATGCTGTCCTCTCAGCTGCGCCGCCAGCCGGATCTGATCGGGCAGTACCCGTTGCCGCCCGGCAGCCTGCGGCTGCGTCAGCAGATCGCCCGCCGCTCGATGACGCTCGGCATGCTGTTGGAGCCGGGCGACGTGGTGCTGACCCACGGCTGCATGGAGGCACTGCAGCTGGCGCTGCGCGTCACCACCCAACCGGGCGACTGCGTCGGGCTGGAGTCGCCGACCTACTTTTACCTGCTGCCGCTGCTGGCCAGCCTGGGGCTGAAAGCGCTGGAAATCCCTACCGATCCGCAGCTGGGGCTGTCGTTGGACGCGCTGGAGCTGCTGCTGAACGAGAAGCGGCTGAATGCGGTGATCGCCATGCCGACGGTGCAAAACCCGCTGGGTTGCACCATGCCGCTGGCGGCGAAAAAGCGGCTGGCGCGGCTGATGAACGATCATCAGGTGCCGTTGATTGAAGATGGGCTGTATGCCGAGATCCAGTTCGGCGGCGCGCTGTCACCGGCGGTGAAGGCGTTCGATCGCGACGGCTGGGTGCTGTTTTGCTCCAGCTTTACCAAAACGCTGGCGCCGGATTTTCGCGTCGGTTGGATCTGCGGCGGCCGTTTCCATGAGGCGTTGCGCAAGCTGAAGGCGGTGTCGTCGATGTCCGAGTCACAGCTGCTGTCGGAAACGCTGGCGACCTTCCTGGAGAGCGGCGGCTACGATCACCATTTGCGCAACCTGCGTAAGCGCTATGCCGCTCAGGTGGACGAGGCACGGGCGCTGATCGCCCGGCATTTCCCGCGCGGCACGCTGGCCACGCAGCCGGCGGGCGGCTTCGTGTTCTGGGTCGAATTCCCTCCCGGCGTGGACAGCGTGGCGCTGTTCCATCAGCTGCTGGAGGAGCAGATTTGTTTGACGCCGGGCACCCTGTATTCGCCCAGCGGGCGTTACCGCAACGCGCTGCGGCTCTCCTGCTGCTACCCGTTCAACGCGCGCTACACCCAGGCGCTGGCCCGGCTGGGCGCCAAAGCCTGCGAGATGAGCGGCCTGCCGCCCGGCATTGCGCAGGACGGGTAACGGCGCGCGCCTTTTGCTACAATGCCGGTATCATTGATTAGCGTGCCATTTTGGGCACAACGGGCCAGAGACCATGAAAGAGAAAGAAAAGGCAGAGATCAAGCGCCTGAGCGACCTGCTGGACGCCTTGAACCACAAAGACGCCACCGTGATCCAACAGGGCAATCCTGAGTTGATCGCACAGCACACCAAAGAGAAAGAGAAGCTGGCGACGGAGATCGAGCGCCTGAAAAACGTGCGCGGCGAGAAGCTGAGCGCCGAAGCGCAGAAGCTGAGCAAGCTGCCGTTCAGCCGCGAGATCACCAAGAAAGAGCAGGCCGATATGGGCGCGCTGAAGAAAAGCGCGCGCGGGCTGATCGTGGTGCACCCGATGACCGCGCTGGGCCGCGAGATGGGCCTGAAAGCGGTCACCGGCTACGCCAAGAAAGCGTTCTGAACCCCGGGCGTCAGACCTTGGTGGTGAAATACGCCTTGGTCTGATAGGGCACGGTGACCGTGTCCTGGCCCTGCAGCTCCTCTTCTTCCGCCACCAGTTGGCGCAATTGATCGATAACCTGCTCCTGTTGCGGCTGCGGCAGCGCGGCGATAAAGCTGGTTGAACGCACGCGGTTGTAGATCACGTCCTCCACTGCGCCCCGGTGGCCCAGCATAAACACCTGCTCCTGCAGCGGTTCAAAGCCTTTGAACGGGAAGAACTTGCGCCATTCGCCGGTATAGAAACGCGGCGCATCGCCTTCGTGGCTATCGACGATCTGATTCAGTTTACGCACCCAACCGACACGCGCATCGCGCATGTTCCACACCAGGCCGAGTTTGCCGCCGGGCTTGAGAATGCGCTGGATTTCCGCCAGCGCCTGCGGCGTGGCGAACCAATGGAAGGACTGGGCGCAGACCACCGCATCCACCGACTCGTCCGGCAGCGGGATCGCCTCGGCGGTGCCCGCCAGCGTTTTCACCTGCGGCAGCGCCGCCGACAGTTTTTCCAGCATTTGCGGCACCGGTTCGACGGCGATCACCTGCGCGCCGGTTTCCAGCAGGCGCGGGGTGAACTTGCCGGTGCCGGCGCCGAGATCGATGACCGTCATGCCGGCGTGCAGACCGATGACGTCACGCAGCCAGACGGCGATTTCCGGCGGGTAATCCGGCCGGCCTTTCACATAGCGATCGGCATTGGCCTGATAGCCTTCGGCGGCGGCGTGATGAATCGAATGGGTCGGGGTGGTCATATACCTGGCTCCTGGCTGAAAAAACGTGCGGCTACAGTATAGGCGGAAGAAAAGGGTTAGCGCGGCATCCGGCGCACGTTTTTCATCTTTTCCGCCCGCGCGTTCAACGGCCGAGCAGGCGGCGATTGAAGTCCTCGAGGCGCCCTTCGGCGAGCCGCGTGAGCATGGTCTTGCTCCAGCTGGCGGAGAGGCCGGCCACCGCCAACAGGCGGCGGTACTGTTCCGCGTCGAACGGCATATGCCAGGCGATGGCGATGGCTTCGGCGACCGTCACGTCGCTGCTGCGCGCCGCCAGCTCCAGCGGACGGTCGCCGCTGACCGCGCCCGGCGACACAACCCGATACAGCCAGCCGCAGCGGCCGCTTTGCTGCATCAGCAGAGAAATATCCTCGATGGCGAAGTGATAGTTGAGCTTGAAGCACGGCGAGCGCGGCTGAGTGACCTGGATCAGCGCCTCGCCCCAGCGGAAGATGTCGCCCATAAACACGTTGTGTTCGGTCAGCCCTTCGGTGGAGAGATTCTCGCCGAAGGCCGGGGCGCAAAATTGCTCCGCCTGCGCCGGAAACTGCTCGCGCCAGTGGGCGTAATGCTCGCGCGGGTAGTGGCACAGCGCGCGGTCCGGCCCGCCGTGATAGCTTTTCTCTGCCTGTTCGTCACCCTCCAGGCCGAGCGGCGTGAGCCGGATGGCGCCATCCACCTGGCGCTTGGCGATGGCGCTGGGGCGCCCGCCCTCATAGGGTTGAATGCTGCCGATGTAAACGTCTGGGTGATGCATGTGCGCCTCCGTGTCTCGCGTCGAGGGCTCAGCATAGCCTGAGTTGTTCCCGTACACTACCCGGCGTTTACCTGTACGGAAGGATGTGTTTTTCCTGTCTATATTTAGGCTTTTATCGTCGAGAAAAAACCATGCGTTTCATTGTATTGAGGCATGCGGAGTCAGAATGGAACCGCTCGGGGATTATTCAGGGGCGAAGTGACAGTCCGCTGACAGAAGAGGGGCGACGTCAAATCGCTGGGCTTGGCGCTCGCTTGCAAATGTTATCGGTCACTTTGTTGATCAGTTCACCGGCTGGCCGGGCTTTTACGACAGCGGAGACGTTGGCTGAGAGATGTGGCTGCACTGTGCAAATGGATAAGCGTTTGCAGGAGCAAGATTTTGGCCGACTGGAAGGATTATCTTATGCGCAGGCCATGCGCGATTATCCTGAAGCGACGCAGTGCCTCTTTGCCGGTAAGGCAGAGGCGTCGGCTCCGGGAGGGGAGAATGCTTATGAGGTTGCCTGGCGCCTGATGGCTTGTCTGTCCGATCTGGCTGTCGATGGACAAAATCAAACGCTTGGTGTGGTTACGCACGGCCATGCTCTGCAGGCACTGATTTGGTGGCTTAAAGGGGCTGACCCGCAGGAGGACCTCCGCAGATACGGTCATCGCAATTGCGGCTACGCAATGCTTGATGCGACCGCCTCTGGTTTTAATTTGTTGAATTGGGGAGTTGCGACCCACCTGTTGCCACAAAGATAGGGCGAGGAACGGATATTCCTCGCCTGATGGCGTCAGAAGGTGGTCCAGTTCTCTTCCGCTGCGGCGTTGGCGGCCGCGGGTTTTACGGCCGGCGCTTTCGGCGCGGCGGCTTTCACGGCGGCGGGTTCGGTCTGCTCCGCCAAACGGAACACCGAAACGCTCTGCAGCAGCATCTCCGCCTGCTCTTCCAGCGAATCGGCGGCGGCGGCGGACTCTTCCACCAGCGCGGCGTTCTGCTGAGTGGTATGGTCCATTTCGACGATCGCCTGGCCAATCTGGGCGATGCCGCGCGTCTGTTCATCGGAGGCGGCGGCGATCTCGGCCATGATGTCGCGCACGTGGGTGACCGAGCGGACGATCTGCTCCATGGTATTGCCGGTGCTTTCCACCAGTTCGGTGCCGGTTTTCACCCGGCTGACCGATTCGGCGATCAGCCCTTCGATCTCCTTCGCCGCCTGGGCGCTGCGGCTCGCCAGGCTGCGCACTTCGCTGGCGACCACCGAGAAGCCGCGGCCCTGTTCGCCGGCGCGCGCTGCTTCCACCGCGGCGTTGAGCGCCAGGATGTTGGTCTGGAAGGCAATGCCGTTGATCAGGGTAGTAATTTCGGCGATACGCTGCGAACTGCTGGAAATATCGCGCATGGTGCTGACCACGTTCTCCACCAGCTTGCCGCCCTGTTGCGCGGTCTGCGAGGCGTCGGTGGCCAGCTGATTGGCATGATGGGCGTTGTCGGCGTTCTGTTTCACCGTGGCGGTCAGCTGTTCCATGCTGGCGGCGGTTTCCTCGACCGCCGCCGCCTGCTGCTCGGTGCGGGAAGAGAGATCGGTGTTGCCGGCGGCGATTTCCGCCGAGGCGGTGGAGACCTGGCTGACCCCCATCTGGATCTTCTCAATCATGGTGCGCAGATTTTGGCTCATCGCCGCCACCGCGTTCAGCAACTGCCCCAACTCATCGCGGCGGGTGCTGGTCTGCGCCTGGCGCAGATCGCCGCCGGCGATGCGTTCCGCCATCGCCAGCGTACTTTGCAGCGGACGGGTGATCTGCAGCGTGATACGCCAGGCGATAAGCACTCCGGCGATAATCGCGATCAGGGTGGTGATGCCCATCTGCAGCTGCGCCAGGTTGATGTTGCTGCGCGTCTGCGCCAGTTCGTCTTGCATAAAGGCGTTCACCAGCGTGCCGATCTCATGCGCGCGTTCACCGAGCTGTCGGCTGATTTGCTGCTCGTGCTCATAGGCCGGTAGGTAGGCCGCGATGCGGTTTTTGTAATCGTCCAAAGCGGCCAGCAGCGGCTGCAGCTGCGGGCGCTGCGCGTCGCTGACCCGGCGGCTCAGGGCGTTGGCCGCGTCGCGCGCGTCGTCGATGGCCGCCATCAGCGGCGCTTCGGTTTCCTTGTTCAGGCTCAGCAGCAGGCCGCGCGCGCCGTAGCGCACCTGGGTCAGCTTCTGGTTCAGTTGGATGAAGGCCAGTTGCAGATCGCCGTTGGTCAGCTGGCGCTCCACCTGGCTCAGGCTGGCCTGCACTTCCGACATGTTCCAGCTCTGGCGCACGGCGTCTTTCGCCGAGACCGCTTGCTCAAAGACCTTTTGCTGCTGCTGATATTCCCCGATCAGCGTCACCAGACGCTGCAGATCCTTGCGGCTTTGGGCGTCCCAGTCCAGCGCCTGTCCCTGCTCTATCAGTTTGACGGCGTTTTCAATATTGGCGCGGTTGTTCTGCAGATACTCCGGCTGGTAGGTCTGGCCGTACATGGCGCGGTTGTATTTGGCCTGGTTGATCTCCTCGTTCAGCCGGTTGCTGAAGTCGATACGATCGGCGCGGGATTCAATGATATGCAGATATTGCGCTCCGGTGCCGGCGATGACGACCGCCAACAGCAGCAACAGCGCGAAGCCGAGGCCGAGCTTTTTACCTACGGTGAGATGAGTGAACTTTCCTGCCAATGCTTGCAATGCCGCCATAGCGTTTTTCCTTCTCCGGGCGAACGTCAATTGAACAAACCATCGGCAGGAAGTGGTCAAACTTTAGCGGGTTTCAGGCAAAAAAATACCCGCCGGCGGCGGGCATCTTCATCAACAGGGGCGAATTACTTCTTCGCGGCGAAGCGCGCGGCGGCTTCATCCCAGTTGACCACGTTCCAGAACGCCTTGATGTAGTCAGGACGTTTGTTCTGATATTTCAGGTAGTAAGCGTGTTCCCACACGTCCAGGCCGATGATTGGGAAACCGGAAGCGCCGGCGACGGCTTCGCCCATCAGCGGGCTGTCCTGGTTGGCGGTAGACACTACGGCCAGCTTGCCGTCTTTCAGCACCAGCCAGGCCCAACCGGAACCGAAGCGGGTGGCTGCGGCTTTCTCGAACTCTTCCTGGAATTTCTCAACGCTGCCGAAATCGCGCTCGATGGCCGCTTTCAGATCGCCGCCCAGCGTGGTGCCGGTTTTCAGGTTTTTCCAGAAGAAGCTGTGGTTGGCGTGGCCGCCGGCGTTGTTGCGCATGAAGGTGCGTTTGTCGGCAGGCACTTTATCCAGATCCTGGATCAGCTCTTCAACGCTGTATTTGGCCAGCTCAGGGTAGGCTTCCAGCACGGTGTTGGCGTTGTTGACGTAGGTCTGGTGGTGTTTGGTGTGATGGATTTCCATCGTCTGCTTGTCGAAATGCGGTTCCAGTGCGTCGTAAGCGTACGGCAGGGATGGCAGTGAATAACTCATAATCATCATCTCCAGTGGTGTATGGGCGGCGCAAAGGGCGAGCACCGCGTAAGCAGTCGGATCATTATAGTTAATTAAATGATATTGAAAATGATTATCAATGCCCTGTTAACTGTGTGGTTAATGAACAAATCGTTGCGTTAACATGCTGATAGAAGAGGGCGCTGGGGGGCCGCGTCGAACCGCCGCCCCGGCGCGTTGGTTACTCTCTATACTGTAGGGAGCGCCAACGCCGAAATGTATCGAAATGTGCCAATGCGTTCACTGAATGAGCACGAGTGTGTAACAACCACAAGCACGCTGTGGTAATATGGCCGGCGTTCGTAGCAAGCATAACAACAGTGACATTCGCGTTTGCCGCGCTAGCGGGCAGGCGCATTTGAACAATGTGACAATCGAGAGTAAAGGAGACCCCCATGCAGGTCAGCAGAAGGCAGTTCTTTAAGATCTGCGCTGGCGGTATGGCAGGAACGACGGTGGCCGCGCTGGGCTTTGCCCCCGAAGTGGCGTTGGCGGAAACCCGGCAGTACAAACTGCTGCGCGCCCGCGAGACCCGTAATACCTGTACGTATTGTTCCGTCGGCTGTGGGCTGTTGATGTACAGCCTTGGTGATGGCGCCAAAAACGCCAAAGAAAGCATTTTCCATATCGAAGGGGATCCGGATCACCCGGTAAACCGCGGCGCGCTTTGCCCGAAAGGCGCCGGCCTGGTTGACTTCATCCACAGCGAAAGCCGCCTCAAGTACCCGGAATACCGGGCGCCAGGGTCGGACAAATGGCAGCGCATCAGCTGGGACGACGCCTTTACCCGCATCGCCAAGCTGGTGAAGGAAGACCGTGACGCCAACTTCATCAAAACCAACGACCAGGGCGTTACCGTCAACCGCTGGCTGACCACCGGCATGCTGTGCGCCTCGGCCGCCAGCAACGAAACCGGTTTTCTGTCGCAAAAATTTAGTCGCGCTCTCGGCATGCTTGCCGTAGACAACCAGGCGCGTGTCTGACACGGACCAACGGTAGCAAGTCTTGCTCCAACATTTGGTCGCGGTGCGATGACCAACCACTGGGTTGATATCAAGAACGCGAATTTGATTATCGTCATGGGCGGTAATGCGGCGGAAGCGCATCCGGTGGGGTTCCGCTGGGCGATGGAAGCCAAAATACACAACAATGCCAAGCTGATCGTGATCGATCCGCGCTTTACCCGAACCGCATCGGTGGCGGACTTCTACACGCCGATCCGCTCCGGGACCGACATCGCTTTCCTGTCGGGCGTGTTGCTGTATCTGATGACTAACAACAAATTTAACCGCGAATACGTCGAGGCCTACACCAACGCCAGCCTGCTGGTGCGGGAAGACTTTGCCTTCGAAGACGGCTTGTTCAGCGGCTACGACGCGGAAAACCGCAAGTACGACAAAACCACCTGGAACTACCAGTTCGACGAGAACGGCTTCGCCAAGCGCGACGTCACGCTGCAGGATCCGCGCTGCGTGTGGAACCTGCTGAAGCAGCACGTGAGCCGCTACACGCCTGACGTGGTGAGCAACATCTGCGGCACGCCGAAGGACGATTTCCTCAAGGTGTGTGAATACATCGCCGAAACCTGCGTGGCGGATAAGACCGCTTCGTTCCTGTACGCCCTGGGCTGGACTCAGCACTCGGTCGGCGCACAGAACATCCGCACCATGGCGATGATCCAGCTGCTGCTCGGCAACATGGGCATGGCGGGCGGCGGCGTCAACGCGCTGCGTGGCCACTCCAACATCCAGGGTCTGACCGATCTCGGCCTGCTGTCGCAGAGCCTGCCGGGCTACCTGACGCTGCCGTCGGAGAAACAGACCGATCTCGAGACCTACCTGAAGGCTAACACGCCGAAGGCGCTGCTGCCGGGCCAGGTGAACTACTGGGGCAACTACCCGAAATTCTTCGTCAGCATGATGAAGACCTTCTACGGCGACAAGGCGCAGAAGGACAACAGCTGGGGCTTTGACTGGTTGCCGAAGTGGGACAAAGGCTACGACGTGCTGCAGTACTTCGAGATGATGGCGCAGGGCAAGGTCAACGGCTACTTCTGCCAGGGCTTTAACCCGGTGGCGTCGTTCCCGAACAAAAACAAGGTGGTGGCTTCGCTGTCCAAGCTGAAGTTCCTGGTGACCATCGATCCGTTGAACACCGAGACCTCCAACTTCTGGCAGAACCACGGCGAGTTCAACGAAGTGGATCCGTCGCAGATCCAGACCGAAGTGTTCCGCCTGCCGTCCACCTGCTTCGCCGAAGAGAACGGCTCGATCGTCAACTCCGGCCGCTGGCTGCAGTGGCACTGGAAAGGCGCGGACGCCCCGGGTGAAGCGCTGAACGACGGCGAGATCCTGGCGGGCATCTTCAGCCGCCTGCGCGAGATGTATGCGCGCGACGGTGGCGCGGTGCCTGAGCAGGTGCTGAACATGACCTGGGACTACCTGACGCCGGACAACCCGGCGCCGGAAGAGGTGGCGCAGGAGAACAACGGCAAGGCGCTGGCGGATCTGCTGGATGCCGACGGCAAAGTGCTGGTGAAAAAAGGCGAACTGCTCAGCTCGTTCGCGCAATTGCGCGACGACGGCACCACCGCCAGCGGCTGCTGGATCTTCGCCGGCAGCTGGACGCCGGCCGGCAACCAGATGGCGCGGCGCGACAACGCCGATCCGTCCGGCCTCGGCAACACGCTGGGCTGGGCCTGGGCATGGCCGCTCAACCGTCGCATTCTGTACAACCGCGCCTCGGCGGATCCGCAGGGCAAACCGTGGGATCCGAAACGCCAGCTGCTCGAGTGGGACGGCGCCAAGTGGGTCGGGGCCGATATCCCGGACTACAGCACCGCCGCGCCGGGCAGCGACGTTGGGCCGTTCATCATGCAACCGGAAGGCATGGGCCGCCTGTTCGCCACCGACAAGATGGCGGAAGGGCCGTTCCCTGAACACTACGAGCCGTTCGAAACGCCGCTCGGCACCAACCCGCTGCACCCGAACGTGGTGTCCAACCCGGCGGCGCGCGTGTTCAAGGACGATCTGGCGGCGATGGGCAAATCCGACAAGTTCCCTTACGTCGGCACCACCTATCGTCTGACCGAGCACTTCCACTACTGGACCAAGCACGCGCGGCTGAACGCCATCGCCCAGCCGGAACAGTTCGTGGAAATCGGCGAAAAGCTGGCGGAGAAGAAGGGCATCAAGCAGGGCGATACCGTGAAAGTCAGCTCCAACCGTGGCTACATCAAAGCCAAGGCGGTGGTGACCAAGCGTATTCGCACGCTGCAGGTGCACGGCCAGGAAGTCGACACCATCGGCATCCCGATCCACTGGGGTTACGAAGGGGTGGCGAAGAAAGGCTTTATCGCCAACACGCTGACGCCGTTCGTCGGCGACGCCAATACGCAAACGCCGGAGTTCAAGGCGTTCCTGGTCAACGTGGAAAAGGTGTAACGGAGACGAATTATGGCCATGCAATCTCAAGACATCATTCGTAAATCCGCCACCAATGGTTTCACGCCGGCGCCGCGCGCCCGTGACCACCAGGAAGAAGTGGCCAAACTGATCGATGTCACCACCTGTATCGGCTGCAAGGCCTGTCAGGTGGCCTGTTCCGAATGGAACGACATCCGCGACGAAGTGGGACACAACGTCGGGGTGTACGATAACCCCGCCGATCTGACCGCCAAGTCGTGGACGGTGATGCGCTTCTCCGAGGTGGAGGAAAACGGCAAGCTGGAATGGCTGATCCGCAAGGACGGCTGCATGCACTGCGCCGATCCGGGCTGCCTGAAGGCCTGCCCGTCGGAAGGCGCGATCATTCAGTACGCCAACGGCATCGTCGACTTCCAGTCCGAGCACTGCATCGGCTGCGGCTACTGCATCGCCGGCTGCCCGTTCGACGTGCCGCGCATGAACAAGGACGACAACCGGGTGTACAAGTGCACCCTGTGCGTCGACCGCGTGGACGTCGGCCAGGAACCGGCCTGCGTGAAAACTTGCCCGACCGGCGCCATTCACTTCGGCACCAAGGAAGCGATGAAGCAGGTGGCGGCGGATCGCGTCAGCGAGCTGAACACCCGCGGTTACCAGAACGCCGGTCTGTACGATCCGGCGGGGGTGGGCGGCACGCACGTGATGTACGTGTTGCACCACGCCGACAAACCGCAGCTGTACCACGGTTTGCCGGACAACCCGAGCATCAGCCCGGCGGTGACCTTCTGGAAGGGCGTGTGGAAACCCCTGGCGGCCATCGGCTTTGCCGCCACCTTCGCGGCCAGCGTGTTCCACTATGTCGGCGTCGGGCCTAACCGCGTCGAGGATGAGGACGAGCACGACGAGTCGCACGACGAGGAGACGCGCAAATGAGAAAGGAAAAGCCCATTCAGCGTTACAGCGCGCCGGAGCGCATCAACCACTGGATCGTGGCGTTCTGCTTCGTGTTCGCCGCCATCAGCGGGCTGGGGTTCTTCTTCCCCTCCTTCAACTGGCTGATGAACATCTTCGGGACGCCGCAGCTGGCGCGCATTCTGCACCCGTTTGTCGGGGTGATCATGTTCGCCGCGTTCCTGCTGATGTTCCTGCGCTACTGGAAGCACAACCTGATCAACCGGGAAGATATCGTCTGGGCCAAGAACATCCACAAAATCGCCATGAACGAGGAAGTGGGTGATACCGGGCGATATAATTTCGGCCAGAAGTGCGTGTTCTGGGCGGCGATTATCAGCCTGGTGCTGCTGCTGGCCAGCGGAGTGGTGATCTGGCGGCCGTATTTTGCGCCGTCGTTCTCCATTCCGCTGATCCGCATCGCGCTGCTGGTACATTCGCTGGCCGCGGTCGGCCTTATCATCGTGATTATGGTGCACATTTACGCCGCATTGTGGGTAAAAGGCACCATTACCGCGATGGTGGAAGGCTGGGTGCCGGCGGCCTGGGCCAAGAAACATCATCCGCGCTGGTACCGTGAGGTCCGCGAGAAACGACAGGAAGATAAACCCTGATGAGTATCCGCATCGTTCCTAAAGAGCAGTTAGGGGCACAGCGTGAGAAGTCCACAACGGCGGAGAACATCCCGCCGTTACTTTTCGCCAACCTGAAAAGCCTGTACAGCCGCCGCGCCGAACGTCTGCGTCAGCTGGCTGTCGACAACCCGCTGGGTGACTACCTGAACTTCGCCGCCGAGCTGGCGCAGGCGCAGCAGCATGCGCTGCACGATAACCCGCTGGCGCTCGATCTTAGCGAAGCGTTGGCGCAGGGCGCCGCCAGCGGCAAACCGCCGCTCGATCTGAGCGTGTTCCCGCGCAGCGAGCACTGGCGCAAGCTGTTGACGTCGCTGATCGCCGAGCTGCGCCCGCAGGCGCCGGAACACATTCTGGCGGTGCTGGACAACCTGGAGAAGGCCTCGGCGCACGAGCTGGAGCTGATGGCCGACGCCTTGCTCAACCGCGAGTTCGGCAAGGTAGGCAGCGAGAAGGCGCCGTTTCTCTGGGCCGCGCTGTCGCTCTATTGGGCGCAGATGGCCAGCCTGATCCCCGGCAAGGCGCGCGCCGAATACGGCGAGCAGCGCCAGTTCTGCCCGGTGTGCGGCAGCATCCCGGTCTCCAGCATGGTGCACATCGGCACCGTCAACGGCCTGCGCTACCTGCACTGCAACCTGTGCGAAAGCGAATGGCACGTGGTGCGGGTGAAGTGCAGCAACTGCGAGCAGACTCGCGATCTCAACTACTGGTCGCTGGACAGCGAGCAGGCGGCGGTGAAGGCGGAGAGCTGCGGCGACTGCGGCACTTACCTGAAGATCCTCTATCAGGAAAAAGACCCGCAGGTCGAAGCGGTGGCCGACGATCTGGCTTCGCTGGTGCTGGACGCCCGTATGGAAGAAGAAGGCTTCGGCCGCAGCAGCATCAATCCGTTCCTGTTCCCGGCGGAGTAACCGCCCGGCCCCGTTCGCGCGGGGCCGGATGAGCAATTTCAGAACGGGCTTCTGGCAATCGCCCGGGCGAGTTGCTACGTTTAGGCCATAACGCGCCAAGCGAAAGGAACCACGATGTTAAACACCCTGGCAAAACTGACCGCGGTCGCCGTGTTGGCGGTTGGACTGGCGGCCTGCGACAACAAAGACGACACCAAACCGGCGGTGCCGCCGCCGGACACCAAGCCGACCGTGACGCAGCCCGCGCCACCGCCGCCGCCTGCGCCGGTAGAAACCCCGCCCGCGCCGCCGGGGCTGAATGTGTCGCTGCAGAAGGGCAAGATCACCTTCGAGCTGCCGCCGGGCTTTAGCGATCAAACGCTGAACAGCGGCATCATCAACGACAGCACCTCCACCATTCAGCGCTTCCTTGACGGCAAGTCGCGCCAGAGCGCGGTCTCGTCCGAAGTGATCCCGCCGGACGGCATGAAGCTCAACACCAGCGACAAAATGCTGAAAGAGCTGACGCAGAGCGCCATCACGGTGCTGGCCGAGCGCTATCAGAATATCCAGACCACCAAAGAAGAGAACTTCAGCGTCGGCAAACAGAAGTTTCGCCGGGTGGATACCGAACAGACCGTCAACGGGCAAAAGGTGGTCTCCACCCTGGTGTTGACGGTGTTCAACAAGCGGGTGGTGACGTTGCAAATGCTGTCGCCGGCCAAAACGCCGGAAGTGCATCAGGCGCTGGTGCAGCGGATTATCGATACCCTGGCGGTGAAGTAAGGACGCCGCAGCCAGGACGAAGCGGAGGAGACCGGATGAAGCTTATCGGCAGTTACACCAGCCCCTTTGTGCGCAAGATTTCCGTGATGCTGCTGGAGAAGGGGATTGCGTTCGAGTTCGTCAACGATCCGCCGTATGAGCCCGGCAGCCGGGTGAAGGAGTTGAACCCGCTCGCCAAGGTGCCGGTGCTGATCGCCGATGACGGCGAGGTGTTTTACGACTCGCCGGTGGTGGCCGAATACCTCGAGCTGCTGGCGGTGGAGCCGGCGTTTTTGCCGGTCGAGCGCGCCGCTGCGCTGCGCGTCCGGCAGGTGGCGGCGCTGGCGGACGGCGTGACCGAAGCGGCGGCGACGCTGTTCCGCGAAAGCCGGCGCGCGCCGGAAAAACAGGACGAAAGCTGGATGCTGCGCCAGCGTGACAAGCTGACGCAGGGTCTGGACGCGCTGGAGGCGCTGGCGCGGGAAAAAGCGTGGCTCAATGCCGAGCGGCTGACGCTGGCGGATATCGCCACCGGCTGCGCGCTGGGCTACCTCAATTTCCGCCGCATCCTGCCCAACTGGTGCGTCGAACGCCCGGCGCTGGTCAAACTGGCCGAACGCCTGTTCGCCCGCGAAAGTTTCGCCCGCACGGCGCCGCCCTGAGCTTTCCTTTCTCCCCGCCGCGGCGGGGTTTTGCTATGCCGATACGTTTAAACTGAAAACCGAGCGACCATGAGCACTGAATCCCACCTTCTTTACAGCCAACTGCCCGCTATCGACCGCCTGCTGCGTGAACCCGCGATTGAACCGCTGGTGGCGCAGCATGGCCAGACGCTGATCGGCGAACTGCTGCGCCGGCTGCAGGCCCAGGCGCGCGACGCGATCAAACAACGGCAACGCTTGCCGGCCTGGTGCGGCGACTGGCCGCAGGCGCTGCGGGCCGAGCTGGCCCGGCAGCAACGCCCGGCGTTATTGCCGGTGTTCAACCTCAGCGGCACTGTGCTGCACACCAACCTCGGGCGCGCCCTGCTGGCGCAGCCGGTGAAGGATGCGGTGAACGCGGTGATGGGGGAGGCGGTGACGCTGGAGTACGATCTGGACGGCGCCGGGCGTGGCCATCGCGATCGGGCGGTGGCGAGTCTGCTGTGCCGGCTGACCGGCGCGGAAGACGCCTGCATCGTCAATAACAACGCGGCGGCGGTGCTGCTGATGCTGGCGGCGATCGCCCCCGGCAAAGAGGTGGTGGTGTCGCGCGGCGAGCTGGTGGAAATCGGCGGCGCGTTCCGCATTCCCGACGTGATGCGCCAGGCCGGCTGTCAATTGGTCGAGGTCGGCACCACCAACCGCACCCATCTGAAGGATTACCGCCAGGCCATCAACGAGCAGACTGGCTTGTTAATGAAAGTGCACACCAGCAACTACAGCATTCAGGGCTTTACCGCGGCGGTCGACGAGGCCGAACTGGCGCAGCTCGGGGCCGAACAGGGCGTGCCGACCGCCACCGATCTGGGCAGCGGCTCGCTGATCGATATGGCGCAGTACGGCCTGCCCGCCGAGCCGATGCCGCAGCGGCTGCTGGCCGCCGGCGTCGATCTGGTGACATTCTCCGGCGATAAGCTGCTGGGTGGCCCGCAGGCCGGCATCATCGTCGGCAAAAAGGCGCTGATCGCGCGCCTGCAGCAGCACCCGCTCAAGCGCGCGCTGCGCGTCGGCAAGCTGACGCTGGCGGCTCTGGAGGCCACGCTGCGGCTTTATCTGCAGCCGGAAAAACTGGCTGAGCAGCTGCCGACGCTGCGGCTGTTGACTCGCCCGCAGCAGGAGATGCAACAGGCGGCCGAGCGGCTGCTGACGGCGCTGACGCCGCGGTTCACCACCGATTTCGACCTGCGCGCCGAACCGTGCTGGTCGCAGATCGGCAGCGGTTCGCTGCCGGTGGATCGCCTGCCCAGCTATGCCCTGACCTTCACGCCGCGCGACGGCCGCGGTGCCACGCTGGAAGCGCTGGCCGAACGCTGGCGCCGTCTGCCGCAGCCGGTGATCGGCCGCCTCGGCGACGGCCGGCTGTGGCTGGATCTGCGCTGTCTGGAACAGGAGGGGGCGCTGATCGCAGCGCTGAGCGCATCATGATCATCGCCACCGCCGGCCATGTCGATCATGGCAAAACCACCCTGCTACAGGCGATCTCCGGGATCAACGCGGATCGCCTGCCGGAAGAAAAGCGCCGCGGCATGACCATCGATCTGGGTTACGCCTACTGGCCGCAGCCGGACGGCCGGGTGCTGGGCTTTATCGACGTGCCCGGCCACGAGAAATTCCTCGCCAACATGCTGGCGGGCGTCGGTGGCATCGATCATGCGTTGCTGGTGGTGGCCTGCGACGACGGCGTGATGGCGCAAACCCGCGAGCATCTGGCGATCCTGCGCCTGAGCGGGCGCCCGGCGCTGACGGTGGCGCTGACCAAGGCCGACCGGGTGGACGCGGCGCGTATCGATGAGGTGCGCGGTCAGGTGCGCGACGAGCTGGCGGGCCAGGGCTGGCCCGATGCGCCGTTGTTCGTGACCGCGGCGGTGGCGGGCGAGGGCATCGAGGCGCTGCGCGCGCATTTGCTGGCGTTGTCGCCCGCTGAACATGCGCTGACGCGCCGTTTTCGCCTGGCGGTAGACCGCGCGTTCAGCGTCAAAGGGGCGGGGCTGGTGGTGACCGGCACCGCGCTCGGCGGCCGGGTGAAGGTGGGGGATACGCTGTGGCTGACCGGCGCCGACGCGCCGGTGCGGGTGCGCGGCCTGCATGCCCAGAATCAGACCGTGGAGCAGGCGCAGGCCGGGCAGCGCATTGCGCTTAACATCAGCGGCGATGTCGATAAAGAGCGGGTCGCGCGCGGCGATTGGCTGCTGGCGCAGCGTCCGCACGAAGCGGCGGAACGCATTCTGGTGGCGCTGGAGACGGATCGGCCGATCCGCCATTGGCAGCCGCTGCATCTGCACCATGCCGCCAGCCACATCACCGGGCGCATTTCGTTGCTGAACGACGGGCTGGCGGAACTGATCCTCGATCGTCCGCTGTGGTTGGCGCAGAACGATCGGCTGGTGCTGCGCGATATCGGCGCGCGGCAAACGCTGGGCGCGGCTCGGGTGCTCAGGCTGAATGCGCCCAAGCGCGGCAAGCGTCAGCCGGACTATCTGGCATGGCTGCAGGCCCTGGCGCTGGCGCAGGACGATGCGCAGGCGCTGGCGCTTGAATTGCCGCACGGCGCGCTGTCACTGGCAGCGTTCGCCTGGGCACGTCAATTGACGGACGATGGCCTGGACGAGCTGCTGGCGAACCGCGATCTGCTGATCGTCGGTGACCGGGCGCTGGCGCAGGATCAGGTGCAACAGGCGGAAAGCCGCCTGCTGCAGGTGCTGGCGGAGTACCACCAACAGCACGCCGATCAGTTGGGCTTAGGGCGCGCCCGCCTGCGGCGCATGGCCCTGCCTCAGCAGCCGGAAACGCTGGTGTTTATGATGATCGATCGGCTGCAGCGGGCCGGCGCGCTGCGCAATACGCGCGGCTGGCTGCACCTGCCGGAACATGGCCTGGCGTTCAGCGCCGAAGAGGCGCCGCTGTGGGCGCGCATCGAACCGCTGTTCGGCGACGAGCCGTGGTGGGTGCGCGATCTGGCGAGCGAGCTGGGCGAAGAGGAGAGCCGGGTGCGCGCGCTGCTGCGCAAGGCGGCCCAACTGGGCCATGTGACGGCGGTGGTGGTGGATCGCTACTACCTCAGCCGACGCATCGATCAGTTCGCGGCGCTGATCCGCGAGCTGGATGCGGAGCGCGGGGGCGCCAACGCCGCCGATTTCCGCGATCGGCTCGGCGTCGGGCGCAAGCTGGCGATCCAGGTGTTGGAGTTCTTCGATCGCAGCGGCTTTACCCGCCGCAAGGGCAACGAGCATCTGCTGCGCGACGGCGGGTTGTTCGGTAGCGAGTCCCCTACCCGATAAACCTGACGGCGGCCCGGCTGACGTCGGGCGTTTGGGCGGTGAGAAACGCCTGTAAACGTTCGATCAGCGGCCGTTTTGCCGATTCTTCCGGCCATACCAGATAGTAACCGTCGCCGGTGCGCACGGCGACGTCACAAGGCAGCACCAATAATCCCTCCTCAATCGTCCGCAGGCTCAGCGCCAGATCGCCGATCGAGACGCCGTGCCCGGCAATGGCCGCCGCGTTGCCCTGTTCCAGCGAATCAAATACCTGGCCGCGCATGAGATCGATCGGGGCCGCGATGCCGCTTTTCTGCAGCCAGCGCCGCCAGTCGCGCCGATCGGGCGACGGGTGGATCAGCGGGCAGGCGGCGAGATCCCGCTGCCCGTCGGCGAGCAGCGCGGGGGCGCAAATCGGGATCAGCCATTCGTCGAACAGCTTGGCGGCGGCGGTATTGGCGCCAAAATGGCCGTTGCCGAGCAGGATGGCGCAGTCGTAGGGTTCGCTGAAAAAATCAACGCTGTCGATGTCCATCCAGACGCTGGCTGCCTGCACCTCGAACGCCTGCGCCGTTTGCCGGAACCGGCTCAGGCAGTCCAGCAGCCAGCGCAGGGTCAGGGTGGAGGGCGCCTTCAGCCGCAGCAGATCGCGGTGGCTTCTGAACAGCTCGCAGGCTTGCTCGATGCGGCCAAACCCTTGCTGCAGCTCGGCGGCGAAGATTTTCCCCTGCGGCGTGACCTCGATACGCGGGCCGTTGCGCTGGAACAGCCGGCAGCCGAAGTGCTGCTCCAGCGTTTTGATGTGCTTGCTGACCGCGCTCGGGGTGAGATGCAGCTCCTCGGCGGCCAGCGTGAACGAGCCGGTGCGGGCGGCGCTTTCGAAGGCGCGCAGGGCGTAAAGCGGCGGAAGGGAACTGGCCATCGCGGCGTCTCTAATAATGAGTCTGATTCACAGTAAACGACAGGATTACTCCTTTTTCAAGGCGGGGGCGGCGGCATGATAATGGCGCGACGCCAACTGACTGAATGTGAGTGAAATAAAGATGAACCTGTCGTTACTGGCGGCGTATTTCGCCGCCATTTTGTTGCTGATCGCCACGCCGGGGCCGGTGGTGGCGATGGTGGCCAACACCGCGGCGCGCTTTGGCGCCCGGCGCGCGCTGTTGACCGCGCTGGGCAGCAACGGAGCCTCCTTGTTGCTGATCGGCGTCGCCGCGCTGATTATCACCGGGCTGTTCACCGTGGATATGCGCTTGCTGCAGTGGATAGGCCTGCTGGGTTGCCTGTTTATCGGCCGTATGGCGATCGTCTCGCTATATGAGGATTTATCCGCGCGAGCCCCCGATGTGCAGCCCGTTGCGCCGCCGCAAAAACGCTCGGCGATCCTGAACGGTTTTCTGGTGGGCATCGCCAACCCCAAAGACATTATCTTCTTCGTCGCCTTTTTCCCGCAGTTCATCGCCGTCACCCCCTCGATCGGCGCCAGCCTGACGCTGCTGACCGCGCTGTGGGTGCTGGCGGACTTCGCCATTTTGCTGACCTATATCACCCTGCTGTCGGGAACGGCGCTGCAGCGCGCGCGGCGGGCGATCTCTGTCCTGTCGGCGTTGCTGTTGTTGGCGGTGGCGGTGGTGGGAACGGGGTGTGCACTGTGGGGGTTGCTCGGCTGAAGCCGCATAAAAAACGCCGGTCGGGAAACCGGACCGGCGTTTTATCGTCGCGTTTACGCCGCGCCGTTCGGCTGCGGCGTGGGGTCGCCGTTACGGCGTTTGCCGAGGAACAGCGCCACCAGCGTCAGCCAGCACAGGCCGCTGATGAGGTTGAACAGGTTGAACAGCCCGCTGCCGCCCCAGACGTAGGCGACCTTGGCCAGCTCGATGCCGACGGTGAACACCATCATGCTCAGCATGCCCATCGTGGCCGACACTGTGCCCTTGCTGACGTTGCTGGAGAACAGCGTCAGGCGGTACAGCCCGGCGTTGGCCAGGCCAATGCCGAAGGCGTACAGGCTCAGGCCGGCGGTCATCCACAGGTAGGCGTGGCTGGAGAACTGGGTCGCCAGCGCGGCGATCAGCAGCCCCAGCAGCATCGGGCCTGCGCCCAGCTTGATCAGGCGCTCCACGCTGTTTTTGCCGGTCAGGCGTGCCAGCGTCAGGTTGCCGAGGATCAGCGCGCCGAACACCGGGATCTGCAGCAGGCCGTAGTCCAGCGTCGACAGCGACTCGCCGCTGATCAGGATCACCGGCGACTGGGCGATCCAGGCCAGCAGCGGCAGGCTGGCGAAACCGATCGCCAGGGCGCCGCACAGGAAGCGGCGGTTGCCCAGCACCTGGCGGTAGTCGCGCCACAGGTTGGCGGCGGAAAACGCCTCGCCCTGCAGCGTGGCGGTTTCCGGCATCGCTTTCCACAGGCCGTAGAAGGCGATGGCCGCCAGCGCCGCAAACAGCACAAACATGCTCTGCCACGGCGCTACGTGGATTAACGCCGCGCCGGCCAGCGGCCCGAGCAGCGGGGCGATCAGCGCCACGTTAGCCATCAGGGCGGTGATTTTGATGCACACCGCCTCCTCGAACGACTCCTGGATGGTGGCGTAGCCGACCGCGCCGATAAAGCACAGGCCGATGCCCTGCAGGAAACGCATGGCGATAAACTGCTCGATGGTGGTGACCAGCAGGATCGCCAGGCAGGAGACGGTGAAGAACGCCACCCCGGCCAGCATCACCGGGCGACGGCCGCGACGATCCGACAGCGGCCCGAGCAGCCACTGCAGGAAAATGCCGCCGGCCAGATAGGCGGTCATTGAGGTGGGCACCCACTCTTCGCCGGCGTTGAAATCCGCCACGACGGCCAGCATGCCCGGCTGAATCATATCGTTGCCGATATAGGTGGCGAACTCGAACAGCACCAGACAAAGAGGGAATAAAAGCGCCTGCCGGCCCAAACGTGCCGCAGGTGGTAATGTCGTTTTCATATTATTGTACTGATAGTAAAAGAGAAAAAGGAACTGCCAGGGCGGGAAGCGCAAACTGAGCGAGTTGTGGCGGCTATTTTGCCGCCAATTGTTCACCTTCGCAATCATAAGGTGTTGTTTAAGTGCATTCTGATATTTCGCTTTTGGGTTGTTGCCGAACGCCGTGCCCGATAACCTCTTCTTAACATATCAATATGACACAAGATCGGGCGAGCGTTTGAGCGAGAAAATCGGCTGGATAGACAACCTGCGGGCGATGGCGTGCATGATGGTGGTGATGATCCACGCCACCACCTATTACATCACCAACGGCGCGGCGATAGGGTTGCACAACTGGGACATCGCCAACGTGCTGAACTCGCTGTCGCGCGTGTCGGTGCCGCTGTTCTTTATGATTTCCGGCTACCTGTTCTTCGGCGAAAAGAGCGCCGGCCGGCGGCATTTCACCCGCATCATCTGCTGCATTCTGTTCTACAGCGCCATCGCGCTGATCTATATCGCGGCCTTCACCAAGATCGGTTTCTGGCCGTCGCTGCGCGGCATCCTGCAAAAGCCGGTGTTTTACCACCTGTGGTTTTTCTACGCCATCGCGGTGATTTACCTGCTGTCGCCGCTGATCGGCGTTAAATCGGTGTCGCGCCGCTACCTGGCCGCCGCGCTGGTGGTGTTGGCGGCGATCGCCAACCCGAATACCGACAAGCTGGCCTTCGGCAACGCGCACCTGCTGCCGGTTAACCTGTATATCTACGGCGATACCTTCTACTACCTGCTGTATGCGTTGGCCGGGCGGGCGATTGGCATGATGGAGGCGCGCGGGCGCGCCGTGGGCTGGTTGGCGGCATTGGGATTTGCGCTGTGCGTGGCGCTGATCGCGCGCGGCACCAAGCATCAGCTGTTCATCAACGGCAACTTCGCCGATACCTACTACATCTACAGCGGCCCGCTGGTGTTTATGGCGGCGGTGGCGCTGCTGGTGTGGGTGAAACACTGTTTGCCGCAGCCGATCGGCTGGCTGAGCGTATTTTCCCGCCATTCGCTGGCGATTTACGGTTTTCACGCCCTTATCGTTAACGTGATGCGCAGCCGGCACCTGGATTTCACCGGCCACCCGCTGCTGGATATCTTCTGGGTGTTCGGCGTGGCGCTGGGGCTCAGCCTGCTGCTGTCTGTCGGCCTGCAGCGGCTGGATACCCGCCGGCTGGTGTCATAGCGGCGAGCGCTGGCGCTGTTGGGCGCGGCGCAGCTGCCGCCCGGAAGAAAAACCGGCCGCCAGCGCGGCCTTCTCCAACCCATACCCTTGCTGCAGGCGCTGTTGCGCCACCGCCAACCGCAGCTGCTCATGATATTCCCGTACGCTGATGCCGACGTGGCTGCGAAACAGCCGCGCCAGATGGCGGCTGCTGACGTGCGCCTTCTCCGCCACCTGCGGCACCGACCAGTCGGCTTCCGGCTCGGCGGCCATCACGTCCTGCGCGCGGTGCACCGCCGGGTGCAGGTGGTTGCGGTAGCGCAGCCAGGGCGACAGCTGCGGATCGTCGCCGGCGCGGCGGAAATAAACCACCATGTCGCGTGCGACGTCGCGCGCCCGGCCGGAGCCGCAGTGACGGTGAACCAGATGCAGCGCCAAATCGATGCCGGTGGTGATGCCCGCGCTGGTGTAGACGCCGCGGTCTTCGACGAAGATGCGGTTCTCTTTCACCTGCGCCGCCGGCGCCTGCAGGCGGATGCGTTCGATGACGTCGTGGTGGGTGGTGCACTGATAGCCGTCGAGCAGCCCGGCCTGCGCCGCCAGCAGCGCGCCGGAGCAGATGCACACCAGGGTGATGCGCTGCCGCTGCAGATCGGGCCGCAGCGTCGCCAGCCAGCGGCGGGCCTGCTCGGCCTCTTCACCGGCGAAATAGCGCTGCGAATCGCCGACGCCCGGCAGCACCAGAATGGCGCCGTCTTCCAGGCGTTCGGGCAACGGCTGCAGGCCGCTCAGCGTCATGCCGATGGAGCAGACGACCTGCGGCGCCGGGCTGAGGTAACGCAGGCTGAACGACCCGGCGAGGCGCAGGGTTTCCGCCGGGCCGCTGACGTCGAGCGACAGCACGTTGGGCAACAGCAGAAAATAGACGGCCTGCGGCATGGTTACTCCTGTGCGAGTTGCGCCAGCGCCTCATCCACGCTGGCGATGCGGGCGAAACGATCGACCAGTACGGTTTCAGTATGCCGCTTCAGCTGCGCGGGGGTAAAGACTTCACCGTCGGGATGGCGCATCGGGAAGGTCAGCGTCGCCTCGGTGACGAAGGTCACCCGATAACCGAGATCGGACGCCACCCGGGTGGTGGTTTCACAGCACTGTTCGGTGCGGATGCCGGAGATGATCAGGTGGTTGATATCCCGCTCGCGCAGCCAGGCGTCGAGGCCGGATTCGGTCAGCGCATTGTGCACATGCTTATGCACGGTGATATCCGCCTGGTGGGTGAGGAACGGCAGGCGCTGCACGTGGCCTGAAGCCAGCGAGAACGGCCCCTGCGGCGAGACGTGCAGCACGTCGACCAGCGCCGCGCCGCGTTGCTGGCAGCCCGCGATCAGGCGGGTCAGCGCCTGTTGAAACGCCGGCAGATCGTCCTCCTGCCAGAATGGACGGTGCTGGAATGATTGCTGGACATCGATGATCAATAACGCGCTCTGTGACATTTTCGGCCCTCCGCCAATGTGTGTAGCGACCATCTTGCGCCGCGCCTTACTCTGGCAGAAGGCCAAAAACGGCCATCATGATGACAACAGCGGACCGACCTTAAGCTTTGCTCACCTGGCCAGCCACCAGGCGCCCCTGATGGAAGGTGGCGCTGCGCGCCGGCAGGCGGGCGACCGCCTCGGCGGAACAGCTGGCGTTGACCAGCACGAACTCGGCGGCATCGCCGGCTTTCGGCCAGGCGCGCTGGCCCTTATCGTCCAGCGGCAGCACGCCGCCGGTGGAGATGGCCATGGCGCGCGACAGGTGATACTCGTCGGAGCCGCGGTACAGCTGGGCGTACAGGTTGGCCTTTTCCAGGATGTCGCCGGTGCCGAACGGCGACCAGTGGTCGATCACGCTGTCGGTGCCGGTCATCACGAACACCCCTTTCTCGCTGAGCTGCGGCAGCGGCATCATCAGGCTGCCGATCGGCACCGTGGAGGCGATGGTGATCTGCTGCGCCGCCAGCCGGGTGGCGGTTTCCGCCAGTTCGCCCGGCGTCAGCGTGGTCAGGGCGAAAGCGTGGCTGATGGTGACCTTGCCGCGCAGCGCCGGGTTTTTCTCCACGGTGGCGATCATGTAGTTGATGGCGGCGACCCCGGCCGGGCTGGTTTCATGCAGGTGGATATCCACGCCTTTGCCGGTATCGAGGGCGATCTGGAACATGGCGTCCAGCGATTTCTCCATCGCGCCGTCGACGTTGGTCGGATCGAGCCCGCCGACGTACTGCACGCCCATCTGCATCGCTTCGCGCATCAGCGCATCGACTTTGGAGTGCAGCAGGCCGTGCTGCGGGAAGGCGACGATTTCACAGCTGAAGTCCGCCCGGTGGTTTTCCAGCGCGCGCTGCAGGTGCTCCAGGCTTTTCAGGCCGCTGACCGGATCGATATTGCAGTGGCTGCGCGCCACGGTGCTGCCTTTGGACTGCAGCAGGGCGATCAGATTTTCCGCCCGCTGCTGCGAGGTGGGCAGCAGTTTCGGGATCAGCGTCTGCTCCAGCGCGATCATGTCCATGATGGTTTTGCCCTGGCGCGGGCGCGGCGCCTGCCACGGGCCGCTGTAGAAGGTTTTGTCCAGGTGGATGTGCATATCGCGAAACGCCGGCAGCAGCAGCCGGCCCTGTGCCTGATAGCGGGGCACGCCGGCGGGCAACGCGGCGTTGGCGGCGTGAATGGCGGCGATCTTGCCGTCTTTGATCTCAAGCGTGTACAGCGCGGTGCGGGTGCCGATCACCGTGTCGCCGTCGTATTCAAAGCCGTCTTCCAGCCGCACCTCGCTCAGGCAGTAGTGGCGATCGGTCAGGGTCATCGGCGTTGGCGCACACTGCTCGCCGCCAGGAGACGCGGCCTGTGCCACGCCACCGGTCAGGCCGATCACCGCGCAGGCGGTGGTGAGTTTGCCGGTTTGGCTGAGGAAGGCTCTGCGGCCCGGTTGTTGAGGGTTTTCCACGTTCGGTTCCTTAATCCAGAGGTGAGGGAGTGAAAACATCCCCCAATTTAGGAGAGGAAGCGGCCGGTTGGCAGCGACATTTGCCACTGGTGACTATTCGATTTGGTAATGACCGGCGCCCATCGGTTGAATGGCTTTCCTGGCTTGCTCTTTCGTAGCTTTAATAGCTACATTTGTAGTCATTAAAGCTACATTGAGGTTAGCGTGATGCACGATCCGATGCTCGAACTGCTGTTCAGCGAATACCGTAGAAAAGTGCTAAGCCTGCTGTTTATTGAGCCCGGGCGAGCGTTTCACGTGCGGGAAATTGCGCGGCGTACCGCAACTCAGGCCGGGACTTTACATAAAGAGTTGAGCAGGCTGGCTGAGGGGGGCATTTTGCTCAGGCAGCGGCAGGGCAACCAAATTTGCTATCAGGCCAACGCTGATTGCCTGATTTTCCCAGAGCTGGCGGCTATTTTCCGCAAGGTTTGCGGGCCGGCGGAGCGCTTAAGGCAGACATTGGCAGAGTTTGGCGCAGCTATTGAACGGGCCTTTATTTTTGGTTCCGTCGCCAGTGGCAAAGCGACGGCGGCCAGTGATATCGATGTGTTGATCGTCGGTAAACTGTCTTTTGCGGATGTGGTTCAGGCGGTTTACCCGCTGCAGGAAACGCTGGGTCGGGAAATTAACCCCAAACTGTACTCGCCGGAAGAGTGGCGGGCGGCTTTGGTCGAGAACTCCGCGTTTATACAGGACATTATGCAGAAACCCCAACTTTGGATTGCGGGAGACAAGGATGACGCTGGACAATCTGGTCGGGCTGGGACTGGAGGTGATAACGCCTGACGCAGGGGCGATTAAAAAATTGCTGGCCGCCGCCGCGCGCAACCGACGCGATGCGGGTATCACTCAGCTCAGCAATGAGAGCCGTTTCGACACGGCATATAAGGTGATCATGCAAATGGCTAATGCCGCTTTACAAGCCAAGGGGTACCGTACGCTGACCAGCAAACCCGGTCATCACCAGACCATGATCCAAACGTTGCCGCTCACCGTAGGGTTGCCGCGCGAGGCAATGATCTGCCTGGATGCATTGCGAAAACAGCGCAATGTGGCGGATTACTCCGGCGATTTGGTGACGGACGCGGCGGTACAGGCTTGCCTTGAGCAGACCAAAGCGCTGTGGGTACGGATTATCGACTGGCTGCAGCGTGAATACCCGCCGATAGTGGCGTAAGCGATCTCACTTCAACCCGCAAAACACCGCCAGCCGCTGGGCCAGCGCCAGCGTGGCGGCGGGGGCGCCGTCGCGGTAGTAGAGCGCCAGTTCGAAGCTGTCTATCGGCGGCAATCCTTCGGCTTCGCCCAGCACCCGATGCGCGGGCAGACGGCAGCCGGCCGGCAGCAGGGTGACGCCCAGCCCGGCAGCGGAGGCGGCGGTTAACGCCGCCAGGCTGGCGCTGCTGTAGCCGATGCGCCAGCGTTTGCCGAGGTTGTCCAGCGCCTGGCACAGCTCGTCGCGGTACAGGCCGCTGAGCGGAAACACCGCCAGTGGCACCGGCGATTGCTCGATGGCCGGGAAGGCCAGGCTGTCCAGCCACAGCAGCGGTTCCGGCCGCGCGGCGCGCGGCGGTTGCCGGCGGCGCTGCTTCACCAGGATCAGATCCAGCTCTTCACGCGCGTAGGCGCTGTGCAGATCGGCGCTCAGGCCGCTGGCGACGTCCAGCCGCAGGTGCGGGTGCTCGCGGCTGAATTCCGCCAGCAGCTCGGTGGTGGGCACGGCGAAATCTTCCGGCATACCGATCCGCAGCACGCCGTCGCGCCAGATGCCGGTCAGCGCGTCGTGGGCTTCTTCATTCAGCGCGATGATGCGGCGCGCGTAGCTCAACAACTTGACGCCTTCTTCGGTCAGCAGCACCTGATGCGAGGAGCGTTCAAACAGCGGCTTGCCCAGCATCTCTTCCAGCCGGCGCACCTGCTGGCTGACGGTGGACTGCGACAAGAACACCCGCTCTGCGGCGCGGGTGAAGCTGTTGCTGTCGCACACGGCGACGAAGCTGAGCAGCAGCTGCGGATTGAACATCGGGTAGCGATTCATTTTCCCACTGTTGGCTATTTTATTATTTAATTTCCCAATACTAGCGACGTTACCTACAGTAACGCAACGCTGCGGCGATCGCACTGTGACGCCGCACTCTTCATTTCGCAGTACCAGGAATATACCTTGTTAAATCATTCTGTTAATTCACCTTCTCCACGTCGCTGGCTCAATCCTTTGTTGCTGGCGCTGGTGTTGATCGGCCTGAACATGCGGCCGCTGTTGACTTCGATCGGCCCGTTACTGCCGACGTTGCGCCAGGCCACCGGGCTGAGTTTTGGCGGCGCGGCGCTGCTGACCACGCTGCCGGTGCTGATGATGGGGCTGATGGCGCTGGCGGGCGGCGCCATCAACCGACTGTTCAGCGAACGCAGCGCCGTGGCGTTGAGCCTGCTGGCGATCGGGCTGGGCGCGCTTTGGCGCGAACTGGCCCCCGGCAGCGTGCAACTGCTGATGAGCGCGGTGCTGGGCGGGCTCGGCATCGGGGTGATCCAGGCGGTGATGCCCGGCATCATCAAGCATCACTTCCTTAAAAGCATGGCGCTGGTGGCCGGGCTGTGGTCGGCGGCGCTGATGGGCGGCGGCGGGCTGGGTGCGGCGATCACCCCATGGCTGATGAGCGCGGGGCATGACTGGCACAGCGCGCTGGCCTGGTGGGCGTTGCCGGCTCTGGTGGCGCTGCTGGCCTGGTGGCCGGTCAGCCGCGGGCTGTCTCGCCTGGGCGCGGCGGGAGAACACCGCGGCCCAAGCCTGCTGCGCAACCGGCGCGCCTGGCTGCTCGGCGCCTATTTCGGCCTGATCAACGGCGGCTATACCAGCCTGATCGCCTGGCTGCCGCCGTATTACATGCAGCTCGGCTGGCAGCCGCAGGCCAGCGGTTCGCTGCTGGCGCTGATGACCTTCGGCCAGGTGATGGGCGCGCTGCTGCTGCCGGCGCTGGCGCGCAATCATGACCGGCGGCCGCTGCTGCTGCTGGCCTTGATGATGCAACTGATCGGCTTTATCGGCCTGATTTACCTGCCGCAAACGCTGCCGTGGCTGTGGGTGTTGGTTTCCGGGCTGGGGCTGGGCGGCGCGTTCCCGCTGTGCCTGGTGCTGGCGCTCGATCACCTGCACCAGCCGGCGGCGGCAGGGCGGCTGGTGGCCTTTATGCAGGGCGTCGGCTTCCTGCTGGCGGGCGTCACGCCCTACCTCTCCGGCCTGCTGCGCGACTACAGCGGCGGCTTCGTGCTGGACTGGCAAATCCATGCGCTGCTGGTGGTGGTGCTGATCGCCATTACCTGGCGCTTCCACCCGCACAGCTACCGGCGGGCGTTCGCCGAATAATATTTCTGTCATTGCCGCTCCCTATAGTGACGTTGCTTTTACTTCTGGGCGATAACAACGAAAAGGGACAATGACATGCACAACACCAAAACCCGGCTGGCGCTGCTGGTCGGCTGCATGGCGCTGAGCGCCAACCTGTGGGCCGAGGCGCAGCCGGTGCAGGCGACGCTGGCCGGGCATGCGCTGCTGCCGGTAAAATCCGCCGTTTCCACGCCGAAAGATGCACCGAGCGATCTGCAACAGAGCGGCAAATACACCAGCGGCAAACGCGTCACCGAGCTGGGCAGCGTGGCGGGCAAATCGGCCGACCGCCTGACCGGGATCGGCCTGCCGATCAACGGCCAGCCGCTGCAGGGCCACTCCGGCATCAAACACATGCCCGACGGCACCTACTGGGTGCTGACCGACAACGGTTTCGGCAGCAAGGCCAACTCCCCGGACGCCATGCTGTACCTCAACCACTACAAGATCGATTTCAAAGACGGCACGGTTGCGCCGCTGAAGACAGTGTTCCTGCACGATCCGGATAAAAAGGTACCGTTCCACATCATCAACGAGAGCACCGAGCAGCGCTATCTGACCGGCAGCGATTTCGATCCGGAAAGCTTCCAGTTTGCCGACGATGCCTTATGGATCGGAGAAGAATTTGGGCCTTACCTGATCAAGGCCGACCTGAACGGCAAAGTGCTGGCGGTGTTCGACACCCAGGTGGATGGCAAAGTAGTGAAATCGCCGGACAACCCGACGCTGACCCTGCCGGGCGCGCCGGACGGCAAGCAAAACTTCCAGGTGGCGCGTTCCAAGGGCTTTGAAGGCATGGCCGCCTCGCCGGACGGCAGCAAGCTGTACCCGCTGCTGGAAGGGGCGTTGTGGGACGGCGAGCAGTTCGAGAACGTCGGCGGCAAACGCTACCTGCGGGTGCTGGAGTTTGACGTCAAACGGCAGGCCTGGACCGGCCGCAGCTGGCAGTACGTGCTGGAAGACAACCAGAACGCCATCGGCGACTTCAACATGATCGACGCCACCCACGGGCTGGTGATCGAGCGCGACAACGGCGAAGGCACGCCGGACAAAGCCTGCGCCGCCGGCGCGCCGACCGACAACTGCTTCAGCCAGGTGGCCAAGTTCAAGAGAGTGTATAAAATCGCCTTCTCGGACGCTAACGTCGGCAAACCGGTCGAAAAACTGGGCTATATCGACCTGATGAACATTCAGGATCCGAACAAGCTGGCGCGCAAGCCGCTGAACGACGGCGTGCTGACCTTCCCGTTCTTCACCATCGAGAACGTGGACGTGGTGGACGCCAACCACATCATCGTCGGCAACGACAACAACTTCCCGTTCTCCTCCAGCCGCCAGCCCAATATGGCGGATGACAACGAATTCATCCTGCTGGACGTGAAGGATTTTCTGAAGTAGCTCCCCCCCGGCCGCCGAATCGCCGGCGGCCGCCATTTCCTGCTTAGCGCAGCGAACGAACTGCGCTATAATCAGCGCCTTGCTTCCCTCTTCTCCAAGGAAGATCCTCGTCCCCGGTGGGGCGGCCGGACTTCAAATCCGGTTGGGGCCGCCAGCGGTCCTGGGCAGGTTCGACTCCTGTGATCTTCCGCCACCTTACTGTTTCCACACTTTCTTGAATTCAACGAAATAATATCCGAGCGAATCAGCTTCCAGGAATTTTTTGGGGAAACAACCGTTATTCGGATAATGAGCTTCGATGGGTTTCTCTGACATACAAGGACATTATTGCACGGTAAGTTAGATTAAAGCGGAGGCGGCATGACAGAGAAACATTTAGCCCAATCCCCGGCAGGTGAATTTGTCATGTTTGCCAGCGGTGATGGAAAGGTGCGCGTTGAATGCCGCTTTGAAAGCGATACTCTGTGGCTATCCCAGACAATGATCTGCGAACTGTACGGCAAAGCTAAAGCGACTATCAGCGAACACATAAAGCATATCTTTGCAGAAGGTGAACGGGTCGAAAATTCAGTTGTTCGGTTTTACCGAACAACTGCCAGCGACGGGAAAAACTATAAAGTTCAATATCTTAGCCTGCCGTTAATACTCGCTGTTGGCTACCGCGCCACAGTGTTCCAACCGTAGGGATACCGAGTGTTTTCACTTTGTTTGGCTATTGATTTCGTGATAAACGATTGCACCGTTTGGGATTTCAGCAGACTGAATCCCCACGCACCGTCGATCAACGAAAGATTGAATTGTGCCCCCACCGCTACAGACGCTTGTGCTTCCGGAAACAGACTCAGGTTAACGTTGCTCCCGGGATCCCTGTCCCCACCATTGTTGCCACCACCAGTATGCCCGCCAGTGTCCTTATTCTTACCTCCCCATGGGTTATTCTCCGAGCTCCAGCCAGAGTGATCGGATGCATCCACACCTCCACCCAACTCCGTCGGCCCACTATTCACCCCACCGCCAGGACCGCGGCTGTCTTTACCATCACCACCACTAATAACTCATCTCCTGTTGAAATCGCATACAAACACTGTATGCACATCCTGTTTTTAGCGAGAGTTAAAGGAGTTTACATGCCATTAACCCAGCTGGTTGTTGTGCTGTATATCAAACAAAACAGAGAGGAGGTTTGGGGTGAATGGGGTTTGAGGGCCAATGGAACGAAAACGTACGTTAAGTAGATAATTAATTGTTTAAGCTGAAATTTAATGCTCTCTACTCTCCCTTCAGAATATCCTCCGGGAGTATGACTGGTTGCAGAAGCTGGAGTGGGAACGGACGCGCAGCCGGGATTAACCCACATTTGTCAGTGTGACAGCTGTCGCAGGCGGCTGCTTTTTTGTGTCACGCTTAGCACATATGAGAATGATTATCATTTGATTGACGGGTTTGAGAGGAGGGTTTAGCATCAAACACTATATATAAACACAGTGTTTGTGTGCAAAATGACAGATATCAAAAAGGAGATTTTATGGAGCATAAATGGGAAGTTAAATACGATCCGTATAATTATAATAACGGGGTGGCACCTGAACCTGGATTATATTGGCAAAACGGATCTTGGAGTTGGGAAAATGGAGAGGAGACCCTGACAGTCACTGCAATTCCGATCCCTGGGTTGGATGAAAAAGTCAAAGAATGTCTGGCCAATAATATTTGTTTTATCTGCGGAAAGAAAAATTGCCCATATATAAAAAACGACAAGCATTATCGTGAATTGCTGGATGCCTGTCGTCGAGGCGATGGTGCGAACGCAAAAAGAATATACATGCAGCGGTTTGCGCCACTTCTCCATGTATTCAGCGGGCAACGTAACGAAGGGTTGCAACGGGAACTGGACGCGCAGGCAAGAGCGAAAGCCGAAGCAGAAGCCCGAAAGGCCGAGGAAGCCCGCAAGGCCGAGGAAGCCCGAAAGGCCGAGGAAGCCCGCAAGGCCGAGGAAGCCCGAAAGGCCGAGGAAGCCCGCAAGGCTGAGGAAGCCCGCAAGGCCGAGGAAGCCCGCAAGGCCGAGGAAGCCCGCAAGGCCGAGGAAGCCCGCAAGGCTGAGGAAGCCCGCAAGGCCGAGGAAGCCCGCAAGGCCGAGGAAGCCCGTAAGGCCGAGGAAGCCCGTAAGGCTTTGTTCGACAAAGCCGGGGTGAAACCCGCTCCCGTGTATACACCGGCGATGGTAGCAGAAGCGAATAAGGCGCTCAAAGCGCCGGGCGCTATGGTGCTGAATCAGACGCCGGGGACGGCGCAGATAGCGTTGGCTGGAGCTGGAGTGTGGACAGCTGCCGGTAATGTGGCAGGCAGTATTACCAACTGGTTCAGTAATGCGCTGTCCAAACTGTCCGTTCCGGCGGTCAGTCCGGGGCTTCTTAAGGCATCGATGGCGACTCTTTGGTTCCATTCAAAACCTGCTGGTCAGGGTAGTGATCAAGTTCCAGGGCGCGACGTTCCTGCGCTGTTTGCGTTTCCGGCGCGGGCTCTGGCGGATGCGAAGGCGATAGAGGCCGGGATGAAAACCGTGAATATGCCGGCGCGTGGGAGTCTGGTGAAGAGCAATGGGCAACTGGCGCTGCAGCTGCTGAAAACCGGTAACGGCGGTATTCCGGCGGCGGTGCAGGTGCTGACGGGGGTGCGTGATCCGAAAACAGGTCTGGACCGTATTACCGTTCCGGCAATTGCCGGTGCAGGCGTCCCTGCGCGGACCATCCTGATTAACCCGGCTCAGCCGCCCTCAGAGCCGTCAAATACCGGCACACCACCGCCTCCGGTCCCAGTGACCCCCGTCCATACTGGCACGGAAGTGAAACCGATGGACACCATCACGGTGACCACGACGCCGGTCGCAGACCACAACGGACTACAGGATTTTATCTACTGGCGTCCGGACGCGGCCGGAACAGGTGTAGAGCCGGTGTATGTGGTGCTGAGTGATCCGCTTGATTCTGGACGATTTACACGTAAACAATTGGATAGAAAATACCTCAAACATGCTAGTGATTTTGGGGTTAGTGACACGAAGAAAAATCGTGAAACGTTGACTAAGTTCAGGGATGCTATTGAGGCGCATTTGGCGGATAAAGGAACTGTGGAGAAAGGGACTTACCTTCATGAAAAAGGATCAAAAGTATTCTTTAATCCAAAAACAAATAACGTCGTTATTTTGAAGGAAAATGGTGACTTTATATCTGGGTGGCATTTAACTGTGGGAACACCGCAATATGAGGTTTACATTAAAACGGGGAGTTTGAAATGAGTATTAAATTAATTGATTTGACGAAAGATTTAGTGTCATCCAAGGTTTCACCTGAAGATTTTGAATCTCGCTTTTTTAAGTTATGGCGAGATGAGGGTAATTCAGGGGTACTGGCAAAGGATAGCAAGGAGATTAGTGGGTGTTTATACGAAATTTTTGATCTGGCTGAGCGGTACACATCAGATCCTGATCGTTCATCAATTGAAATTGATGAAAAAACGCTGAAAAAAGAAGCTGAAGTAACATTGAGAAAATTTAAATTCATCTGAGAATTCTTTGAATATGTTCTTTGCGCCATCCGAACGGGTGGCGTTTTTTATGCATGCAATTCGATGGGGGGAGACGGGGCCTGACGCTCAGTGGAACGAAAACTCACGTTAAGATATTTTCTGCCTTTGACGCCGCTTTTAACGGCCTCAGATGTCCTTGGGGTTTGAGGGGCAACCGTACGAAAACGTGCGGCAAGCTAAAAATGAACGTCTGAAAAATCGATTAGCAGACAACGCTGTCCGTTAAATGCCAATTTTCGATTAAAAAGACACCATTTTAAGGGCATTTTTCTATGCCTATTATTTTTATATATCAGATAGTTACTTCGCTAACGTACAATCGCGTTCCATTGGCCCTCAAACCCCTGAATAAACTCGCCGACATGACAACAGATAGCATTAAATGTGCATATTAAAAAATTGTTACATTGCCATTGTTGGTTTCTCTTCATAAGCCTCAAGCGCCTTTGAAACCGAAGAAGTTGTCGTCATAAGGTGAGGAATACCGACAAGATAGAGGGCTGAAACCTAACAGGGGATTTATCACGCCTTCAATTAGCTAAAATCGAACGGTCAAAATATGAGCTTAACGTACAATAATTTTCGATATCCAAACTGACCCTTAAACCCCACAAGTAAAATCATTTGGGGGCATAATAGGGGGCATGGTTCAAAATCTAACTTGATAAAACTGAGTAAATTCAAATGAATTGGCTATCAAATGCGACTCCTGTGATGTCCGGTAGGGGTAATTTGCTTCCTTCCTTTTGTGAGAGCACGGCTTGTGTGGGTAGAGAAAATTTAGCGTACGATCAGCGAAACGGAACCCCATTGCCATAGACTGAGTTGTGCGGTTTGGTGGTGAAGTTAAAAGTAAATTCACGATCCTTCACTGGCTGACCGCGTTCAAAGCGCCAGCTTTTCATGGCAGTCAGCACCGGCTCGTCAAAGATCCCGGCGGGTTTCGCCTGCATAATACGCACATGGCTGACCGTGCCGTCGTGCTCGATATCATATTTCACCTTGACGATGCCATTGGTGTTTTTCAACAGGGCCTGTTCAGGGTAAACGGGAGCCGTTTTAATGAGAGCTTTGGGGGACGGTGCGGCACCGAGCGCCAGCGCAGGCGTCAAACACAGTAGCAGGAGGGCGACAAACGTATGTTTTCTCATGTCATAATCCATTGGTTAAAAAGATAGCAAATACAATGTAAGACCGTGAGCTCCTCCTAATAGAGCGGAACTCAAGATACTGATTTTTTAACTAATTGAATAATTAATGCTTTCATCGAATATACCGAGTATGCGCAGGGCTTCGGCAAAATGCCATATTACCGGCTTATCTGGCAGGCGTATTTGGGTTCTGCCGCGAGCGTCTTCTCTCCCCAACACCTAACCCCCTCACTCCCTCTGCAAAAAGAACTGCTTGATGGTCTGCCGCAGCCAGCGATGCGCCGGATCGCGATCCAGGCGCGGGTGCCAGGCCTGCACGATAAACACCGATTCCAGCTCGAGCGGCAGCTCGATCTCCGCCAACGGCAGGTGGATGTTGCTCACCCCCTGCAGTACGTGGCGCGGCAGCGGCAGGATAAAGTCCGATTTCATGGTCAGCATCATCGCCGAGTGGAAGCCCGGCAGGGTCAGGGCGACGTTGCGCTGCAGGCCGAGATCGCGCAGCGCGTCGTCGATCGGCCCCTGCGTGCGCCCACGGCGGGAGACGCTGATATGCGGGTAATGAGTCAGGGTTTCGGGCGTTACCCGGCCGATGATTGGGTGCCCAGGGCGCACCAGCGCCTGAAAGGTGCTGGTGAACAGGCTCTGCGTCTTGATTTCCGGGTGCCAGTCGCGCGAGGAACCGATCACCAGATCCACCTTGCCGCTGCGCAGCGCGTCATCCTCGCCGTCGCTTTCAGCGATAAACTTCAGGCCGCTTAACGGCGCCATGTCCCGCAGCGTCTCCAGCAAGCCGCCCGCCAGCGCGCCGATAAAAATGTCGTTGGCGCGAATGGTGAAGGTTCGGGTCAGCTTGCCGGGTTCGAACGCATCATTCGGTGCGATCAGCGCGGCGGCCTGCTCGATGATCTCGCCGAGCTGGCGTTTCAACTCCAGCGCGCGCGGCGTCGGCACCAGATGTTTGCCGGCCCTGACCATGATCGGATCGTCGAACTGCCGGCGGATGCGCCCCAGAATGCGGCTCATCGCCGGCGCGCTCAGATTCATCTTCTCGGCGGCGCCGCTCACGCTCCCTTCTTCCAGCAGCAGATTCAGCGCATAGATCAGGTTGAAATCAATTTTTTGCGGCATGGCCTCTCCGGTGGTGGTGCGTTCAATGGATTGCGTTTTGTGCAATTAGTTAATTACATCATTTCATTTTAAACAATCGAAATAAGTCCGGATACTGCCCACGACAACAAAGATTGAGGCTGAAACAGCAGGAGTGGGGAATGGTTGAGGTGTCTGTTACGCCGCACCACAAAAATCGATGGCTCGCCAGCGCCGGCGAAATCAACGGCCGCACCTGGCTGGGGTTGTTCGGCGTGTTTTTGGCGGTGATGGCCAGCGGCGTGGGGGAAAACGCCAGCAAGTTCGCGCTGGCGGATATACAGGGCGGCATGCTGCTGAGTTTCGATGCCGGCAGTTGGCTGACCACCTGTTACGTTACCGGCTTTGTGATCGGTTCCGGGTTCACGCCCTGTTTTTGGCCGACCTTTTCGTTGCGCCGGGTGGCGTTGACGATGTGCGGCATTTACCTGGCCGGCGGGCTGCTGACGCCCTGGTTGGGAGAACAGTATGGCGTGTTGCTGGCGGTGCGCAGCCTGCAGGGCTTCGCCGGCGGCGCGTTGCCGCCGATGCTGATGACGGTGGTGCTGCGTTTTATGCCGCCGCTGATCAAGGTGTTGGGGCTGGGCGCCTACGGCTGGGTCTCGGCATGGAGCGCTACGCTGGGCGCCACCGCCGCCGCTTTCGCCTTTCACTGGAGTTGGAGTGGGTACTTCTACTGGAACCTGCCGCTGATGGCGATTGCCGCTGTGTGTATCGGCTACGGTCTGCCGCAGGATCCTCTGCGGCTGGAGCGCCTGCGGCAGTTCAACTGGCGCGGCCTGCTGCTCGGCGGCATGGCGCTCGGCATGCTGACGGTGGGCATTTCACAGGGGGAGCGGCTCGACTGGCTGAACTCGCCGCTGATCTACGTTTTATTATTGGGCGGCGGCGGATTATTGGCGTTATTTCTGATTAACGAATGGTATCACCCGCTGCCTTTTTTTAATTTGCAGCTATTAAGCAAAAGGAATTTGTCTTTCTCCTTAATTACGCTGGGTGGCGTGCTGTTAATTATGGTGTCGCTGGTCAATATTACGTCGGGATATTTATCCGCGATTCAGGGCTATCGTCAGGAACAAACTTCCGACTTAATGCTGTGGGTGGCGTTGCCGCAATTAATTACGCTGCCGATTGTCGCCATTATTTGCAATACGCCGCGGGTGGATTGCCGCTGGGTACTGGCGATCAGCCTGCTGTTGATGGCCACCGCCTGCGTGCTGGCCGCCCAGCTGACGCCGGAATGGAACGGCGAGACGTTTCGCGTTATCGCGCTGTTGCAGGCGGTCGCGCAACCGATGGCGATCATCCCCCTGCTGATGCAGGCGACCGGTGGGCTGTTGCCGACCGACGGGCCGTTTGCGGCGGCCTGGTTTAACGCGGTGAAGGGCTTCGCCGCCACCGCGGCCGGCGGCGCCATCGCGCTGCTCAGCCGACAGCGCGGAGACTATCACGCCGGCACGATCGCCGACGGTTTTGGCTCGGCCTACAGCAGCGCATCGGGGTCGGCGGAGCAGCTGGCGCAGCTTGCCGCCCGGCAGGGCCACGTGCTGGCCAGCGCCGATCTTTATCTGTTGGTTGCCGGCCTGGCGTTATTACTGACCGCGCTGATTTTAGTTATGCCGACCCGTATTTATCCGCCGCGTTCGGTCGCCGCCTGACATTTTATCATCAGAAATAAATATTAAGTGGAGTCACTTTTATGGCTAACAAAAAAGTCGCCGTCGCCGTATTGGCGGTTACCGTCATTACGCTGGGGTTATTAATGAATAAGTTTTTTATTAAAGAGACACAGCAGAATACCAACGACGCCTATATTCGCGCCGATATCTCGCGTATTTCTCCGCAGATTGCCGGTGAAATTGCGCAGGTGTTGGTCAGGGACAACCAGTGGGTTAAACAGGGGGAGTTGCTGGCGGTGATCGATCCGCGTGAATTCAACGTTGCCCTTGCGCAGGCGACGGCGCAGGAGCAATCCGCCCGCGCCCGGCAGGACGACGCCAGGGCCAACCTCACCCGGCAGAGCGCGCTGATCGCCGCCGCGCTGGCGGAGCGGCAGGCGGCGCAGGCGGAGCTGGCGTTTGCGCGTCAGGAGCAGAACCGCTACCAGAGAATGGCCAGCAGCGGCGCGGGGTCGCAGCAGGCGGCGCAGCAGGCGACAACGCGGGTGCACACGCTTTCCGCCAATGTGGCGCAGGCGGAGGCGACGCTCAAAGCGGCGCGAAACATGGAGCAGGTGCTGCAGGCCAAGCTGGCGGACAGCGATGCCGAGCTGATGCTGGCGCAGGCCAAGAAAGCGATGGCCGAACTGAACCTGTCTTACACCCGCATCACCGCGCCGATCGGCGGCGTGATCGGCAAGAAAAGTCTGCGGGTCGGGGAGTTCGTCAAACCGGGCGATGCGCTGCTGGCCATCGTGCCGCAGGACAAGCTGTACATCATCGCCAACTACCAGGAAACCCAGTTGGAAAACATTGCGCACGGGCAGTCGGTAGACATCCATATCGATACCTTTCCCGGCCAAACGCTGAAAGGGCAGGTGGACAGCATCGCGCCGGCTTCCGGCGTCAGCTTCGCGGCCGTGGCGCCGGAGAACGCCACCGGCAACTTCACCAAGATCGTGCAGCGCATCCCGGTGAAAATTGTATTTGATATCAACAAAGAGCATGCCGCCTTGTTGAGCGCCCTGCGCGTCGGCATGTCTGCGGACGTCAGCATCAATACGCTGGACGGAGGCCTGCAATGAACAGAGCCGTGATCCCGCTGCTGTTGATGGCGCTGAGCGGCTGCCGGGCGGTAGGGCCGGACTACGCTCGGCCGCAGAGCGCGCTGCCCGAGAGCTGGGGTGAGCAGGCCGGCGGCGGGGCATTGCCGGTGGCCTGGTGGTCGATATTCAACGATGCGCCGCTGTCGCAGCTGGTGCAGCGCGTGGCGGCCGGCAACCTGGATCTGCAGCTCGCCACGGCGCGCCTGCAACAGAGCCGCGCCCTGCTGGGGGTGACGGAGGCGGCGCTGATGCCGGATCTGAGCCTGGATGGCGCCTATCAGCGCCAGCGCGCTACCTCGGTGGGCAGCATGGATCCGTCCGGCAACGGCGGAGAGGCGGATTACAACCTCTGGCGCGGCGGCTTCAGCGCCGCCTGGGAGCTGGACATGTGGGGCAAGCTGCGCCGCGCCTCGGAAAGCGCGCGCGCCGGCTTCGCCGCTTCGCAGGAGAATCGGCGCGCGCTGCTGACGTCGGTGACGGCGGAGGTGGCGAGCGACTATCTGCGCCTGCGCGCCACGCAGCAGCAGCTGGCGGTGGCGCAGGAAAACCGCGCCACGGCGCTGCGCACGCTGCAGTTGACGCAAAGCCGCTATCAAAGCGGCGCGGGCAACGAACTGGATATCGATCAGGCGCAGGTGCAGTTGGCGCAGGTGGATGCCCTGCTGCCGACGTTGGCCGACCGGCAAGAACGGCTGATTAACGCCATCGGCCTGTTGTTGGGCGAGCGGCCGGGCGCGCTGAACGCGATGCTGTCGCCGCCGGGGCCGCTGCCGACGCTGGCGCGCGCGGTGCCGATGGGGGTGCCGTCGGATCTGGCGCTGCGCAGGCCGGATATTCGCGAAGCGGCGGAGCGTTTGCATCAGGCGACCGCCGAGATCGGTGTCGCCACCGCCGACTACTACCCGCGCATCACGCTGACCGGCAACGCGGGCTACCAGGCATTGGCCTTGTCGGATATGGGCAGCTGGTCCACGCATACCTTCGCCATCGGCCCCGTTTTGTATCTGCCGTTGTTCGACGGAGGGAAAATCACCCAGCGGGTACGCCTGAGCGAATATCGCCAGCAGGAAATGGCCATCGCCTACCAGCAAACGGTGCTGCGCGCCTGGCACGAGATCGACGACGCGCTTTCCGGCTATCGCGCCCAACAGCGCCGCCAGACGCACCTGGCCGAGGCGCTGGCCGCCAACCGGCACGCGTTTGCGCTGGCGCGCGACAGCTATCTGAACGGCGCCAGCGATTTTATCCACGTTCTGAGCACGCAGCGCGCGCTGCTGGATCTGCAGTCCGCGCAAATTGTTTCAGAGGAGGAGACGGCGATCGCCGTGGTGAATATCTATCGAGCGCTGGGCGGCGGCTGGGAACTCACCTACCCGTCTGCGGCGCCACAGGAGAAGGCTGATGCACAACACGCTGAATAAGATTGTCGACGAGATGCTGGAAAGGGACACCCGCCGCAAACGAGAGGCCCGGGTGAGCGCCGTGCGGCAAGTCACCGCTCGGATCAGGCGCATCACGTTGAGCGGCGACGATGTGGATAAGTTTATCGCCGATCCGCGCGCGCAGGAGCCGGCCAGCTGGGTCAAGGTGTTCTTCCCGTGGCGCGACACGCTGGCCGGGCGGGCCTACACCCTGAGCGGCATCGACAAACTCGCCCGCACCTTCGATATCGACATGGTGCTGCACGGCGAAGGCCCGGCGTCGAACTGGGCGCGCGACGCGATGCCGGGCGACAAGCTGGGGTTCGCCGGCCCTTGCTCCGGCGGCTTTCGGCTGTTGCCGCAAACTCGCTGGCTGCTGTTGCTGGGTGATGAGACCGCGCTGCCCGCCATGCGCACCATTATCGCCTCGCTCTCCGCCCCGTTGCCGGTGCTGTGGTTCGCCGAGGTGGGCGATGCGCAGGAGATCCAGGACGTCGATTGCTCCTTTTTGCAGGTGAACAGCTGGCAAATCCGCACCCGACATTTCGACAGCGTGATGAACAGCCCGCTGGTGCAGGCCGTCAGCCATTGCGAGCTGCCGGCCGGCGAAGGGCAGGTGTGGCTGGCCTGCGAGCATCAGGTCGCCGCCTATCTGAAGGCGCGTTTTATCAACGAAATGGGCATTTCCCGCGCCGCCTTGTTTGCCAAAGGTTATTGGAAAAAGGGCGAAGCCAATTTCAAGGGCGCGATTTAACTCGGGCGAGTGAGGATGGTTATGATTGAGAGAGTGTTATTGGCGGTGGACTGCTTTGAACACAGCGGCAACGCCCTGGAATTTATGGCGCGCCTGCAAGGCAGCATCGGCGGCGTGATTGTGCTGACGGTGGTGGACAATGCCTTCACGCTCAGCCGCAGCGGCCTGCGTTTCGACAGCGATGAGCGCGAGGAGTATCCCGCCGCCCAACGGGAAGAAGCGCTGGCGGAAAAGCAGGTCGGGCAGGTGACGCGGGCGCTGAAACAGCAGGGCTTCAATGCCCAGGGCTTGCTGGCCGCGGGGTCGCCCATCGAGGTGATCCCGGAACAGATGGCGCTGTTCAACTGCGATCTGTTGATCATCTCGCACCGCCACCTGTCTTCGTTGGGGCGCTGGCTGAACGCTTCCATCACGCGTGGCCTGCTGGATGAGATCGGTCAACCGGTATTGGTGATCCCGCGCTAAGCTATGGGTAAGGGCAGCCGCATGCGGCTGCGCGCGTTCGGCGACGAAGGCCGCACATACCGGAGGTCAACATGCGAAGTCTGGAAGATCACCTTGCCGCTTATGCCGCCTATCACCGCGATGCGCGCAATATCGCCACGCATTTTATCGGTATCCCGCTGATCGTCATCAGCCTGCTGGCGCTGCTCTCCCGGCCGGCGTGGGGCGCGGGAGGGCTGCCGTTTTCGCCGGCCTGCGCGGCGGTTATCGTCTCGGCGCTCTATTACCTGCGGCTGAACCTGCGCCTTGGCATCATGATGCTGGCGTTGCTGCTGCTGTGCCTCGTGTTCGGCGCCTGGGTGGCGTCGCTGTCGACGGCGGCGTGGTTGAGCGTCGGCATCGGCGGCTTCGTCATCGGCTGGCTGTTTCAGTTTGCCGGGCACTTTTGGGAGGGGCGAAAACCGGCGTTTATGGACGACGTGACGGGCCTTATCATCGGCCCGCTGTTCGTGCTGGCGGAAGCCTGCTTCCTGGCCGGCGGGCTGCGCGAACTGCAGCGGAACATCGAACTGCGCGCGGGCAAAGTGCGCAGCGGGAGGGGATGAGGTGGCGTTGATGAAGCGTTGGCGCCGGAGCATCGCGCTGGCGGTCAATGCTGATTTACGGCCCGCGTTGGCGCGTTATCGGGAGCAACTGCTGCAGGCAAGGACGGTATCGGATGAGAGGCGCTTAAAGCGCGAAGCGGCCAGAAAGCTGATCCGCGCCACCAATATGTTGCGCGCCGAGGGGAGCCCGTTCTGGCCGATAACGCTAACCGACTATGCCGATCAGCTGTTGGCGCTTTATGCAGAGCAGCGCGATGAAATGGACTATTGGTTAGCGCACGCGGCAGGGGAGGCGAATGACGCGGATTTTAGCGACAGAATGATGCAATTTCTTGACTGGATCGAAGCACAGAAAAAAATAACGCCGGCTTGAGCCGGCGTTGTCGGCGATCGTTACCCGATCGCCGGGTAATCGGTGTAGCCTTCCCGGCTGCCGCCGAAGAATTTCTCTTTAATGGGCGCATTCAGCGCCAGCCCGTGTTGCAGGCGGTGAGGCAGATCCGGGTTGGCGATGAACGGGCGGCCGAAGCCGATCAGATCCGCCCAGCCTTTGGCCAGCGCTTCTTCAGCGCGTTCACGCGTGTATTTGCCCGAGTAAATCAGCGTGCCGCGGAAAATCAGGCGCAGTGATTCTTTGAACGCCGCCGGCATCACCGGGGCGTCATCCCAGTCCGCTTCGGCGATGTGAATGTAAGCGGCGCCGATATCGTTCAGCACGCTGGCCGCCGCCAGATAGGTGGCTTCCGGGGTATCGTCCTGCGAGCCCATCAGGGTGGTCAGCGGCGCCAGGCGCACGCCCAGTTTCTCTTTGCCGATGGCGTCCGCTACCGCCTGCGCCACTTCCCGCAGGAAACGCAGGCGATTTTGCAGTGAACCGCCGTATTCGTCGTCGCGCTGATTCTCCCGCGAGTCGATAAACTGATTGATCAGATAGCCATTCGCGCCGTGCAGCTCTACGCCGTCGAAACCGGCGGCGATGGCGTTGCGGGCCGCCTGAGCGTAGTCATTGACGATCGCCGGAATTTCTTCCCGCGTTAAGGCGCGCGGTGCGGAGTGTTGCACCATTTCACCCACGCCATGTTCCGGTCCGCGGCCTTCGACATCCACAAATACCTTGACCCCATCGGCCTGGATGGCGGAGGAGGAGACCGGCGCGGCGTGGCCAGGCTGTAGAATGGTATGCGACACGCGGCCGACGTGCCAAAGCTGCGCGAAGATCTTGCCGCCGGCCTGATGTACGGCGTCGGTGACTTTTTTCCAACCGGCGATGTGTTCCGGGGTGTAAATGCCGGGCGTCCAGGCATAACCCTGGCCTTGCTGGCTAATCTGCGTGCCTTCGCTGACGATCAGCCCGGCGCTGGCGCGCTGGGCATAATATTCAGCCATCATGTCGGTGGCGACGTCGCCGGCGCCGGCTCGAGAGCGGGTCATGGGCGGCATGACGATGCGATTGTTCAGCGATAAACCGCTTAAAGAATACGAGTCAAAAAGCATGGCGCTTCCCTCTGTGTGAATGGGGCCGTAGGGCATTGATGTTTTACTGAGGCCATTATATTTCGTCGTTTAATTCTAAAAACGCGCACAATAACAAAACACTTTTGCTCTGTGTTCAATAGTTGCGGTGGCCGCCGGCTTGCCGCCGGTGGCGGGAATGAACCCGATGTGCGCTCGGGCGACGGCGGCTATTGCCTGTCGGCGCGTGGTTGAGATAGAGTCGGCTGCTGTTTTTCCCCACGATTTTTAACAAAATCGCAAAAGTCTTTTAGCCTCCCGCCTGCTTATCTTTGGTGTGATCAATGTCATACTTTTGGCATCTTAACTTTCCCGCGCTTCGGCAGCGGTTAACCGGAGTTGTTGAATGAAAATTAACTTTCCCTTATTAGCCCTGGCGGTGGGGGCGTTCGGCATCGGCACGACCGAGTTTTCCCCGATGGGGTTGCTGCCGACCATCGCCAAAGGGGTGGACGTCTCCATCCCGATGGCCGGCATGTTGATCAGCGCCTACGCCGTCGGCGTGATGGTCGGCGCACCGCTGATGACGTTGCTGCTTTCTCACCGGGCACGCAGAAGCGCGCTGATCTTCCTGATGGCTATCTTTACTCTGGGTAACGTGCTGTCGGCGGTTGCGCCTGACTACACCACCCTGATGCTGTCGCGCATCATCACCAGCCTGAACCACGGCGCGTTCTTTGGCCTCGGATCGGTGGTGGCCGCCAGCGTGGTGCCGAAGGAGAAACAGGCCAGCGCAGTGGCGACCATGTTTATGGGCCTGACCATCGCCAATATCGGCGGGGTGCCCGCCGCGACCTGGCTGGGTGAAACCATCGGCTGGCGCATGTCGTTCCTGGCGACGGCCGGGCTGGGCGTGATCGCCATGCTGGGGCTGTGGTTCTCGTTGCCGCAAGGCAGCGCCGGCGCGCGTCCTGATGTGAAACGCGAGTTGTCGGTATTGGTGCGCCCTCAGGTGCTGTCCGCCTTGCTGACGACCGTGCTGGGCGCGGGCGCGATGTTCACGCTCTATACCTATATCTCGCCGGTGTTGCAGCACATCACCGATGCGACACCGCTGTTCGTGACGTCCATGCTGGTGTTGATCGGCGTCGGTTTCTCCATCGGCAACTATCTCGGCGGCAAGTTCGCCGACCGCTCCGAAAGCGCGACGCTGAAAGGCTTCCTGTTGCTGCTGGTGGTCATTATGCTGGTGATCCCGTTCCTGGCGCGCAGTGAAATCGGCGCTGCAGTCAGCATGGTGATTTGGGGCGCAGCGACCTTTGCCGTGGTGCCGCCGCTGCAGATGCGCGTGATGCGTGTCGCCAGTGAAGCGCCGGGGCTGTCGTCTTCGGTCAATATCGGTGCCTTTAACCTGGGCAATGCGCTGGGCGCCGCCGCCGGTGGCGCGGTAGTCTCCGCCGGGCTGGGATACAGCTTCGTGCCGGTGATGGGGGCGATTATTGCCGGATTGGCGCTGCTGCTGGTGCTGTTCACCCACCGTCAGGCCGAAAAAGTGGCCTACGCCAACGGTTAAAACGACAGCGTGCGGCGGGGTTCCCCGCCGCGCTCACTCAAAGCCGAGCAGGCTGAACGCATCGTCCTGCGGGGCGTAGCCGAGCAGGCGACGGGTCTCTTCCAGCGATAAACGCGTGTAGCGGTTATTGGAAACCCCGTGCACCACCGCATATTGCACCCCGTCGACACGAATGCAGCGCTCCAGCAGATCGGCGGCGTCGCGATGGCTGAGAAACGCGCTCATGTCGCGGGCGCTGAGCCGATCGCCCGGGCTGAGGGTGGTGAAGTTGGCGATGCGCACCGACAGGGCGGAAAGCCCTTCCTGATGGGCGAAGTAGGCGGCGATGCCTTCGCCGAACGCCTTGCTGGCGCCGTACAGGTTTTTCGGTTTCGGCGCGTCATCCGGGCGGATTTGGTAATCGAGCGGATAGCCTTCCACCGCCTGCGCGCTGCTGGCGAACACTACCCGGCGGCAGCCGGCGTCTTTCGCCGCGCGGAAGATATTGAAAGTGCCGAGAATATTATTGTCCATCAACGAACCGCAAAAGTCGGCATCGGGGGAGGGATCGGCCGCCAGGTGCAACACGGTGTCGATATTGGCGCAGGCCGCGCGGCAGGCGTCGAGATCGGCGATGTTGAAGCTGATGACTTCGTCGCCGGGCTGCAGATCGCGCAGCAGGCTGACATCCCTTTCCGCCAGCCGCAGCGCGTAGCGATCGCCCATCGCCTGGCGAAACGCCGTGGCTACCCGGCCGCCGGCGCCGGTGATCAGAATCCGTCCCAACTCAGTCCGCAACGTCATGGTCGCTGTCATCCTTACAATCGATTACGCGTTGACCAGTAATAATCGCCCGCGTGACTTTTGTCCAGTCGTTTTAATTAGTCATTCTGATGTTTCTTTCACCATTATCAATTGCGCATGGTGATTTTTGCACAGGTGAATATCGTGGAATGTTAACGATGCGCAATCAAGTTTGGCGATCTATTTGCCTTATGGATTGCCGATTTCGACCAAAAAAGCGGGGATTGACAGTGGATGGACGAGCGCTTTGCTTTCGCCTGACTGTGAATTATTAGGTTAGTTAATCTTATGTTTTTGCCTGAAGCGGGCGATATTCCGCCCCCTCTCTATTCCGCCTGCGCGATATATCACTGCTGTGCTGAAGCCGATAGAGGGCGACAGGCCTTATTTGGTACCTCAGTTCGGTTTTGCCCGCCCGATCACAGTTCGGCAATTTGCCGACGCAAAGGCTTGCCCCGGCAAAATCCGCGGTGTTAACGTCATAACTCAACCGATTTAGGGTTGTTACTGCTACGGCAGGCAAAACCTAAACCTCGCGTTTCTGTTCCCCGATGGGGCAGAGGCCGCGAGGTTTAGGTTTTTTTTTGCGCCGAATTTTGCCTCAGCGCCAGGCCAGCGTGGGGCGGGGAGCGGCAGAACGCGAAGTCTAAGGATAACTGTATGAAATATGACACATTAGCCAGTGAGATTTTGGCCGGCGTCGGTGGCCGCGACAATGTGAAAAGCCTGGTGCATTGCGCTACCCGCCTGCGTTTCAAGCTGCACGACGACAATCGCGCCAACGCGGCAGCGCTGAAGAAAAACCCCGGCGTCATCATGGTGGTGGAGAGCGGCGGCCAGTTCCAGGTGGTGGTGGGCAACCATGTGGCGGAAGTGTTCGACGCGGTTAACCGCGTTGGCGGATTGGCCGAAGGCGCGCCGAGCGACGACGCGGGCGGCAAAAAAGACAACTTGCTCAGCCGCTTTATCGATCTGGTGTCCGGCATTTTTACCCCGCTGCTTGGGGTGATGGCCGCTTCGGGGATCCTGAAAGGCTTCCTGGCGCTGAGCCTGGCCTGTGGCTGGCTGCTGGAGAGCGGCGGCACCTTCAAAATGCTGTTCGCCGCCAGCGACGCGCTGTTCTACTTCTTCCCGATCATGCTCGGCTACACCGCCGGGAAAAAATTCGGCGGCAACCCCTTCGTCACCATGGCGATCGGCGGCGCGTTGACGCATCCGCTGATGATGGCGGCCTTCGAAGCGGCGCAGCAGCCGGGCGCGGTGCGCGAGTATTTCTTCGGCATTCCGCTGACCTTCATCAACTACAGCTCGTCGGTGATCCCGATCATCTTTGCGGCCTGGGTGTCCTGCCGCCTGGAGCCGCTGTTTAACCGGGTGATCCACAGCGCGCTGCGCAATTTCATCACGCCGCTGCTGTGCCTGGCGATCACCGTGCCGTTGACCTTCCTGCTGATCGGCCCGGCGGCAACCTGGCTCAGCCACCTGCTGGCCAACGGCTATCAGAGCATTTACGCCTTTAACCCGATCATCGCCGGCGCCTTTATGGGGGCGATGTGGCAGGTGTGCGTGATCTTCGGCCTGCATTGGGGATTGGTGCCGTTGATGATCAACAACCTGAGCGTGCTGGGGCGCGACACCATGGTGCCGCTGCTGTTGCCGGCGGTGATGGGGCAGGTCGGCGCCACGCTGGGCGTGATGCTGCGCACTCGCGACGCCAAACTGCGGGCGCTGTCCGCTTCAGCCATCGGCGCCGGCATTTTCGGCATCACCGAGCCGGCGGTGTATGGCGTCACGCTGCCGAACAAACGCCCATTCATCTTCGGCTGCATCGGCGGCGCGCTGGGCGGCGCGGTGATCGGCTACTTCCATACTTCGGTTTACTCGTTCGGCCTGGTGAGCGTGTTCACCTTCGCGCAGATCATCCCCGGCGGCGGCATCGACGCCACGGTATGGGGCGCGATCGGCGGCACCCTGCTGTCGTTCGTGTTCGCCGCGCTGGCCAGCTATCTGTTCGGCGTCGCGCCGGCGGAAGAGGCCGCCGCACAGCCTGAAGCCGCCGCGCCGCTCAACCGCAAACAGGCGATTCTCAGCCCGATCGCCGGCGACATCGTGCCGCTGGATCAGGTGAACGACGCGACTTTCGCCAGTGGCCTGCTGGGGAAAGGCGTGGCGATCGCGCCGCAGCAGGGGCGCGTGGTGGCGCCGGTGAGCGGCAGCGTGGCGTCGCTGTTCAAAACGAAACACGCCATCGGCATCGAATCGGACGACGGCGCGGAGATTCTTATTCACGTCGGCATCGATACCGTGAAGCTGGACGGGGCGCATTTCACCGCCTACGTGCGGGAAGGCGAGCGGGTCGCCCCGGGCGATCTGCTGATCGAGTTCGACCAGGCGGCGATCCATGCCGCCGGCTATGACACCACCACGCCGATCATCATCAGCAACAGCGATGATTACGTGGACGTGTTGACCAGCGGCCTGTCTCCGGTGCAGGAACAGGCGCCGCTGCTGACTTTATTACGCTAATTGAGGAGCAAGCGATGAACGGCAAGTTTCCGCAACATTTTCTGTGGGGCGGCGCGGTAGCGGCGAACCAGGTTGAAGGCGCGTATCAGGCCGACGGCAAGGGGCTGTCGACTTCCGATCTGCAGCCGCAGGGCATCTTCGGCGCCATCACGCCGCGCGCGGCGGGCGACAGCGGCATCAAGGACGTGGCGATCGATTTCTATCATCGCTATCCGGAAGACATCGCGCTGTTCGCCGAGATGGGCTTCAAATGCCTGCGCACCTCGATCGCCTGGACGCGCATTTTCCCGCAGGGTGACGAAGAGACGCCGAACGAAGCCGGGCTGGCGTTTTACGATCGGCTGTTCGACGAGATGGCGAAGTACGGCATTCAGCCGCTGATCACGCTGTCGCACTATGAAATGCCTTACGGCCTGGTGAAACGCTACGGCGGCTGGGGCGATCGGCGCACCATCGACTTCTTCGAGCGCTACGCGCGCACGGTGTTCGAACGTTACAAGCACAAGGTCAAACACTGGCTGACCTTCAACGAGATCAACATGTCGCTGCACGCGCCTTTCACCGGCGTCGGTCTGCCGCCGGAGAGCGACAAGAGCGCCATCTATCAGGCGATCCACCATCAGCTGGTGGCCAGCGCCAAAGCGGTGAAGGCCTGTCACGAGATCGTGCCGGAGGGCAAAATCGGCAACATGCTGTTGGGCGGCATTCTGTATCCGCTGAGCTGCAAGCCGGAAGATCTGCTGGAAACCCAGCGGCAAAACCGCGACTGGCTGTTCTTCGGCGACGTGCAGGCGCGCGGCTATTACCCGGCCTATATGCAGCGCTTCTTCCGTGAAAACGGCATTCAGGTGGCGATCACCGAGGAAGATCGGCGAACGCTGCGTGAAACCATCGATTTCATCTCGTTCAGCTACTACATGAGCGGCTGCGTCACCGCCGACCCGGAGCAGTATGAGACGGCGCGCGGCAACATTCTCGATATGGTGCCGAACCCGCATCTGGCCAGCTCGGAGTGGGGATGGCAAATCGACCCGATCGGGCTGCGCTACCTGCTCAACGTGCTGTACGACCGCTATCAGAAACCGCTGTTCATCGTCGAAAATGGGCTGGGCGCCAAAGACCGCGTCGAGGCCGACGGCAGCATCAACGACGATTACCGCATCAACTACCTCAATGATCATCTGGTGCAGGTGGCGGAAGCGATCGACGACGGCGTCGAGGTGATGGGCTACACCAGCTGGGGACCGATCGATCTGGTCAGCGCTTCGAAGGCCGAAATGTCGAAGCGCTACGGCTTCATTCACGTCGACAGGGACGATGCCGGCAACGGCAGCCTCGAGCGCCGCCGCAAGAAGAGTTTCTACTGGTACCGCGATGTGATCCACAGCAACGGCGCCAGCCTGAAAGACCGACGCTAACCCTTCAGCCCGGCGGCAAGCGCCGGGCGTTAACCTAACGTTATTCGCTGCTGTTCATGATGGGAAATTCTCTCCCAGGGAATGCTGTTGCCCGCAGTCAGCCGTTATGCGGAGAAATATAATAATGATGAAAAGCTTATTACCTCGTTCCATGACCCTGGCGGCGCTGGCGCTGCTCTGTAGCCAGGCGCAGGCGGAAACGCTGCAAACCGGCAAGGACGTCGAAGCCCCCACCGCCAAATGGGAAGGGGTGGCGCTCGGCTTTGAGCCGCCGCAGCCCGGGCTGTTGGGGGATATGCTGGGGATCAGGCCGATCCTGGAGGATCACGGCTTCCACTATAATCTCGGCTACCTCAGCCAGCTGTCGTATAACGCCGGTGGCGGTTACAACCACGATAAACAGGCGTCGTATATCGACCAGTTTTCGCTGACCTTCAGCCAGGATTTGCAGGCGCTGACCGGCATTCCGGACGCGGCGATCGAAGGCAATATCGTCAACCGCAACCATGACAACAACCTGACCCGCGATCGCCTGCAGGATCCGCGCGTCGGCCTGACCGATCTGTCGCAGGAGAGCTTTGGCGGGCAGTCGATTACCCGGCTGGGTTGGTTGACCTTTAGCCGCTCCTTCCTCGATCGCCGGCTGCAGTGGCGCATCGGCATGATGAACAAGGTGCAGGATTTCGATCAGATCATCCCCTGCGATTTTCAGACGCTGACGCTGTGCGGCGGCAAGTCCGCCAACTCGTTGACCTGGTACAACTGGAACGTGCATTACTGGGGCACGACGCTGCAATACAAACTGACCGACGGCCTGACGCTCAAGGGCGGCGTGATGGAACAGAACCCGAGCGCCCCCAGCCGCAGACACGCCTGGAGCTGGTCCACCAAGGGCAGCAAAGGCTTTCTGCTGCCGATGGAGCTGGAGCTGAAAACCCACGCCGTCAACCAGCTGCCGGGGGTGTATAACCTGGGCGTGCTGTTCACCAACGCGCGCCAGAGCGATCTTTATGAAGGGGTGTCCGGCGGGCCGGGCGCCAGCGATCCGCAGGGCTATCGCAGCCACGATCGCACCTGGTTCCTGTATACCGGTTTCAACCAGCAGGTGACGCGCCATGCGGACGACGTCAACCGCGGTCTGAGCGTGTTCTACAGCCTGGGGCTGGGAGATCAGCGCAGCAACTACCTGCACTGGTCCACCTCGACCGGCATCCGCTATCGCGGGCTGTTCGATGCGCGGCCGGACGACTGGCTGGGGCTGGGTGTTTCGGTGGTGAAGCTGAGCGACCGCTACAAAGACAATCAGCGTTATCTCAACCAGATGAGCGGCATCAGCGATTATCACGATCCGAACTATCGGCCGGTGCCGGGCCATTCGGTGACGGCGGAGCTCTATTATCGCGTTAACGTCACGCCGTGGCTGCAGCTGCAGCCGGGCCTGCAATACTGGCATCACCCCGCGGGCGTCAGCGAGACGCAGGACGCCTGGGTGACGGCGTTGAAAACGGTGGTGACCTTCTGATCAGGCCGCGTCGCTCTCGCGGTAGCGCCGGCGGGCGTGCTCAAACCAGCTGGCCGGCACGTTGTGCGGCGGCTGCTGCAATCTGAGCAGCCCCTGTTCGACGATATGGCTGGCCTGGCGCCACAGCGTCGGGTCGCCTTCGGTCAGCACTTCCAGCAGGCGCTGTTTCTCGATCAGATAGGTTTGGGCGAAGTGGCTGTCGTAGTCCAGCAGCGAGCGGGTGTTGTCGATCAGATCCGCCAGCTTGATGGTTTTGGCCTGCGGCGACGCGCCGGCGCTGTGGCGCCGATCGCGGTTTTTACGCTCGAAGCGGTTGCCGTCCTCGGCGCGGCTGACGTTGGTCAACATTCGCACCAGTTCCGCCACTTTTGGCCCAAAGTGGCTTTCGATATCGCCGAGGGTGGTGGGCGTATCTTCCACCGTGTCATGCAGCCAGGCGGCCGCCAGCATCTCTTCGGTGTGCGGCACGCTGCGCACCAGCTCCATCACCGCCTGTGGGTGGACGATGTACGGATCGTCGGTGTATTTGCGGCGCTGATCGATGGCCGCATGCGCCTTGGTGGCGTAGCGACGCGCGCGTTCTGCAAGCGTATTCGTCATTTCCTTTCCCTCCGAGCATCCTCTGCATGAAAAAAAGGTAGCATACCTCACAAGAAATAGCTTGCGATTACATCGTGCACTATCTATATTCACAAACATGAAAAGCACCGATACCGCACAACCCAACGCGAAGAACCTGCTGCAGCTCGATCAGCAGCTCTGTTTCGCGCTGTACTCCGCCAACCTGGCGCTGCACAAAGTCTACCGCAAGCTGTTGAATCAGCTCGAACTCACCTACCCGCAATACCTGGTGATGATGGTGCTGTGGGAGCGCGATCGGGTGACGGTATCGGATATCGGCGAGCGGCTGTTCCTCGATTCCGCCACGCTGACGCCGCTGCTGAAGCGGCTGGAAACCGCCGGTTTGCTGGTGCGCTATCGCGCCACCACCGACGAGCGGCAGGTGATCATTGCCCTCACCGAAGCCGGCCGCGCGCTGCGTGAGCGGGCTCAATCGGTGCCCGAGGCGGTGATGTGCGCCACCGACTGCAGCCTGGACGAGATCGTCTCGCTCAAACAGCAGTTGGAAAAGCTGCGCGGCAGCCTGATCGATCAGATTTGATCCTCCAGTGCCGGACGCAAGAACGGCAGGGGTGGTCTACACTGGTTAATAAGCGTCAAAAATAAGTAGTGCGCGATTTAATCGCAAAAGATAAATATGTGACCGGCTTTACCTCGTGGAAGCCGTAGTCATCTCGCCAACCAGCAAGAAGGAATGAACGATGTCTATTGAGAAAGTGGTTTACCGCGCTCACGCCACCGCAACCGGCGGCCGCGACGGCCGTGCGACCTCCTCCGACGGCGTGTTGGACGTGAAACTGGGCGTGCCGAAAGAGATGGGCGGCGCCGGCGGCGAAGTCACCAACCCCGAACAGCTGTTCGCCGCCGGTTACTCGGCCTGCTTCCTCGGCGCGTTGAAGTTTGTCGCGGCGAAAGAAAAGGTCAAAATTCCGGCCGAAGCCAAGATCGACGGCACCGTCGGCATCGGTGAAATCCCGAATGGCTTCGGCATCGAAGTGCAGCTGGATATCTCGCTGCCGGGCATCGAGCGCAGCGTGGCGGAAGATCTGGTGAAAAAGGCGCATGTGGTGTGCCCATACTCCAACGCCACCCGTGGAAATATCGATGTAACTCTGAACGTTAAGTAAAATTTTTGTCGATATCTGGAAAAAATGGAGGGTTTATCCCTCCATTTTCTTGCGTGCCCTGTCTGAAAACCGCTCAAAAAAACGGTAAATTTTGTCCGTTTTGTGAGAATTCTCTTGATTATTACCCGCAAAATAACGCTTATTGCCGGTTGGCTGAACCAGAAGCCGCAATCAGTGTCTGACTGAGTCAGAACCGCTACACCGTCCCCGGAGCCACCGCGTTACATGAACAAAGTTAAATCGCTATCACAGCAGAATTTATCGTTATTGTTAGCGATCTATATCGGCATCTTTCTAAACCTGTCCGTTTTTTATCGCCGTTTTGATTCGCTGGCGCACGGCATTCAGGGAATTAAGCTTATTTCGGCGGTGACGGAAGTCATCGCTATCGTCCTGTTTACGTTCTTCATTATGCGGCTGGTATCGCTCGGCGGCCGGCTGTTTTATCGCATCGTCGCCTCGCTGCTGGTGTTGATTTCGGTTGCCGCCAGCTACTACATGACGTTTTTCAACGTGGTGATCGGCTACGGCATCGTGGTGTCGGTGATGACCACCGATATCGATCTGTCGAAAGAGGTGGTTGGCCTGCACTTCGTGCTGTGGATGGTGGCGCTCAGCGCCTTGCCGCTGCTGCTGATCTGGAAAAACAACCTGCGCTATACCCTGATAGAACAGCTGAAAACCCCTGGTCATCGCATCAAGCCGCTGCTGGTATTGCTGGCGGTGGTGGCGCTGGTCTGGCTGCCGCTGCGCATGCTGGACGACGAGCAGAGCGTGCAAGAGAAGCTTTCCAACGTCGATTTGCCAAGCTACGGCGGCGTGGTGGCGCACTCGTATCTGCCGTCCAACTGGCTGTCGGCGTTGGGGCTGTTTGCTTACACCCGCTATGACGAAAGCCAGGATCAGAGCACGATGTTCGATCCGGGCAAACACTTCACCTACGTACCGCCGGCGGACATCGACGACACCTACGTGGTGTTCATCATCGGCGAGACCACGCGCTGGGATCACATGGGCATGCTGGGCTACGAGCGCGATACCACGCCGCGGCTGTCTAAAGAGAAGAATCTGGTGGCGTTCCGCGGCGAGTCGTGCGATACCGCCACCAAGCTGTCGCTGCGCTGCATGTTCGTGCGTGAAGGCGGCACCGAAGACAATCCGCAGCGCACGCTGAAAGAGCAGAACGTGTTCGCGGTGCTGAAGGATCTGGGCTTCTCTTCCGAGCTGTTCGCCATGCAGAGCGAGGTGTGGTTCTACAACAACACCGAGGTGAACAACTATTCGTTCCGCGAGATGATCGCGTCCGAGAAGCGCAACGACGGCAAGGCGGTCGACGATATGCTGCTGGTGGACGAAATGAAGGAGTCGCTGGCGCGCTATCCGAAGGGCAAACACCTGGTGATCCTGCATACCAAAGGCTCGCACTACCTGTACTCGCAGCGTTATCCGCGCAGCTATGCGCGTTATCAGCCGGAGTGCATGGGGGTGGACGATTCCTGCACCAAGGCGCAGCTGATCAATGCGTTCGACAATACGGTGCTGTATACCGACAGCTTTATCGCCAATGTGATAGACCAGGTGCGCGACAAGAAAGCGATCGTGTTCTATGCCGCCGATCACGGCGAATCGATCGGCGAGAATACGCACCTGCATGGCACGCCGCGCGAAATGGCGCCGCCGGAGCAGTTCCGCGTGCCGATGATCGTGTGGGCGTCGGACAAGTTCCTCGAAAACCCGCAGCACCTCAGCGCTTTTGAGCAGCTGCAGGCGCAGCAGCGCATCGGCAAAACGCATCGCCACGTCGAGCTGTTTGACACCATCCTTGGCTGCCTCGGCTACACCTCTCCTGATGGCGGCATCGTGGATAAAAACAACTGGTGCCATCTGCCGCAGGATAAAACGGCGCCTGCCCGCCTGTGATCCCTCCCGCCGGGTGCCTGCCTTGCGCACCCGGTAATTTCACCCAATACATTCTCTTCATCAATTATTCCGGTGTGCGCATACGGTATACTTGCGCACTTCCCCTGCTAACCGGAGATTTCCATGACCCTGCGCGTGGCGTTTATCGACGATCATGACATTGTGCGTTCGGGCTTTGTGCAACTGCTGTCGCTGGAGGCCGATATTCAGGTGGTGGGCGAGTTCAGCAGCGCGGCACAGGCGCGCGCCGGCCTGCCGGGGCTGGAGGCGGAAATCTGCATTTGCGACATTTCGATGCCGGACGGCAGCGGGCTGGATCTGCTGGCGGACATTCCCTCCGGCATCCGCGTGGTGATGCTGTCGATGCACGATAACCCGGCGCTGGTGGAAATGGCGCTGGAACGCGGCGCCAGCGGCTTTCTCTCCAAGCGCTGCAAGCCGGAAGATCTGATCACCGCGGTGCGCACCGTCGCCGGCGGCGGCGTCTACCTGATGCCGGAAATCGCGCAGCAGCTGGCGCGGGTGAGGGTCGATCCGTTGACCCGCCGCGAGCGCGAGATCTCGCTATTGCTGGCGCAGGGCCAGGAGGTGCGTGAGATCGCCGCCGCCTTGGGGCTGTCGCCGAAAACGGTGCATGTGCACCGCGCCAACCTGTTCGCCAAGCTGGGCATCAACAACAACGTCGAACTGGCCAGACGGATGCTGAACCTGTGACGCAGCGCCTGATCACCCAGCTGGCGCTGTTTTTCATCTACGCCGCCAGCGCGTTTTGCCTGTGGGGCATCGGCACCGCGCTGATCGACCCCCCCTGGCAGGCGCTGCTGCTGTTTCCGTTCGGCCTGCGCATGGGCATTTTGCTGCAGAGCCCGTACCGTTTCTGGCCGGGGATCCTGCTGGCTGAGCTGCTGCTGATGGCGTTGCTGGCGGATCAGTTCGGCTACGGCCCGGCGCTGTGGGCGTCGGTGGCGGTGCTGGTGTTGACGGTGCTGCTCAGCCTGCTGGCCTCGCCGTGGCTGTTGCGCCATCAGCAGAGCGACAGCGAATGGCGCTGGCCGCTGTTGCAGGGCGCGGTGGTCGCCATCGCCGCCTTGCTGCAGGCGTTGGTCTGGCAGCTGGTGAGCGGCGAAGGCGCCCGCGCGCTGCTGCTCGGCCTGACCGGCGGTTTCACCATCGCGCCAACCTGCCTGCTGTTGTGGCACTATCTGGCGCGCCAAATCTGGGTGCCGCTGGAGCCGGGGCTGATCCACAAGCCGGTGGATCTGCGTCTGGGCCACCTGGCCAGCTATCTGTTGCTGTTTGCGTTCAGCATCTGGCTGCAGCAGCAGGTTAACGCCGCCGAGCTGCGCCGTTTCGCGCCGTTCTGCCTGGCGATCCCCATCGTGTTCATGTCTTATCGCTATGGCTGGCAGGGCGCGCTGTTGGCGACGCTGCTCAACGGCGTGGCGCTGATGGTCAACGAGCCGCCGCAGCCGGAGTCGCACCGCGATCTGTTGCTGTCGCTGCTGGCCCAAAGCCTGACCGGGCTGCTGCTGGGCGCCGGCATTCAGCGCCAGCGCGAACTGAATCAGCAACTGCGGCTGCGGCTGGCGGAGAATCGGCAGCTGGCGCGGGCGCTGGTGACGGCGGAGGAGCAAACCCGGCGCGAGGTGGCGCGCGAGCTGCACGATGAAGTGGGGCAGACCATCACCGTGATCCGCACTCAGGCCAGCATCGTCAAGCGTCTGGCGCCGGAACCGGCGGTGATCGGCTGCGCCGACACCATCGATGCGCTGGCGCTGCGGGTCTACGACGGGGTGCACGATGTGCTGACCCAGCTGTGGCCGGCGGCGCTGAACAACCTGCCGCTGTCGGCGGCGGTGGCGGCGATGCTGCGGGAGTCGCTGCCGCAGGACGCGTCGCTGGTGAGCAGCATGCAGTGGCAGGTGCCGGACGAGCTGCTGGATGAAACGCTGAAAATCACGCTGTATCGGGTGTGTCAGGAAGGGGTGACCAATGTGTGCCGCCACGCCGGCGCCAGTCGCCTGGAGCTGGATGCGCGGCTGCAGCCGCGCAAAGGCGCCGCGCCGCAGATCGCCCTGACCATCCGCGACAACGGCGTGGGCTTCGATGCGGAAAACCATCAGCCGGGGTACGGCCTGCGCGGCATGCAAGAGCGCATCAGCGCCCTCGGCGGCAGCCTGCGGTTCACCGCTGAGCGGGGTGCCTGTTTGAGTGTGATCTTGCCCACAGTTTCACCGGCGCAAACGCAAAACTAGGAAAAACTCCTAACCGCCTCGAGAATCCGGCGTAAGCCCCCTGCGCGCGCGAGGAGCATCATAGCGGCACTTTAATTCAATCCTCTGAGGTTCCACATGTGGTCTTTCCTTAAAAGCCGCCCGGATGCGCCGCAGGTCACCGATCAACGGCAGATCGACGCCAGCTACAAATACTGGCGCATTCAGCTGATGTGCACCATGTACATCGGTTATGCCGCGTTTTACTTCACGCGCAAAAGCTTCAACTTCATCATGCCGGCGATGCTGAGCGATCTGGGTCTGACGATGTCCGACGTCGGCATCCTCGGCACGCTGTTCTACATCACCTACGGCTGCTCGAAATTCATTTCCGGCATGATCAGCGATCGCTCCAACCCGCGTTACTTTATGGGGCTGGGCCTGATCATGACCGGGGTGCTGAATATCTTCTTCGGCCTCAGCTCGTCGTTGATGATGCTGGGCACGCTGTGGATCCTCAACGCCTTCTTCCAGGGCTGGGGTTGGCCGCCGTGCTCTAAAATCCTCACCAGCTGGTATTCGCGCTCCGAGCGCGGCAGCTGGTGGGCGATTTGGAACACTTCTCACAACGTCGGCGGCGCGCTGATCCCGCTGCTGGTCGGCTTTATCTCGCTGCACTTCAGCTGGCGTTACGGCATGATCATTCCCGGCATCATCGGCGTGGTGCTCGGCCTGCTGATGTGCTGGCGCCTGCGCGACAAGCCATCCACCCTGGGGCTGCCGAGCGTCGGCAAATGGCGCAACGACGCCATGGAGCTGGTGCAGGAATCGGAAGGCCAGGGGCTGAGCAACCGCGAGATCATCAAGCGCTACGTGCTGACCAACAAGTACATCTGGCTGCTGGCGGTCTCTTACGTGCTGGTGTATATCGTGCGTACCGCGATCAACGACTGGGGCAACCTCTACCTGACGCAGGAAAAGGGCTATTCGCTGATGACCGCCAACTCGGCCATCTCGCTGTTTGAAGTGGGTGGCTTTATCGGTTCGCTGGTGGCCGGTTGGGGTTCCGACAAGCTGTTCCGCGGCAACCGTGGCCCGATGAACCTGATCTTCGCTATCGGTATCTTCCTGTCGGTAGCCGCGCTGTGGCTGATGCCGGGCGTGACTTACCTGCTGCAGGCCTGCTGTTTCTTCGCCATCGGCTTCTTTATCTTCGGTCCGCAGATGCTGATCGGCATGGCGGCGGCGGAGTGCTCGCACAAGGATGCGGCGGGCGCCGCGACCGGTTTCGTCGGCCTGTTCGCCTACCTGGGCGCGGCGCTGTCCGGCTACCCGATCGCGCGGGTGATGGAGATCTGGCACTGGAACGGCTTCTTCGTGGTGATTTCCATCGCCGCCTGCCTGTCGGCGCTGTTCCTGCTGCCATTCCTGCGCGCGCAGACGCCGGCGCTGAAACCGGCCAACGCCTGAGTAAAATACGCTGCGCAACCCCCGGCGCAGCGTATTATGGCGCTTTTATCACCACTTGAAATGCAGGGGCAAAAAAGTGATTGACGCCTATAACCGCCAGCAGTAAGATGCGCCCCGCATCGGCGAGTAGCGCAGCTTGGTAGCGCAACTGGTTTGGGACCAGTGGGTCGGAGGTTCGAATCCTCTCTCGCCGACCACCATTCGAAAAACCTGCTTTTTAAAGCAGGTTTTTTTTCGCCTGTCGTTTAGGCGGCTTTGCCTACAACGAAGTCAAAATGGATTTCGTCATAGGGGAAAATCACGCCTTGTTGACCTTTATCGACGATGCCGCAGCCTAACAGCGCCTGCAGATCGGTATGCACCGCTTTCACATCGCGTTTCACTCGGCGTGCAACTTCCCGAATGGAAAGTTCGCCGGCGCCGGTCATGGTATGCAAGATATGCATTTTCTTGGGTGATAAGGCTTTCCACAGACTCTCCCAATCCAGGAATGTGATGTAATGCCCTTGAGCGCTTTGCTGGCCTGTTGCGGCTTCCTTCAGTGCGAGTTTCATTTCTTCGACGGAAGCGACTCGAATGGTGACTGTATTCATCATGACTCCTCTGTGAGCAGCATAACCTCGCGCCAGAAACTGTCGAGCAAGGCATCAATGGTCGTGAAATTAAGCGGCTCTTCTTTTCCATCGATATGTTTGTGATCGCCTTTACCCGCTTCATTGTCATAGCGCAGTCGACAAATGCCGTCTTTTACATAAGCAAATCGGTATTTATAACTGTGGCCGCTGGCCTTGACGGGCGGCACCACCCGCCAAATGACGAGCTGCGCAAATGCGGCAGGCGTCAAGGGTATCCTGTCTTGGTAGATTAGCTGCGAAGGCATGCTCTTTCCTTAAGTGTTGTTCACAGTACCAACACAGTCAGGGTGTTGTCAATAATGACAACACCCTGACTGCAGAGTGTGGTGCAATCCTGATAAATATTTATCTTTCCTTAATAAAAAATTCACTATCCATATTTGTCGTGCTTTCTTTTATTTATATTAAAATAAATTCACGCTTGCTGAATAAAACCCAGTTGATAGCGCTCTTGTTTTCACGCCTTTTTTATTTATAGTCTGAATGTACGCGGTGGGAATGATTATTTCGCCACGTGGAAAGACGCTGTTGCTATTTATTGATTTTAATCTTCGAGGATTATTGCGGAATTTTTTCGCTTCGGCAATGCATCGCGACGATTAACTCTTTTATGTTTATCCTCTCGGAATAAAGGAATCAGTTATGCGCAAATTTAATAAACCGCTGTTGGCGCTGTTGATCGGCAGCACGCTGTGTTCCGCGGCGCAGGCCGCCGCGCCGGGCAAGCCGACCATCGCCTGGGGCAACACCAAGTTCGCCATCGTTGAAGTTGACCAGGCGGCTACCGCTTATAATAATTTGGTGAAGGTAAAAAATGCCGCCGATGTTTCGGTCTCCTGGAATTTATGGAATGGCGACACCGGTACGACGGCAAAAGTTTTATTAAATGGCAAAGAGGCGTGGAGCGGCCCTTCAACCGGTTCTTCCGGTACGGCGAATTTTAAAGTCAATAAAGGCGGCCGTTATCAAATGCAGGTGGCATTGTGCAATGCCGACGGCTGCAGCGCCAGCGACGCCACCGAAATTGTGGTGGCCGACACCGACGGCAGCCATTTGGCGCCGTTGAAAGAGCCGCTGCTGGAAAAGAATAAACCGTATAAACAGAACTCCGGCAAAGTGGTCGGTTCTTATTTCGTCGAGTGGGGCGTTTACGGGCGCAATTTCACCGTCGACAAGATCCCGGCGCAGAACCTGACCCACCTGCTGTACGGCTTTATCCCGATCTGCGGCGGCAACGGCATCAACGACAGCCTGAAAGAGATCGAAGGCAGCTTCCAGGCGCTGCAGCGCTCCTGCCAGGGCCGTGAGGACTTCAAAGTCTCGATCCACGATCCGTTCGCCGCGCTGCAAAAAGCGCAGAAGGGCGTTACCGCCTGGGATGACCCCTACAAGGGCAACTTCGGCCAGCTGATGGCGCTGAAACAGGCGCATCCTGACCTGAAAATTCTGCCGTCGATCGGCGGCTGGACGCTGTCCGACCCGTTCTTCTTCATGGGCGATAAGGTGAAGCGCGATCGCTTCGTCGGTTCGGTGAAAGAGTTCCTGCAGACCTGGAAGTTCTTCGATGGCGTGGATATCGACTGGGAGTTCCCGGGCGGCAAAGGCGCCAACCCGAACCTGGGCAGCCCGCAGGACGGGGAAACCTATGTGCTGCTGATGAAGGAGCTGCGGGCGATGCTGGATCAGCTGTCGGCGGAAACCGGCCGCAAATATGAACTGACCTCCGCCATCAGCGCCGGCAAGGACAAGATCGATAAGGTGGCTTACAACGTTGCGCAGAACTCGATGGATCACATCTTCCTGATGAGCTACGACTTCTATGGCGCCTTCGATCTGAAGAACCTGGGGCATCAGACCGCGCTGAATGCGCCGGCCTGGAAGCCGGACACCGCTTACACCACGGTGAACGGCGTCAATGCGCTGCTGGCGCAGGGCGTCAAGCCGGGCAAGATCGTGGTCGGCACCGCCATGTATGGCCGCGGCTGGACCGGGGTGAACGGCTACCAGAACAACATTCCGTTCACCGGTACCGCCACTGGGCCGGTCAAAGGCACCTGGGAGAACGGCATCGTGGACTACCGCCAAATCGCCGGCCAGTTCATGAGCGGCGAGTGGCAGTATACCTACGACGCCACGGCGGAAGCGCCTTACGTGTTCAAACCTTCCACCGGCGATCTGATCACCTTCGACGATGCCCGCTCGGTGCAGGCCAAAGGCAAGTACGTGCTGGATAAGCAGCTGGGCGGCCTGTTCTCCTGGGAGATCGACGCGGACAACGGCGATATTCTCAACAGCATGAACGCCAGCCTGGGCAACAGCGCCGGCGTTCAATAATCGGTTGCAGTGCGTTGCCGGGGGATATCCTTTCGCCCCCGGCTTTTTCGCCGCCGAAAGTTTTTTTACGCCGCACAGATTGTGGCTCTGCCCCGAGCAAAACGCGCTCATCGGACTCACCCTTTTGGGTAATCCTTCAGCATTTCCTCCTGTCTTTAACGGCGATCACAAAAATAACCGTTCAGATATTCATCATTCAGCAACAAAGTTTTGGCGTTTTTTAACGGAGTTAAAAACCAGTAAGTTTGTGAGGTTCAGACCAATGCGCTAAAAATGGCCGCTTAGCATAAATTTTCATGCTGGAACTGTTAACAAAAGGTTTTTTTTATGTTTGTTTGCTGTTTCTCACAGTCTGCGTAAATCCCCACTGGTTATATTGACGACACCCCAAACAGTTGGCAACTTGATAGCCTCAGGGGTAAGAGCGAGAGTTGTTTGAGTGAATTCCACGCGCTCAGACGTCCCCGCCGCGATGCGTTCCATCCGGCATTCTCTTCTCGTACGCCTTCTGCCTTCGGGCGCCGATCGCACAGGCCACGCAATAAAAAATACAGGTCTGGCGGCAATTACACACATCACATCACACAATGGAGCACTAACGATGACACGTTCCTTGGGTAAATCGGGGATTCTGAAATTCGGTATTGGGCTGATCGCGCTGACCGTGGCGGCCAGCGTACAGGCCAAGACGTTGGTTTACTGTTCTGAAGGTTCCCCGGAAGGGTTCAACCCGCAGCTGTTTACCTCCGGCACCACCTATGACGCCAGCTCGGTACCAATCTACAACCGGCTGGTCGAATTCAAGACCGGCACCACCGAGCTGCAGCCGGGCCTGGCTGAGAAGTGGGACGTCAGCGAAGACGGCAAAACCTACACCTTCCACCTGCGCAAAGGCGTGAAGTGGCAGAGCAGCAAAGACTTCAAACCGACGCGCGATTTCAACGCCGACGACGTGGTGTTCTCCTTTGAACGCCAGTTGGATGCGAACAACGCCTATCACAAAGTGTCCGGCGGCAGTTACGAATACTTTGAAGGCATGGACATGCCGAAGCTGATCGCCAAGATCGAAAAAGTGGACGACAACACCGTGCGCTTCGTGCTGAACCGCCCGGAGGCGCCGTTCCTGGCTGACCTGGGCATGGACTTCGCGTCCATTCTGTCCGCCGAATACGCTGACGTGATGATGAAAGCCGGCACGCCGGAGAAAGTCGATCTGAACCCGATCGGCACCGGCCCATTCCAGCTGCTGCAATACCAGAAAGACTCCAAGATCCTGTACAAGGCGTTCGACGGTTTCTGGGGCACCAAGCCGAAGATCGATCGCCTGGTGTTTTCCATCACGCCTGACGCCTCCGTGCGCTACGCCAAACTGCAGAAAAACGAATGCCAGGTGATGCCGTATCCGAACCCGGCCGATATCGCCCGCATGAAGCAGGACAAGTCCATCAACCTGATGGAACAGCCGGGCCTGAACGTGGGCTATCTGTCGTTCAACGTCGAGAAAAAGCCGCTGGATAACCTGAAGGTGCGTCAGGCGTTGACCATGGCGGTCAACAAGCAGGCGATCATCGACGCGGTCTATCAGGGCGCGGGCCAGGCGGCCAAGAACCTGATCCCGCCGACCATGTGGAGCTATAACGACGCGGTGCAGGATTACGCTTACGATCCGGCCAAGGCGAAAGAGCTGCTGAAAGAAGCGGGCATGGCCGACGGTTTCAGCATCGATCTGTGGGCGATGCCGGTACAGCGTCCTTACAACCCGAACGCGCGCCGCATGGCGGAAATGATCCAGGCCGACTGGGCCAAGATCGGCGTGAAAGCCAAAATCGTGACCTATGAGTGGGGTGAATACCTCAAGCGCGCCAAAGCGGGCGAGCACCAGACGGTGATGATGGGCTGGACCGGCGACAACGGGGATCCGGACAACTTCTTCGCCACGCTGTTCAGCTGCGCGGCGGCGAAAGACGGCTCCAACTACTCCCGCTGGTGCTACAAGCCGTTTGAAGATCTGATTCAACCGGCGCGCGCCGAATCCAACCACGACAAGCGTATCGAACTGTACAAACAGGCGCAGGTGGTGATGCACGATCAGGCTCCGGCGCTGATTGTCGCACACTCCACCGTGTATGAGCCTGTGCGTAAGGAAGTGAAAGGCTACGTCGTGGATCCGCTCGGTAAGCATCACTTCGAGAATGTCTCTGTAGACTGATTTCGACCGCTTTACCGGAGACGCACGAATGGACTTGCAGGGGCGCAACAGGTTTGCGCCTCTGCTGACCAGTCTCCGGCGTATGGCCGTCGAATCGTTCAAAGGCATGTGAGCGTTAATAAGCCTGGCGGACGATGAGCTGCCGGGCATTGATACAGAGAGTTCGGGATATGTTGCAGTTCATACTCCGACGTTTGGGGTTAGTTATCCCAACGTTTATCGGCATTACGTTGCTGACTTTTGCATTCGTCCATATGATCCCCGGCGACCCGGTGACCATCATGGCCGGGGAACGCGGTATCTCCGCCGAGCGCCACGCGCAGCTGATGGCGGAAATGGGGCTGGACAAGCCGCTCTATCAACAATATTTCTCCTACGTGTCCAACGTGCTGCACGGCGATCTGGGCACCTCACTCAAAAGCCGCATCTCCGTCTGGAGCGAGTTCGTTCCGCGCTTCCAGGCCACGCTGGAGCTGGGTTTCTGCGCGATGCTGTTCGCGGTGCTGGTGGGCATCCCGGTCGGGGTGCTGGCGGCGGTCAAACGCGGTTCGGTCTTCGATCACACCGCGGTGGGCATCTCGCTGACCGGCTATTCGATGCCGATTTTCTGGTGGGGCATGATGCTGATCATGCTGGTGTCGGTGCAGCTTAACCTGACGCCGGTGTCGGGGCGCATCAGCGACACGGTATTCCTCGACGACAGCCAGCCGCTGACCGGCTTCATGCTGATAGACACCCTGATCTGGGGCGAGCCTGGCGACTTCGTCGACGCGGTGATGCACATGATCCTGCCGGCCATCGTACTGGGCACCATCCCGCTGGCGGTGATCGTGCGCATGACCCGTTCCTCGATGCTGGAAGTGTTGGGCGAAGACTATATCCGCACCGCGCGCGCCAAGGGCGTGAGCCGCATGCGAGTGATCGTCGTCCACGCGCTGCGCAACGCGCTGCTGCCGGTGGTGACGGTGATCGGGCTGCAGGTTGGCACCATGCTGGCCGGCGCTATTCTGACGGAAACCATCTTCTCCTGGCCGGGGCTGGGCCGCTGGCTGATCGACGCGCTGCAGCGCCGCGATTACCCGGTGGTGCAGGGCGGGGTATTGCTGGTCGCCTGTATGATCATTCTGGTTAACCTGCTGGTAGACGTGCTCTACGGCGTGGTCAACCCGCGTATTCGCCACAAGAAATAAGGGGCGCTCTCATGTCTCAAATCACTGAGTCTGCAGTTAAAGGTGCGCCGAAGCCGATGACCCCGTTTCAGGAGTTTTGGCACTATTTCAAGCGCAATAAAGGGGCCGTGGTCGGCCTGGTGTATATCGTTCTGATGCTGGTGATCGCGCTCGGCGCCGGCGTGCTGGCGCCGCATGCGCCGGCGGACCAGTTCCGCGACGCGCTGCTCAAGCCGCCGGTGTGGCAAGAAGGCGGCAGCTGGCAATATATCCTCGGCACCGACGACGTGGGCCGCGACGTGCTGTCGCGCCTGATGTACGGCGCACGGCTGTCGCTGTTGGTCGGCTGTCTGGTGGTGGTGCTGTCGCTGATCATGGGCGTGATATTCGGCCTGCTGGCCGGTTACTTCGGCGGCGTGGTGGACGCGATTATCATGCGCATCGTCGACATCATGCTGGCTCTGCCGAGCCTGTTGCTGGCGCTGGTGCTGGTGGCGGTATTCGGGCCGTCGATCGTCAACGCCTCGCTGGCGCTGACCTTCGTCGCCCTGCCGCACTATGTGCGTCTGACGCGCGCGGCGGTGCTGGTGGAGGTCAACCGCGACTACGTCACCGCTTCGCGGGTGGCGGGCGCCGGCGCGCTGCGCCAGATGTTCGTCAATATTCTGCCTAACTGCCTGGCGCCTTTGATCGTGCAGGCTTCTCTCGGTTTCTCGAACGCCATTCTGGACATGGCCGCTCTCGGCTTTCTGGGCATGGGCGCGCAGCCGCCGACGCCGGAGTGGGGCACCATGCTCTCCGACGTGCTGCAGTTCGCGCAAAGCGCCTGGTGGGTGGTGACCTTCCCCGGCCTGGCGATCCTGCTGACGGTGCTGGCATTTAACCTGATGGGGGACGGTTTGCGTGACGCTCTCGACCCCAAACTCAAGCAGTAACAGAGGACGAGAGAGATGGCGTTATTGAATGTAGACAAGCTTTCGGTGCACTTCGGTGACGAAGGCACCCCGTTCCGCGCGGTAGACCGCATCAGTTACAGCGTGGAGCAAGGTCAGGTGGTCGGCATCGTCGGTGAATCCGGCTCCGGAAAATCCGTCAGCTCGCTGGCGATCATGGGCCTGATCGATTTCCCCGGCAAGGTGATGGCCGACAAGCTGGAGTTCAACGGCCAGGATCTGCGCAAGATCTCCGAAAAAGAGCGCCGCCAGCTGGTGGGCTCCGAAGTGGCGATGATCTTCCAGGATCCGATGACCAGCCTGAACCCGTGCTATACCGTCGGTTACCAGATCATGGAGGCGCTGAAGGTGCATCAGGGCGGCAACCGCCGCACCCGCCGTCAGCGCGCTATCGACCTGCTGACGCAGGTGGGCATTCCCGATCCGGCTTCGCGGCTGGACGTATACCCGCACCAGCTTTCCGGCGGCATGAGCCAGCGCGTGATGATCGCCATGGCCATCGCCTGTCGGCCGAAGCTGCTGATCGCCGACGAGCCGACGACCGCGCTCGATGTGACTATCCAGGCGCAGATCATCGAACTGCTGCTGGATCTGCAACAGCGCGAAAACATGGCGCTGCTGCTGATCACTCACGATCTGGCGCTGGTGGCGGAAGCGGCGCATCACATCATCGTGATGTACGCCGGCCAGGTGGTGGAATCCGGCAAGGCGGCGGAGATTTTCCGCGCGCCGCGCCACCCGTACACCCAGGCGCTGCTGCGCGCGCTGCCGGAGTTCGCCGCCGACAAGGCGCGGCTGGCTTCGCTGCCGGGCGTGGTGCCGGGCAAATACGATCGCCCGACCGGTTGCCTGCTCAACCCGCGTTGTCCGTACGCCAACGAACGCTGCCGTAACGAGGAGCCGGAACTGCGCAGCATTCCCGGCCGTCAGGTTAAATGTCACACACCGCTGGATGATGCGGGGAGGCCGACCGTATGAGCCAGAATCAACCTTTACTGCAGGCGATTGACCTGAAGAAGCATTACCCGGTGAAAAAGGGCCTGTTCGCGCCGGAGCGGCTGGTCAAGGCGCTCGACGGCGTGTCCTTCACCCTGGAGCGCGGCAAAACGCTGGCGGTGGTCGGTGAGTCGGGCTGCGGCAAATCAACGCTCGGCCGCCTGCTGACGATGATTGAAGTGCCGACCGGCGGCGAGCTGTATTACCAGGGGCAGGATCTGCTGAAGCCGGACGTCTCGGCCGAGAAACTGCGGCGCCAGAAGATCCAAATCGTGTTCCAGAATCCTTACGGATCGCTCAACCCGCGCAAGAAGGTCGGGCAGATCCTCGAGGAGCCGCTGTTGATCAACACGTCGCTCAGCGCCGCCGAACGGCGGGAAAAAGCGCTGGAGATGATGGCGAAGGTCGGCCTGAAGACCGAGCATTATGACCGCTACCCGCACATGTTCTCCGGCGGCCAGCGCCAGCGTATCGCTATCGCCCGCGGGCTGATGTTGAATCCGGACGTGGTGATCGCCGATGAACCGGTGTCGGCATTGGACGTGTCGGTGCGCGCGCAGGTGCTGAATCTGATGATGGATCTGCAGCAGGAGCTGGGGCTGTCCTATGTGTTCATCTCGCACGATCTGTCGGTGGTGGAACACATCGCCGACGAGGTGATGGTGATGTACCTCGGCCGCTGCGTGGAAAAGGGCAGCAAAGAGGCGATCTTCAACAACCCGCGCCATCCGTACACCCAGGCGCTGCTGTCGGCGACGCCACGGTTGAACCCGGATATGCGCCGCGAGCGCATCAAGCTGACCGGCGAACTGCCCAGCCCGATGAATCCGCCGCCGGGCTGTGCGTTCAATGCCCGCTGCCGCCGCGCTTTCGGCACCTGCGTGCAGCTGCAGCCGCAGCTAAAACAGTACGGTGAGCAGATGGTGGCCTGCTTTGCGGTCGATCAGGACGAACATCCGGGGGCGTAAAGCGTCGAACGTCATCGCTTAAATTCACGCCGGCATCACGCCGGCGTTTTGATCTGCAGCGAGTCACGTTCCGTTCTTTCTGCGTTACTCTCTGGCGGCTGACAAGATGATCTCGGCTTGCCGCCTGTGAAGTCTTCAAGGAACTGGAAGGGGAAAGATTCGGAGTGTCGGAGCCGGGGAGTTTTGTTACCCTGTGTCCGGGTCGCGTTTGTTCGCTTTAGGAAAAGACTGAAACCCGCGATTTTCTTGGTTTTGCCTGCGGCATAGCCAGATAAAAACAGCCGATGATCGAGTATACTCAGCCCGGTTCGAGGGGGCGGGTGAGAGTCAGCCCCCTTTTTTTGTTTCAGCCCGATTTCACGGAGAGCAGGTTTGCGGGTCAGGCGTTCGTTAACGATTAAGCAGATGGCGACAGTGTCCGGTGTGGCGCTGGTCACGATCTGCATTTTTATCGTGATCCAGTTATTCCACTTTGTGCAGCAGCGCAGGGATGACTACGCCCAGCAACTGGAGAATATCGCTCACTCCGTGCGCCAGCCGCTGGCGGAAGCGGTGCTGCGCATGGACGTGCCGGAAGCCAAAAGGGTGCTGAACACGCTGTTGCCGGTCGGCATTCTCAGCCGGGCGGATATCGTGTTGCCGAACGAGTTTCAGGCGCTGCACGCCAATTTCCCGCCGGAGCGGCCGGTGCCGACGCTGATCGCCCGGCTGTTTGAGCTGCCTATCCAAATTTCCGTGCCGCTCTATTCGCTGGAGCGGGTGCCCGCCAACCAACAGCCGCTGGCCTATCTGGTGCTGCAGGCCGATTCGTTCCGCATGTACCAGTTTATCCTCAGCATTTTGTCGACCATGCTGTCGACCTACCTGCTGCTGGCGCTGATCCTGTCGGTGGCCATCACCTGGTGCATGAACCGGTTGATGGTGCATCCGCTGCGCGCGATGGCCAAAGAGCTGGAGAACATCTCGCAGGACGAAGCGCCCTATCACCAGCTGATGCTGCCGGCGCTGCACCAGGACGACGAGCTCGGCCTGCTGGTGCGCAATTACAACCGCAATCAACAGACGCTGGCCAAGGCGCATGCCGATATGAGCCGCCTGAGTACCCGCCACCCGGTGACCGAACTGCCGAATCCTGCATTGCTGAACGCGTTGCTGGAACAGCATATCGCCTCCAGTCTGCGCCCTGAGCGTTTTAACCTGCTGGTGATCGGCATCGAGACGCTGCATGAAGCGTCTGGCGTGATGAGCCCGGCGATGCGTGAAGCGCTGCTGCTGGCGCTGGCGAAGAAGCTGCGCGGCTGCATCGACGAAAACGGCGTGCTGGCACAGCTGAGCAATACCGAATTCGCCATTCTGGCCAAGGGCATTGAGCGGCCGTTCCACGCCATGCAGCTGGCGCGGCGCATCATGGCGGAGATCAATGCGCCGTTGACGCTGGAAGGTCTGGCGCTGCGGCCCAACGCCAGCATCGGCATCGCGCACTACCTCAATCAGGGGGAGAGCGCGGAACAGCTGCTGCGCAGCGCCACCTCGGCGATGATGTCCGCGCACCGCGAAGGAAAAAATCAGATCCTGTTCTTCGAACCCAGCCTGACGGAACGCACGCAGAAGCGGCTGACGCAGGAGAGCGAGATCCTGCACGGCATCGAGCAGCGGCATTTCACGCTGTTCCTGCAGCCGCAGATCGACATGCAGTCCAACGAGGTGATCGGCGCCGAAGCGCTGCTGCGTTGGCAGCAGTATGACGGCAGCTATACCCTGCCGGCCGACGTTATCCCGCTCGCGGAAGAGCTGGGCGTGATCGTGCCTCTCGGCAACTGGGTGCTGGAAGAGTCTTGCCGTATCCTGGCGGACTGGCAGCAACGCGGCATTGCGCTACCGCTGGCGGTTAACGTTTCCGGTATTCAGATGCAGGATGAAGCGTTCGTCCCGCATTTGAAAAACCTGCTGGCGCAGTATCGGATCGATCCGCGCAAGCTGCTGCTGGAGATCACCGAGACGGTACGCATCGACGATCTCGATCGCGCCCTGGCGCTGCTGCGCGAGCTGCACGACCTGGGGCTGTCGATCGCGCTGGACGACTTCGGCATGGGCTACTCCAGCCTGGAGTACCTCAACCGCTTGAAATCCCTGCCGATCGATTTGATTAAGATCGACCGCAGTTTCATTCAGGGGCTGCCGGGCGACGATGCGATGGTGCGCATCGTCAGTTCGATCTCCGAAGTGCTGGCGTTGCCGGTGATGGCCGAAGGCGTGGAAAACGCCGAACAGCGCGACTGGCTGCTGCAGCACGGCATTTGCAGTGGGCAAGGATTCCTGTTCGCTCGGCCGCTGCCGCGCGAAGCGTTCGAAGCCGAGTTTTGCCGCGCGGCGCCGTGAGCGTCGCGATACCTTTCCGGTACTTTTCCTCGTCCGAAAATCGCCATTCTTTATCTACCTCTTTTGCGTTAGTGCAAACAAAGGCTTACGCAATTTTCAGCTTTGCACCCTGACTGACGCGTTTCAGCTCTTAAATTCACATCAACCCCACACGGTGGGTGCAACAAATTATTTCCATGTTGTTAAGTGGGTGTTATTTTCCGCGCAAGCGATGAACAGGCTGGATTTTTAGACTGCTGCCTGGTGCGTGTCTTCCCCCCATAGGATGTTCATATGAAAACAACGATCTTTAAGAGCCTCTATTTTCAGGTGCTGACGGCGATCACGCTGGGTATCCTGCTTGGCCATTTCTACCCTGACCTCGGCGCCGAGATGAAACCTCTGGGCGATGGTTTCGTCAAACTGATCAAGATGATCATCGCGCCGGTGATCTTCTGCACCGTGGTGACCGGCATCGCCGGCATGGAAAGCATGAAGGCGGTGGGGCGCACCGGCGCCATCGCGCTGCTGTATTTTGAAATCGTCAGCACCATCGCGCTGATTATCGGCCTGGTGATCGTCAACCTGGTGCAACCGGGCGCCGGCATGAACGTCGATCCCGGCACGCTGGACGCCAAAGCGGTGGCAGTCTACGCCGAGCAGGCGCAGCAGCAGGGCATCATTCCGTTCCTGCTGGACATCATCCCCGGCAGCGTGATCGGCGCGTTCGCCAGCGGCAACATTCTTCAGGTGCTGCTATTCGCGGTACTGTTCGGCTTCGCCCTGCATCGTCTGGGCGACAAAGGGCAGCTGATCTACAACGTGATCGACAGCTTCTCGCGGGTGATTTTCGGCATCATCAACATGATCATGCGCCTGGCGCCGCTGGGGGCCTTCGGCGCCATGGCGTTTACCATCGGTAAATACGGCGTCGGCACGCTGGTGCAACTCGGCCAGCTGATCGTGTGCTTCTATATCACCTGCATCCTGTTCGTGGTGGTGGTGTTGGGCAGCATCGCCCGCGCCAACGGCTTCAGCATCTTCAAATTCGTCAACTACATCAAAGAAGAGCTGCTGATCGTGCTGGGAACCTCGTCGTCCGAATCCGCGCTGCCGCGCATGCTGGATAAAATGGAGAAGTTGGGCTGCAAGAAATCGGTGGTGGGTCTGGTGATCCCGACCGGATACTCCTTCAACCTGGATGGCACCTCTATCTACCTGACCATGGCTGCGGTGTTTATCGCTCAGGCGACCAACACCCACATGGATATCATGCATCAGATTACCCTGCTGGTGGTGTTGCTGCTCTCCTCCAAAGGGGCGGCGGGCGTGACCGGTAGCGGCTTTATCGTGTTGGCCGCCACCATCTCCGCCGTCGGCCACCTGCCGCTGGCCGGCCTGGCGCTGATCCTCGGCATCGACCGCTTTATGTCGGAAGCCCGCGCGCTGACCAACCTGGTGGGCAATGGCGTGGCGACCGTGGTCGTGGCCAAATGGTGTAATCAGCTGGATGAGAAACAGCTGAAAGACACCCTGAACAACAAAAACACCGGCGCGGACAAAACGCTGCCTTCCGCCTGATTTCGGTGGTAAATCACCGGCCGCAGCCGCGGCCGGTGAGCTTCTTCCCCTGCCTCGTAACGATTTTTTGCATTAAAAACCCCGCAATCTATTATTTTTCACTCTAATGGGTGACATCCGCAAAGGCGCGCGGTCTAACACGATGGTACACTTTCTGCTTTCCGCCCCACTGTGAAACTCAGGGCGTATTTTTATGATTCCATTGAATGGAATACACGCATTTGCATAAGAAATTGGATAGTCATTAAGTAGGGGTTCACATGCAGGGCACCAGAATTCATCTTATAGTTGGTGGGCTGCTACTGGCGGCAGCCAGTAGCAGCGTGCAGGCTGAAGCACTACAACCCGATCCTGCCTGGCAGCAGGGGGCGCTGGCCAACGGGTTTTCATGGCAGATTCTCGATACGCCGCAGCGGCCAAGCGACCGCGTGGAACTGCGGCTGATCGTCAATACCGGCTCTCTGGTGGAGTCTTCGCAGCAGACCGGTTTCGCCCATCTGCTGCCGCGGCTGGCGTTGGCGCGCAGCGAAAGCTTTACCGCGCCGCAGCTGCGCGCCCTGTGGCAACAGAGCGTGGATAACGAGCGGCCGCTGCCGCCGGCGATCATCTCGTATGATTTCACCATGTATAACCTCAGCCTGCCGAACAACCGGCCCGACCTGCTGAAAGAAGCGCTGGCCTGGCTGGCGGACACCACCGGCAAACTGGCGATCGACGAGCATACGGTGCACGCGGTGATGAATTCCAGCATCAATCCGGTCGGCACTTTCCCGCCCAATACCCAAGATGCCTGGTGGCGTTACCGCCTGAAAGGCTCGACGCTGCTGGCGCACGATCCGGCGCAGCCGGCGAAACGGCCGGTCAATCTCGAGCAGCTGAAGAAATTCTATCAACAGTGGTATACCCCGGACGCCATGACGCTGTTCGTGGTCGGCAAGGTCGACAGCCGCAGCCTGGGCGAGCAGATCAACAAGGCGTTCTCGCCGCTGCAGGGCAAACGTGAAACCCCGGCCCCGATGCCGACCCTGACGCCGCTGCCGCAGCAGCCGGTGAGCCTGATCAGCGAGCAGGTGAAACAGGATACGCTGTCGATCATGTGGGATTCGCCGTGGCACCCGATTCGCGATTCGCAGAGCCTGCTCCGTTACTGGCGTGGCGATCTCGCCCGCGAGGCGCTGTTCTGGCATCTTCAGCAGACGCTGGAAAAAAGCGACCAGAAGAGCCTGCATCTGGGCTTTGACTGCCGCGTGCAGTACCAGCGGGGGCAGTGCGCCATCCATCTGGATACGCCGAACAACAATCTGAACGGCAGCCTGGGCTTTATCGCCCGCGAGCTGGCCAACGTGCGTGATAACGGTCTGTCGAAAGAGGAATTCGATGCGCTGCTGGCGCAGAAAAACGATCAGCTGAGCAAGCTGTTCGCCACCTACGCCCGCACCGACACCGATGTGCTGATGAGCCAGCGCCTGCGTTCGCAGCAGAGCGGGGTGGTGGATATCGCGCCGGAGCTGTATCAGAAGCTGCGTCAGGAATTCCTGTCCAGCCTGACGCTGGAGACGCTGAATCAGGCGCTGAAGCTGCAGCTGTCTCAGGAGGCGACCCTGGTGCTGATGCAGCCGAAAGGCGAGCCGGAAATGAGCATGAAGCAGCTGCAGGAAACCTATGATGGCATTATGATGCCGGCGCCGGCGGTGGTGACGGAAGAAGCCAAACCGGCCGACACCGCGGTGGCTGCGCCGGTGACGGACGCCGGCGCGCAGTAATTCGCAGCAGGGGGCGCAGGCCCCCTAGTTACGGTACAGCACCTTGATGATGTGGTAACCGAACTGGGTTTTGACCGGGCCGTAAGGTTTGAGCAGCGGGATGCTGAACACCGCTTTATCGAACGCCGGCACCATCGCGCCCTTGTTGAATTCGCCCAGCGAGCCGCCGTTGCGTTTTGACGGGCAGCTCGAATATTTGCGCGCCAGCGTGTCGAAGCTGACGCCGCGCTTCAGCTTGGCCAGCAGCTCGTTGGCCAGCTTTTCATTGTCTACCAGAATGTGCAGGGCGCACGCCGTTTTTGCCATGGTATTGCCTTTGTCGATGCGAAAATTGCGCTGATTATACCCGCTAAATCTCATCGGCGCTTTCTGCTACAATTCCCTTCCACGTTTTACAGTCGAGCAAGCCAGCACCATGCGATTAAACCCCAGCCAACAACAAGCCGTCGAATTCGTTACCGGGCCCTGCCTGGTGTTGGCCGGTGCCGGTTCCGGCAAGACGCGCGTTATCACCAACAAGATAGCCCACCTGATCCATCATTGCGGCTATCAGGCGCGGCACATCGCCGCCGTGACCTTTACCAACAAAGCCGCGCGCGAGATGAAAGAGCGCGTGTCGCAAACCCTGGGGCGCAAAGAGGCGCGCGGGCTGATGATTTCCACCTTCCACACCCTGGGGCTGGAAATCATCAAGCGGGAATATGTGGCGCTGGGGATGAAGTCCAACTTCTCGCTGTTCGACGACCAGGATCAGCTGGCGCTGTTGAAAGAGCTGACCGAAAAGTGGCTGGAAAGCGATAAAACGCTGGTGGCGCAGCTGATTTCGACCATCTCCAACTGGAAAAACGACCTGATCGATCCCCAGCGCGCGGCGGAGCTGGCGCGCTCGGAGCGCGACAAGCTGTTCGCCCACTGCTACAGCCTTTACCACGCCCATATGCGGGCGTGCAACGTGCTGGACTTCGATGACTTGATCCTGCTGCCGACGCTGCTGTTGCAACGCAACGAAGAGGTGCGCGAACGCTGGCAGCAGCGCATCCGCTATCTGCTGGTGGATGAGTACCAGGATACCAACACCAGTCAGTACGAGCTGGTGAAGCTGCTGGTGGGCAACCGCGCGCGCTTTACCGTGGTGGGCGACGACGACCAGTCGATCTACTCCTGGCGCGGCGCGCGGCCGCAGAACCTGGTGCTGCTGAAGGAAGATTTCCCGGCGCTGCAGGTGATCAAGCTGGAACAAAACTACCGTTCCAGCGAGCGCATTCTGAAGGCGGCCAACATTCTGATCGCCAATAACCCGCACGTGTTTGAAAAGCGGCTGTTTTCTGAACTGGGGTATGGCGAAGAGCTGAAGGTGGTGACCGCCAACAATGAGGATCACGAAGCCGAGCGGGTGGTGGGGGAGTTGATCGCCCACCACTTCGTGAAAAAGACCAATTACGGCGACTATGCGATCCTGTACCGTGGCAATCACCAGTCGCGGGTGTTTGAAAAGATGCTGATGCAGAACCGTATCCCGTACAAGATTTCCGGCGGCACCTCGTTCTTCTCGCGCCCCGAGATCAAGGATCTGCTGGCTTACCTGCGCGTGCTGACCAACCCGGAAGACGACAGCGCCTTTCTGCGCATCGTCAATACCCCCAAGCGCGAGATCGGCCCGGCAACGCTGCAGAAGCTTGGCGAGTGGGCCAACCAGCGCAACAAAAGTTTGTTCCATGCCAGCTTCGATCTGGGGCTGAGCCAGCACTTGACCGGACGCGGGCTGGAATCGCTGCAGCGCTTCACCCATTGGCTGGGCGGCATCGCCCAGCAGGCGGAACGTGAGCCGGTGGTGGCGGTGCGCGATCTGATCCGCGGCGTGGATTATGAGAGCTGGCTGTTTGAAACCTCGACCAGCCCGAAGGCCGCCGAAATGCGGATGAAAAACGTCAACACGCTGTTCGGTTGGATGACGGAAATGCTGGAAGGCAACGATCTGGACGAGCCGATGACGCTGACCCAGGTCGTGACGCGCTTCACCCTGCGTGACATGATGGAACGCGGCGAAAGTGAAGAGGAGCTGGATCAGGTGCAGCTGATGACGCTGCACGCCTCAAAGGGACTGGAGTTCCCCTACGTGTTCCTGGTGGGCATGGAGGAGGGGCTGCTGCCGCACCAGAGCAGCATCGACGAAGACAATGTCGATGAAGAGCGGCGTCTGGCCTATGTAGGGATCACCCGCGCGCAAAAAGAGCTGATCTTCACCCTGTGCCGCGAGCGCCGTCAGTACGGCGAGCTGGTGCGGCCGGAGCCGAGCCGGTTCCTGTTGGAGCTGCCGCAGGACGATTTGGCGTGGGAAACCGAGCGCAAAGTGGTGAGCCCGCAGGAGCGGATGCAGAAGGGGCAGAGCCATCTGGCCAATATCCGCGCCCAGCTGGCCAAGGCCAAAGGCGGGAATTAAAAAGAAAGGGCGCTCATCGCGCCCTGGTCATGTCAACGTTGTTCTTCCAACCGCAGCGTCCAGTGGACGTAGCTCTGCCAGTGGCTCTCCTGCTCCAGCGCCTCGGCGCGCAGCGGATGCTGTTCCAGCCAGCCCGGCGGCAAGATCACCGTCAGTTCATCGTCCTGATTGGCGCGTAACCGCACCGCCGGCAGCGTGTCGTCGCGGCGGCGGCTGGCGAAGATGATCGCCAGGCGCAAAATGCGGCACAGGCGCTGCGCAGTGCGCGGCGGCAGGGCGTTTTGCTGGTTCAACAGCGACAGGTCGAGGGTGTTGCTCTGATTTTGCAGCAGGGTGGCCAGCAGTTTTTTCTGCGCCGGGGTAAAGCCGGGTAAGTCCAGGTGGCGGATCAGGTAGGCGGCGTGTTGCGGCGCCTGCTTGAAATCGACGCTGAGGCCGAGTTCGTGAATTAGACTGGCGCTGTGCAACAGCTCGCGACATCGCGCATCCAGCTGCCACTCGTTGGCGACCTGCTGCGAGAAGTTGGCGGCGAGCTGGCTGACGCGTTCGGCCTGCTCGGTGTCGATCAGGTAGCGGCGCTGCAGGTTGCGGATGGTGCGGATGCGAATATCCTGCTCCACCGGCAGATGCAACATGCCGTAAACCAGACCTTCACGCAGCGCCCCGCCGGCCAGCATCATGCTCTCGATGCCCAGCTCCTGGAAGATGGCCAACAGGATGGACAGGCCGCTCGGGAACACCAGCGCGCGCTCCAGCGTCAACCCTTCGATCTCCAGCTCTTCCAGCTTGCCGCACTGAATGGCGCGCTGTTTCAGCTGGCGCAGTTTGGGCAGGGTGATGCGCTCATCCATGCCCTGCGCCACCATGATCTCCTGCAGCGCTTGCACGGTGCCGGAAGCGCCGACGCAGATCTGCCAACCTTGCTGGCGCAATTGCGCTGCGATCGGCCGCACCATTTCGCGCGCGGCCTGTTCGGCGCGCTCGAAGTTTTCTTGCCCAAGGTTGCGGTCGCTGAAGTAGCGTTCCAGCCAGGTGACGCAGCCCATCGACAGGCTATACAGCTGCGTTGCCTGTGCGCCGGTGCCGGTGACCAGTTCGGTGCTGCCGCCGCCGATGTCGACGACCAGCCGACGATCCGGCCCGCCGGTGGTGTGCGCGACGCCGTGATAGATCAGCCGTGCCTCTTCTTCGCCGCTGATCACCTGTACCGGGCAGCCGAGGATTTGCTCGGCGGCCTGCAGGAACTCATCGGCGTTGGACGCCAGACGCAGCGTGGCGGTGGCGACGACGCGGATCTGTTCGCGCGGAATGTCCTGCAGGCGTTCCGAGAACAGCCGCAGGCACTGCCAGCCGCGTTGCATGGCCTCATGCGACAGGTGATTGTTCTGATCCAGCCCGGCCGCCAGGCGCACTTTGCGCTTGATCCGCGCCAGAGTCTGAATGCTGCCGGCCACCTCGCGCACTACCAACATGTGGAAGCTGTTGGAGCCGAGATCGATGGCAGCATAAAGCGTGCTGGAACTGAGCATGGCGATCAGCTCGAACGTTTACGGTTGTTGCGCGGCGCGCCGCCGCGACGAGGCGCGGAGTTGCGACGTGGGCCGTTGCCGCCGCGCGGGCGCGACAGGCGCTTCGGCGCCGGCAAATCGGTCAGCAGCGCATCGCTGTTGTACTTGCTCACCGGAATGCTGTGGTCGATATAGGTCTCGATCGCCGGCAAGTTGAGCGCATACTCTTCACACGCCAGGCTGATGGAGTGGCCGCTGGCGCCTGCGCGGCCGGTACGGCCGATGCGGTGCACGTAGTCTTCGCAGTCGTCAGGCAGATCGTAGTTGAAAACGTGCGTGACGGAAGGGATGTGCAGACCGCGCGCCGCGACGTCGGTGGCGACCAGAATATCGAGATTGCCTTTGGTGAAGTCGTCGAGGATGCGCAGGCGTTTTTTCTGCGCCACGTCACCGGTCAGCAGGCCCACGCGGTGACCGTCGGCGGCCAGATGGCCCCAGATGTCTTCGCAGCGGTGCTTGGTGTTGGCGAAGATGATGGCGCGATCCGGCCACTCTTCTTCGATCAGCGTCTGCAGCAGACGCATTTTTTCTTCGTTGGACGGGTAGAACAGCTCTTCTTTAATGCGGTGGCCGGTTTTCTGTTCCGGTTCCACTTCAACATATTCGGCGTTGTTCATCTGCTCGAAGGCCAGTTCGCGTACGCGATAGGACAGGGTAGCGGAGAACAGCATGTTCAGGCGTTGATCGGCCGCAGGCATGCGGCGGAACAGCCAACGGATGTCTTTGATAAAGCCAAGATCGTACATGCGATCGGCTTCATCCAGCACGACGACCTGTATCGCGCCGAGATCGACATAGTTCTGTTTGGTGTAATCGATTAAACGGCCGGTGGTGCCAATCAGAATGTCCACGCCGCTTTCCAGCACTTTCAGCTGTTTGTCGTAGCCGTCGCCGCCGTAGGCCAGGCCCAGTTTCAGGCCGGTGCTCTGGGAGAGCGCTTCCGCATCGGAGTGGATTTGCACCGCCAGTTCACGCGTAGGCGCCATGATCAAGGCGCGCGGCTGATTGGTCTGGCGATCCTGTTTCGCCGGGTGAGTCAGCAAATAGTGAAAAGTAGACGCCAAAAACGCCAGCGTCTTTCCGGTACCGGTTTGCGCCTGACCTGCAACGTCACGCCCGGAGAGCGTGAGCGGCAATGCTAACGCCTGGATGGGCGTGCAATTGTGAAACCCTTTTTTCTCAAGGGCTTCAAGGACTAACGGGTGCAGGGCGAAGTCGGAAAACTTCTGTTCGGTCAAGTGTGTTTTGCTCATAGTGTGGTAGAATATCAGCTAACTATTGCTTTACGAAAGCACATCCGTTGAAATAAACGCGGTGCAATAAAATCACCTTGAGTTGGTTAATGCTACACCAACAAGGTAGACATAATCCTGTGGAGTAGAACATGAGCGATAAAATTATTCACCTGACTGACAGCAGCTTCGAAGCTGACGTGCTGAAAGCGGAAGGGCCGATCCTGGTCGATTTCTGGGCTGAATGGTGTGGGCCGTGCAAGATGATTGCTCCGATTCTGGATGAGATTGCCGAAGAGTTCGAAGGCAAACTGACCATCACCAAGCTGAATATCGATCAGAACCCGGCTACCGCGCCTAAGTACGGTATCCGTGGCATCCCTACGCTGTTGCTGTTCAAGAACGGTGAAGTGGCCGCGACCAAGGTTGGCGCGTTGTCCAAAGGTCAGCTCAAAGATTTCCTGAACGCGAATCTGTAATCGGGCGGGAAGCCCAGTATCAGGCGCCTGGCGGTGATGTTCAATTCACCGCTAGACGCCTGCCAAGAAGCGTGTTAAGTTTAACCACACTGCATATAGAACTTGCCCGAAGTTTTAAATCTAAAGAGTTTGAATCTAAAGCTATACTCTGTGTCGAACCACTGGCGTTGAAAGTAAACTGAACTCAGCCCGTGTTTTGGCAATCAAACGGTTTTGCAAAAATCATTTTTAAGGTACCTTCGATCTTCAACCGTCAATGCGTGCGCCCGATGTAAGCCATTTCTTACCGCGACGGCTCTGCGCCCGGTGATCGAACGTCCAGTAAACAGGCACGCATTTCGCTGCCATACCATTCACGATACAAGTTCGAGACATACCCCGAGTTTAAGAACCCACCACTATGAATCTTACCGAATTAAAGAATACGCCGGTTTCTGAGCTGATTACTCTCGGCGAAAATATGGGGCTGGAAAACCTTGCCCGCATGCGCAAGCAGGACATTATCTTCTCCATTCTGAAGCAACATGCGAAAAGCGGAGAAGATATCTTCGGCGACGGCGTGCTCGAGATATTGCAGGATGGATTCGGTTTCCTCCGCTCTGGAGACAGTTCCTACCTCGCCGGTCCCGACGACATCTACGTATCCCCTAGCCAAATCCGCCGCTTCAACCTCCGCACTGGTGACACCATTTCCGGTAAGATTCGTCCGCCAAAAGAAGGCGAGCGCTATTTTGCCCTGTTGAAAGTCAACGAAGTCAACTACGACAAGCCGGAAAACGCCCGCAGCAAGATCCTGTTCGAGAACTTGACGCCGCTGCACGCCAATTCCCGTCTGCGGATGGAGCGCGGCAACGGCTCGACCGAAGACCTGACGGCGCGCGTACTCGATCTGGCGGCGCCTATTGGCCGCGGCCAGCGTGGCCTGATCGTGGCACCGCCGAAAGCCGGTAAAACCATGCTGCTGCAGAATATTGCGCAGAGCATCGCCTACAACCACCCAGACTGCGTGCTGATGGTGCTGCTGATCGACGAACGTCCGGAAGAAGTGACCGAGATGCAGCGCCTGGTGAAAGGCGAAGTGATCGCATCGACCTTCGACGAGCCGGCTTCGCGTCACGTGCAAGTGGCCGAAATGGTGATCGAGAAGGCCAAGCGCCTGGTTGAGCACAAGAAAGACGTGATCATTCTGCTCGACTCCATCACCCGTCTGGCGCGTGCCTACAACACCGTGGTGCCGGCCTCTGGCAAGGTGCTGACCGGTGGTGTGGACGCCAACGCCCTGCATCGTCCGAAGCGTTTCTTCGGTGCGGCGCGTAACGTGGAAGAGGGCGGCAGCCTGACCATCATCGCGACCGCGCTGGTTGATACCGGTTCGAAGATGGACGAAGTGATCTACGAAGAATTTAAAGGTACCGGCAACATGGAATTGCACTTGGCGCGTAAAATTGCCGAGAAACGCGTATTCCCGGCGATCGATTACAACCGCTCCGGTACCCGTAAAGAAGAGCTGCTCACCACCTCCGAAGAGCTGCAAAAAATGTGGATCCTGCGCAAAATCATTCACCCGATGGGTGAGATTGACGCGATGGAGTTCCTCATCAATAAGTTGGCGATGACTAAAACCAACGATGAATTCTTCGATATGATGAAACGCTCATAATTCGTTAAAAAATTCGCTGAACGCCACGCCTAGTCGTGGCGTTTTTCGCTTTTGGCGGATACGATAAGTAGCAATAATGGAAAAGTAAGTTGTTTCCGCGACTTATTGAGAGTTTTTCTTGTTTGTGATGTACGTGAAATCTGCTGACGGCATACCGTAGCCGGGGAGTATTCCGGGTCAGTACAGGCGCGAAACGGGAATGAATTCTGGCGTCATAGGAAATGACTGAAAGGCAACGGGACCTCATGGCACAACCTGTCGCCCATGTTAAGCTGCCTTATCTTCTTACGAGATCTGTTAATTGTGAACTTACTCACTATGAGTACTGAAATCCTATTTGTTTTCCTGTTTTCCTTAGTTTTCCTTTTTGTTGCCCGCAAGGTAGCAAAGCGCATCGGTTTGGTTGATAAACCCAACTACCGCAAACGTCATCAGGGGCTGATCCCGTTGGTTGGCGGCATTGCGGTCTACGCCGGGCTATGTTTCGCTTTCCTTATATCGGAACAACACATTGCCCACGGTGAACTTTACCTCACTTGTGCGGGTGTTTTAGTGTTCATCGGTGCTTTGGACGATCGCTTTGATATCAGCGTCAAGATCCGCGCGTTGGTTCAGGCGCTGGTCGGTGTCGCCATGATGGTGTTCGCCGGCCTGTATCTGCGCAGCTTCGGCCATGTGCTGGGCGACTGGGAAGTCTTGCTGGGGCCATTCGGGTATTTGGTGACGCTGTTCGCCGTGTGGGCGGCGATCAACGCCTTCAACATGGTTGACGGCATCGATGGCTTGCTGGGTGGCCTGTCGTGCGTTTCCTTCGGCGCGCTGGGTCTGCTGCTGTACCTGAGCGGCCATAGTGCGCTGGCGTTCTGGTGCTTTGCGATGATTGCCGCGATTGTTCCCTATATTTTGCTTAACCTCGGCATTCTCGGCCGCCGCTATAAGGTGTTTATGGGGGATGCGGGCAGCACGTTGATCGGTTTCACCGCCATCTGGCTGCTGCTGCAAAGCTCGCAAGGCGCCACTCGTTCGATCAACCCGGTAACTGCGCTGTGGATCATCGCTATTCCGCTGATGGACATGATTGCAATCATGTATCGTCGTTTACGCAAAGGCATGAGCCCTTTCTCTCCCGATCGCCAGCATATTCATCACCTGATCATGCGCGCAGGCTTTACGCCGCGGCAGGCTTTCGTGCTGATCACCCTGGCGGCCGCGTTGCTGGCGGCAGTGGGCGTGATCGGAGAACGGCTGACTTTCATTCCTGAATGGGTGATGTTGGCATTATTCTTGCTTGCTTTCTTCCTATATGGTTATTGCATTAAGCGAGCCTGGCGCGTCGCGAGATACATCAAGCGTATCAAGCGCCGTTTGCGGCGTTCGAGCGATAACAAGCAAGTATCTTAACCAGAGGCTTTTGGGCTGTGATGAATCCAGAAACAACGTCTGACAACAAGAATACCCCGACGATGGATAACGAACTCGATATCCGCGGCCTGTGCTGCACCTTATGGCGCGGAAAATTATGGATTATCGGCATTGCGGCGCTGTTTGCAGCGGTTGCGCTGGGCGTTTCTTATTTGGTTAAACAGGAATGGAGCGCCACCGCGATCACCGACAAACCCACGGTGAATGCACTGGGCGGTTACTATTCGCAGCAACAGTTCCTGCGCAATCTGGATGTACGTACGTTACCGGCGACGGTCGGCGAGCAGCCGAGTATCGCGGACGAAGCCTACAATGAATTCATCATGCAACTGGCGGCTTACGATACGCGTCGCGATTTCTGGCTGCAGAGCGATTACTACAAACAGCGCCAGGAAGGGGACGCCCGCGCCGATGCGGCGTTGCTCGACGAGCTGATCAACAACATTCAGTTCACACCGCGCGACGACAAAAAAGCGCCGAACGACGGCGTTAAGCTGACGGCAGAGAGTGCGGCGGAAGCCAACCGCCTGTTGCGCCAATATGTGAATTTCGCCAGCCACCGCGCCGCCCTGCATCTGAACGAAGAGATCCAGGGGGCCTGGGCCGCCCGTACCACGTCGATGAAAGCGCAGGTCAAGCGTCAGGAAGCGGTGGCGGAATCGGTTTACAAACGTGAATTGAACACCACCCAACAGGCGCTGAAAATCGCCGAAACGCAGGGCTTCAGCCGCACGCAAACCGACACCCCGGTCGAACAACTGCCGGATTCGGATCTGTTCCTGCTGGGGCGGCCGATGCTGCAGGCGCGTCTGGAAGGGCTACAGGCTTCCGGCCCGGCCTACGATCTGGATTATGAGCAAAACCGCGCCATGTTGTCGACGTTGAACGTTGGCCCGACGTTGGATGAGAAGTTTCAGACTTATCGCTACCTGCGTACGCCGGAAGAGCCGGTAAAACGCGACAGCCCGCGTCGGGCATTCTGGCTGATCCTGTGGGGGGCGATGGGTGCCCTGGTCGGCGCGGGCGTTGCCCTGGCGCGTCGGACGCGTAGTTAAAAAATAATATAATAATCTGACGAAGGGCGCGTAAGCGCCCCATTCGCAGGCGGTGCCTGCGATTAACCGACCAAAAGAGATTCGCTGTGAAAGTGTTGACTGTTTTCGGCACCAGGCCTGAAGCCATTAAAATGGCGCCGCTGGTACATGCACTGGCTCAGGATGAAGCCTTTGAATCAAGAGTCTGTGTAACGGCACAGCATCGCGAGATGTTGGATCAAGTATTGCGGTTGTTTGAGATTACGCCGGATTACGACCTGAACATCATGAAACCCGGCCAGGGGCTGAGTGAAATCACCTGCCGCATCCTGGAGGGATTGAAGGGCGTGCTGGAGGAATTCAAACCGGATGTGGTGCTGGTGCACGGCGACACCACCACGACGTTGGCGACCAGCCTGGCGGCGTTCTATCAGCGCATTCCCGTCGGGCATGTCGAGGCCGGGCTGCGCACCGGCGATCTTTACTCTCCCTGGCCTGAAGAGGCTAATCGCAAGCTGACTGGCCATCTGGCGATGTATCATTTCGCGCCGACCGAAAACTCGCGCAAAAATCTGCTGCGCGAGTCGCTGCTGGATAAGCATATTTTCGTGACCGGCAACACGGTGATCGACGCGCTGTTCTGGGTGCGCGATCGGGTGATGAGCCATGCCGCGCTACAGGCCGATCTGGCGCAGCGCTACCCCTACCTAGACGCCACCAAGAAATTGATCCTGGTCACCGGCCATCGTCGCGAAAGCTTTGGCGGCGGTTTTGAACGAATTTGCAGCGCGTTGGCGGAAATTGCCCGTACCCATCCGGAAGTGCAGGTGGTGTATCCAGTGCACCTCAATCCGAACGTCAGCGAACCGGTTAATCGCATTCTCAAGGGCATCGACAATGTCATGTTGATCGATCCCCAAGACTATTTGCCTTTTGTCTACCTGATGACCAAGGCTTATATGATCCTCACCGATTCCGGCGGCATTCAAGAAGAGGCGCCATCGTTAGGCAAACCGGTGCTGGTGATGCGCGACACCACCGAACGTCCGGAAGCGATAGATGCGGGCACGGTGCGTCTGGTCGGCACCGATGTGGCCAAAATTGTTGAAGCGGTGACCCGGCTGTTGACGGACGAAAGCGAATATCACGCGATGAGTCGGGCGCACAACCCATACGGTGACGGACATGCCTGTCGCCGTATCCTCGAAGCTTTAAAGAATCATCAGGTGAAACTATGAGTTTTGACACTATTTCGGTTATTGGCCTGGGTTATATCGGCTTGCCAACGGCGGCGGCGTTTGCTTCCCGCAAGAAAAAAGTGGTGGGTGTAGATGTTAACCAACATGCGGTAGATACCATTAACCGCGGCGCGATCCATATCGTTGAGCCGGATCTGGACAAAGTGGTCAAGGACGCCGTCGACGGCGGTTTCCTGCAGGCGGTGACCAAACCGCTGGCGGCCGATGCCTTCCTGATCGCGGTGCCTACGCCGTTCAAAGGCGATCACGAGCCGGATCTGGCCTATGTCGAAGCGGCGGCGAAATCGCTGGCGCCGGTGCTGAAAAAAGGCGATCTGGTGATCCTGGAGTCCACCTCGCCGGTGGGAGCCACCGAACAAATGGCGGAATGGCTGGCGCAGGCGCGCAGCGATCTCAGTTTCCCGCAGCACGCGGGTGAAGCGGCGGATGTGAATATCGCCTACTGCCCGGAGCGTGTGTTGCCGGGGCAGGTGATGGTGGAGCTGATTCAAAATGACCGCGTGATCGGCGGCATGACGCCGAAGTGCTCGGTGCGCGCCAGCGCGCTGTACAAGATTTTCCTCGAGGGCGAATGCGTGATCACCAATTCGCGCACCGCCGAGATGTGCAAGCTGACGGAAAACAGCTTCCGCGATGTGAACATCGCCTTTGCCAATGAACTGTCGCTGATTTGCGCCGAGCAGGGGATTAACGTCTGGGAACTTATCCGCCTGGCAAACCGCCATCCGCGGGTGAATATTCTGCAGCCGGGACCGGGCGTCGGGGGGCACTGCATCGCCGTCGATCCGTGGTTTATCGTGGCACAGAATCCGCAGCAGGCGCGCTTGATCCACACCGCACGCCTGGTGAACGACGGCAAACCGCTGTGGGTGGTCGACCGTGTGAAAGCGGCGGTGGCCGATTGCCTGGCCGTTACTGACAAGCGCGCGTCCGAGGTGAAAATTGCCTGCTTCGGCCTGGCCTTCAAGCCGAATATCGACGATTTGCGTGAAAGCCCGGCGGTAGAAGTCGCGCACCTGATCGCCGAATGGCACGCTGGCGAAACGCTGGCGGTGGAACCGAACGTCGAACAGTTGCCGAAGTCGCTGGCGGGCCATGTGACGTTGACGCCAATTGCTGAGGCGTTGCAGCAGGCCGATGTGATCGTGATGTTGGTCGATCACCAGCAGTTCAGGGCCATCCGGCCGGAAGAGATCAAGCAAACCTGGGTGGTTGATACCAAAGGAGTTTGGCGTTGAAACGTATCTTCGTTTGCCTGGAAGAGTGTGTTTGGCGTAATGACTGTCTGAATGATGACGGCGTGAAATGCGCCGTTGAGCCGCTGTCCAAAGCCAGATATGGCAAATATTTACTGGATCTATTGCATGCGCGTCCACGCCAGTATTGAGCCTTTAGCGTGGGAAAGCGAGTTTTTCGCGCTCAACAGCGCGAAGCTCAGTTTCTCGCCCTCGGCTCCGGCGCTTGCCAAGGCCGATGTGGCGGCTTACGCCCTGGTGCAGGCCAAGATCCCCGCGCAGCACGTTGCGTTGGCGGATGGTTTGGCCGATTTGGGATTCCGATTGGTTGAGGGCGAAGTCGATTTTGTTTTGGACCTCGATGTCGGGCGAGCGGATGAGCCGAGTCACGGCACACAAGCGATTCGTCAGGCGACCGCGGCCGATATTCCGGCATTGCGCGCCGCAGCGGCGCAAGTTTTCAGCGCCAGCCGATTTCGCGCGCCCTGGTATCAACCTGACGACAGCGGCCGGTTTTATGCCCTGTGGATCGAAAAAGCCGTCTTAGGCACTTTCGACCGCCAGTGTCTATTAGCGCTGGATAGTCAGGGACGCCCTGAAGGCTTCGTCAGCTTGCGCGACATTGGCGAGAGCGAAGCGCGCATCGGCCTGTTGGCGGCGTTTCCCGGCGAGATGGGCAAGGGCACAGGTTCGCGCTTGATGAACGCCGCCAAAGAGGCCTGCCGGCACCAGGGTGTGCAGCGCCTGCGGGTCGCGACCCAGACAGGCAATATCGCCGCATTACGACTCTATCAACGACAGGGTGCCGTGATTGAAAGCACCGCGTACTGGCTATACAGAGGTAGACATGATTCCATTTAACGCTCCACCGGTTGTTGGCACTGAACTGGAATATATGCAGGCTGCCATGGGCAGCGGCAAATTGTGCGGCGACGGCGGTTTCACCCGTCGCTGCCAGCAGTGGATGGAACAGCGTTTCGGCTGCGCGAAAGTGCTGTTGACGCCTTCCTGCACCGCGTCGTTGGAAATGGCCGCCATCCTGCTGGATATCCAGCCGGGTGACGAAGTGATCATGCCGAGCTTTACCTTCGTTTCCACCGCCAACGCCTTTGTGCTGCGCGGTGCCAAAGTGGTGTTCGTCGACCTGCGTCCGGACACCATGAACATCGACGAAACCAAAATCGAAGCGGCGATCACCGATAAAACCCGCGCGATTGTGCCAGTGCACTATGCCGGCGTTGCCTGCGAGATGGATACCATCATGGCGCTGGCGAAGAAATATAACCTGTTCGTAGTGGAAGACGCCGCGCAGGGCGTGATGTCGACCTACAAAGGCAAGGCACTGGGCACCATCGGCCATATCGGCTGCTTCAGCTTCCATGAAACCAAAAACTACACCGCCGGCGGCGAAGGCGGCGCGACGCTGGTGAACGATCCGGCCCTGATCGATCGGGCGGAAGTCATCCGTGAAAAAGGCACCAACCGCAGCCAGTTCTTCCGTGGCCAGGTCGATAAATATACCTGGCGCGACATCGGTTCCAGCTATCTGATGTCTGACCTGCAGGCCGCCTACCTGTGGGGCCAGTTGGAAGTGGCGGAGCGCATCAACCAGCGCCGTTTGGCACAGTGGCAGAAGTACTACGACAGTTTCCTGCCGTTGGCGAAGGCCGGACGCATCGAGCTGCCGAGCTTACCGGCAGATTGTGTGCACAATGCGCACATGTTCTATATCAAGCTGCGCGATATTGACGATCGCACGGCTTTCATCAGTTATCTGAAGGAAGCCGAGATCATGGCGGTGTTCCACTATATCCCGCTGCATGACTGCCCGGCCGGTGAACGCTTTGGCCGCTTTGCCGGTGAAGATCGTTACACCACGCAGGAAAGTGCGCGCCTGGTGCGCTTGCCGCTGTTCTACAATATGTCTGATGTCAATCAGCGTACGGTAATCAATACCATCCTGAGCTTCTTTGCCTGATATGTCGTTGGCAAAAGCATCGATATGGACCGCCGGCTCCACGCTGATCAAAATTGGCGTGGGGCTGTTGGTGGTGAAACTGCTGGCGGTGGCGTTTGGCCCCAGCGGCGTAGGGCAGGCGGGTAACTTTCGCCAGTTGATCACCGTGCTGGGCGTGCTGTCCGGCGCGGGCATTTTTAACGGTATAACCAAATACGTGGCGGAGTACCATCAGGATCCGCAGCGTTTGCGCCTGGCGGTCGGTACCGCATCGAGCATCGTGCTGGGTTTTTCGACCTTGCTGGCGCTAGTGTTTCTGTTCGCCGCCGAACCGATCAGCATCGGGCTGTTCGGGCATGCCGAGTACGTCGGCGTGGTGCGCGCCGTCGCTTTCATTCAGATGGGCATCGCCTACGCCAACCTGTTCATGGCGGTGCTTAAAGGCTATCGCGATGCGATGGGCAATGCGCTGGCGGTGATCGGCGGCAGCCTGATCGGCGTGGTGGCTTATTACCTGTGTTTCAAGCTGGGCGGCTATGAAGGCGCGCTGGCGGGGCTGGCGCTGGTGCCGGCGTTGGTGGTGGTGCCGGCCGGGCTGATGCTGTGGCGGCGCAAAACGTTGCCGCTGCGCTACCTGGCTCCGCGCTGGGACAAAGGGGTGGCCGGCAACCTCGGCAAATTCACCCTCATGGCGTTGATCACCTCGGTGACGCTACCGGTGGCCTACGTGATGATGCGTAACCTGTTGGCCGCGCATTACGGTTGGGATGAAGTGGGGATTTGGCAGGGCGTCAGCAGCATTTCCGATGCTTATCTGCAGTTTATCACCGCCTCGTTTACCGTCTATCTGCTGCCGACGCTGTCGCGGTTGACGGACAAGGGCGCCATCTCGCGGGAGATCGTGCGCTCGCTGAAATTCGTGCTGCCGGCGGTAGCGGCGGCGAGCTTTACGGTGTGGTTGCTGCGTGATTTCGCCATCTGGCTGCTGTTCTCGGACAAATTCGTCGCTATGCGCGATCTGTTTGCCTGGCAGCTGGTGGGCGACGTGCTGAAAGTCGGGGCTTATGTGTTCGGCTATCTGGTGATCGCCAAAGCGTCGCTGCGCTTCTATATCCTGACGGAAGTCAGCCAGTTTCTGCTGCTGACGCTGTTCTCGCACTGGCTGATCCCGCTGCATGGCGCGCTGGGAGCTGCTCAGGCCTATATGGCAACCTACATCGTGTATTTCGCGCTCTGTAGCTGCGTGTTTCTTATTTATCGTAGACGAGTATGACCACACTGATTCACGTTCTGGGATCCGATATCCCGCATCATAACCAGACGGTGCTGCGCTTCTTCAACGACGTGCTGGCGCCGCGTCTGCCGGTTGAGCAGACGCGGCATTTTATGGTGGCGGCCAAGGATGTGGCGGCACTGGGGGATTTCCCCGCCCTGGACATAAAGCCCTACGCGGACAAGAAGAGCCTGGCGGCGGCGGTGATCGCCCGCGCCCAGGCCGATCGCGAGACGCGCTTCTTCCTGCACGGCCAGTTCAATCCGGGGCTGTGGCTGGCGTTGCTGAGCGGCAAGATCAAGGCGCGTCAGGTCAGTTGGCATATTTGGGGCGCCGATTTGTATGAAGACGCCACCAGCTGGAAATTCCGGCTGTTCTATCTGCTGCGCCGCATTGCGCAGGGGCGGGTGGGGAATGTGTTTGCTACTCGCGGCGACGTGATTCACTACCAGCAGCGCCATGCGCGGGTGCCGGCCTCGCTGCTGTACTTCCCGACCCGCATGGATCCGGCGCTGACCGACGTTCACGTCGAGAAAAATCTGGCCGGGCCGATGACGGTTCTGGTGGGCAACTCCGGCGATCGCAGCAATCGGCATATCGAAGCGCTGCAGGCGATTCATCAGCAGTTCGGCGCCAACGTGCGCGTGATCCTGCCGATGGGCTATCCGGCCAATAACGACGCCTACATCGAGCAAGTGCGCGTCGCCGGGTTGCCGCTGTTCGGCGAGAAAAACCTGCAGCTGCTCACGCAGCAGGTGGCGTTTGAGGACTATCTCAATATTTTACGCGCCTGCGATCTGGGCTATTTCATTTTCAATCGCCAGCAGGGGATTGGCACCCTGTGCCTGCTGATTCAGTTCGGCGTGCCTTTTGTGCTCAGCCGGCAAAACCCGTTCTGGCAGGATCTGGCGGAACAGCACCTGCCGGTGCTGTTCTACGGCGATTCGCTGGACGAGGCGGTGGTGCGCGAAGCGCAGCGTCAGCTGGCGGCGGTGGATAAACAGGCGATCGCCTTCTTCAATCCGAACTATGTCGACGGTTGGCAGCAAGCCTTGGCGTTGGCGGCGGGAGAGCACTCATGACGTTGGCGCAATTCGGCGGCTTATTCGTCGTCTATCTGGTCAGCCTGACGTTTATCCTGACGCTGACCTATCAGGAGTTTCGGCGCGTGCGCTTTAACTTCAACGTCTTATTCTCGTTGTTGTATTTGCTGACGTTTTATTTCGGCTTCCCGTTGACCTGTCTGCTGGTGTTTCAGTTTGACGTCGAGGTGGTGCCGGTGGAGTTTCTGTTGTACGCCCTGCTGTCGGCGACGGCGTTTTACGCCATCTATTACGTCACTTACAAGACTCGGCTGCGCAAGCGCCGCACTCAGCCGCGCGCGGCGCTGTTCACCATGAACCGGGTAGAGACTCATATGACCTGGGTGCTGCTGGCGCTGGTGGCGATCGGCACCGTTGGGATCTTCTTCATGCAGAACGGCTTCCTGCTGTTCAAGCTCAATTCCTACAGCCAGATCTTCTCCAGCGATGTGTCCGGCGTGGCGCTCAAGCGTTTCTTCTACTTCTTCATTCCGGCGATGCTGGTGGTCTATTTCCTGCGGCAGGATCTGCGCGCCTGGTTTTTGTTCCTGGTGGCGACGGTGGCGTTCGGTATTCTGACCTACGTGATCGTCGGCGGCACCCGTGCCAATATCATCATCGCTTTCGCGCTGTTCCTGTTTATCGGCATCGTGCGCGGCTGGATCACGCTGTGGATGCTGGCGGCGGCGGGCATATTCGGCGTGGTCGGCATGTTCTGGCTGGCGTTGAAGCGCTATAGCCTGGACGTCAGCGGCGCGGAAGCGTTTTATACCTTCCTCTACCTGACCCGCGATACCTTCTCGCCGTGGGAAAACCTGGCGCTGCTGCTGCAAAATTACGACAAGATCGATTTCCAGGGCCTGGCGCCGATCTTGCGTGATTTCTACGTCTTTATCCCAACCTGGCTATGGCCGGGCCGGCCGGACGTGGTGCTGAACTCGGCCAACTATTTCACCTGGGAAGTGCTGAACAACCACTCCGGGCTGGCGATTTCGCCGACGCTGATCGGTTCGCTGGTGGTGATGGGCGGCGCGCTGTTTATCCCGCTCGGCGCGATTCTGGTGGGCATGATCATCAAGTGGTTCGACTGGCTGTATGAGCTGGGCAAAACAGAGCCGAACCGCTATAAGGCGGCCATTCTGCAGGGGTTCTGCTTCGGCGCGGTGTTCAACATGATCGTGTTGGCGCGTGAAGGGGTGGACTCATTCGTGTCGCGCGTGGTGTTCTTCTGCATTATTTTCGGCGCCTGTCTGGTGCTGGCGAAGTTGCTGTATTGGCTGTTCGATACCGCCGGGCTGATCAAGGCCAGAGTGACGCGTGCCCGCGCGCTGGCGTCTCCGCCTCGGGCCAACGGTCTTTTGTAAGGGTAATGAGAACGATGGAAACAAAGATTTCGGTGCCGCAGTATGAGCTGCGCGGTTTCAGCCTGTGGGGCTTTCGCGATATGGCGCATTGCATGGACTTTCTGTTCGACGGCGGCCGGGTCAAACAGGGCACGCTGGTGGCGATGAATGCGGAAAAGATCCTGAAGGCGGAAGAGGACCCGGCGCTGCATGCGTTGCTGGATGAAGCGGAGTACAAGTACGCCGACGGCATCAGTATGGTGCGCTCAATTCGCCGCAAATACCCGGCGGCGGATGTGTCGCGCGTCGCGGGCGCCGATCTGTGGGAAGCGTTGATGCAGCGCGCCGGCCGCGAAGGCACGCCGGTCTTCTTGGTCGGCGGCAAGCCGGAAGTCTTGGCGGAAACCGAGCAGAAGCTGCGCAGCCAGTGGAATGTCAACCTGGTGGGCAGCCAGGACGGCTATTTCAAACCGGATCAGCGAGAAGCGCTGTTCGAGCGTATTCGTGCCAGCGGCGCCGCTATCGTGACGGTGGCGATGGGATCGCCGAAGCAGGAGATCCTGATGCGCGACTGCCGCAAGGTGCATCCGCAGGCGCTGTATATGGGCGTGGGCGGCACCTACGACGTTTTTACCGGGCATGTGAAGCGTGCGCCCAAGGTGTGGCAGAACCTTGGTCTGGAATGGCTCTACCGCCTGCTCAGCCAACCCAGCCGCATCGGCCGTCAGTTGAAGCTGTTGAAGTTTGTCGGCTACTACTACAGCGGCAAGATGTAACCCCTCATCCGGGGTGGAAAGTGCTGTTCCGCTCCGGACTGCTGTACCAATAATCTGCTTTTGTGCGTTTCTCCCGCATATCTATAACCCTCGGCCCTAAACGCCGCCGCATTTATTCCATAAAGTTTTAAATTGCGGTTTGCTTATAGCGGCGAAATGCGAAACGATACCGCCCGGAAATTATCCCTGGCCGCTGAAGCCTGATGCGACAGCGCTGAACGATGTCCTTCTCACGGTAACTTCGCTCCGACTACCCGTTGATGCCAGTCCGATCGGCAGGGGATGATTTATTCTTTTAATAATGACAATAACGACCGGCAGCGGCCGGCAGGCAAACACAACCCGAGAAAAATTATTGAGGATTTATGGCACACAAAGAGAAACCGCAAGGGCTACACCGGGGTCTTGAGGCCCGGCACATCGAGCTTATCGCTCTGGGGGGCACCATCGGCGTCGGCCTGTTTATGGGCTCGGCCAGTACGCTGAAGTGGGCGGGGCCATCGGTGCTGCTGGCTTACATCATCGCCGGGCTGTTCGTATTCTTCATTATGCGTTCGATGGGAGAAATGCTGTTCCTTGAGCCGGTCGCCGGGTCGTTTGCCGTTTACGCGCATAAGTACATGAATCCCTACTTCGGTTATCTGACCGCCTGGGGCTACTGGTTTATGTGGATTGCCGTCGGCATTTCTGAGATCACCGCCATCGGGGTGTATGTGCAGTTCTGGTTCCCGGAAATACCGCAGTGGGTGCCGGCGCTGATTGCCGTGGCGATGGTGGCGCTGGCCAACCTGGCGGCGGTGCGCCTGTATGGGGAGCTGGAGTTCTGGTTCGCCATGATCAAGGTCACCACTATCATCGTGATGATTCTGGTGGGGCTGGGGGTGATCTTCTTCGGCTTCGGCAACGGCGGTGAACCTATCGGTTTCGCCAATTTGACGGCGCACGGCGGTTTCTTTGCCGGCGGCTGGAAAGGCTTCCTGTTTGCGCTGTGCATCGTGGTGGCGTCCTATCAGGGGGTTGAGCTGGTGGGCATCACCGCCGGGGAAGCCAAGAACCCGCAGGTGACACTGAAACGCGCGATCAACAATATCCTGTGGCGCATCCTGATCTTCTATGTCGGCGCGATCTTCGTCATCGTGACCATCTTCCCGTGGAACGGCATCGGCACCACCGGCAGCCCGTTCGTGCTGACCTTCGCCAAGATCGGCATCGTCGCCGCCGCCGGCATCATCAACTTCGTGGTACTGACCGCCGCGCTTTCCGGCTGCAACAGCGGCATGTACAGCGGCGGCCGCATGCTGTACGCCCTGGCCAAGAATCGCCAACTGCCGGCGGCGCTGACCAAGCTTTCCGCCAGCGGCGTGCCGGTCAACTGCATCGCCGTCACCATTGGCTGCCTGTTGGTGGGCTCCGCGCTGAACTACATCATCCCTAATCCGGAGCAGGTGTTCGTCTATGTCTACAGCGCCAGCGTGTTGCCGGGCATGGTGCCGTGGTTCGTGGTGCTGATCAGCCAGCTCTATTTCCGCCGCGCCCATAAGGAAGCGATCAAAAACCACAGCTTTAAGTCGATCATGTTCCCGTATGTGAACTATCTGACCATCGCTTTTCTGGTTTGCGTACTGGTCGGCATGGGAATCAACCCGGATACGCGAATTTCCCTGCTGGTCGGGGCGATTTTCTTAGCGGGCGTCAGCCTGTGCTACTTCGCTTTCGGCATGCATAAGAAACATCATCCGGCTGAAAATCGGGTAGAAACACGGCAATAAACGGTGAAAAGGGGCTACGGAGTGCGCTTTCCTGCGCAGGAGTGAGCAAAGCGTAATCAAACGCAACATTTCTGCGAAAAAGCACTAGACAGGATTGGCGTAAATCCGTAGTATCCCCTCCCGCAACGGCGCTACGCGCCCGTAGCTCAGCTGGATAGAGCGCTGCCCTCCGGAGGCAGAGGTCTCAGGTTCGAATCCTGTCGGGCGCGCCATTAAGTTTGTGCGCAGGAGCTGCGGTGGTAATATTACCGCGTGAGTAAGAAGAAGTAGTAATGGTGGCTATAGCTCAGTTGGTAGAGCCCTGGATTGTGATTCCAGTTGTCGTGGGTTCGAGTCCCATTAGCCACCCCACTTCCTGATGAAGTGAAGATTTAGCAGTATTTTGTGACAGTGCGAAGGTGGCGGAATTGGTAGACGCGCTAGCTTCAGGTGTTAGTGTTCTTACGGACGTGAGGGTTCAAGTCCCTCTCTTCGCACCACGCAAAATATCTGATAAATATAAGATTTATATGGACAACGGTCTGATAAATCGGGTAGTATGAGCAACACAAATCGGCGAGTAGCGCAGCTTGGTAGCGCAACTGGTTTGGGACCAGTGGGTCGGAGGTTCGAATCCTCTCTCGCCGACCACATTCGAAAAACCTGCTTTTTAAAGCAGGTTTTTTTTCGTCTGCAGTTTATGAGGATGAGTACCTCCGCAGGAGGAGCCTCGCGAAGCGAGACGAGAAGGCAGGCCCGCGCAGCAATGTGCGGGCTTTTTGCATCCATGAGGGCTGGCATCTTGTGCCTGCCTGTGAGCATGTTGGTTTTCAGCGACATGACCATCCAGCGCTGTCGTCAGGTTGAGACAAATAATTTATTGATTTTAAAAGATAAAAATGGATTTGACTTAAGCCGTCGTTTTGAAGCGACATTCTTATAACGGCCGCTGGCATGGAATGCCAGGGAGAGGTATCAGGCAGGAAGGGTGGGGAGGAAGTATAAATTATTTATATTTCAATGCATTGAATTAAATTTCCTATTGGAAATGGGCTCAATCTAAAAGTTGGCACGTCAAATGCATTATCTATAGCGTAGATGCTCATTCCACCTCTTATGTTCGCCTTAGGCTTCATAAACCCTGGGAATGACGCAGAGCCGATTTAGGGTGCCTATCGCCCACGAGAACGATGACTAACCCGTCATCACGCTCAGGGCAAAACGTTGAGTGAGGCACCGCCCCTGTTGTCCTAGACCTGATTGCTTCTTTATACACTTGCCATACGGCAAGTGTTTTTTTTTGCGCCACAGAAAACCCTGGGCAAAAAAAAGCGCGGCATCGGAGCCGCGCTTTTCTCACTTTGGCAGGGCGTTATTCGCCGCCGTTCTGTTTCAGCGTCAACATCAGTCCCTCACGTCGCATCTGCGCCGCTTCATCCGAACGATGCAGTTTTTCCAGCGTATCGGCCAACCAGGCGTAGTCGTAAGCATCCGGGCGCTGTTTCAACGCTTCGCGGAAAGCGTCGGCCGCTTGCTGCCACTCGCCGTGCTTCATCAGCAGTTGCCCCAGCGTGCTGTTCAGCAGCGGCGTCGCGCCGTGTTGCTTCATCTGCTGACGCAGCGCTTTTTCCAACTGCTCGGGGTTGCCGGACTTCAGCCGCGGCAGCAACAGCACCAGGCGCTCGTCATATTGGCGCTTCAGGCTGTCGAGCACAATCTCCTGCGCCAGTTCGTGGTCGTTGCATTCGATCAGGTGCTCCACCATCGCGATTTGCAGCGGCACTTCGTGACGCGTCTTGCGGCTCTGATCTTTCCACCAGCGCTTCAGGCCTTCGCTGCCTTCGTCCGCCATCGCCTGATTCATCAGCCCGATATAAGCCTGTTGCTGCAATGCCTGCAGCTGCTCTTCACTGTGCAGCTCGATTTTACGCATCGACGGCAGCACTTCCAGCAGCGACGCGTAGGCGCCGGTGCGCAGATAGGCTTGTTCCGCCAGGCGCAACACTTCCGGATGGCGCGGCGCCTGGTTCAGCAGGCGATCGACGCCGTGGCGCGCGGCATGGTTCTCGCCCTGCGCCAGCTGGATGCGAACCCGGGTGATATCCACCGGCAGCTGATCGGTATCGGCGGCTTCAGCGGCGCGCTCCAGATATTGGTTGGTACGGAAGTCATCGCCGCGTTGTTGTGCGGCCTCGGCGGCCAGCAGGTAGTTCACCACCGGTTGCTCAGCGTGATCGGCGTTGCGCGTCATCAGCTTTTCAACCTGCTTGTAGTCGCCTTCCGCCAGTTTGATCAGCGCGGCTTTGGTTTGCTGGCGCGCGCGGGTGCGCTTGCGGCCGATAAACCAGCCGCGCGTGCGGGCGCCGGTACGGAAGATACGGCGCAGGATCCATTCGATCGCCAGCAGCACCACGAACAGCAGCACCAGCATGATCACCAGGCCGGTGACGCTGGTTTCAATATTGTAATTATCGGTCTGGATCAGCACATAGCCCTGATGCCCGGCTAACATCGGCCCGAGCACCACGCTGGCGATCACCACCAGGAACAGAAATAGCACGCGTAACATGGCTTAACCCTCCTGGTGAGCGGCAGGGGACTGGGTCATCAGGTTGCGCACCCGGGTCTGCATCACTTTTTCCAGCAGCGGCTGGCTCTTCAGCTGATCCGGCACATCCATCGAGATCGACTGTTGGCTCAGGTTATCCAGCTCTTCAAGGAAGGCCTTGGTCGCCGGGTCGGTGGTGTCGAAATAGGCGCGCACCCAGGTAGAGACGGTTTCCAGCGACTGCTTGTAGGTCTCGTTCTGATGGCGCGGGATGGCCTGTGCGGCCACCAGCAGGCGCGAACGAATGTTCTCGCGCAGGTAGATGTCCTGGTTCGGCGCCAGCAGCGGTTCGGCGCTGGTGTCGCGGCGGCGGATGGTGATGAAGTCGGTCATGAAATTGCGCCAGCTCTTGGCCAGGTTCTGCCGCCATTCGCCGATCGAGCCGGAGAGCTCGCTGCTGTTTTGATCCATCGGCGCTTCGTCGGTGTCGTTGTCCGCCAGGCGCAGGTTATCCACCTGATTGGACAGCTGATTGACCTTGAGGATGATGCCGTCGTAATCGACCTGGGTCAGCGTGGAAAGCGTGCTGATGTCTTCGGTAATGGCGCGGCGCACGTCGAGTAGGCTCGGATCGTTCATATCCGCCAGGCTGGCGTCGGCGCTTTTCAGCAGCGCGGCGGCGCTGGTCACATCCTGATCGCTCCACAGCTTGCGGCCGGCCATTTTCACCAGGAAATCGGCCTGCGCCAGCAGCCAGGTTTTGGCGTCGCTGCCGGAGATGGTCGCCACTTTTTCCTGCAGCTCGCTCAGTTGGCGCGCCAGATTCGCCTGCTCGCGATCGGCGGCGTCCAGGGTTTTACCCTGCTGCTGCAGCAGGCCTTCCAGCGCATTTCTTTCCTGCTGTTGGCTCTGCTTTACGCCTTCAAGCTGCTGTTGCAGCGCCTGATTGGCGGCGATCAGCTGTTGCGCCTGCTTGTGCGTGTGGTAATAGCCGCCCGCGCCGAGGGCGATGACCAGCACGATAGCGATCGCGCCGAGCACCGGGCCGGTGTTCTTGCCTTTGCGGCTGGCAGCGGCTGGCTGCTGGGAGCTCTCAACCGCGGTGGTTGGCTCTTCAACCGGGGCGGATGGGGTATTTTGTTCCGTCATAGTGGCACATCCCATAGTCAGATTATTGTAGCGCGCGGATCAGCGCGTCATTATCGGCGTTGTCAGCTACCCGAATCGTACGCCAGCCCAAGTCCCGGGCGAGGGTAGCCAGGCGTTCGCTCACTACTACCAGGCGGCAACGCAGCAGCCATGAAGAACGATAGTAATCAGGAACTAAAGTATAGAGCTGTTGTAACATTTCACCGCTGGTCACCACCAGCGTATCCACACCGGCGCGCTGCCAGTGGGCGCTTTGCTCGCTGCCGTCATAGTGCACCGGGCTGCGTTGATAGCATTCATAATAGCTGACGTCGGCGCCGCGCTCGCTCAGCGTCGACCCCAACAGTTCGCGGCCGCCGTTGCCGCGCAAAATCAGCGCGCGTTTGCCCGCCAGCTTTTGCAGCGCCGGCAGCAGCAGCAGCGTTTCGCTGATCTCGCGTTCGCGCGGGTACTCCACCGGCAAACTGCTGATGCGGTGCAGCGCCAGCCCGGTGGTGCGGCCGATGGCGTAATAAGCCAGGTGAGCGGGCCAGCTCAGCCCGGCGCGGCCGATAACCGAATCGGCATAACTCACCGAATGCTGCGACAGCACGAACACCAGATCGCCGGCGCTAAGCTGCTGCAACGCCTGCGGCAGCTTCGGCAGATCGCCGCCGGGGGCGAAGTCGATCAGCGGTGCATGATAGGCAACCCGGCCGAGTGCGCGTAGCCGGCTCACTAACAGCTCCCCCGAAGGCGATGGGCGGGTTACCAGGATCGTCATGCCGGCGGATTTCCCTGATAAACCTCGCGCAGGATCTCGCGCGCGCCGCGCGCCAGCAGCTCTTCCGCCAGCTCAACGCCCATCCGTTCGGCTTCGGCGGCCGGGCCGCGGCGTTCGCCGCGCACCATCTGGCTGCCGTCCGGCGCGCCGACCAGGGCGCGCAGCCACAGGCTGTCGCCATCCAGTTCGGCATAACTGCCGATCGGCACCTGGCAGCCGCCTTCCAGGCGGGTATTCATCGCCCGCTCGGCGCGTACGCGGGTTTCGGTGGCCGCATGGTTCAGCGGCGCCAGCAGCGCGCGGGTGACGCTGTCGTCGAGACGGCATTCAATGCCGACCGCACCCTGGCCGACCGCCGGCAGACACTCTTCGGCGCTCAGCGGGCTGCGGATGCGTTGCTCCAGACCTAAACGCTTCAGGCCGGCCACCGCCAGGATAATCGCGTCGTAGTCGCCGTTGTCCAGCTTGGCCAGGCGAGTGCCGACGTTGCCGCGCAGGTCGCGCACGATCAGATCCGGGCGGCGTTCACGCAGCTGGCACTGGCGGCGTAGGCTGGAGGTGCCGACCACGCTGCCCTGCGGCAGCTGATCGAGCGAGGCGAAACGATTGGAAACAAAAGCGTCGCGCGGATCTTCGCGTTCGCAAATGGTGGTCAAACCGAGCCCGGCAGGGAAATCGACCGGCACGTCTTTCATCGAATGCACGGCGATGTCGGCGCGGCCTTCCAGCAGCGCCAGCTCGAGTTCTTTAACAAACAGGCCTTTACCGCCGACTTTCGCCAACGGCGTATCCAGAATAACGTCGCCGCGGGTGACCATCGGCACCAACTCGACCTGCAGGCCGGGATGGCAGGCCATCAGACGTTGCTGCACATAATGTGCTTGCCAAAGAGCAAGCGGGCTTTGTCGGGTGGCAATTCGAATAATTTTGTCTAACATGCTTGTTACCGTTTTTATATTTCGCCATCCATCCTACCACTGAGAGCCAATACTGTCAGTGCAAGAAGCCGGAGGCGGAAAAAGGACAACGGAATCAAAGGGACGTGTGATGTGCTTTGGGGCAGTTAACACTGCGGGTAAATCGTTTAGGGAAGCGCTACAATAATTGTGAAGCGTTACCTCCTTTACGGTCAATCAGCAAGGTGTTAAATTGATCACGTTTCCAGCAATAAGTCGCCAAATATTCTTCTTACACTAACGGCGCTTATGGAATACGGGTTTTTTTCTAAACACCGGGATAATCAGGCGAGACGTCTTGTACCTCTACATCGAGACATTGAAGCAGAGACTGGATGCGATCAATCAGCTACGCGTCGATCGCGCCCTGGCGGCTATGAAGCCCGCGTTTCAACGGGTATACAGTCTGCTGCCCACCTTACTGCACCACCACCACCCGCTGATGCCGGGTTACCTGAACGGTAACGTTCCCCACGGCATTTGCCTCTACACGCCTGATGAAACTCAACAAGAATACCTGAACGATTTAGAAGACAAATGGGGCAGCCCGTTTGACAAACCGGCCAGCGGCGAGCTGCCGATCACCGGCGTCTATTCGATGGGCAGCACCTCGTCTATCGGCCAAAGCTGCAGCTCGGATCTCGACATCTGGGTCTGCCACCAGTCCTGGCTGGACAACGAAGAACGCACCCGCCTGCAGCAAAAATGCAGCCTGCTTGAGAAGTGGGCCGCCTCGATGGGGGTGGAGGTCAGCTTCTTCCTGATCGACGAAAACCGTTTCCGCCATAATGAAAGTGGCAGCCTGGGCGGCGAAGACTGCGGCTCGACGCAGCACATCCTGTTGCTGGACGAGTTCTACCGCACCGCGGTGCGCCTGGCCGGCAAACGCATCCTGTGGAACATGGTGCCGGGCGAAGAAGAAGCGCACTACGATGAATACGTGCTGTCGCTGTACGCGCAGGGCGCGCTGACGCCGAACGAGTGGCTGGATCTCGGCGGCCTGAGTTCGCTGTCGGCGGAAGAGTACTTCGGCGCCAGCCTGTGGCAGCTGTACAAGAGCATCGATTCGCCTTACAAGGCGGTGCTGAAGACCCTGCTGCTGGAAGCCTATTCCTGGGAATACCCCAATACCCAGCTGCTGGCGACGGACATCAAACATCGCCTGCACCAGGGTGAGATCGTCAGCTTCGGGCTCGACGCCTACTGCATGATGCTCGAGCGCGTGACCCGCTACCTGACCGACATCAACGACACCACCCGCCTCGATCTGGCCCGCCGCTGTTTCTACCTGAAAGTGTGTGAAAAGCTGTCGCTGGCCAAGGCCTGCGTCGGCTGGCGGCGCGAGATCCTCAGCCAACTGGTCAGCGAGTGGGGCTGGAGCGAAGAGCGTCTGGCGATGCTGGACAACCGCGCCAACTGGAAGATCGAGCGGGTGCGCGAAGCGCACAACGAACTGCTCGACGCGATGATGCAGAGCTACCGCAACCTGATCCGTTTCGCCCGCCGCAACAACCTCAGCGTCAGCGCCAGCCCGCAGGATATCGGCGTGCTGACCCGCAAACTGTATGCGGCGTTCGAAGCGCTGCCCGGCAAGGTGACGTTGGTGAACCCGCAGATTTCGCCGGACCTGTCGGAAAACGATTTAACCTTTATTCACGTGCCGGTTGGCCGCGCCAACCGCACCGGCTGGTACCTGTACAATCAGGCCCCGGCTATGGATTCGATCGTCAGCCATCAGCCGCTGGAATATAACCGCTACCTGAACAAGCTGGTGGCCTGGGCCTATTTCAACGGCCTGCTGACGCCGCAGACCCGCCTGCACATCAAGAGCGGCAACCTGTGCGATACCGCCAAGCTGCAGGAGCTGGTGGCCGACGTTTCCCATCACTTCCCGCTGCGCCTGCCGGCGCCGACGCCGAAAGCGCTGTACAGCCCGTGCGAAATTCGCCATCTGGCGATCATCGTCAATCTGGAAAACGATCCGACCGCCGCGTTCCGCAATCAGGTGGTGCACTTCGATTTCCGCAAACTGGACGTGTTCAGCTTCGGCCAGCAGCAGCAGTGTCTGGTGGGCAGCATCGATCTGCTGTACCGCAACTCCTGGAACGAGGTGCGCACCCTGCATTTCAGCGGTGAGCAGTCGGTGCTGGAAGCGCTGAAAACCATTCTCGGCAAAATGCATCAGGACGCCGCGCCGCCGGAGTCGGTGGAAGTGTTCTGCTACAGTCAGCACCTGCGCGGCCTGATCCGCACCCGTATTCAGCAGCTGGTATCGGAGTGCATCGAGCTGCGCCTGTCCAGCACCCGGCTGGAACCCGGCCGCTTCAAGGCGGTGCGCGTCGCCGGGCAGACCTGGGGGCTGTTCTTCGAGCGCCTGAGCGTGTCGGTGCAAAAGCTGGAGAATGCGGTGGAGTTTTACGGCGCCATCTCCAACAACAAGCTGCACGGCCTGTCTATCAAGGTGGAAACCGATCAGGTGCATCTGCCGCCGGTGGTGGACGGCTTCGCCAGCGAGGGGATCATCCAGTTCTTCTTCGAAGACACCTCAGACGACAAGGGCTTCAACATCTATATTCTGGATGAGTCGAACCGGGTGGAGGTGTATCACCACTGCGAGGGCAGTAAAGAAGAGCTGGTGCGCGACGTCAGCCGCTTCTACTCTTCATCGCACGATCGTTTCACCTACGGCTCCAGCTTCATCAACTTCAACCTGCCGCAGTTCTATCAAATCGTGCAGCTCGACGGGCGCACGCAGGTGATCCCGTTCCGCAGCAACGTGCTGTCCAGCCTGTGCGTGACGGTGGCCGACGGCGCCGCTCAGCCACTCAAACAGCAGTTCCAGCTGCATTGACGCCGCAAGGGCTCGGTGGCCGAGCCCCGCATTGCCTCAGGAAAAACGCAGTTCCTCACCGGCCTGCGCGCTGGCCGCTTCGCTGAGCAGCTGATAAAACGGCTGCCCGCTGCGATCGCATAACCAGACGCCGTCGCGGTAGTTGAAGTGGTAGCCGCCGGCCTTGGTGGCGAGCCACACCTGGTGCAGCGGCTCCTGGCGGTTGATGACAATTTTGGTGCCGTTTTCGAAGCTCAGCGTCATCACGCCGCCATTGGTTTCGTAATCGATGTCCGCATCGCCGTCAAAATCGTCCAGTGTCTCTTCAATATTCAGCATCAGCTGGTCGGCCAACTGGTGAAACTCGCTGTCGTTCATATTCAATTCCTATTGCTTTTCATGATCCACCTGCGATTATAGAGACCTTGGACGCATGAATTACAGGCATTAATGCAAATGAAAAAACAACTACGCTATGCGCTGATGGCAGTTCTGGTTACCGGCCTCGCCGGCTGTGGTCTGAAAGGCCCGCTTTACTTCCCGCCTGCCGACCCCGCCAGCCAGAAACCGGCCAAGCCGCCGGTGCAAACGGGCGATCAGGTGCAAAAGAACCAGCAGGAGCAGTCTGGCTCTCAGCAAAAACCGTCGATGGTTGACCAGTAACACCCTGTTTGCGGTGGCGAGCGCCGCCGTAAAATCAAGACGGATAGCGCGTCCAGATAGCGGAGTATGATATGCAGTTCTCCAAAATGCACGGTCTGGGCAACGACTTTATGGTGGTCGATGCCGTTACACAGAATGTCTATTTTTCACCTGAGCTGATCCGCCGGCTGGCCGATCGGCACCTGGGCGTCGGCTTTGACCAGATGCTGGTGGTAGAACCGCCTTACGATCCCGAACTGGATTTTCACTACCGAATTTTTAACGCCGACGGCAGCGAAGTGGCGCAGTGCGGCAACGGCGCGCGTTGCTTCGCGCGCTTCGTGCGGCTGAAAGGGCTGACCAACAAACGCGACATCCGCGTCAGCACCCAAACCGGGCGCATGGTGCTCAGCGTCACCGACGACGATCTGGTGTGCGTCAACATGGGTGAGCCGAATTTCGACCCGCAGGCGGTGCCGTTCCGCGCCGCCAAGGCTGAAAAGACCTACATCATGCGCGCGGCGGAACATACCGTGTTGTGCGGCGTGGTGTCGATGGGCAACCCGCATTGTGTTTTGCAGGTGGACGACGTAAACACCGCCAAGGTGGAGCTGCTCGGGCCGGTGCTGGAAGGGCATGAACGCTTCCCGGAACGGGCCAACATCGGCTTTATGCAGGTGGTCAGCCGCGATCACATCAAGCTGCGCGTTTATGAGCGCGGCGCCGGTGAAACGCAGGCCTGCGGCAGCGGCGCCTGTGCGGCGGTGGCGGTGGGGATCCAACAGGAATTGCTGTCAGAAGAAGTGCATGTAGAGCTGCCGGGCGGCAGCCTGCATATTCGCTGGAAAGGGCCGGGCAACCCGCTGTTTATGACCGGTCCGGCAACCCATGTCTATGACGGATTTATTCATCTATGAAAAGCGTAGAAGAACAGAGCGTCGCCGGCCTGGCGCTGGATGACGACACCGTGATGCAGTACCTGCTGCAGAACCCGGATTTCTTTATTCGCAACGCGCGCCAGGTTGAGCAGATGCGCGTGCCGCACCCGGTGCGCGGCACCGTTTCGTTGGTGGAATGGCATCTGGCCCGCCAGCGCAATCACATCGAACGGCTGGAAGAAGAGATCACGCTGCTGATGGAGCAGGCCAGCGCTAACGAAGGGCTGTTCGCCCGGTTGCTGCACCTGCAGGCCGATTTGGCCACCGCCGACAGCTTGCAGGACATGCTCAACCGGCTGCAGCGCTGGGCGCGCGGCTTCGGTTTGGCCGGCGCCACGGTGCGCCTGTTCGCCGAGCGCTGGAATATCGGCGCGCCTTCCGATTTCACCCATCTGGCGCTGACGCGTTCGGCGTTCGAGCCGTTCCGCATCCAGCGGCTGGGCAGCGAACAACACTACCTCGGCGGCCTGAACGGCCCCGAACTGCTGCTGCTGTTGCCGCAGGCCAAACAGATCGGCCAGATTGGTTCGGTGGCGCTGTCGATGCTTGGCGACGACGGCGAGCTGGGCATGGTGATCTTCAGCAGCCGCGATACGCAACACTATCAGCAGGGCATGGGCACGGTGATGCTCAATCAACTGGCGCGCATGCTGCCGGAACTGCTGGAACGCTGGATCGAACGCGCATGACGCCGATTGCGCCCAGCCTGCAGCAGCCGGTGGACGCTTTTCTGCGTTATCTCAAGGTAGAACGGCAACTCAGCCCGCTGACGCAGCTCAGCTATTCGCGCCAGCTGGCGGCGCTGATGCGCCTGGCGCAGGAGATCGGCGTCACCGACTGGACGGCGCTGGATGCCGCCCGGGTGCGCATGCTGGCGGCGCGCAGCAAACGCGCCGGCCTGCAGTCCGCCAGCCTGGCGCTGCGGCTCTCTTCGTTGCGCAGTTTCCTCGACTGGCTGGTCAGCCAAGGCGTGCTGCACGCCAACCCGGCCAAAGGCATCCGCACGCCGCGCAGCGGTCGCCATCTGCCGAAAAACATCGACGTCGATGAAATGAACCAGCTGCTGGAGATCGATCTCAACGATCCGCTGGCGGTGCGGGATCGCGCCATGCTGGAGGTGATGTACGGCGCCGGCCTGCGTCTCTCCGAGCTGGTGGGGCTGGATTGCCGCCATGTCGATATGGCGGCCGGCGAGGTGTGGGTGATGGGGAAAGGCAGCAAAGAGCGTAAACTGCCGATCGGGCGCACCGCCGTCACCTGGCTGGAACACTGGCTGGCGATGCGCGATCTGTTCGGGCCGGAAGATGACGCGATGTTCCTGTCCAATCAGGGGCGGCGCATCTCGACGCGCAACGTGCAAAAGCGCTTCGCCGAATGGGGCGTGAAACAGGGCGTCAACAGCCATATTCACCCGCACAAACTGCGTCACTCCTTCGCGACCCACATGCTGGAGTCGAGCGGCGATCTGCGTGCGGTGCAGGAGCTGCTCGGCCACGCCAACCTGACCACCACGCAAATTTATACCCACCTCGACTTTCAACATCTGGCGAACGTGTACGATGCCGCGCATCCGCGCGCCAAACGGGGGAAATCCTGATGCATTTTTATCGCCCGCTGCGCCCGCTGGCGGCGCTGACTTTCGATCTGGACGACACGCTGTATGACAACCGTCCGGTGATCCGGCAAACCGAGCAGCAGTCGGTGGCCTTCCTGCAGAGCTACCATCCCGGCCTGAACAGCTTCCAGTCGGCGGATTTCCACCGTCTGCGCCAGGAGCTGCGTGAGCAGGATCCGGAGATCTACCACGACGTCACCCAGTGGCGCTGGCGCGCCATTCATCTGGCGCTGAGCCGGCAGGGGCTGCGCGACGCCGAAGCCGCGATCGGAGCCGATGCGGCGATGCAAAACTTCGCGCTGTGGCGCAGCCGCATCGAGGTGCCGGAAGCGACCCACGCCACGCTGAAGGCGCTGGCCGCGCGCTACCCGCTGGTGGCGATCACCAACGGCAACGCCGATCCGGCGCAGTGCGGCCTGGACGGTTACTTCCAGTTCGTGTTGCGATCCGGGCCGGACGGGCGCGCCAAGCCGTATCAGGACATGTATCACCTGGCCGTCGAACGGCTGGGCGTGGCGCCCGGGCAGATCCTGCACGTGGGCGACGATCTGACTACCGACGTCGCCGGCGCGCTGCGCGCGGGGCTGCAGGCCTGTTGGATCAACGATCGGCAACGCTGCCTGATGCAGGCCGCCGACAGCCGCCTGCTGCCGCATATTGAGATTTCGCAGTTGGCATCGCTGACAGCATTGTTATAATCCCTGCCAGAACTCTGTATAAATTTCCAGTGAAAAACCCGTCACCGGCGGGTTTTCCCTTAACCATTAGTGGTGCCTATGGACGTCTCCGATCTGCTCGACAGCCTGAATGAAAAACAACGTGAAGCCGTGGCGGCGCCGCGCAGCAACCTGTTGGTTCTGGCCGGGGCGGGCAGCGGCAAGACGCGGGTGCTGGTGCATCGCATCGCCTGGCTGCTGTCGGTGGAGAACTGCTCGCCGTATTCGATCATGGCGGTGACCTTCACCAACAAGGCGGCGGCGGAAATGCGTCACCGAATCGAACATCTGATCGGCACCAGCCAGGGCGGCATGTGGATCGGCACCTTCCACGGCCTGGCGCATCGTCTGTTGCGCGCCCATCACCTGGAGGCCAACCTGCCGCAGGATTTCCAGATCCTCGACAGCGACGACCAGCTGCGGCTGCTCAAGCGCATCATCAAGGCGCTGAACGTCGACGAGAAGCAGTGGCCGCCGCGTCAGGCGATGTGGTACATCAACGGCAAGAAAGACGAGGGCCTGCGCCCGCAGCACGTCGAAACCTACAACAACCCGGTGGAGGCCACCTGGCTGCGCATCTACCAGGCCTATCAGGAAGCCTGCGATCGCGCGGGGCTGGTGGATTTCGCCGAGCTGCTGCTGCGCGCGCATGAGCTGTGGCTGAACAAGCCGCATATCCTCAATCACTACCGCGAGCGTTTCACCAACGTGCTGGTGGACGAATTCCAGGATACTAACAGCATCCAGTACGCCTGGATCCGCCTGCTGGCGGGCGGCAACAGCAGCGTGATGATCGTCGGCGACGATGACCAGTCAATCTACGGTTGGCGCGGCGCGCAGGTGGAAAACATCCAGCGTTTCCTGAAGGATTTCCCCGGCGCGGAAACCATCCGTCTGGAGCAGAACTACCGTTCCACCAGCAACATCCTGAAAGCGGCCAACACCCTGATCGCCAACAACGACGGGCGCATGGGCAAAAACCTGTGGACCGAAGGCGGTGAAGGCGAGCCGATTTCCCTCTACTGCGCCTTCAACGAACTCGACGAAGCGCGCTTCGTGGTCAACCGCATCAAGACCTGGCAAGACAACGGCGGCGCGCTGAACGATTGCGCCATCCTGTACCGCAGCAACGCCCAGTCGCGGGTGCTGGAAGAGGCGCTGTTGCAGACGGCGATGCCGTACCGCATCTACGGCGGCCAGCGCTTCTTCGAACGCCAGGAAATCAAGGATGCGCTGGCTTACCTGCGCCTCATTTCCAACCGCAACGACGACGCAGCCTTCGAGCGCGTGGTCAATACCCCGACGCGCGGCATCGGCGATCGCACCCTCGACGTGGTGCGCCAGGCGGCGCGCGATCGCCAGCTGACGCTGTGGCAGGCGACGCGCGAGCTGATGCAGGACAAGGTGTTGGCCGGCCGCGCCGCGTCGGCGCTGCAGCGTTTCATCGAACTGGTGGAATCGCTGGCGCATGAAACCGCCGACATGCCGCTGCATGTGCAGACCGACCGGGTGATCCGCGACTCCGGGCTGTTCATCATGTATGAACAGGAGAAGGGCGAGAAGGGGCAGGCGCGTATCGAAAACCTCGAGGAACTGGTGACGGCGACGCGTCAGTTCAGCTATCAGGACGAAGATCAGGATCTGATGCCGCTGCAGGCGTTCCTGTCGCATGCGGCGCTGGAAGCGGGCGAAGGCCAGGCCGACGCCTATCAGGACGCGGTGCAGCTGATGACTCTGCACTCGGCCAAGGGGCTGGAGTTCCCGCTGGTGTTTATCGTCGGCATGGAAGAGGGCATGTTCCCGAGCCAGATGTCGCTGGATGAAGGCGGCCGTCTGGAGGAGGAGCGCCGTCTGGCCTATGTGGGCGTAACGCGCGCCATGCAGAAGCTGACGCTGACCTATGCCGAAACGCGCCGTCTGTACGGCAAAGAGGTTTACCATCGGCCGTCGCGCTTTATCGGCGAACTGCCGGAGGAGTGCGTGGAAGAAGTGCGCCTGCGCGCCAGCGTATCGCGCCCGGTCAATCACCGCCGCATGGGCACGCCGATCAGCGAGAACGATACCGGCTATAAGCTGGGCCAGCGCGTGCGCCATCCCAAGTTTGGCGAAGGCACCATCGTCAATCTGGAGGGCAGCGGCGAGCACAGCCGGCTGCAGATCGCCTTCCCGGGCGAGGGCATCAAATGGCTGGTGGCGGCCTACGCGCGTTTGGAAACGGTCTAACGAGAGAGGCGTTGCAGGGGCAAGCCCCTGCAATCGTTCACCATCAGTGAGGGTAGCGGTCGCCGACCTGTGCGGTGGCGTACCAGCGCATCACCGCTTCGGTGCCTTCGCCGCCTTCCTGCGGCGCCCACGGCATGCAGTCTTCTTCGGTCAGCGCCTGATACGGCCCCCGCTTCACTTCGAACACCACGCCGCCGGCATCGACCGACAGCACCGCATGCCAGGTAAATGCCGGCATCTCCAGCACTTTGGTTTCTTCGCCGAGCAGGGTGCGCTGCGTCACGACGCCGTCATCGTTGAACTGCAGCACGACAAAACGGCCGCGCAGCGGCGTCAGCAGCTCCCAGGTTTGCGGGTGGCGGTGCGGGCGGATATAGGTGCCGGGTTCCATGGCGATCGCCAGGCGTTGCACCGGGTCGCTCAGCTCTTCGTGTAAGGTGCGGTGCGCGCGCAGGCGGGGCACGCTGGCGGCCTGTTCGCTCATCGCGGTCAGTTCATGGGCGGTAATCTGTTTCATCGTTTAAATCCGCATGCTTGTCGTACCATTAGGGTGATGTCATCTTAGCAACATTCTTGGTGGCGGTAAGCGATCGCCGCGACTTTTTCAGTACGGTTTAAGCGCCATTTCTGCCATTGATCATCGTGATGATTTGTTGCGCAATTATCCCGCCTAACGTGTTGACAGGCTTTTTCTTCTCGGCGTAACATGCGCGCACTATTATCATTGAGGACAGACGCCTTGGACACACCCAGTAGATACTGGCTCACTGACCTGCGCCGCAGGTATAACTTCTAAGGCTCTCCGTTTTTGCTGATAGCCTTCGTGGTTGTCGGCGACCCCGCAAAGCGTCGCTATGAGTCAGATCTCTTCATGGTCTGAAACAATCGGTGATACGCATCCCCTCTGTTTCTGTGCTTCAACGCGTTGTCCGCACCCGTTACCTTCACGGAGTTTTGGCACATGCTGAGCGCTTTTAAATTAGATAACCGCCGCTTGTCCCGTCTGGAACTGGACGACTCGGATGATCTCACGTCATCGCTGTGGGTTGATCTGGTCGAGCCGGAAGAGGGCGAGCGTGAGCGCGTGCAGAATGAGCTGGGACAAAGCCTGGCGACGCGTCCCGAACTGGACGACATCGAAGCCTCCGCCCGTTTCTTCGAAGACGAAGACGGTCTGCATATCCACTCCTTCTTCTACTTCGAAGATGCGGAAGATCACGCCGGCAACTCCACGGTGGCCTTCACCATCCGCGACGGCCGCCTGTATACCCTGCGTGAGCGTGAACTACCGGCGTTTCGCCTGTACCGCATGCGCGCCCGCAACCAGACCATGCTCGAAGGCAACGCCTACGAACTGCTGCTGGATCTGTTCGAAACCAAGATTGAACAGCTGGCGGACGAGATAGAGAACATCTACAGCGATCTGGAACAGCTTAGCCGGGTGATCATGGAAGGGCATCAGGGCGACGAATACGACGCCGCGCTGTCGACGCTGGCGGAGCTGGAAGATATCGGCTGGAAGGTGCGTTTGTGTCTGATGGATACCCAGCGCGCGCTCAACTTCCTGGTGCGCAAGGCGCGTTTGCCGACCGGCCAGCTGGAGCAGGCGCGTGAAGTGCTGCGCGATATCGAATCCCTGCTGCCGCACAACGAATCGCTGTTCCAGAAGGTGAACTTCCTGATGCAGGCGGCGATGGGCTTCATCAACATCGAACAGAACCGCATCATCAAGATCTTCTCGGTGGTGTCGGTGGTGTTCCTGCCGCCTACGCTGGTGGCCTCCAGCTACGGCATGAACTTTGAATTCATGCCGGAACTGAAATGGTCGTTCGGCTACCCGGGCGCCATCACCTTGATGATCCTGGCGGGCCTGGCCCCTTACCTGTACTTCAAGCGCAAGAACTGGCTGTAACTCGGCGGCGCCGGGCTCAACGCAGCTTGCGCTGGGTATAGAGCGCGTCGAGGGTGAACAGGATCAGCGCCGCCCAGATAAAGCCGAAGGTCACCAGCTTGTCCTGGCCGACGGTCTCGCCGTAGAAGGTGACCGCCAGCAGGAACATCAGCGTCGGGCCGAGATACTGGAAGAAACCGAGCGTCGACAGGCGCAGCCGGGTAGCCGCCGCGGTGAAGCACAGCAGCGGCACGGTGGTGACGATGCCGGCGGCGACCAGCAGCAGATTCAGCGACCACGGGTTGGCGCTCAGGTGGCTGGTGGGGCTGTCGGCGAACAGGAACAGGTAGCCCGCCGCCACCGGCAGCAGCCACAGCGTTTCAATCAGCATGCCGGTCTGCGCGTCGATGGCGATTTTCTTGCGCAGCAGGCCGTAGAAGGCGAAGCTGAACGCCAGGCCCAGACCGATGATCGGCAATGAGCCGAACTGCCAGAGCTGCACCAGCACCCCGGTGAACGCCAGCGCCACCGCCACCCACTGCATGCGGCGGAAACGTTCGCCGAGAAACAGCATCCCCAACAGCACGTTAACCAGCGGGTTGATGAAGTAGCCCAGGCTGGCTTCCAGCATATGGTGATTGTTCACCGCCCAGATGAACAGCAGCCAGTTGCCGCCGATCAACAGCGCGGTGACCGCCAGCAACAGCAGCCGTTTGCGGTTTTGGCAGGCGGCGCGCACTTTCGGCCAGTTGCGGCCCAGCGTGATCAGCGCCAGCATGAAGAAAAACGACCAGATGATCCGGTGGGTGAGGATCTCGTCCGCGGATACTTGCTGGATCAGTTTGAAATAGGCCGGGGCGATGCCCCACATAAAATAGGCGGCCAGGGCGAAGAAAATGCCCTGACGCGTTTGCTTTGCGTCCATGACGTCACTCTGGTGGGGAACGTAAGATGCGGTGAGTGTACTGAAGTCGCTCACCGCACACAATCATCAGCCGACCAGATAGGTGGCGGTAGCGGTGGCGATATGCAGGCCGTCGTGGTTATGCAGTTCTACGCGCGCGACGGCGACTTTGTTGCCGCTGCGCAGCACGCTGGCGGAGGCGACGAAGTGCTCGCCGCGGCCGGGGCGCAGATAGTCGACGCGCAGATCGATGGTGCCCATGCGCGACAGTCTGGCGGCGATCTCCTCTTCGATCAGCGGTTCCATGCGCGTCAGCACGCCGCCGGCGCAGGCCAGCCCGGCGGCGACGTCGAGCACCGCGGCGATCACGCCGCCATGCAGAATTTCCTGCGCGGCGTTGCCGACCAGCTTGCGCTGGTTGGTGAAGCTCAGCTCGACGTAGTCATCGTCGAAGCGGCGCAGCTCCAGGCCAAGCTCGCGGTTGAACGGCATGTGGTAGACAAAGATTTCGCCGATCTTGCGGCGGGCGGCTTCCAGGGTCAGAGCAGTGGTCGACATAGCGGGGTTCCGTTTTTCTTTTGTGTTTTAAGGGAGCTAACTGGTCAGTCCAGGTTAATGGAATGTTGATTTTATGCTTAACCTTTGTTGCTTTCCAGACTATTCCAATAAAACCGGACCGCGCTGCGGTAAATCCTCCTTTGTGTGTAAAATGGCCTGATTTTTTCCGGGCTTGCCCTTTTTCGTTGGAGTAAGGAGAGGTTATGCGCATTTTGTCAGGGATCGTTTCCGCCACGCTGCTGATGCCGGCGCTGGCATTGGCTGAGGAAGCCAAAGAGCAGCAGATTCACGATAAGCCGGCGGTGCGCGGCAGCATTATCGCCAACCTGCTGCAGGAGCACGATAATCCATTCACGCTGTATCCTTACGATCCCAATTACCTGCTGTACACCGACACCAGCGATATCAACAAAGAAGCCATCAAGACGTACAACTGGGCCGACAAGGCGCGCAAGGACGAGGTGAAATACCAGCTTAGCCTGGCATTTCCGCTGTGGCGGGGCATTGCCGGCGACAACTCGGTGCTCGGCGCGTCTTATACTCAGCGCTCCTGGTGGCAATTGTCCAACCGCGGCGAGTCTTCGCCGTTCCGCGAGACCAACTACGAGCCGCAACTGTTCGTGGGGTGGGCGACCGATTACCGCTTTGCCGGTTGGACGCTGCGCGATGTGGAAATCGGCGTTAACCATCAGTCTAACGGCCGCTCGGATCCGACGTCGCGCAGCTGGAATCGCGGCTATGCGCGGCTGATGGCGCAAAACGGCAATTGGCAGGTGGATCTCAAGCCCTGGTTCCGCTTCTCGGAGAGCTCGAGCAACGACGACAACCCGGACATCACCAAATACATGGGATACTACCGGTTGAAGGTCGGTTACGCCTGGGGCGACAGCGTGTTCAGCGTCGACAGCCACTACAACTGGAACAGCGGCTACGGCGGCGCGGAACTGGGCTGGAGCTACCCGATCACCCGCAACGTGCGATTCTATACCCAGGTGTTCAGCGGCTACGGCGAATCGCTGATCGACTACAACTTCCGGCAGACACGGGTGGGCGTTGGTGTCATGCTGAACGATATTATGTAATCATACCCGGTGGGTGTGTACCGATGAAAAAATGGGGAAGTGTGTGTCAACCGCAGCAGTGATTAACAGAGAGTTGCTGGCCGAGCAGGTATTGCGCGATACCTTCGGCTACCAGCAATTCCGTCCGGGCCAACAAACGATTATCAATGCCGCGATCGGCGGGCAGGATTGCCTGGTGGTGATGCCGACCGGCGGCGGCAAGTCGTTGTGCTACCAAATCCCGGCGCTGGTGATGGACGGCCTGACCCTGGTGGTTTCCCCGCTTATCTCGCTGATGAAGGACCAGGTCGACCAACTGTTGGCCTACGGCGTTTCCGCCGCCTGCTACAACTCGACGCAAACCCGCGAGGAGCAGTTGGACGTCATGGCCGGCTGCCGCAACGGCACCATCAAGATGCTGTACATCGCGCCGGAACGGCTGATGATGGAAAGCTTCCTCAACCTGCTCGATCACTGCCCGCCGGCGATGCTGGCGGTGGATGAGGCGCACTGCATCTCGCAGTGGGGCCATGACTTCCGGCCGGAATATCGCGCGCTGGGTCAGCTGAAACAGCGCTTCCCGGCGATGCCGGTGATCGCGTTGACCGCCACCGCCGACGAAGCCACGCGCGGCGATATCGTGCGCCTGCTGTCGCTGCAGGATCCGCTGGTGCAGGTCAGCAGCTTCGACCGGCCGAACATCCGCTACACGCTGGTGGAAAAATTCAAACCGCTCGATCAGCTGTGGCGCTTCGTGCAGGATCAGCGCGGCAAGAGCGGCATTATCTATTGCAACAGCCGCGCCAAGGTGGAAGACACCGCCGCGCGCCTGCAAAGCCGCGGGCTGAGCGTCGGCGCCTACCACGCCGGGCTGGACAACGAGCGCCGCGCCCAGGTGCAGGAAGCGTTCCAGCGTGACGATCTGCAGGTGGTGGTGGCCACCGTCGCCTTCGGCATGGGCATCAACAAACCCAACGTGCGTTTCGTGGTGCATTTCGACATCCCGCGCAATATCGAATCCTATTATCAGGAGACCGGCCGCGCCGGGCGCGACGGCCTGCCGGCCGAAGCCATCCTGCTGTACGATCCGGCCGATATGGCCTGGCTGCGCCGCTGCCTGGAGGAGAAACCCGCCGGGCAACAGCTGGACATCGAGCGCCACAAGCTGAATGCCATGGGGGCGTTCGCCGAGGCGCAAACCTGCCGCCGCCTGGTGCTGCTCAACTACTTTGGCGAAGGCAAGCACGAGAACTGCGGCAACTGCGATATCTGCCTCGATCCGCCCAAGCGCTACGACGGGCTGGAGGACGCGCGCAAGGCGCTGTCCTGCGTGTATCGCGTCGGCCAGCGCTTTGGCCTCGGGTACATCGTGGAAGTGCTGCGCGGCTCCAACAACCAGCGTATCCGCGAATATGGCCACGACAAGCTGCCGGTGTACGGCATCGGCCGCGATCAGACCACCGAACACTGGACCAGCGTGCTGCGTCAGCTGATCCACCTGGGTTTTATCACCCAGAACATCGCCATGCACTCGGCGCTGCAATTGACCGAGGCGGCGCGCCCGGTATTGCGCGGCGAGGTGGCGCTGCAGCTGGCGGTGCCGCGCATTCAGAGCCTGAAGTCGCGCAGCAGCGCCAACCAGAAATCCTACGGCGGCAATTACGATCGCAAGCTGTTCGCCAAGCTGCGCAAACTGCGCAAGTCGATCGCCGACGAAGAAAACATTCCTCCCTACGTGGTGTTCAACGACGCCACGCTGCTGGAAATGGCCGAACAGATGCCGATCAAGGCCGGCGATCTGCTGAGCGTCAACGGCGTCGGCCAGCGCAAACTGGAGCGTTTCGGCGCGCCCTTTATGGCGATGATCCGCGACCATCTCGACAATGACGAAGACTGAGGGCGATAAATCATGCTAATGCTGTTTCTCACCGTGGCGCTGGTGCATCTGATTGCGCTGATGAGCCCGGGGCCGGACTTCTTTTTTGTGTCGCAAACCGCCGCCAGCCGTTCGCGCCGCGAGGCGATGATGGGCGTGGTCGGCATTTCGCTCGGCATCGTGGTGTGGGCCGGCGTGGCCTTGATGGGGCTGCACCTGATCCTGCAGAAGATGGCCTGGCTGCATCAGATCATCATGGTCGGCGGCGGGATGTACCTGTGCTGGATGGGGTGGCAACTGCTGCGTTCCGCGCGGGCGCAGCAAGCGCAGCCGGCAGCGGAGGCCCAGGTGGCGTTACCGAAGGCCGGGCGCAGCTTTATTCGCGGCTTCCTGACCAATCTGTCCAACCCGAAAGCGGTGATCTATTTCGGCAGCGTGTTCTCGCTGTTCGTCGGCGACAGCGTTGGCGCCGGAGCGCGCTGGGGGCTGTTCTTGCTGATCGTCGCCGAGACCTTCGTCTGGTTCAGCCTGGTGGCGGTGGTGTTTGCGCTGCCGGCGATGCGCCGCGGCTATCAGCGGTTGGCCAAGTGGATCGACGGGGTGGCGGGCGTGCTGTTCACCGGCTTCGGGTTACACCTGATCTTTACCCGCTGATCGGCGGTGACATGCCCAAGGCCGAGCAGCGATGCCCGGCCTTTTTTGTCAGGCTTTGCGGGCAGTCGCCAGCAGCCCCGCCACCAGAATGAACAGCGAACCGAACAGTCGGTTGAGCAACTGCATCTGGCGCGGCGTTCTCAGCCAGCCGGCGATGCGCGTCGCCAAAGTGGCGTAACCGATCATCACCAGAATATCCACCACCACGGTGGTGACGCCGAGCACCAGATACTGCTCGGCCTGCGGCTGATTGGGCAAGATGAACTGCGGGAACAGTGCGGCGAGGAACACGATGCTTTTCGGGTTGGTCAGGTTGACCAGCACCGCGCGGCGGAACAGACGGCGGCGCGGCATGCTGCCCGCCAGCGCATGCAGATCCAGCGCGCCGGCGGCGCGCCACTGCTGGATGCCGAGCCACACCAGGTAGGCGGCGCCCAACCATTTCAACAGTTCGAACGCCAGCAGCGATTGCGATATCAGCGCGCCGAGACCGATGCCCACCAGCACGATGTGCGCGCTCAGCCCGACCTGCAGCCCGGCTATCGAGGCGGCGGCGCCGCGATAGCCGTGGCTGATGCCGGTGCTCATGGTATTGATGGCGCCTGAGCCGGGGGAAAGGCTCAGGATAAGCGTGGTCAGCAGATAGGTTAACCACCAGTCCAAGGTCATGGTGCTTCGGCTCCCTGAAAGTGTCGTTTTGTGCCACAATGCGCCGAGGCGGCGCTGTTTTTGTCAGAATTGAATCACAATACGCTAGTATGATTTCTTGTGCCAGCGGTCACATTTTCCGCCGGCCCCACAGGGAAAACGCTCTCGATGACCTCGTTCACTCTCAGCTCCGATGACTGGTTAACGCGTGAAACGCAGTTCGCTGCCTTCGCCACCGGGCCGCTGCTGGATTTCTGGCGGCAGCGCGAAGAAGGCGAATTCAGCGGCGTGGACGGCGTGCCGATCCGCTTTGTGCGCTTCAGTTCTGCGCGGCATCAGCGAGTGGTGGTGGTCAGCCCCGGCCGCATCGAAAGCTACGTGAAATACCCTGAGGTGGCCTACGATCTGTTCCACTGCGGCTACGACGTGGTGATCGTCGATCATCGCGGCCAGGGGCGTTCCGGGCGTTTACTGGCGGATACGCACCGCGGTCATGTGGTAAACTTCGCCGACTACGTGGACGATTTCGAACAGCTGTGGCTGCGCGAGGTCGAATCGCACGGTTATCGGCAGCGCTTCGCGCTGGCGCATTCGATGGGCGGCGCGATCCTGGCGCAGTTTCTGCAGCGCCGGCCGCAGGCGTTCGACGCGGCGGCGTTTTGCGCGCCGATGTTCGGCATCCGGCTGCCGATGCCGGGTTGGCTGGCCGATCGCATTCTCGACTGGGCGGAGACCCGCCCGGCGATCCGCGACTATTACGCGGTGGGCACCGGCCAGTGGCGTCCGCTGCCCTATGTGGTCAACGTGTTGACCCATAGCCGCGAGCGTTACCGGCGCAGCCTGCGTTATTATGCCGATTACCCCGAGCTGCAGGTGGGCGGGCCGACCTACCATTGGGTGCGGGAGAGCATCCGCGCCGGCCGGCAGATTATCGCGCAGGCCGGGAAGATTGCCACGCCGCTGTTGCTTTTGCAGGCCGGTGAAGAACGGGTAGTCGACAACCGTTCGCACCAGGCTTTTTGTCAGGCTCTGTCAGACGCGGGGCGCCCTTGCGAAGGGGGGCTCCCGTGGGTTATCAACGGCGCACGCCATGAGATCCTGTTCGAGCGGGACGCGCTGCGCGCCGAAGCACTGAACGCAATTCTGCGCTTCTTTGCTCAACACTTAGGCGGCGTGCTGCCGCCGACAACTCCATCAGAGGTTAGAACATAACGCTATGTATCACGTCGTCGCTTCCGATTTAGATGGCACGCTGCTGTCTCCCGACCATACCCTGTCGCCGTACGCTAAAGAAACGCTGAAGTTGCTGACTCAGCGCGGCGTGCATTTCGTGTTCGCCACCGGCCGCCACCATATCGACGTGGCGCAGATCCGCGACAGCCTGGAGATCAGCGCCTTTATGATCACTTCCAACGGCGCACGGGTGCACAACACCGCCGGCGAACTGATTTTCAGCCACAACCTGGACGGGGATATCGCCCGCGATCTGTACGGCATGCTGCACGACGATCCGGATATCACCACCAACGTCTACCGTAACGACGATTGGTTTACCAACCGCGAAAGCCCGGAGCAGGAAGAGTTCTTCCAGGAGTCGGTGTTCAAATATCAGCTGTTTGAGCCGGGCCTGCTGGAAACCGACGGCGTCTGCAAGGTTTACTTCACCTGTGAAGATCACGAGCGGTTGCTGCAGGTGGAAGACGCCATCAACGCGCGCTGGGGCGATCGGGTCAACGTCAGCTTCTCGTTCCCTACCTGCCTGGAAGTGATGGCGGGCGGCGTGTCGAAAGGGCATGCGCTGGAAGAAGTGGCCAAGATCATCGGCTATACGCTGCAAGAGTGCATCGCCTTCGGCGACGGCATGAACGATCTGGAGATGTTGTCGATGGCCGGCAAGGGCTGCATCATGCGCGACGCGCATCAGCGCCTGAAGGACATGCTGCCGGAGCTGGAAGTGATCGGCTCCAACGTCGATAACGCGGTGCCGCACTACCTGCGCAAGATGTTCCTCTGAAATAACCATTAAATAATAAGGGCGCCTCGCGGCGCCCTTGGCATTACTTGTGCTGGCCCTGCTTCTGCAGGAACTGCACGCCCTTGTCCGGGAAGTCGGTGAACACGCCGTCGACGCCGGCCTGGTTGTAAATCACGTCATACAGCTGGTTCACGTCGGTCACGTACTTCGGCAGCGCATCGGCGCGGATGGTGAACGGATGCACCGCCAGCTTGTTGGCGTGCGCTTCTTTCACCATGTCGGTCAGCACGATGTGGCCCGGCTTGGATTTTTCCGCCACCACCAGCATGTGGTAGTCCGGCCCGATGCCGTCGGCATACTGAGCGATTTTCTTCATCGCGCCCGGTTTGAACATCCAGTCGTAGTCGTATTCCACCCACTTGCCGTCGGCTTTCTGCTCATAGGTTTCCTGCCAGTCGTTATAGGCGATCAGCTGTACCAGCTTCAGATCCATGCCCAGCTTCGGCTCCAGCTCGTTCTTGATGCGCTTGAGCTCGTTGGCGTCGAAGCACTGCAGGTAGACGTTGTCGTTCTTGCCGGTGTAGCCGTACTGCTTGAGCACCGCCAGCACTTTGCTGGAGATGTCTTTGCCTTCCTGTTTGTGGAACCACGGCGCCTTGATTTCAGGGTAGATGCCGATGTTCTTGCCGGTCGAATGGTTCAGACCCTGCACGAACTCGATCTCTTCCTGGAAGGTGTGCACGCGGAAGTCGGATTTGCCCATCGGGAAGCGGCCAGGGTAGCCCTGCACCTTCTTGCCGTTTTCGATTTCAAAGCCTTCGGTGAACTTCAGCGATTTGATCTCCGCAAGCGTAAAGTCGATGGCGTAATAACGGCCGTCTTTACGCGCGCGGTCCGGGAAGCGTTCGGCGACGTCGGTGACGCGATCGAGGTAATGGTCGTGCAGCACCACCAGCTCGTTGTCCTTGGTCATCACCAGATCTTGTTCGAGGTAATCGGCGCCCTGCGCGTAGGCCATCGCTTTCGCCGGCAGAGTGTGTTCCGGCAGGTAGCCGCTGGCGCCGCGGTGGGCGATCACCACTTTGTCCGCCGCCTGCGCGGCGCTGACCATCGAGGTGGCGAGAATGATCCCTGTCAGCAGGGCTTTGACTTGAGTCCGCATTCCGTTTTCTCCGTGTTGTTGGGGCAGGGTAGTAAAAAGGCCGCAGGGCGGCCTTTAAATCATGCAAAAGTCGTGTGACGCTTAACCGCGCTTGGCGGCGATTTCCGCGTGGTGTTTCTTTTCGTTCAGCATGGTCAGCAGCAGCAGGATAACCGCCAGCACGCCGCCGCCGATCATCACCATGAAGCCGCCGTCCCAACCGAAGAAGTCCACGGTGTAACCGACGATGGCGCTGGCCGCGACCGAGCCGCCCAGGTAGCCGAACAGGCCGGTGAAGCCCGCGGCGGTGCCGGCGGCTTTCTTCGGCGCCAGCTCCAGCGCGTGCAGGCCGATCAGCATCACCGGGCCGTAGATCAGGAAGCCGATGACCAGCATACAGATCATGTCCACGGTCGGGTTGCCGGCCGGGTTCATCCAGAACACCACGGTGGCGATGGTCACCAGCGTCATGAAGAACACGCCGGTGGCGCCGCGGTTGCCTTTGAACACTTTGTCCGACATCCAGCCGCACAGCAGAGTGCCCGGGATACCGGCGTATTCATACAGGAAGTAGGCCCAGGAAGACTTGTCCAGCGCGAAGTGCTTCACTTCTTTCAGGTAGGTCGGCGACCAGTCCAGAATGCCGTAACGCAGCAGGTAGACGAACACGTTGGCGACCGCGATGTACCAAAGCAGCTTGTTCGGCAGGATGTACTGCATGAAGATCTGCTTGGCGGTCAGCTCTTCTTCGTCTTTTTCGCTGTAGTCGTCCGGATAGTCGTTTTTGTACTCTTCAATCGGCGGCAGGCCGCAGGATTGCGGGGTGTCGCGCATCAGGGCGAAGGCGATCAGGGCCACCAGGATGGCGCCGAAGGCCGGCATGTACAGCGCCGCGTGCCAGTCGTTGAACCAGGCCATGCCCAGCAGGAACAGCAGCGGCGGCAGGCCGCCACCCACGTTGTGGGCGCAGTTCCAGATGGAGACGATGCCGCCGCGTTCTTTCTGCGACCACCAGTGCACCATGGTACGGCCGCACGGCGGCCAACCCATGCCCTGGAACCAGCCGCACAGGAACAGCAGGACGAACATGATGGCGATGCTGGAAGTGGCCCACGGCACGAAGCCCATGAACAACATCACCGCCGCCGCCAGGATCAGGCCGGCAGGCAGGAACACTCGCGGGTTGGAACGGTCGGAGACCGAACCCATGATGAATTTGGAGAAGCCGTAGGCGATGGAGATGCCCGACAGCGCGAAGCCGAGGTCGCCGCGGCTGAAGCCTTGTTCGATCAGGTAAGGCATGGCCAGGGTGAAGTTCTTACGCACCAGATAGTAAGCGGCGTAACCGAAGAAGATCCCCAGGAAAATTTGCCAGCGCAGCTTACGGTAGAGCGGGTCTACCTTATCGCTCGGCACACGGGCGATGTGTGCGGCCGGCTTAAAAATACTCAACATGAGCGCCTCCGATGGCTTTATCTGTTATCACATCAATATGACCTTTTACGTTCATTTGATGATTGAGCGGATATCGAATGTGGTGTTTTTGTGTTCCATAACGAGCGCCATTGTCGACAAATACGCCTGGTGTCGCTGTGACGAATGGCGCAATTGTTACACTTTCATGAAACCACGGCGGATTTTGAGCGATTCGTTAACGTTATGAAATAGAAAAACGTCCAAAAATCGTGATTATGATCACATTGATGGTTTTTTGTGGACATTTTTATTTCGTTTTATGTTCGTTCTTGTTCCTTATCAAACAAAGACCCTAATAACCGTGGCTCAATAGGCTCATAATTACCGATCCTGAGGGAGCGACATGAGCAGCTATTTTGACGGCGGCGAAACGGATGTGATCATCATCGGCGGCGGCGCCACCGGCGCAGGCATTGCCCGCGATTGTGCGCGGCGCGGCTTGCGCTGCATTTTGCTGGAGCGTCACGACATCGCCACCGGCGCCACCGGCCGCAACCACGGCTTGCTGCACAGCGGCGCGCGCTATGCGGTGACCGACGGGGAGTCGGCGCGCGAGTGCATCGAAGAGAACCGCATCCTGAAACGCATCGCGCATCACTGTATCGAGCGCACCGATGGGCTGTTCATCACCCTGCCGCAGGACTCGCTGGAGTATCAGCAACAGTTTATCGCCGCCTGTCGCCAGGCCGACATCGACGCCGAAGCGATCGACCCGCAGCTGGCGCTGCGGCTGGAGCCGGCGGCTAATCCGGCGCTGATTGGCGCGGTGCGGGTGCCGGACGGCACCGTCGATCCTTTCCGGCTGACCGCCGCCAACATGCTGGATGCGCGCGAACACGGCGCGCAGATCCTGACTTACCACCAGGTGGTCGGATTGTTGCGCAGCGGCGACCGGGTGACGGGCGTGCGCGTTTACGACCATCAGAATCAGCGGCGCTATGAGCTGCACGCAGCGGTGGTGGTCAACGCCGCCGGCATCTGGGGCCAGCAGATCGCCGAATACGCCGATTTGCGTATCCGCATGTTCCCGGCCAAGGGAGCGCTGCTGATCCTCGGTCACCGCATCAACAACATGGTGATCAACCGTTGCCGCAAACCGGCGGACGCCGACATCCTGGTGCCGGGCGACACCATCTCGCTGATCGGCACCACCTCGACCCATATCGACTACGACCAAATTGACAACATGCTGGTGACCCCGCAGGAGGTGGACATTCTGATCCGCGAGGGGGCGCTGCTGGCGCCCACCCTGGCGCAGACCCGCATTCTGCGTGCCTATGCCGGGGTGCGGCCGCTGGTGGCCAGCGACGACGATCCCAGCGGGCGCAATGTCAGCCGCGGCATCGTGCTGCTCGATCACGCCGCCCGCGACGGGCTGGAAGGGTTTATCACCATCACCGGCGGCAAGCTGATGACCTACCGCCTGATGGCGGAGTGGGCCACCGACAAGGTATGTGAAAAGCTCGGCGTAAATAGTCCGTGCACCACCGCGCAGGACGCGTTGCCCGGATCCCGTCAGTCGGCGGAGGAAACGGTGCGCAGCGTGGTTTCTCTGCCCGCCAGCATCCGCGGCTCGGCGATTTACCGGCACGGCGATCGCGCCAGCCAGGTGCCGGCGGCCGATCGGCTCGACACCAGCCTGGTGTGCGAGTGCGAGGCGGTGACCGCCGGGGAAGTGCGCTATGCGGTCAATTCGCTGACCGTCAATAACCTGGTGGATCTGCGCCGCCGCACCCGCGTCGGCATGGGCACCTGCCAGGGTGAACTCTGCGCCTGCCGCGCCGCCGGACTGCTGACGCGCTTCAAGGTCAGCACGCCGCAGCAATCCATCGCGCAGCTGTCGCAGTTCCTCAACGAACGCTGGAAAGGCGTGCGGCCGATCGCCTGGGGCGATGCGCTGCGCGAGAGTGAATTTACCAGTTGGGTTTACCAGGGATTATGCGGGCTTGAGGCCCAGGCAGACAAAGAGCAGGAGGCGGATGATGCGATTTGACGTAGTGGTGATTGGCGGCGGCCTGGCGGGCCTGAGCTGCGCCATTGCCGTGGCCGAACAGGGCAAACGCTGTGCGGTGGTCAGTTCCGGCCAGAGCGCGCTCTACTTCTCCTCCGGCTCGCTCGATCTGCTGGCGAGATTGCCGGACGGCACGCCGGTCGAGATGCCACTGGCGGCGCTGCCGCAGCTGGCGCAACAGGCGCCGCAGCATCCGTATTCTCTGATTGGCCCCGGCCGGGTGGCGGCGCTGTCCGCCGCCGCGCAGCGGCTGCTGGAACGCTGCGGGCTGAATCTGCAGGGCGAGGGGGTGAACAACCATCTGCGCATCACGCCGCTCGGCACGCGCCGCGCCACCTGGCTCAGCCCGCAGGCGATCCCGACGCTGCCGCTGACCGGCCAACTGCCCTGGCGGCGCATTGCGGTGATCGGCATCGAAGGGTTCCTCGACTTCCAACCGCAGATGGCCGCCGACGCCTTAAGCCGCGAGCTCGGCGTAGAGGCGGATGTGGCCTATCTGCACATGCCGGCGCTGGACAGATTGCGCAATAACCCCAGCGAGTTCCGCGCGGTGAACATCGCCCGGGTACTGGATTTGATGGAAAGCCTGCCGCCGTTGGCTGAAGAGCTGCGGCGGCTGGCGGGCGAGGCCGAGGCGCTCTTCCTGCCGGCCTGTCTGGGCCTGGAGGACGACGCGTCGCTGGCGGTGTTGCAGGATGCGGTCGGCAAGCCGATCCGACTGCTGCCGACGCTGCCGCCTTCGGTGCCCGGCATGCGCTTGCACCAGGCGTTGCGGCGGCGTTTCCAACAGCTGGGCGGCGTTTTCATGCCGGGCGACAGCGTGCTGCGCGCCGAGTGTGAAGCCGGCCGCGTCACCGGCCTGTATACCCGCAACCACGGCGATATTCCGCTGCGGGCGCAGCAGGTGGTGCTGGCCAGCGGCAGCTTCTTCAGCAACGGGCTGGTGGCGGATTTCGATGAAGTGCGTGAGCCGATCTTCGGGCTGGACGTACACAGCCGGGCGGATCGCGCCGACTGGAGCCGACGCGAGCTGTTCGCGCCGCAGCCTTACCTGCAGTTCGGCGTGCGTACCGACGGCAGGCTACGGGCGATGAAGCAGGGAATGCCGTTCGACAATCTGTATGCCATCGGTGCGGTCGCCGGCGGTTACGATCCGCTGCAGCAGGGCTGCGGCGCCGGCGTGTCATTGATCGGTGCGCTGCACGTTGCGCAGCAGATCGCCGCGGAGGAAAACGCATGAGTCTGCATCAGGATCACAGCTTTGAAAGCTGCATCAAATGCACCGTCTGCACCACCTACTGCCCGGTCGCCAAAGTGAACCCGTTCTACCCGGGGCCGAAACAGGCGGGGCCAGACGGCGAGCGGCTGCGGCTGAAAGACCCGGCGCTGTACGACGAGGCGTTGAAATATTGCACCAACTGCAAGCGTTGTGAAGTGGCCTGCCCGTCCGATGTCAAAATCGGCGACATCATTCAGCGCGCCCGCGCCGACTTTGCCCAGAGCAAGCCGACGCTGCGTGACGCCATCCTCAGCCACACCGATATCATGGGATCGCTGTCGACGCCGTTCGCGCCGATCGTCAACGCCGCCACCGGGCTGAAACCGGTGCGCAAGCTGCTGGACAAGGCGCTGAAGATCGATCACCGTCGTGAACTGCCGAAATACTCGTTCGGCACCTTCCGCCGCTGGTACCGGCAACAGGCGCAGGCGCAGCAGCGTTACGCCGAGCAGGTGGCGTTCTTCCACGGCTGCTTCGTCAACTATAACCACCCGCAGCTGGGCAAGGATTTGGTCCGGGTGTTCAACGCGCTGGATATCGGCGTGCAGCTGCTGAAACGCGAGAAATGCTGCGGCGTGCCGCTGATCGCCAACGGGTTTATCGAGCAGGCCAAAAAGCAGGCCAGGGTCAATGCCGAATCGCTGCATGAAACGGTGCTGGAGCGCGGCATTCCGGTGGTGGCCACTTCGTCGAGCTGCACCTTCACCCTGCGTGACGAATACCCTCATCTGCTGGACGTGGACACCACTGCGGTGCGCGAGCGGGTGGAGCTGGCGACGCGCTATCTCTATCGTCTGATCAATCAGGGGCGCAGCCTGCCGCTCAAGCGCACGCCGCTGCGGGTGGCTTATCACACGCCTTGCCATATGGAGAAGATGGGCTGGACCGCCTACACCCTGGAGCTGCTGCGGCAGATACCGGGGCTGGAGCTGGTGGTGCTGGATTCGCAGTGCTGCGGCATCGCCGGCACCTACGGGTTCAAATCGGAGAACTACGCCACGTCGCAGGGTATCGGCGCACCGCTGTTCCGGCAGATAGAAGAGAGCGGGGTGGATCTGGTGGTGACCGACTGCGAAACCTGCAAATGGCAGATAGAAATGTCCACCAGCAAACGCTGCGAACATCCGATCACCCTGCTGGCGCAGGCGCTGGCATAAAACGAAAGGGCCGGCAAGCCGGCCCTTTGTGGGATTACTGCTTCAGCTTCAGGGTGGAGATGATGCCTTCGGCTTCGGTCTGCGCCTGCTGCTGATTGTCCGCCGGCAGCGTTACCTGAATGGTCAGCATGTTGTTGTTCAGCGAGCCGATCAGGACGGAAGAATAGGCTTTCTCGCCGCCGCTGGTGATGATGCTGTCCAGCTGACGCAGCGGCACACCGTTGACGTCGAGCGCTTTGTTGGTGATCACCTGCAGGTTGGCGTCACGCGCGCGTTGGGTATTCTCCAGGCGCTTGGCCAGGGTCTCCAGGCTGTCGGCGGTCTTGTCACCCAGGATCACAATCACCGCGCGCTGGCCGGTGCTGTCTGCGTAAACATGCATGTTGTTGGCCTGGTTGCCCAGCTTGCCGCTCTGATCCGCCATGCCGACAGGCAGGGTGAACGCCAGTTTACCGTCCAGCAGGCTCACCTGCTGCCCGGCCGGCGCGCTGGCCGCCGCGCCGTCCGTTGCCGCCTTGGTGTCTTTGGTTTCGCCGTCGCAGGCCGCGAGGCCAAGCGCCAGCAGGCTGATACCCATCAATTTCGCTACTTTACGCATCGGGCTTCCTTCTTCCTTTCCGGTAGGGATTCACTGTCGTATCGCAACCTATTCCAGGTTGAAATGCAAGGCAGATGTTGTCACAAGTTTTTTTCCAGTAATAGCCGATAATCAGCCACTTCGCCTTTCTTTTCCAGCTGAACAATCTGATAGTGGTGGGCGATCAGCATCGTCAGCATGGCGCGGAACCGGTTACGGGTTTTGACCGTCAGTTGGCGATAGCCCTGCGCCCGCGCCCAGCGTTCCTGTTCAGCCAACAAGGCCTGCGCCACGCCGTGGCGACGAAATGCCGGCAGCACGCCGCCCAGCCAGCTGTAAAACACCGTTTCCTGCCGTTGATAACCGAGTTTGAAACCGGCCGGTTGCCCGGCTATCTCGGCGATCAACAGGCTGGCGGGGGCGGCGCCGATGCGCCGCTGCAGATCGGCCAGGCTATGCAGGCCGCCGAATTCGGGGATGCTTTGGTAAAGGCGGTGGATGTCTTCAAGCGTGGCGGTGCGGACGATTGGGGTCATGAGCGGCCTCCAAAGGATAGGGCCGCCCAGAATAGCACGACTCAGCCCGGCTGCAGGCCGCCGCTGCGCGCCGCGATGCGTTTGAGCAGCATGTTCAGCAACACGCCGTACATCGGCAGGAAGAACAGCAGGCAGATCATCACCTTGAAGCTGTAATCCACCAGCGCGATCTCCACCCAGTTGTTGGCCATGAAGGGATCGCTGCTCTTATAAAAGGCGATGAAGAAGAACGCCAGCGTATCGCTGATGTTGCCGAGGAACATCGCCGCCGCCGGCGCCACCCACCAGGCGCTGCGTTGACGCAGGCGGTTGAAGACGTGTACGTCGAGGATCTGGCCGAGCACATAGGCCATAAAGCTGGCGACGGCGATGCGCGCCACGAACAGGTTAAAACTGTTCAGCGCCGCAAAGCCCTGCCATTCTCCCTGATAGGTGACGGTGGAGATCACATAAGAGATGAACAGCGCCGGCACCATCACCGCCAGGATGATGCGCCGCGCCAGCGGCGCGCCGAAGATGCGCACGGTCAGATCGGTCGCCAGGAAGATAAACGGGAAAGTAAAGGCGCCCCAGGTGGTATGGAAGCCGAAAACGGTGATCGGCAGCTGCACCAGGTAGTTGCTGGAGGTAATGATGGCGATATGAAACAGCGAAAGCCAGACCAACGCGGTGAAGCGCTGCTGTGCGGTAAACGAATACATGTTGTAGCCTTTTTAGCAGTGGGGTGAGGGAACCCAGTGTGTCTTGTCAAAACAGCAAAAAACGCTGCGCGGCGGCATGATACGCGTTTGCGCAACCAATGCAATGGTTAAATTTAACGCAAACGTTAACGCATCTTGCGCAGAAAAACTACCGGCGTAAACTAGGCGCTAATGAGATGCGGCGAGCGTTCGCCGATCGTTTTTGAACGAGAAAAATTGCATGACTGACTTATTTGCCCAGGCAGACCAGACGCTCGACGCGCTGGGGCTGCGCTGTCCGGAACCGGTGATGATGGTGCGTAAAACCGTGCGCCATATGGACAACGGCGAAACGCTGCTGATTATCGCCGACGATCCGGCCACCACCCGCGATATCCCGGGGTTCTGCCGCTTTATGGAGCACACGCTGGTGGCGCAGGAGACCGAACAGGCGCCATACCGTTATCTGTTACGTAAAGGCGTCTAACGGCGGCGCGGCCGAGTTAAAAGTTTCCTCCCCCAAATGACAACGGGCGCGGTATGCCGCGCCCGTGTTTGTTTCAGAGCTTAGCTGCGTTTTCTCAATAGCCGCAGCGCGTTGGCGGTGACCAGCGCGGTGGCGCCGGAGTCAGCCAGTACCGCCAGCCACAAACCGGTCAGCCCCAGCAGGCTGGTGATCAGGAAGACCCCCTTCAACCCCAATGCGATGGTGATGTTTTGCCGGATATTGGCGTGGGTGGCGCGCGAGATGCGGATCATCTCCGCGACGCCCACCAGCCGATTGTGGGTCAGGGCGGCGTCGGCGGTTTCCAGCGCCACGTCGGTGCCGCTGCCCATGGCGATGCCGATGCTGGAGGCTTTCATCGCCGGGGCGTCGTTGATGCCGTCGCCGATCATCGCCGTCGGGCGCAGTTCGCTCAGCTCGGTGACTGCGCTGACCTTATCTTCCGGCAGCAGACCGGCGCGATAGTCGAGGCCCAGCTCGCCGGCGATCGCGGCGGCGGCGCGCGGGTTGTCGCCGGTCAGCATCACACCGCGAATGCCCAGCGCGTTCAGTTCGGCTATCGCCTGCTTGGCGTCGCCGCGCAGCGTATCGCGCAGCGCCAGCAAGCCGATGGGCGCGCCGTCTTCCAGCACCACCACCGCCGTTTTGCCGGCGTTTTCCAGCTTGTCTACCTGGCTCTGCCATTGGGTGGCGAGCAGGCCAGGCGCCAGCTTGCCCGGCGCGCTGATCAGCACGGTCTTGCCGTCCACGATCCCTTCCACGCCGACGCCGGCCAGCGCGCGGCGCGCCTGCGCCAGCGGCAACTCAGCCCCGCTTGCGGCGGCGCGGTTGATGATCGCCTGCGCCAGCGGGTGATGTGAACCGGCTTCCACCGCGGCGGCAAGCTGCAGTAGCCGCTGTTCGGTGAGCGCGCCGATCGGCAGCACGTCGGTGACCGTCGGCTTGCCTTCGGTCAGGGTGCCGGTTTTATCGAAGGCGATGGTTTGGATCTGGCCCAGTTGCTCCAGCGCCGCGCCGCCTTTAATCAGCGCGCCGCGCCGCGTGGCGGCCGCCAGTCCGGATGTGATGGCCGCCGGCGTTGAGATCACCAGCGCACATGGGCAGCCGATCAGCAGCAGCGTCAGGCCGCGATAGATCCAGGTATCCCACGGCTGCGAGAACAGCAACGGTGGCACCAGGATCACCGCGACGGCCAGCAGCATAATGGCCGGGGTGTAATAGCGGCTGAAGCGATCGAGGAAGCGTTCGATCGGCGCGCGGCGCTCCTCGGCCTCTTCAATCAGCTGCAGGATGCGGTCGATGGCGTTTTTGCCGGGCTCGGATATCACCTTCATCTGCGCCGCCTGATCGACGGACAGGCTGCCGGCGGCCACTTTCTCCCCCTGTTGGCGCTCGACCGGCACCGATTCGCCGGTCAGGGCGCTTTCATCGAAGCTGGCGAACGGATTGAGCAGCTCGGCGTCGGCCGGCAGGCGCCCACCGGGCGCGATTTCAATCACGTCGCCGGGGCGCAGGTTGGCGACCGGCACGCGTTTGCGTTCCGTGCCTTGCAGCAGCAGCGCATCTTCCGGCACCAGCTCCATCAGCGCCTTCACCCCGCGCCGTGCGCGGTTGGCGGCGTAGGATTCCAGCAGTTCGCCGACCATAAACAGCAGCAGCACCATCGCCGCTTCGGCGGTGGCGCCGATGAACAGCGCGCCGATGGCCGCCACGCTCATCAGCGTTTCGATGGCAAACGGCGTGCCGGAACGAATCAAACGCAGCGCCTTGGCGGCGACCGGCGCCAACCCGACCAGCGTGGTGGCGATAAAGGCGATGCGGCCCAGCTCCGGGTTAACCCGATCCAGCACCCAACTGACCACCATCAGGGTGGTTAACAGCAGCAGCGGCGCGAATTCGCCGAAGCGTGAGGTTTTCGGCGCGGCGGCTTTGGCGGTCTGAGCGCCGAGCAGGGTAAAGCCGGCCTGGGCGACCGCATCCTGGATCCGCAGGCTGAGGTCGGACTGCGCGTCGACCACCAGTTTCTCGGTGGCGAACAACACGCGCGCGCTGTCGACGCCGGGGAGTGCGGTGACGGCATTTTCGATTTTCTTGGCGCAGCTGGGGCAGTCCATGCCGGTGACTTTCCAGCTGAAACGTTGGCTGCCGGAAGGGGGAGCGGCGGCCAGCCTGTCGCTTTCCTCGTCCGGATCGTCGGGCGCGGCGGTGCAGCAGCCGCTATCGCCATGATCGTGATGATGGTGGGCGTGTTCGGCCTGTGCGGCGGCGTTTTTCGGTTCGCTGCTGCAGCCGTGCTGAGTTTTGCTGTGGCTGTGGTTGCAGCCGCATCCGCCTTCGGCGTGGTGATGTTCCTGATGATTATGGTTTTGCTGATTGTGCATAACGTCCCCCTGCGGGCTGTTAAACGGGTTTGCTCAACTGACTCTACACCCTGGAGTCCACTCCAGAGTCAAGCGCCGGATGAGAATTATTGCTAACGGCGTTCAAGCGTAGAAAGGGGGGGTATTCATTCAATAATGAATAATGCGGATTTTAATCTATCGGCTTTTCTTATCCCCTATTGGGGCGAAAAGGCTCGCTGCCGTTAGTTTAAATAAGAAAATAATATTCCTATAGAAACTAAAAAATCGCCCGACCTAATAATAAAGAGTTATTAATCTATAACGCTTTAGCGAAATTTACCTTTTCCCCTAAGTAAAGCCAGCATGATTCGCTTGAGTCTGCAGGCCGCATTGCTATTGAAGTTTGGTGCCAACTTATCCCCATCAAGTTTCATTTGCTTTGTAAAGAAGCCTAAAAAGCAGCATAACCAACTTTCGTTGCGATAATAAATGGTTGATTATTTTATGTGCAGTTTTGCGACCCTGCCTATAATTGGAATCGATTACCATTTTTAATGGTGATCTTATTTGCTGATATATATGCATTAATTCTACCTAACACACTGCCGGTAACGGCGCATAAGCCCCTTCCAGCAAGCTTAAGGTTTATTAACCGTGGCTTACGGGGAGGTTATGTCTATCTGTCTGATTGATATCAATCAGGTAATGAGTGGAATCGAACCAATGCAATCTACTAAAAAGGCAATTGAAATTACTGAATCTAGCCTTGCGGCCGCGGCAACCGGCTACGATGCTGTAGATGACCTGCTGCATTATCATGAGCGGGGTAACGGGATTCAGATTAATGGCAAGGATTCATTTTCTAACGAGCAAGCTGGGCTGTTTATTACCCGCGAGAACCAAACCTGGAACGGTTACAAGGTATTTGGCCAGCCGGTCAAATTAACCTTCTCCTTCCCGGACTATAAGTTCTCTTCCACCAACGTCGCCGGCGATACCGGGCTGAGCAAGTTCAGCGCGGAACAGCAGCAGCAGGCTAAGCTGTCGCTGCAGTCCTGGGCTGACGTCGCCAATATCACCTTCACCGAAGTGGCGGCCGGTCAAAAGGCCAATATCACCTTCGGCAATTACAGCCAGGATCGTCCCGGCCACTATGATTATGGTACCCAGGCCTACGCCTTCCTGCCGAACACCATTTGGCAGGGCCAGGATTTGGGCGGCCAGACCTGGTACAACGTCAACCAATCCAACGTGAAGCATCCGGCGACCGAAGACTACGGCCGCCAGACGTTCACCCATGAGATTGGCCATGCGCTGGGCCTGAGCCACCCGGGCGACTACAACGCCGGTGAGGGCAACCCGACCTATAACGACGTCACCTATGCGGAAGATACCCGCCAGTTCAGCCTGATGAGCTACTGGAGTGAAACCAATACCGGTGGCGACAACGGCGGTCACTATGCCGCGGCTCCGCTGCTGGATGACATTGCCGCCATTCAGCATCTGTATGGCGCCAACCTGTCGACCCGCACCGGCGACACCGTGTACGGCTTTAACTCCAATACCGGTCGTGACTTCCTCAGCACCACCAGCAATTCGCAGAAAGTGATCTTTGCGGCCTGGGATGCGGGTGGCAACGATACCTTCGACTTCTCCGGTTATACCGCTAACCAGCGCATCAACCTGAATGAGAAATCGTTCTCCGACGTGGGCGGCCTGAAGGGCAACGTCTCGATCGCCGCCGGTGTGACCATTGAGAACGCCATTGGCGGTTCCGGCAACGACGTGATCGTCGGCAACGCGGCCAACAACGTGCTGAAAGGCGGCGCGGGTAACGACGTGCTGTTCGGCGGCGGCGGGGCGGATGAACTGTGGGGCGGTGCCGGCAAAGACATCTTTGTGTTCTCTGCCGCCAGCGATTCCGCACCGGGTGCTTCCGACTGGATCCGCGACTTCCAAAAAGGGATCGACAAGATCGACCTGTCGTTCTTCAATAAAGAAGCGAATAGCAGTGATTTCATCCACTTCGTCGATCACTTCAGCGGCACGGCCGGTGAGGCGCTGCTGAGCTACAACGCGTCCAGCAACGTGACCGATTTGTCGGTGAACATCGGCGGGCATCAGGCGCCGGACTTCCTGGTGAAAATCGTCGGCCAGGTAGACGTCGCCACGGACTTTATCGTGTAACACAGCAACGGAACGCCCGGCGCAGTCTCGGCCGGGCGTGACGCGGGAGCCCGGTATGAAAGGTACTTTAGCGCGCACCGCTTTGGCGGCGGGTGGCATGATGGTGACGAGTGCGGTGATGGCCGGCAGTTTGGCATTGCCGACCGCGCAGTCGCTGGCGGGACAATGGCAGGTGGCCGACAGCGAACGGCAATGCCAAATCGAGTTTCTGGCGCATGAACAAAGTGAGACCAACGGCTATCAGCTGGTGGATCGGCAACAGTGTTTGCAGAGCGTGTTTGCGGCGGAAGTCGTGGGCTGGCGCCCGGCTCCGGACGGCATCGCCCTGCTGCGGGCGGATGGCAGCACGCTGGCGTTCTTCTCGCGCGACGGCGATCTGTACCGCAATCAGCTGGGTGCGGATGATGCTTTGACGTTGAAAGCGCTGGCTTGATGAAGAAACGGGTTCGGCGCGCCGAACCCGCGGTAGGTCTCTACAGGTAGAGCGAACGCACGATCAGGAAGTGGCCGGAGAAATAACAGAAAGCCACGATGGCGTCCGCCGCGCGGAAGGTGAAGCGGTAGCGGTTGAGCAGCCAAACCACGTTGGCCAGCAGCAGCAGCGAGGTGCCGGTCAGCAGCGAGAAGCCGAAATCGGTGCTGCGCAGGAAATATTGTTCGCCCGCCAGCCAGACCATCAGCAGCGTCATCGCCACGTAGGTAACGATCGGCCAGCGCATCTCTTCCAGCCGGGTCCAGACGGTGGCCAGCAGCAGTGCGCCGATCGCCAGCAGCGCCAGCGGCAGCGGCCAGAACAGGCTGAACGTCATCTGGCTGGCGAAACTCAGGGTGTACAGCAGGTGGGACAGGAAAAAGGCGCCGATGGCATACAGCACCCGTTCGCGCGGCAACAGGAGCAATGCGTCGCCGATCAGCGTCGCCAGCAGGCCGAGTACGATCAGATAACCCGCAGCGCTGAGCACCGGCGCCTGCCAGGCCAACAGCAACAGCAGCAGCAGCGTGACGGGTTTGAACACCCAGCGCTGCCAGCGCGGCCCACGGTAAGAGGCGTCGACGAACAGCCAACCGGAAAAGAATACGGCAAGGAACGGCCAACTCATTTATGTCTTCCTTATGTATGAGGGAGCCGCAACAACCGGCTCCAAACTGTCACCCATGTCACTTCTTCATTTCAGTGTAGGTAGCCTGCCGGCGATCGACAATGCTTTCTTGAGAATGCTATGTTTACGCTGATTTAGCCGCGAAGGAAATGGGAAACCGATGAGTAAGCCACCGTTATTTTTTGTCGCCGTGATTGCGCTGATCGCCGTGCTGGCCACGCAACGCTACTTCAAGCAGCGGCAGCAGGAGGCGGAAAACGATCGCGCGCCGATGCGCAGTCTGCAGGTGACGGTGAGCGACAAACGCGCGGTGCCGGTCACCAAGACCCGCGCGCCGCAGCGCGAGCCGTTGGTCAATGAACCGATGAATTACGAGGTGGTGTTCAGCCCGGTACAGGGAGGTGAAGATATCCAGCTGCGGCTGAAGCAATGGCAGTACAACCCGATAGAAAAGGGCGCGCAGGGCACGTTGAACATGCAGGGCACGCGCTTCGTCTCGTTCACCGCTCAGCCGTAGCGGTCACTTCTTCTTGATGGGCGGCTGTTTTTTTTGCCAGGCCAGCAGCTCGAACACGCCAAAGATAAAGATCTTGGCCTCTTGCCAGTAGCTGATCGGCTGATCCTTCGGCTGGGTAGATTTCAACAGCACCAGCTGCAGGCCGTGCATCACCACCATAAAGAACAGCGCCACGTCGATGAAATACTTCAGCGGCTTGGGAAACGGATGGAACAGGTTAGAGAGCAGGAAGCCCCACACGCACAGCATCAGCAGGCGGCCCAGATTAATCAACATGGTCGGTTTTCTCTTGCGAACGAATATAAAGGCGATAGGCCACCTGGCCGGCGACCTTCTCCCGGTGCAGCTGCCAGCTGGCAGGCACGTCCGCCGCGGCGCTTTCCGCCTCGGCTTCTACATAGATCCAGGCCTCGTCGGCCAGCCAGCCGCGTTGCTCCAGCAACAGGGCGGTCTCCGCCAGCAGGCCTTTGCGAAACGGCGGGTCGAGGAACACCACGTCGAACGGTTGGCCATCGCCCGCCAGCCAGCTCAGCGCGTTGGTGTTGATAACCACCCCTTTGCCCTGCAGCAGCGCCAGATTTTTTTCCAGCTGCTGCGCCACCGGCCGTTCGAATTCGAGCAGCGTGGCGCTGCCGGCATAGCGCGACAGCGCTTCCAGCCCCAATGCGCCGCTGCCGGCGAAACAGTCGAGGCAGCGCGCGCCCTGAATCACCGGCGCCAGCCAGTTGAACAGGGTTTCGCGTACCCGATCGGTGGTGGGGCGCAGCCCCGGGCTGTTCGGCACCGGGAGTTTGCGACCGCGCCATTGGCCGCCGATGATGCGGATCTGTCCGGCTGCGGCCTGGGGCGGTTTTTTGGCCGCCGCCCGTGGCGAGAGTCTTGTCATAAGCGTTGTTTGGTTTCTTTCGCGGCGCGGGGCCGCCGAGGTTAACGAAAAGTTGTCCCTATTCTACCGGTGACGGGCGTCGGGGGGAACGGTAAAACGTTGTTGTCTGATTTCACGCCGGAAAGCATGCCGGATGCGTGTTGCTGGGCGAGGGAAAGTGATAGACTCGGCGGATTATTGTCAGCATATATCCTTCAGGTATGGAGGGTAAGCGAGCCTTCGGTACGGAGTAGAGTCATAACATGGCAAAAGATAAGAAACGTGGGTTTTTCTCCTGGCTGGGGTTTGGCCAGAAGGAGAAGGAAGAAGAGCAACAGCAACCTGAGCCGTCGGTAGAGCAGGCGGAACCTCAGGCCGCGGAGACGCCGGCTGCACCGGTCACCGCCAAGCTGGATGACAAGCTCCCCGCCCAGGAATCTGAACCTGCCGCCTCCGTCGACACCCCGGGAGAGTGGGATAACGGTCAGGCCGGCGAGCAAATCGCGGAAAATCTGCCTGCGGCGGCCGAGCATCCGGCGGCGCAAGCGCTGGCCGAAGAGATCGTCAGCGTCACCGAACAGGTGGCGGCGCAGCAGCAACCTGTCACCGAACCCGAGCCGGTCGTCGAACCCGAGCCGGTCGTCGAACCCGAGCCGGTCATCGAACCTGAGCCGGTCGTCGAACCCGAGCCGGTCGTTGAACCCGAGCCGGTCGTTGAACCTGAGCCGGTCGTTGAGCCTGAGCTGGTCGTCGAACCCGAACCGGTCGTCGAACCTGAGCCGGTCGTCGAACCCGAACCGGTCGTCGAACCTGAGCCGGTCGTCGAACCCGAGCCGGTCGTCGAACCTGAGCYGGTCGTCGAACCCGAGCCGGTCGTCGAACCCGAGCCGGTCGTCGAACCCGAGCCGGCCGTTGAGCCAGAGCCGGAAGCGGAAGAAGAGTCGCTGGAACCCGTCGTGCCGGTCGCTGCGCAAGAGCAGGAGCGCCCGACCAAAGAGGGCTTCTTCGCGCGCCTGAAGCGCAGCCTGCTGAAGACCAAGCAGAACCTCGGCTCCGGCTTTATGGGGCTGTTCCGTGGTAAAAAGATCGACGACGACCTGTTCGATGAGCTGGAAGAACAGCTGCTGATCGCCGACGTTGGCGTGGACACCACGCGCAAGATCATCACCTCCCTGACCCAGCACGCCAGCCGCAAGCAGCTGAAAGACGCCGAAGCGCTGTACGGCAAGCTGAAGGAGGAAATGTCCGAAATTCTGGCCAAGGTCGATCAGCCGCTGGATGTCAGCGGAAAAACCCCGTATGTCATCCTGATGGTCGGCGTGAACGGCGTGGGTAAAACCACCACCATCGGCAAGCTGGCGCGTCAATTCCAGGCGGAAGGCAAGTCGGTGATGCTGGCGGCGGGGGACACCTTCCGCGCCGCGGCGGTGGAACAGCTGCAGGTGTGGGGCGAACGCAACCGCATTCCGGTGGTGGCGCAGCATACCGGCGCGGATTCCGCTTCGGTGATCTTCGATGCGGTGCAGGCCGCCAAGGCGCGCGGCATCGATGTGTTGATCGCCGATACCGCCGGCCGTCTGCAGAACAAATCGCACCTGATGGAAGAGCTGAAGAAGATCGTCCGCGTCATGAAAAAACTGGACGACCAGGCCCCCCATGAGGTTATGCTGACGCTCGATGCCAGCACCGGCCAGAATGCCGTCAGTCAGGCGAAATTATTTAATGAGGCCGTGGGCTTAACCGGCATCACGCTGACTAAACTGGACGGTACCGCCAAGGGCGGGGTGATCTTCGCCATCGCCGATCAGTTCGGTATCCCGATCCGCTATATCGGCGTCGGGGAAGGCATCGAAGATTTGCGGCCGTTTAAGGCTGACGATTTTATTGAGGCACTTTTTGCCCGAGAGGATTAATACGGATGATTCGCTTTGAACAGGTCAGTAAAGCTTATCTGGGCGGACGGCAAGCGCTGCAGGGGGTTGATTTCCATCTGCGCCCGGCGGAGATGGCGTTTCTGACCGGCCATTCCGGCGCGGGGAAAAGTACCCTGCTGAAACTGATTTGCGGTATCGAACGGCCCAGCGCCGGCCACATCTGGTTTGGCGGCCACGACATCAGCCGTTTGAAAAACCGCGAGGTGCCGTTCCTGCGCCGGCAGATCGGCATGATCTTCCAGGATCACCACCTGCTGCTGGATCGCACGGTGTATGACAACGTGGCGATGCCGCTGATCATCGCCGGCGCCAGCACCGAAGATATCCGCCGCCGCGTTTCCGCCGCGCTGGACAAGGTCGGTTTGCTGGATAAAGCGAAAAACTTCCCGATTCAGCTGTCCGGCGGTGAGCAGCAGCGTGTGGGCATCGCCCGTGCGGTGGTGAACAAGCCGGCGGTGCTGCTGGCGGATGAACCGACCGGTAACCTGGACGATGCGCTGTCGGAAGGCATTTTGCGCCTGTTTGAAGAATTCAACCGCGTCGGCGTGACCGTTCTGATGGCGACGCACGACACCGGGCTTATCGCCCGCCGCAATTACCGCATCCTGACGCTGAGCCAGGGCCGCATGCAAGGGGGCGCTCACCATGGCCAATAACGCAAAAACCGCCAAGAGCAAGGCGCTGCGCGGCGGCTGGCGCGAACAGTGGCGTTACGCCTGGATGAACGCCATCAAAGACATGCTGCGTCAGCCGTTGGCGACGCTGCTGACGGTGATGGTGATCGCCATTTCCCTGACGCTGCCGAGCGTGTGCTACATCGTGTGGAAAAACGTCAGCACCGCGGCCAGCCAGTGGTATCCGACGCCGCAGCTGACCGTCTATCTGGATAAATCGCTCGATGACGACGCGGCGCTGAAAGTGCTCGACGCCATCAAGGCGGAAGCCGGCGTGGAGAAGGTGAACTACCTGTCGCGTGAAGAAGCGCGCGGCGAGTTCCGCAACTGGTCGGGCTTTGGCGGCGCGCTGGACATGCTGGAAGAGAACCCGCTGCCGGCGGTGGCGATCGTCACGCCGAAGCTGAGCTTCCAGAGTTCGGATACCCTCAACACCCTGCGCGATCGCGTAGCGGCGGTGCAGGGCGTGGAAGAAGTGCGTATGGATGACAGCTGGTTTGCCCGCCTGGCGGCGCTGACCGGGCTGGCGGGTCAGATTGCGGCGATCATCGGCGTGCTGATGATCGTGGCGGTGTTCCTGGTGATCGGCAACAGCGTGCGTCTGAGCATCTTCAGCCGCCGCGACACCATCAACGTGATGAAGCTGATCGGCGCCACCGACGGTTTTATCCTGCGGCCGTTCCTCAACGGCGGGGCGATGCTGGGCTTTGCCGGCGCGCTGCTGTCGCTGGTGCTGTCCGGCGCGCTGGTGTGGCAGCTGGAGTCGGTGGTCGCCGGGGTAGCCAAGGTATTCGGCACCACCTTCACCCTGCACGGGCTGGGCTGGGATGAGGCGCTGCTGCTGCTGATCATCTCCGCGATGATCGGCTGGATCGCCGCCTGGCTGGCGACGGTGCAACATTTACGCCGATTTACACCACAGTAAGATTTTTTTGGTATACTCTTCTCCTGCTGCTTTTGATCGCGTTGCGGGAGAAGAGTGACCTCAAGCGAAGTCAGCACCATCCCTCTCTTCTTAGCGCACAAATTCCCTATCGGCCTGCACCTTCGTCACGTATTGTCAGCAACAATGCTTGCAAAAAAGGGTGAACTTCTGGGGCGGAATACGGTCAAAAATTGCAGCAAATGTTAAGGTGCCCGGCGTGTGGAACCGCTTTTGCTTCAGCAACTGCCGTAGAATCAATCATTTCCCCGCTGTAATAATCACCTGCATGATTTTGTATTCTCATAGAGAGGGTTTGAATGACCAAAGAAATGCAAACTTTAGCCTTAGTACCCCAAGGTAGCTTGGAAGCCTATATCCGGGCAGCCAACGCCTATCCGATGCTGACGGCAGAGGAAGAGCGGGAGCTGGCTGAACGGCTGCATTATCAGGGCGATCTGGATGCCGCTAAGCAGCTCATCCTGTCTCACCTGCGCTTTGTCGCTCATATTGCCCGCAACTATTCAGGCTATGGTCTGCCGCAGGCGGATCTGATTCAGGAAGGCAATATCGGCCTGATGAAAGCCGTTCGCCGCTTCAACCCTGAAGTCGGCGTGCGTCTGGTTTCCTTTGCGGTGCATTGGATTAAGGCGGAAATCCACGAGTACGTATTGCGCAACTGGCGCATCGTGAAAGTGGCGACCACCAAAGCGCAGCGCAAGCTGTTCTTTAACCTGCGCAAAACCAAACAGCGTTTGGGTTGGTTCAACCAGGATGAAGTGGAACTGGTGGCCCGTGAGCTGGGCGTAACCAGCAAAGACGTGCGCGAGATGGAATCGCGCATGGCGGCGCAGGACATGACGTTCGATCCGACTCCGGACGACGAGGCCCGCGACGGCCAGTCGATGGCGCCGGTGCTGTACCTGCAGGACAAGAGCTCGGACTTCGCCGAAGGCATCGAGGAAGATAACTGGGAAAGCAACGCCGCAGACAAACTGGCCTATGCGTTGGAAGGTCTGGACGAGCGCAGCCAGCATATCATCCGCGCCCGTTGGCTGGACGACGACAACAAGTCGACACTGCAGGAGCTGGCCGATCAGTATGGCGTTTCCGCCGAACGCGTGCGCCAGCTGGAAAAGAACGCCATGAAGAAACTGAAAATGGCGATCGAAGCCTGAGTCGATGCGAGATTCGATAAAAAAAGCCCGGCAAGCCGGGCTTTTTAGTGCCTGAAATTCGGCGCTATGGCGCCACGGCGGCAAAGTCTGGCGCCGGGCAGTCGTAGCCGAATTTCGCCGCCCACGGGTAGCGGGTGCCGGTGTTGATGTAGCGCTGATAAAGCGCCCGGCCGGTTTTGGCGTCGCGCTTGATAACCCAGCTGGCGGCGTTACACAGCACGGCGGCATAGGCCTGGCTCTTCGGCGGCAGCAGATCGGCCGCCTGCTGCGCCAGCCCAACCGCCTGCCAGCGATAGTGCAGGAAACGGTTGTCTTCCGCCGGTAGCGCCGCCTTGGCGCGTACCGCTTCCGCGCTGTCGATCCAACTTTTGTGCTTCAGCTCGCGGGTATCGAACGCATCCCCCAGATAGGAATAGCCGGCGCCATAGATGGCGTAGTCCGGCGTCATCTCATAGCCGGTAAATTCCAGCCCCTGGGCGCGCAGCAGGTTGGCGGCGCGATAGTAAGCCTGCGCACGCGCCAGCGGTGCGGCGGATTTGTCCTTGGCGGCCTTCAGCTCGTCGGCGTACTGCTGCGCCGCCTGCCGGTAGTTGGGGATATCGAAGTAGGCCAGCGCCTCCGGCGCTCTTCCGACGCGCATCAGCCGCCGCGCCAGCAGTTCGCGCAGCTGCACTTCCGGCGTGATCTGCTGGCCGCCGTAGTCGTCCGGGTTAACCGGCTTGAGCGGCGTCGTCGGCGCCGGGGCGTGCTTATCGACAAAGCCTTTCAACTCATCGACGGTCAGCACTCGCTCCGCCACGTCGGCCACGTCGGCCCAATAGAGCGCCTTGCCGCGATACAGCAGGTCCATCGCCTGCAGATAGTCGCCGCGGTTCAGCGCCAGGATGGCCTGTTCGCCGGCCACCCGGCATTCGGGCACGATGGTTTCCGCAACGAAGTCGGCGTTGCGTTGCTCGCCCCAGCTTTCGTCGGCGGGGAACGCGCTTGCCGCCTTGGCGTAGGCGGCGGTGGCGGCTTTCACATCGCCGTCGCGCAGCGCCATTTTGGCGCGCAGCCACCACGCCAGGCCGCTGTCGCCGGCGCTTTTCAGCAGGCTCGCCGCCATCGGGTACTGCCCCGAACGGTAAGCCAGCGCCGCCAGCCGATCGCTGCCGGCGAAGCCGCTTTTCACTGAGCCGTCCAGCAGCGTCAGGATCTGGCTGATGATTTGTGCGGAGCGGCCGTTGCCGTCGGTATCCGCCATTTGCAGGTTGCCGCTGCGAGCGAACAGCTCAATGGTCACCAGCTGCTGGATCAACGGATCGCCGATAATCTGTTTCAGCGTGTCCAAATGGTCGGGGTTGACCAGGAAGCTGGAGACGTACTGCAGCGACTGCCCGCCGCTCGGATCGCCCTGCGCCGCCTGCTGTGCGTACAGGTGGGCGGCGGGGGCGACCTCACCCAGCCATAGGTGGATGCGCGCCTGCTGCCCAAGGCTGCTCAGCGCCAGCTGATCGGGATCGGCGGCGCCGTTTTTCACCCGATCGATCACCTGCTGGAATGCAGCCAGCGCCTGTTCAAGCGCGGCTTTTGGCGGGTGCTCGGCGGCGGGGGCCGCTTCACCGGATTCGTTCACCGGCGTCCCGTGGTCCGCCATCAGTACCCGCCCCAGCGAATACTGCGCCCGCAGCCCCCAATCGCCCTGCTCGGCGGCCGATAGCTTCAGCACCTGCTGGAAATAGTCTGCGGCGCGCGGATCGTGGCTGGCGAAAGCCACGGCGCCCAGTTGATAGAGACGCGCAGCGTTGGACAACCCCTGCGTATTGACGGCGTCAGCCTCTTCCACCGTTTTGGCGGCGCGCATTTTGCCGATCGCTATCGTTTCCGGCGATTGCGGCATCGGTTTCGGCGGCATCGGCGGCGGCGGGGCCTGCCAGTGCGGCAACTGACTGTCCGCCGGCACCAGCCGGCCGGCTTCGAAGGCGAAATTGCCCTCCGGCATATACAGCAGGGTGCCGTTGCGGTCGATCAGCAGCCGGTTAGGAAAATCCGGGCCGCAGGCATAGCCGTTCAGCGGCAGCGCCAGCGCGGCGCCGATCAGCATGGCCAGCGGAAGAAGGCGGCGGGTGTTCCGTGCCGCGCGCGAATCAAGGTGTGACAAGGGTGCCTCCTGGCGTCAGTTGTTGGCAGCGCAGCCAACCCAGCGGCCGGGATTGCCCGGCGCGCAGCTGGTCGCCGCTGATGCGAATAAAGCGTTGCCGTTGCAGTGCGGATTCCAGCCGGTAGTTGCCGACCGCGTCCGCCGCCAGGCAGTCGTCGGCGCGGATGATGACTTCTTGCGGCAGCGGGGCGTCCACCGGCCCGTTGTTATGAATTATCAGATCATACAGCCCGTTTTGCTGTGGCTGAGGCCTAAATTTTACCTGCCAGTCGACATTCAGCGGCCGCCGTTCGATCACCGCTCGCAGCGTGGCGAGCGACCAGGCGCGCCGATCGTCCGCCAGCGGCAAGCGGAACCAGATAATGCCGCGCAGCCGGGGCGGCGTTTGCTGCGCCAGCGTTTGCAGAAAATCGGCGATCTGCTGCGGCGCGACCGTCAGTTCGCGGCCGTTGCCGGCCACGCGCAGCGAGGATTCGCTCTCCACCTGCGCGCCCTGCGCATCAAAACCCAGCAGTGCCATGCCATAAGCCGGCAGCGCGACGCGAAACGGCTTCGGTGTGACGGCGGCGTACTGCCGCACCCAGCGTAGCGCCAAGGAGCCGTCAAACAGCCCCTGCTGCGGCGAGAGCACCGCATGCACCTGCAGGACGGAACTGTCGGCCTGTTGCAGTACGCCGGGCAGGCCGGGTGAACCGATCCAGGCGGGCAGGGCGGTGATGCCGAGTTGCAAAGCGGCGGGCAGGCGTTGGCGCAGCCGCTGCAGAAAGCGTTGGTAGTCCGGCAGGCGGGCGGTGGCGGCGTCATGATCGATCTCGACGCCGGTGACGGGCAGCCCGGCCGCCTGCCAGCGTTGGGCGAGCGCCAGCAGCCGCTGGATAATGGCTTCCTGGTCCAGCTGCGGCAGTTGGCCGTCGAGGCGCGCCACCAGCCAGAGCGGGCGGCCATCCTGTTGCAATAAGCGCAGGTCGGCCGGGATTTCCCGCCAGCCCTCGCGTGGATGCACCTGCAGCGCCAGCACCCGCAGCCCGGCGAACAGATCGCGGCTGTGCGCCAGCGCATCGGCGTGCTGCGGCGTCCAGACCCGCTGCCAGACATAAACCTGCTGATCCCAGTCTGAGGCCAGGCGCAGCGCCTGCTGGCGCCCGAGGAACGCGGCCGCCAGCCCCAGCGCAATCAAGACCAGCGCCGCCAACCGGCGTTTCATTTTTGCCAGAGATCGCCCTGCGGTGCGAAGCCGCAGGCGCGCATGAAGTTCTCGACTTCCCCGCGTTCGCGCGGCGCCAGGCCGGCGGTCGACAGCTGCCAGTGAGCGACCTGCGGCAGCTGACGCTGCGCATCCTGTACCAGGTAAAGACCGACGCCGCGGCGGCGCGTCACTTCGCGCACCAGCAAGTCCTGCAGCTCGGCGCGGTCATCCTGCAGCGCAATTTTCACTGCGCCCAGCAGACGCTCGTTGAAGCGGGCGGCGAACAGCGCCTTGCCGCCGCTCAACCAGCTCTGCCACTGTTCCGGCTGCTGATGCGGCCAAATTTTACCGAGATCGATAAGGTCTTGCGGGGACAGCGCGGTCAGGCGCTCGATGGTCAGTTTCATGCAGAATTTCCGCGCAGCTAAATGATGCCGACAGTGTAATAGATCTTGTGCAGAGCGTTGTGTAAGTTTTTCTGTACGATTACTGTGCAATATGTTTTTTGCACGGGGCATTTTCCGAGTAAATAGTTAGTAAAGGGATTGTTAACCAGCACAACGCGCTACGCCTCAAGGTAAACGGCGCAGATTTAATTCGAATTTTATCCTGTTTACACCGCTTGTTTCTGCCTGATGAAGTTGATTTGCAGCAGAAAATTCCTGTTTAATGGCATGAAAAATAAAGTCTTATTAGAAAATAATGCCGACAAAGCGCCTAAATCATTATTACTTATAACAAAAGCGGTCAATAACGATCGGGCGCAGGCAAACACAACAGGTACGTTCACAACGACAGATGGGGATTTGCGGATGAAATTAACAACAGGTAAGGCACTGCTGGCGGGTTGCATTGCGATGGCCATGAGCCAGGCGGCTATGGCGAAAGACATCAAGGTGGCGATCGTCGGGGCGATGTCCGGCCCGGTCGCGCAGTATGGCGACATGGAGTTTACCGGCGCGCGCCAGGCGATTGCCGACATCAACGCCAAGGGCGGCATCAAGGGCGACAAGCTGGTCGGCGTGGAATACGACGACGCCTGCGATCCGAAACAGGCGGTTGCGGTCGCCAACAAGGTGATCAACGACGGCATTCGCTACGTGATTGGCCACCTGTGTTCCTCTTCCACCCAGCCGGCGTCCGATATCTATGAAGACGAAGGCGTGATCATGATTACCCCGGCGGCCACCAACGCCGATCTGACCACTCGCGGCTACAAGATGATCCTGCGCACCACCGGTCTGGATTCGGATCAGGGCCCGACCGCCGCCAAATACATCCTCAGCGACATCAAGCCGAAGCGCATCGCCGTGGTGCACGATAAGCAGCAATACGGTGAAGGCCTGGCGCGCTCGGTGCGCGACAGCCTGAAAAAACAGGGTACCGAAGTGGCGATGTTCGAAGGCATCACCGCCGGCGACAAAGACTTCTCCACCCTGGTGGCGCGCCTGAAGAAAGAGAATATCGATTTCGTGTATTTCGGCGGTTACTACCCGGAAATGGGCCAGATCCTGCGTCAGGCCAAACAGGCCGGGTTGACCACCCGCTTCATGGGGCCGGAAGGCGTGGGCAACTCCTCGCTGTCCAACATCGCCGGCGCCGCCTCGGAAGGCATGCTGGTGACGCTGCCGAAACGCTACGATCAGGTGCCCGCCAACCAGCCGATCGTCGATGCGCTGAAGGCCAAGAAGCTGGATCCGACCGGCCCGTTCGTCTGGACCACCTATGCCGCGCTGCAGTCGCTGACCACCGGGATGGAGCGCAGCGGCAGCCAGGAGCCGGCGGACATCGTCAAGGATCTGAAAACCGGCAAGCCGGTGGACACCGTGATGGGGCCGCTGACCTGGGATGACAAGGGCGATCTGAAAGGCTTCGAGTTCGGCGTGTTCGAATGGCATGCCAACGGCACGTCCACACCGATCAAATAAGCCATAATGATTAGGGTGGGGCGCAGCCCGCTGCGCCCGGCGGGTCGGCTTGCCGGCCCCGTCTCCCTTTACCCGCCGGTTCTCCGTCGGCGGGTTTCGCAGCCAAGGGTTCAGAGTATGTCAGAGCAGCTCCTCTATTTTCTGCAGCAGATGTTCAACGGCTTAACGTTGGGCAGCACCTATGCATTGATCGCCATCGGTTACACCATGGTTTACGGCATCATCGGCATGATCAACTTCGCCCACGGCGAGGTGTACATGATCGGCAGCTATGTCTCCTTTATCGTTATCGCCGCCCTGATGATGCTCGGCATCGACGTCGGCTGGTTGCTGATCGGCGCCGCGTTCCTGGTCTCGATCGTCATCGCCAGCGCCTACGGCTGGAGCATCGAGCGGGTAGCCTACAAACCGGTGCGCAACTCCAAGCGCCTGATTGCGCTGATCTCGGCCATCGGCATGTCGATATTCCTGCAAAACTACGTCAGCCTGACGCAGGGTTCGCGCGATCTGGCGCTGCCCAGCCTGGTGACCGGCCAGTGGGTGCTGGGGGAAAGCAACGGCTTCGCCGCCACCATCAGCACCATGCAGCTGACCATCTGGCTCGTGACCTTCCTGGCGATGCTGGCGCTGACGCTGTTTATCCGCTATTCACGCATGGGCCGCGCCTGCCGCGCCTGCGCGGAAGATCTGAAGATGGCCAGCCTGCTGGGCATCAACACCGACCGGGTGATCTCGCTGACCTTCGTCATCGGTGCGGTGATGGCGGCGGTGGCCGGGGTGTTGCTCGGCCAGTTCTACGGCGTCATCAACCCTTACATCGGCTTTATGGCCGGTATGAAAGCCTTTACCGCTGCGGTCCTGGGCGGCATCGGCAGCATTCCCGGCGCGATGATCGGTGGCCTGGTGCTGGGCGTGGCGGAAGCGCTGACCTCCGCTTATTTGAGCACCGAATACAAAGACGTGGTGTCGTTCGCGTTGCTGATCGTGGTGCTGCTGATCATGCCGACCGGCATTCTTGGGCGTCCGGAGGTTGAGAAAGTATGAAACTCAATCTGCTTAATGCGCTGATCGCCACGGCGGTGCTGTTCGTGATGGCTTCGTTCCTGATGGGCATGCAGCTCAGCCTGGACGGCACCAAACTGGTGGTGCACGGCGCGGCGGAAGTGCGCTGGATGTGGATCGGCATCGGCTGCGTCATCGTCTTTTTCTTCCAGCTGTTGCGCCCGCTGCTGCAGCAGGGCTTGAAAAAGGTCTCCGGCCCGGCGTTCGTGCTGCCGAGCTTCGACGGCACCACGCCGCGGCAAAAGCTGCTGGCGGCTCTGCTCATCGTCGCGGCGGTCGCCTGGCCGTTCCTGGTGTCGCGCGGCACGGTGGATATCGCCACCCTGACGCTGATCTACGTGATGCTGGGCCTCGGCCTCAACGTGGTGGTGGGTTTGTCCGGTCTGCTGGTGCTGGGCTACGGCGGTTTCTACGCCATCGGCGCCTACACCTACGCGCTGCTGAATCATTATTACGGTTTCGGATTTTGGGAGAGCCTGCCGCTGGCGGGTATCGTCACCGCCGCCTTCGGCTTCCTGCTCGGTTTCCCGGTGCTGCGGCTGCGCGGCGACTATCTGGCGATCGTGACGCTCGGCTTCGGCGAGATCGTGCGCATCCTGCTGCTGAACAATACCGAGATCACCGGCGGGCCGAATGGCATCAGCCAGATCCCGAAACCGACCTTTTTCGGCCTGGAATTTAACCGCAGCGTGCGCGACGGCGGTTGGGATACCTTCCATAACTTCTTCGGCCTGAAATACGATCCGAGCGATCGCATCGTGTTCCTGTACCTGGTGGCGCTGCTGGTGGTGGTGCTGACGCTGTTCGTCATCAACCGCCTGCTGCGCATGCCGCTCGGGCGCGCCTGGGAAGCGCTGCGTGAAGACGAGATCGCCTGCCGCTCGCTGGGCCTCAGCCCGACGCGCATCAAGCTGACCGCCTTTACCATCAGCGCCGCCTTCGCCGGGTTTGCCGGCACGCTGTTCGCCGCGCGCCAGGGGTTCGTCAGCCCGGAATCCTTCACCTTCGTCGAATCGGCCTTCGTGTTGGCGATCGTGGTGTTGGGGGGCATGGGGTCGCAGTTCGCGGTCATTCTGGCGGCGATCCTGCTGGTGGTGTCGCGCGAGCTGATGCGCGATCTGAATGAATACAGCATGTTGCTGCTGGGTGCGCTGATGGTGCTGATGATGATTTGGCGGCCGCAGGGGCTGTTGCCGATGAAACGGCCGCAGCTGAAGCTGCAGGCGGCGGATATTCACGCGGGTAAGGGGGAGCAGGCATGAGCGTTCAACCTTTACTGCAGGTGGAAGGCCTGTCGATGCGTTTCGGCGGGCTGCTGGCGGTCAACAATGTGGCGTTGACGCTGAACGAAGGCGAAATCGTATCGCTGATCGGCCCCAACGGCGCCGGCAAGACGACGGTGTTCAACTGCCTGACCGGTTTTTACCGCCCGAGCGGCGGCACCATCAAATTGCGCGATCGCCATCTGGAAGGGCTGGCGGGGCAGGCCATCGCCCGTATGGGCGTGGTGCGCACCTTCCAGCACGTGCGGTTGTTCCGTGAAATGACGGTGATCGAGAACCTGCTGGTGGCGCAGCATCAGCATCTGAAAAGCGGCGTGTTCGCCGGGCTGCTGAAAACCCCGGCCTTCCGCCGCGCCGAAGCCGAGGCGCTGACGCGCGCGGCGGAGTGGCTGGAGCGCGTCGGCCTGCTATCGATGGCCAACCGTTCGGCGGGCAACCTGGCCTACGGGCAGCAGCGGCGGCTGGAGATCGCCCGCTGCATGGTGACCCGGCCGGAGCTGCTGATGCTGGACGAACCGGCCGCCGGCCTCAACCCGAAAGAGACCGACGAGCTGGATCATCTGATCGTCGAGCTGCGCGATCGGCATAAGGTCTCGGTGCTGCTGATCGAGCACGACATGAAGCTGGTGATGGGCATTTCCGATCGCATTTACGTGGTGAATCAGGGCACGCCGCTGGCGCAGGGCACACCGGCGGAGATCCGCAACAACCCGGACGTGATCCGGGCTTATTTGGGCGAAGAATAATATGTTGTCATTCAATCAGGTATCCGCCCATTACGGCAAAATTCAGGCGCTGCATCAGGTCAGTCTCACGATAAGTCAGGGCGAAATCGTGACGTTAATCGGCGCCAACGGCGCCGGTAAAACCACGCTGCTCGGCACCCTGTGCGGCGAACCGCGCGCCAGCGAAGGCAGCATCGTCTTTCAGGGCCAGGACATCACCCAGTGGCAAACCTCGCGCATCATGCGTGAAGCGGTGGCGATCGTACCGGAAGGGCGGCGCGTCTTCTCGCGCATGACGGTGGAAGAAAACCTGGCGATGGGCGGCTTCTTCGCCGATCGCCAGCAGTATCAACAGCGCATCGAACGGGTGTTCACGCTGTTCCCGCGCCTGCTGGAGCGCCGAAGCCAGCGCGCCGGCACCATGTCCGGCGGCGAGCAGCAAATGTTGGCCATCGGCCGCGCGCTGATGAGCCAGCCGAAGCTGCTGCTGCTCGACGAACCTTCGCTTGGGCTGGCGCCGATCATCATCCAGCAGATTTTCGACATCATTCAGCAGCTGCGGGAAGAGGGCATGACTATCTTCCTGGTGGAGCAAAACGCCAATCAGGCGCTGAAATTGGCGGACCGCGGTTATGTGCTGGAAAACGGCCGCGTGGTGTTGGAAGATACGGGGGCTGCATTGTTAGCCAACGAAGCAGTGAGGTCGGCGTATCTGGGCGGTTAATCCGCCCCCCTACGAATTAAAATAATCAGGTACGAGAAGAAGAAATGAAGACAGAAGGGTTACTCGCGCAGCGCATCGTTAACGTAAAAAGTTCGGCCATCCGTGAATTGCTTAAGCACAGCAAGATGGAACACGTCATTTCGCTGGCGGGCGGCATCCCCTCTGATGCGCTGTTCGATTTCGAAGGATTGAGCATTGCCACCCAGCAGGCGATCACCGAACAGCCGAAAAGCGCGTTCCAGTATGGCCTGACCGAGGGCAGCCCGCTGTTGCGTGAGCGCATCTGCGCGCTGTGCGCCGAGCGCGGCGTCACCGCGCGCGCGGAAGAGGTGATGGTCACCGCCGGCTCTCAGCAGGCATTGGATTTGGTGATGCGCGCCATCGTCAACCCGGGCGACGTGTTCGTGGTGGAGCGCCCGACCTACCTGGCGGCGCTGCAAACGCTGGAACTGGCGGAAGCCAACATCATGTCGGTCTCGTCCGACAGCGACGGCATGGTGGTGGAAGAGCTGGCCGAGCTGCTGAAAACCCAGCGTATCAAGGGCGTGTACGTGGTGCCGAACTTCGGCAACCCGAGCGGCATCACCCTGAGCGCCGCGCGCCGCGAACTGCTGGTGAAGCTGGCCGCCGAACATAACTTCCTGATCATCGAAGACGATCCGTACGGCGAGCTGCGTTTCACCGAAGAGCGCCACCCGACGCTGCATCAGGTGTCGCAGCGGGTGCTGGGCAATACCGACCACATTATCTATACCTCGACCTTCTCCAAGATCCTGGCGCCGGGCCTGCGCCTGGGATGGGCGATCCTGCCGCCGTTCCTGCTGCATAAAGTGGCGATCATCAAACAGGCGGCGGATCTGCACGCCAGCGCCCTGTCGCAGAGCATCGTCGAATGCTACCTCGGCCTGGATCGCCTGCCGGCCCAGATCGACAAGATCCGCGCCGCCTACAAACAGAAGGGTGAGATCCTGGCCGGTTTGGTGGAGCAGGAGCTGGGCGACTACATCACCTTCGATAAACCGAAGGGTGGCATGTTCCTGTGGGCGCGTTTCCGCCAGCCGTTCAACGCCACCGAATGGCTGAACACCACGCTGCAGCAGGGCGTAGTGTTCGTGCCGGGGGAATACTTCTTCTCCGACAACCCGGATCGTTCGACCTTCCGCCTGTCGTTCGCCACCGCCACCGAGCAGCAGATGCAAGAAGCGGTCGCGCGCCTGCGCCGTTCGCTGTAGTCCTCGCGGCGGCGGAGCCGATGCCCGCCGCCGACATCAAACCGCCATCTTCACTTCACCTTGCCGTCATGTGGCTGTCATCTAACGGTTATTTTTCTGTCATCCGCGCATGGCATGTTAGCTTCCGAACAAAAAACTGATTCTTTTCGCTCACGCGCTTTTACACCAGCTTTTTCAGGAGTTAGGCATGCTCACCTACGCTATTCGCAAAACCACGCTGTGCGTCGCATTGACCCTGGCCGTCAGCGCCCAGGCGCTGGCGGCGACAGAAATCCCGTTCTGGCATTCGATGGAAGGCGAACTGGGTAAAGAAGTGGACTCTCTGGCGGATCGCTTCAACCAGTCGCACAGCGACGTCAAGATTGTGCCGGTTTATAAAGGCAACTACGAACAGAGCCTGGCGGCGGGTATCGCCGCTTACCGCTCCGGCAAGGCGCCGGCGATCTTGCAGGTTTACGAAGTGGGCACCGCCACCATGATGGCCAGCAAAGCCATCAAGCCGGTCTACGAAGTGTTTAAAGAGGCCGGTATCAACTTCGACGAATCGGTGTTCGTGCCGACGGTGGCCGGCTATTACACCGACAACAAGAGCGGGCATCTGCTGTCGCAGCCGTTCAACAGCTCCACGCCGGTGCTGTACTACAACAAAGACGCCTTCAAAAAGGCCGGCCTGAACCCGGATCAGCCGCCGAAAACCTGGCAGGAACTGGCGGCGGATACCGCCAAGCTGCGCGAAGCTGGCATGAAGTGCGGTTACGCCAGCGGCTGGCAGGGTTGGATCCAACTGGAGAACTTCAGCGCCTGGCACGGCGTGCCGTTCGCCAGTGAAAACAACGGTTTCGGCGGCACCAGTGCCAAGCTGGAGTTCAACCAACCGCTGCAGGTCAAGCATATCGCGCTGCTCGAAGCGATGAACAAGAAGGGTGATTTCACCTACTTCGGCCGCAAAGACGAATCTACCGAGAAGTTCTACAACGGCGATTGCGCCATCACCACCGCCTCATCCGGTTCGCTGGCGGACATCAAGCACTATGCCAAATTCAACTACGGCGTCGGCATGATGCCGTACGACGCTGACGCGAAAAATGCGCCGCAGAACGCCATCATTGGCGGGGCCAGCCTGTGGGTGATGAACGGCAAAGACGCCGCCACCTACAAGGGCGTGGCCGAATTCCTGCAGTACCTGGCGCAGCCGGAAATCGCCGCCGAATGGCACCAGAAGACCGGCTATCTGCCGATCACCACCGCGGCTTACGATCTGACCAAGCAGCAGGGCTTCTACGACAAGAACCCGGGCGCCGACGTCGCCACTCGCCAGATGCTGAACAAGCCGCCGTTGCCGTTCACCAAGGGCCTGCGTCTGGGCAACATGCCGCAGATCCGCAGCGTGGTGGATGAGGAGCTGGAAGGCGTGTGGACCGGCAAGAAAACGCCTCAGCAGGCGTTGGACGCCGCCGTGCAGCGCGGTGACGTACTGCTGCGTCGCTTCGAAGCATCAACCAAATAACCCTGCGTCGCGGGCCCGGCGGACCGGGCTCGCGTCTTCACGCCGATCCTTCCGTGCCCGATTAATGGTTTAACTGCTATGTCATCTTCCCGTCCCGGTTTCGGCTGCAGCTGGTTGCCCTATGCATTGGTGCTGCCGCAGCTGCTGATTACCGCCGTCTTCTTTTTATGGCCCGCCGGCGAGGCGCTGTGGTATTCGGTGCAGAGTCTCGATCCGTTCGGCCTGTCCAGCCAGTTTGTCGGGCTGGATAACTTTAAGCAGCTGTTCCAGGATCCTTACTACCTCGACTCGTTCTACACCACGCTGATCTTCAGCTTCCTGGTGGCGGGCATCGGGCTGGCGGTCTCGCTGTTCTTCGCTGCGCTGGTGGACTACGTGCTGCGCGGCAGCCGCCTCTATCGCACGCTGATGATCCTGCCCTACGCGGTGGCGCCGGCGGTGGCGGCGGTGCTGTGGATCTTTCTGTTCAACCCCGGTCTCGGGTTGATCACCCACTTCCTCAATGGGTTGGGCTATAACTGGAACCATGCGCAAAACAGCGGCCAGGCGATGTTCCTGGTGGTGCTGGCCTCGGTATGGCAGCAGATAAGCTATAACTTCCTGTTTTTCCTCGCGGCGCTGCAGTCGATCCCGCGTTCGCTGGTGGAGGCGGCGGCCATCGACGGCGCCGGCCCGGTACGCCGCTTCTTCCATCTGGTGCTGCCGCTGATCGCGCCGGTGAGCTTCTTCCTGCTGGTGGTCAATCTGGTGTACGCCTTCTTCGATACCTTCCCGGTGATCGACGCCGCCACCGGCGGCGGGCCGGTGCAGTCCACCACCACGTTGATCTACAAGATCTACCGCGAAGGCTTCGCCGGATTGGATCTCTCCAGCTCCGCCGCGCAGTCGGTGATCCTGATGCTGCTGGTGATCGGCCTGACGGTGATCCAGTTCCGCTTCGTTGAACGTAAGGTGCGCTACCAATGATTGAGAATCGACGCGGGCTGGACATCTTCAGCCATGTGATGCTGATTATCGGCGTGCTGGTGGTGCTGTTCCCGCTGTACGTGGCCTTTGTCGCCGCCACGCTGGACGACAAACAGGTGTTTCAGGTGCCGATGACGCTGGTGCCCGGCGGCCACCTGTGGGAGAACATCCGCAATATCTGGCAGGGCGGCGTGGGCAACCTCAAAGTGCCGTTCTCGCTGCTGCTGCTGAACAGCGTGATCATGGCGCTGGCGATCACCTGCGGCAAGATCGCGGTGTCGGTGCTGTCGGCTTACGCCATCGTATATTTCCGTTTCCCGCTGCGCAGCCTGTTCTTCTGGCTGATTTTCCTCACCCTGATGCTGCCGGTGGAGGTGCGCATTTTCCCGACGGTGGAGGTGATCTCCAACCTCAACCTGCTGGACAGTTACACCGGCCTGACGCTGCCGCTGATGGCCTCGGCCACCGCCACCTTCCTGCTGCGCCAGTTCTTCATGACGCTGCCGGATGAGCTGCTGGAGGCGGCGCGCATCGACGGCGCCGGGCCGATGCGTTTCTTCTGGGACATCGTGCTGCCGCTGTCGAAAACCAATCTGGCGGCGCTGTTCGTCATCACCTTTATCTACGGCTGGAACCAATATCTGTGGCCGATCCTGATCACCAGCGACGCCTCGATGGGCACCGCGGTAGCGGGCATCAAGAGCATGATCTCCACTTCCGGCGCGCCGACCCAGTGGAACCAGGTGATGGCGGCGATGATTCTGACTTTATTGCCACCGCTGGCGGTGGTGCTTCTGATGCAGCGCTGGTTTGTGCGCGGTCTGGTTGATAGCGAGAAATAACGACGATGGCAGGATTAAAACTACAGGCGGTCACCAAGTCTTACGACGGTAAAACGCCGGTGATCAAACAGATAGACCTCGACGTGGCGGACGGCGAATTCATCGTGATGGTCGGCCCGTCCGGCTGCGGCAAATCCACGCTGCTGCGGATGGTGGCCGGGCTGGAACGCACCACCAGCGGCGATATTTATATCGATACCCGGCGCGTGACCGATCTGGAGCCCAAGGATCGCGGCATCGCGATGGTGTTCCAGAACTACGCGCTCTATCCGCACATGAGCGTGTACGACAACATGGCTTACGGCCTCAAGATCCGCGGTTTCGGCAAGGAGCATATCCGCCAGCGGGTGGAGGAAGCGGCGCGCATCCTGGAGCTGGAGCCGCTGCTCAAGCGCAAACCGCGCGAACTTTCCGGCGGCCAGCGCCAGCGGGTGGCGATGGGGCGCGCCATCGTGCGCGAACCGGCGGTGTTCCTGTTCGATGAGCCGCTGTCCAACCTGGACGCCAAGCTGCGGGTGCAGATGCGCCTGGAGCTGCAACAGCTGCACCGACGCCTGAAAACCACCAGCCTGTACGTGACCCACGATCAGGTGGAGGCGATGACGCTGGCGCAGAGGGTGATCGTGATGAATAAGGGCGTGGCGGAGCAGATCGGCACGCCGAGCGAAGTATACCAACGGCCGGCTTCGCTGTTCGTCGCCGGCTTTATCGGCTCGCCGGCGATGAATTTGCTGCCCGGCACCCTGAGCGCCGACGGTAGCCAGCTGCTGCTGGCGGACGGCATGGCGCTGCCGTTGCCGGCGGCCAAGCCGCAGTGGGCGGGGCGGCCGTTGACGCTGGGCATTCGGCCGGAGCATATTCAACTGGTGGCGCAAGGCCAGGGCGTGCCGCTGCAGCTGCAGACGCTGGAACTGCTGGGGGCCGACAATTTGGCGCACGGCCAGTGGGGCGGCCACGGAGTGATAGCGCGGCTGTCGCATGAAACCTTGCCGACGGCGGGCAGTACGCTATATTTGCAGCTGCCTGCTCAGGCGCTGCACTTTTTTGACACCCACAGCGGATTACGGATGGATTGATGACGAGACCCTGGCCTTACCCTCATATTGTCGCCCACCGCGGCGGCGGTTCTCTGGCGCCGGAAAACACCCTGGCGGCGATCGACGTCGGCGCGCGCCACGGCCACAAGATGATCGAGTTCGACGCCAAGCTGGCGCAGGACGGGCAAATTTTCCTGCTGCACGACGACACGCTGGATCGCACCAGCAACGGTTGGGGCGTGGCGGGTGAGCTGCCGTGGGACAAACTGGTGCAGCTGGACGCCGGCAACTGGTACAGCTCGGCCTTCAAGGGCGAGCGGCTGCCGCTGCTGTCGGAGGTGGCGGAACGCTGCCGGGAACACGGCCTGATGGCCAATATCGAGATCAAACCGACCACCGGCAGCGACGATGAAACTGGCCGGGTGGTGGCGCTGGCGGCGCGGTTGCTGTGGCAAGGGCAGACCGACCCGCTGCTCTCCTCCTTCTCGGTGGAAGCGCTGGCGGCGGCGCAACGCACCGTGCCGGATTTGCCGCGCGGTTTGCTGCTGGAGGACTGGGACGACAACTGGCGCGAGCTGACCGAACGTCTGGACTGCGTCTCGCTGCATATCGACCACAAGGCGTTGACTGCCGAGCGGGTGAAAGCGTTGAAAGACGCCGGTCTGCGCATTCTGGTGTATACCGTTAACCAGCCGGATCGCGCGCGCCTGCTGCTCGACTGGGGCGTTGACTGCATTTGCACCGACCGGATAGATTTGATTGGCCCGGAGTTCTAATCCGGCGCCGATGAATCCTGCGACGACAAGCCTTGCCGCCGCACCACCGGAAGGAATGCGATGCCTGGCTTTATCCTGTCACTGTGGCACCAGATGGTGCTGTCATTACCGCTGTTCGTCCTGATCGCGTTGGGTTATGGGCTGATTCGCTGGGGGAAATGGCCCACCAGCATCACCGATGGCCTGACGCGCTTTGTGTTTTCCCTCGCCTTGCCCGCCATGCTGTTTCGCATGATGTGCGACTTCTCGCAGCGCCCGGCGGTCGACGCCCGGCTGCTGATCGCGTTCTTCGGCAGTTGCCTGATCGTGTTCGTGCTCGGCCGTCTCGTCGCCCGGCACCTTTTCCGGCTGGATGGCGTCGCCGGGTCGGTGTTTGCGCTGGGTGGTATTTTCTCCAATAACGTGATGCTCGGTTTACCGATCGCCAGCGTGATGCTGGGGGAGGCGGCGATCCCGTCGGTGGCGCTGGTGCTGGTGTTCAACGGCCTGATCCTGTGGACGCTGGTCACGGTGTCGATCGAATGGGCGCGCAACGGCTCGCCGACGCTGGGGGGCTTTGCTAAAACCGCGCGCAGCGTGCTGACCAACCCGCTGATCGTCGGCATTTTGTCCGGCACGCTGTTTAGCCTGACCGGCCTGCCGCTGCCGGACTTCGTCGATCGGCCGGTCAGCATGCTCGGCCAGGTGGCGGCGCCGCTGTCGCTGGTGGTGCTTGGCATGGGGCTCGCCGAGTACCGCATCAGCGAAGGCTGGCAACTGAGCAGCGCCATCTGCGTGCTGAAGTTGCTGGTACAGCCGTTGGTGATTTGGCTGCTGGCCTGGATGATGGATCTGCCGCCGATGGAGACCCGCGTGGTGGTGCTGCTGGGCTCAATGGCGGTGGGGGTGAATGTCTACCTGATGTCGCGCCAGTTCAATACGCTCACCGGCCCGGCCGCCACCAGCCTGGTGATGTCCACCGTGCTGGCGGCGATCACCACGCCGCTGATCCTCACCGTTATGGGCGTGCGGGCGTAGCCGGCAGCGGGGCCTGCGGCACCGCCGGCGCGGTGCGGTTGAACGGATCGCGCGGCTGGTTGCCGTTAGGCAGCAGCTGGCCGCCGTTCGGCGTGGTTTGCAACAGCTGTTGCCGTTGATTGTCGAACTGGCGCTGCTGTTGCAGGCGGCGTTGATCCATCTGCCGGTTGTTCAACAAGCGCTGTTGCTGCGCCTGTTGGCTGTTTTGGTTGAGAAGCTGCTGCTGTGAACGCAGATCGGTTACGCCGTTGGCCGCTGCAGCCAGGCCGGGCAGCAACAGCAGAGCGAACAGGATGTGAGACGTTTTCATGATGGTTACCTCGCTTTTTTATTAAGCCTAACCCAGCGGTGAAATTTTGCTGGTAGTTTGTATTTTGTTCAAATGTAAACCGCCTTTTCGCCAACGCGGTGCCCATCTTCCGTTACAATCGCCCTTTCGGTCTTTTTAGGGTGAACCCATCGTGCTGCTTTTGGTTATAACCACCATTCTGTGGGCGTTTTCTTTCAGCCTGATCGGCGAGTATTTGGCGGGTCAGGTCGACAGCGGGTTTTCGGCGCTGGTGCGCATCGGGCTGGCGGCGCTGGTGTTCCTGCCGTTCCTGCGTTGGCGCAATATCAAGCCCAGGGTGATCCTGCTGTATATGCTGGTGGGCGCCTTCCAACTGGGGATCATGTATCTGTTCAGCTTCCGCGCCTATCTCTACCTGACGGTACCCGAATTCCTGCTGTTCACCGTGTTGACGCCGCTGTACATCACGCTGATCTACGACTTACTGAGCGGCCGACGTTTACGCTGGGGCTATGTGTTCAGCGCGCTGCTGGCGGTGCTGGGCGCGGCGATCATTCGCTATCACCAACTGAGCGAACACTTCTGGTGGGGGCTGCTGTTGGTGCAGGCGGCGAACATCAGCTTCGCCATCGGCATGGTCGGCTATAAGCGCCTGATGGAAGTGCACCCCTTGCCGCAACACACCGCTTTTTCCTGGTTCTACCTGGGGGCGGCGGCGGTGGCGGTGGTGGCCTGGTTCCTGTGGGGCAATCCGCAGCAGCTGCCGACGACCAATCTGCAGTGGGGCGTGCTGATCTGGCTGGGCGTGGTGGCGTCGGGGCTGGGCTATTTCATGTGGAACTACGGCGCGACGCAGGTGGATGCCGGCACACTCGGCATCATGAACAACATGCATGTGCCGGCCGGCTTGCTGGTCAACCTGGCCATCTGGCAGCAACAGCCGCACTGGCCGAGCTTTATCATCGGCGGGGCGGTGATCGTCGCTTCGCTGTGGGTGCACCGCCGCTGGGTGGCGCCGAAACAGCTCGGCTAAACGGGAGGGCGACAGTTTATACGCCGGCCGCCAACGCTTTGGCGCCGGTCGCGCCGGGGCGTGCCGCGTCGCGCACGAACGGCAGATGATCGCAGGCGTGCTGGCGGGCCGAGCGGATAAAGGCTTCGGTCACCGCCTGGCGCTGTTCGCCGTCGCGCACGGCGGCGTACAGGCGGCTCCACAGGCCGTCACCCAGGGTTTTGGTCACCACCAGCCCCTGCCGTTCGAAACTCTCCACCACCCAATGCGGCAGCGCCGCAATCCCCATCCGCGCCGAGACCATCTGGATCAGCAGCAGCGTGTTATCGACGTTCTTCAACGCCGGGTTGACGCCCGCCGGCTGCAGGAAATGCCGCCAGATATCCAGCCGCTGGCGCTGCACCGGGTAAATCAACAGCGTTTCATCGCTCAAGTCTGCCGGCTCGATGTGCGGCTTGCCGGCCAGCGGATGATCCGGCGCCAGCACCAGACGCACCTCGAAATCGAACATCGGCGAATAGTGCAGGCCGCTGCGCGGCAGAATATCCGACGTCATCACCAGATCCAGCTCGCCCTGTTGCAGGGCCGGCTGCGGATCGAAAGTCACGCCGGAGGTGAAGTCCATCACCACCTGCGGGAAACGCTGGCGGAAATTGTCCAGCGCCGGCGTCAGCCACTGAATGCAGCTGTGGCATTCGATGGCGATGCGCAGCGTGGTCTGGTGCGGCTCGTGGCAGGCCTGCAGCGCCTGTGAGATTTGCGGCAGCACCTGTTCCGCCAGCTGCAGCAAGATCTCGCCCTGGGCGGTGAAGCGCAGCGGCTGGCTCTTGCGCACGAACAGCTTGAAGCCCAGACGTTGCTCAAGATCGCTGAACTGGTGCGACAGGGCAGACTGCGTCTGATGAAGTTGGGCCGCCGCCCCCGCCAGCGAACCGCTGCTGCGCAGGGCCTGCAGCGTCCGTAAATGTTTCAGTTCGATCATGAGAGTCCTTCACATTGACAGTGAATAAATTGCGCTTGTGGTTAATACAGTACCTGCTGATTATGGATGTGTAAACATCTGGACGGCTAAATGGGGAATATGACGATGGCAATTTTGAATCACACACTGGGTTTTCCTCGCGTTGGGCTACGACGTGAGCTGAAAAAAGCTCAGGAAAGCTACTGGGCCGGCAACTCAACGCAGGAAGAGCTGTTGGCGGTTGGCCGCGAGCTGCGCGCTCGCCATTGGCAACAGCAACAGCAGGCCGGGGTGGATTTGGTGCCGGTCGGCGATTTCGCCTGGTACGATCATGTGTTGACCACCAGCCTGCTGCTGGGTAACGTGCCGGCGCGCCATCAGAATGCGGATGGCTCGATCGATCTGGACACGCTGTTCCGCATCGGCCGTGGCCGCGCACCGACCGGCGAGCCGGCGGCCGCGGCAGAAATGACCAAATGGTTCAACACCAACTACCACTACATGGTGCCCGAGTTCCAACAAGGCCAGCAGTTCAAGCTGGGCTGGACCCAACTGCTGGATGAAGTGGACGAAGCGCTGGCGCTTGGTCACCGCATCAAACCGGTGCTGCTGGGCCCGGTGACCTATCTGTGGCTGGGTAAAGTGAAGGGCGAGCCGTTCGATCGCCTGTCGCTGCTGAAAGACATTCTGCCGGTTTACCAGCAGGTGCTGGCCGAGCTGGCGAAACGCGGCGTCGAGTGGGTGCAAATTGACGAGCCTGCGCTGGTGCTGGAGCTGCCGCAGGCCTGGCTGGACGCCTTTAAACCAGCTTACGACGCGCTGCAGGGGCAGGTTAAGCTGTTGTTGACCACGTATTTCGACAGCGTCGGCCACAACCTCGATACGGTTCGCACGCTGCCGGTGCAGGGGCTGCACGTCGATCTGGTCGCCGGTCACGACGATATCGCCGCGCTGAGCGCCGCATTGCCGCAAGACTGGCTGCTGTCGCTGGGCGTGATCAACGGCCGCAACGTTTGGCGCGCCGATCTGAGCCGCTGGTTCGAACGTCTTCAGCCGCTGGTGGGCACCCGCCCGTTGTGGATTGGCTCCTCCTGTTCACTGCTGCACAGCCCGATCGACCTGAGCGTGGAAAGCCGTCTGGATGAAGAAGTGAAAAGCTGGTTCGCCTTCGCTCTACAAAAATGCGCCGAGTTGGCGCTGCTGGCTGCGGCGCTGAACGCGCCTGACGCGGCGAAGCAAGCCGAACTGGACGCCTACAGCGCACCGATCCGCGCCCGCCGCCAGTCGAGCCGTGTACACAATGCGCAGGTTGAGCGCCGTCTGGCCGCGATCACTGCGCAGGACAGCGAGCGCCACAGCGCTTACGCCGAGCGCGCCAGGGCGCAGCGCGAACGTTTCAACCTGCCGGCCTGGCCGACCACCACCATCGGTTCGTTCCCGCAAACCACCGAGATCCGCGGCCTGCGCCTGGATTTCAAACAGGGCCGTTTGGACGGCAACAACTACCGCACCAGCATTGGAGAGCACATCAAACAGGCGATCGTTGAGCAGGAGCGCCTCGGGCTGGACGTGCTGGTGCACGGTGAAGCCGAGCGCAACGACATGGTGGAATATTTCGGCGAGAACCTCGACGGCTTCGTGTTTACCCAGAACGGCTGGGTGCAGAGCTACGGCTCCCGCTGCGTGAAGCCGCCGGTGATCATCGGTGACGTCAGCCGCCCGGAAGCCATTACCGTCGAATGGGCCAAATTCGCCCAGTCGTTGACCGACAAGCCGGTGAAAGGCATGTTGACCGGGCCGGTGACCATCCTGTGCTGGTCGTTCCCGCGTGAAGACGTGACCCGCGAAGTGATCGCCAAGCAGATTGCGCTGGCGCTGCGCGACGAGGTGGAAGATTTGGAAAAAGCCGGCATCGGCATCATTCAGATCGACGAACCCGCCCTGCGCGAGGGGCTGCCGCTGCGCCAATCCGACTGGGCCGCCTACCTGAACTGGGCGGTGGACGCCTTCAAATTGAACGCCGCCGTGGCGCGGGATGACACCCAGATCCACACCCACATGTGTTACTGCGAGTTCAACGACATCATGGACTCCATCGCCGCGCTGGACGCCGACGTGATCACCATCGAGACCTCGCGTTCCGATATGGATCTGCTGGAAGCCTTCAAAGAGTTCGAATACCCGAACGAAATCGGGCCGGGCGTCTACGATATCCACTCGCCGAACGTGCCGAGCGTGGAATGGATCGAAGCGCTGCTGCGTAAAGCGGCGCAGAACATCCCGGCGGAACGCCTGTGGGTTAACCCGGACTGCGGCCTGAAAACCCGCGGCTGGCCGGAAACCCGGCAGTCGCTGGCCAACATGGTATTGGCGGCGCAGCGCCTGCGCGAGCAGGCGTGATGGCGTGCGGCGGATGAGCTCCGCCGCTTACAGATTGACTGGTGTGATGATTGGGCGCTTCGGCGCCCTTTTTTATGCGGGGGAGGTTACTTGACGCCGTGCTGGGCGAACCACGCCAGCATGCGTTGCCAGCCGTCTTGCGCCGCTTCGGCGTTGTAGCTGGGACGATAATCGGCGTTGAACGCATGCCCGACCTCGGGGTACACCACGATTTCGGCCTCGGCGTTGGCGGCGCGTATCGCCTGGCGCATGGTTTCCACCGTCTCCAGCGGAATGCCGCTGTCCTGCCCGCCATACAGCCCCAGTACCGGCGCCGACAGGTGGGTGGCGACATCGACCGGATGCTTCGGTGAATTCAGCGTTTTCTCACCGACCAGTTTGCCGTACCAAGCGACCGCGGCCTTCAACTGCGGGTTGTGCGCCGCGTACAGCCAGGTAATGCGGCCGCCCCAGCAGAAGCCGGTGATCGCCAGCTTGCCGGCGTCGCCGCCGTGGCGGATAGCCCAGTGCGCGGCGTGATCCAGATCCGACAGCACCTGACGATCCGGCACCCTGGTCACCAACTGCTGGAACAGCTCGCCGATATCGCTGTAGTCGTTGGCATCGCCCTGGCGAAAATAGAGCTCAGGCGCGATCGCCAGATAGCCCTGCTTGGCCAGGCGACGGCACAGATCCTGAATGTGCTCATGGACGCCGAAGATTTCCTGCACCACCAGCACGATGGGGAAGGGGCCGCTCTGATCGGCGGGTTTGGCGACGTAGGCCGGCAGCGCGTCGCCCTGAGAAGGGATGGTCGTTTGCCCGGCATGAATGCCCTGTTCGTCGGTGATAATCGCGGAGGCGGCCAACGGCGCGGCGGCCGGGGCGAATCCCCCCTGAGCCTGTTCTAATGTCATCACATGTTCGGTTTTCATTGCGGTCTCCGTGCAATAGAAAAAAGCGCTGAGATTAACTATAGGAAAGATTACCCATTATTGGCGCTGCGTGGCGCACTTTCGGACAAGTCGATAAAAAACGGCTAATTATCTGGCTTTGCGGCATTTTTAAGCGCTTTTTATCATGTTATTACGCGTTTTGGCCCGCGTAAGTGCCATAAGGTGCGTTAGAGGGCTTTTTTGCCCCTAAGCAACCGATAAGATGGAGTTATTTCGGATTGATGAGCTAAATAGTTTCAGCCGGCAACCAACGGGCAGGGAGCTGCAAGGTTTGTCGGCTAGACTGAGGTTTAGCGGTGCATTCTGGATGCCTTATAGTGATAGTGATTTTTTGTGATAAAAATCACAAAAAATATGTAGCATGTAATTTGTTTCTCTTTTCATAGTGACTGTCGTCACGAAATTAAGCGGCGATTTTCAGTAGAGTGCTTTTTTGTTCCTCCCAATAAACATGATCCATGAGGAGTCTCGTATGTCTCAGTCTGACGTTTTTCATCTCGGCCTCACCAAGAACGATTTACAAGGGGCCCAGCTTGCCATCGTGCCGGGCGATCCGCAGCGCGTAGAGAAGATTGCCAAGCTGATGGAAAATCCGGTGCATCTGGCCTCCCATCGTGAATTCACCACCTGGCGCGCAGAGCTGGACGGCAAGGCGGTGATCGTCTGCTCCACCGGTATTGGCGGCCCGTCTACCTCTATCGCGGTGGAAGAGCTGGCGCAGCTGGGCATTCGCACCTTCCTGCGCATCGGCACCACCGGCGCCATTCAGGCCAATATCAACGTCGGTGACGTGCTGGTGACTACGGCGGCGGTACGCCTCGACGGCGCCAGCCTGCACTTTGCGCCGATGGAGTTCCCGGCGGTTGCGGACTTCGCCTGCACCACCGCGCTGGTGGAAGCGGCCAAAGCCAGCGGCGCGACCACCCACATTGGCGTAACCGCCTCTTCCGATACTTTCTACCCGGGCCAGGAACGTTACGACACCTACTCCGGCCGCGTGGTCAGCCGTTTTAAAGGCTCGATGGAAGAGTGGCAGGCGATGGGCGTGATGAACTATGAAATGGAGTCCGCCACGCTGCTGACCATGTGCGCCAGCCAGGGCCTGCGTGCCGGCATGGTGGCTGGGGTGATCGTTAACCGCACCCAGCAAGAGATCCCGAACGCCGAGACCATGAAAAACACCGAAAGCAAAGCGGTGCAGATCGTGGTGGATGCCGCCCGCCGGCTGCTGTAATCGCCTCCCCTGAACGGGCCGCCGCCGCGGCCCGTTTTTCCATTCGCGACTAATCTGTTACGGTGATACTCCTCAGCGCTGCGCCGATGGCCGCCGCGCGTTGTCATAACAAAAACAACGAGGACGTTTATGACCGCCCAGATCCTGCTTCATCCTTCGCTTGCGCCGCTCGACGGCGGCATTAATTTCCGTGACTTCGGCGGCAACGGCGTGGCCGACGGGCGCCGCATCAAGCGCGGCCTGCTGTTTCGTTCCGGTTCCCTCGAGCGGCTGACGGAAAACGACTGCGCCTTTCTCGCCGGCGTGCCGGTGCGTTCGGTGCTGGACTACCGCGATGCCGACGAAGTGCAGGCCAAACCGGATATTCTGTGGAATGGCGCCGACTATCATCACGTGCCGGCCAACCCGCTGAGCAGCGAAGTCAACGCCAACCTGGAGAAGCTCACCAACGAAACGCTGGCCGCTTTCGACGCCCGCGCGTTCATGCTGGAACTGTATCGCCGCCTGCCGTTCGGCAATGTGGCCTATCAGCGGTTGGCGCAGCTGCTGAGCAACCCCGGCGGCGGCGCGATCGTGCAGCACTGCGCAGTCGGCAAGGATCGCACCGGGGTCGGTTCGGCACTGGTGCTGTTCGCGCTGGGGGCCGACGAAGCGACGGTGCTGGAAGACTATCTGCTGACTGAAACCACGCTGGCCACTTTCCGCGAGCAGATGCTGGATCAGCTCTCTATCAAGCTGAATGCGGCGGCACTGGAGCAATTCGCCTACGTGCTCAGCGCGCGCGAGGAGTTCCTGATGACGGCGCTGGGCTGCATCCGTCAGCAATACGGCTCCACCGACCGCTGGCTGGAAGCGGAATACGGTCTGGGCGCGGCCCAGCGCGAAGCGCTGCAGGCGTTCTACCTCGAGTAAATCGCCGCGTGTTTAACCGGGGTTTAACTCGCCCCGGCTTATCCTAGGCGGCGAACCATCGCGTATCAGGAGCCCCGTATTGAGCCTCAATGACGTTATCAACTGGGTCAGCGACGTCGTGCGTCAGCACGAAGGCTGGGCCATTCCCATCATCTTCTTCCTGGCGTTCGGCGAGTCGCTGGCGTTTTTGTCGCTGCTGCTGCCGGCCACGGTGATCCTGCTGGCGCTGGGCGCGCTGATCGGCGAAAGCGGCATCGCCTTTTGGCCGATTTGGGCCGCCGCCGCCGCCGGGGCGTTTTTCGGCGACTGGCTCTCTTACTGGATCGGCTATCACTATCAGGATCGCGTGGCCCATATGTGGCCGCTGTCGCGCAATCCGCAGCTGCTGGCGCGCGGCCACGCCTTCTTTGAACGCTGGGGCGTGCTGGGCATTTTCATCGGCCGCTTCTTCGGCCCGCTGCGCGCCGTGGTGCCGTTGGTGGGCGGCATTTGCGGCATGCCGCAGCGCTATTTCCAACTGGCCAACGTCACGTCGGCGATGATCTGGGCGTTCGGCATTCTGGCGCCGGGGGCGTTCGGCATCAAGTGGCTCAGCCAGTGGCTGGGTTGATTTCTCGCTAAATTGCGCAGCGCCGCGCAATATTGTGCGCGGCCGGCAAAATCAGGCTGGACATCCATACAGCCTCCCCTTAACGTGACGGGCAATGGGCGTGCAAAACGCCGCAACGGCAAGGTGCAACAGGAGGCAGGGTGGATACCAGTCTGATTTATGGGATTGGCGGCGTAGCGATCGGCATGCTGTTGGGGTGGCTGATCGCCAGTCTGCGGGTGCAGCAGACGCATGCGCAACATGAAACCGAGCTGCGGTTGCTGGAGCAAGCGTTGCAGCAGGCGCAGCAGGAAACGGCGGCGCGACAGGAAACGCTGCAGCGCCACGAGCAGCAGTTGCGCCAGAGCGAGCTGGAGCTGCGCAATCTGCACAGCCAACTGGCGGCCGGACATGAGAAGCTGCAACAGCTCAACCATTGGCGCAACGAATGCGAGCTGCTCAATCAGGAGCTGCGCGCCCAGCGCGAGGTTAACAGCGCGCAGGAAGCCGAACTGCGCGAAGTCACCATCCGTCTGGAAGAGACGCGTATGGCGGCGGAGGAGAAGCAGCGCCTGCTTATCAACAGCGAACAGCGGCTCACCACCCAGTTTGAAAATCTCGCCAACCGCATTTTTGAACACAGCGGCCGCAAGGTTGACGAGCAAAATAAGCAAAGTTTGGATCGTTTACTGCTGCCGCTGCGCGAACAGCTGGACGGTTTCCGCCGGCAGGTGCAGGACAGCTTTGGCCAGGAGGCGCGGGAGCGCCATACGCTGACGCACGAGATACGCAATCTGCAGCAGTTGAACGCGCAGATGGCGCGCGAGGCGATCAACCTCACCAAGGCGCTGAAAGGCGACAACAAAACGCAGGGCAACTGGGGCGAGGTGGTGCTGAGCCGGGTGCTGGAGGCTTCCGGCCTGCGCGAAGGGCATGAGTATGAAACGCAGGTCAACGTGCGGGTGGATCATCAGAGCCGCATGCAGCCCGATGTGATCGTGCGCCTGCCGCAGGGTAAGGATGTGGTGATTGACGCCAAGATGTCGCTGATCGCCTACGAGCGCTATTTCAACGGCGAGGATGAGGCGGAGCGCGAAGCGGCGCTGAGCGAACATATCGCCTCGCTGCGCGGCCACATCCGCATGCTGGGCCGCAAGGACTATCAGCAGCTGCCGGGGCTGCGTTCGCTGGATTATGTGCTGATGTTCATTCCGGTCGAGCCCGCCTTCCTGCTGGCTATCGATCGCGAGCCGGAGCTGATCAGCGAAGCGCTTAAGCACAACATCATGCTGGTCAGCCCGACCACGTTGCTGGTGGCGCTGCGTACCATCACCAACCTGTGGCGCTATGAGCATCAGAGCCAGAACGCCCAGCGCATCGCCGATCGCGCGGCGAAACTGTATGACAAGATGCGGCTGTTCGTGGACGATATGTCCGCTCTGGGGCAGAGCCTGGACAAGGCGCAGGGCAGTTATCGTCAGGCGATGAACAAACTGAGCGAAGGCCGTGGTAATCTTATCGGCCAAATTGAAGGTTTCCGCGCGTTGGGGGTTGAGGTCAAACGGCCGATAAACCCGCTGCTGGCGCAGCAAGCCGGCGCGCAACACGATGAAGCGGAAGAGGCGAACGACGATGATGTCGCCGCGCTGCCGCAGACGAACGACGATGACGATACCGCCGGGGAACCGGGCTTCGTTTCGCACGGCTGAGGCCGTGGCGAGGTGGGGTATTCACCGGGCTTCTGGTACACTCATCCACACAAAATTGACTGAATAGCAGGCAGGACAATGGCAGATCAATCGCAGGAAACCACCGATTTCGGTTTTCGCACCGTCGCTAGAGACGAAAAACAGGCCATGGTGGCGGACGTTTTCCATTCGGTAGCGGCAAAGTATGACGTGATGAACGACCTGATGTCGTTCGGTATTCACCGTATCTGGAAGCGTTTCACCATTGACTGCAGCGGCGTGCGCCGCGGGCAGCGCGTGCTGGATCTGGCCGGCGGTACCGGCGACCTGGCCGCCAAGTTCTCCCGCATGGTGGGCGAGCAGGGGCAGGTGGTGCTGGCGGACATCAACGATTCGATGCTCAAGATGGGGCGCGAGAAGCTGCGCGATCGCGGCATCGTCGGCAACATCAATTACGTGCAGGCCAACGCCGAAGCGCTGCCGTTCCCGGACAATTACTTCGATTGCATCACCATCTCCTTTGGCCTGCGTAACGTCACCGACAAAGACAAAGCGCTGCGCTCGATGTTCCGCGTGCTGAAGCCGGGCGGCCGTCTGCTGGTGCTGGAATTCTCCAAGCCGCTGCTGGCGCCGCTGAGCAAAGCCTATGACGCCTACTCTTTCCACGTGCTGCCGAAGATCGGCGAGCTGGTGGTGAAAGATCCGGACAGCTACCGCTACCTGGCGGAATCGATCCGCATGCACCCCGATCAGGAAACCCTGAAGGGCATGATGGGCAACGCCGGTTTTGAAAACGTCACCTATTTCAACCTGACCGGTGGGATTGTCGCCCTGCATCGCGGCTTCAAGTTCTGAGAGGGAGATGCCGATGCTGTTTACCCCTCTGCTGACCGGCGCGCTGGAAACCTCGCTGAATAACCTGCTGTTTCGCGATCGCAGCATGAAAGCCGCCCGCCAACGCCTGGCGGGCAAGGTGCTGCGCATCGAACTGGAAGAGTTGGCTTCGCCGCTGGTGCTGGTGTTCAGCGAACTGCGCGTGGATGTGCTGGGGCAGTCTGAAGACAGCGCCGATTGCACCGTGCGTAGCCGCATTCCCTCCTTGCTGAAGCTGCGCGATCGCCAGCAGTTGCCGGTGCTGATGCGCAGCGGCGAATTGACGGTGGAAGGCGATATTCAGGTGGTGCAACAGCTGGTTGGCCTGCTCGATCTGGCGGAGTGGGATCCGGCGGAGTGGCTGGCGCCCTACATCGGCGATATCGCCGCCCAAGGCATTACACAGGCGCTGGGAAAAGGCGCCTCGCTGCTGAAAGCCGGCTTTATGCGCCGGCAGCAAGACATGGCTGAGGCGTTGACAGAAGAGTGGCGCCTGGCGCCGGGGCCGCTGGAAGTGGTGTGGTTCAACGAAGAAGTTGACGCACTCGCCCGCAGCGCGGAAGCGCTGATTGCCCGTATGGACAAGTTGGAGGGCAAGCGATGACCCCAGGCGAACTGCGCCGTTTGTATTTTATCGTCCGCGTTTTTCTCAGCTATGGGCTGGATGAGCTGATCCCTAAAATGCGGTTGACGCTGCCGCTGCGCTTTGGCCGTCGGCTGTTGTTCTGGATGCCGAATCGGCATAAGGACAAACCGTTGGGTGAACGTCTGCGGCTGGCGCTGCAGGAATTGGGGCCGGTTTGGATCAAGTTTGGCCAAATGATGTCGACCCGTCGCGATCTGTTTCCGCCGCACATTGCCGATCAGCTGACGCTGCTGCAGGATCGGGTGGCGCCTTTCGATGGCGCGTTGGCGCGTAAGCATATCGAGCTGGCGATGGGCGGCCCGCTGGAGACCTGGTTCGATGACTTCGATCAGCAGCCGCTGGCCTCTGCCTCGATCGCGCAGGTGCATACCGCGCGGTTGAAAACCACCGGCCAGGAAGTGGTGCTGAAGGTGATCCGGCCGGATATCGGGCCGATTATCAAGGCCGACGTGCGCTTGATGTACCGGTTGGCAGGCTGGGTGCCGAAGCTGTTGCCGGACGGCCGCCGTCTGCGCCCGCGCGAAGTGGTACGCGAGTATGAGAAAACTCTGCTGGACGAATTGAACCTGCTGCGCGAAGCGGCTAACGCCATTCAGCTGCGCCGCAATTTCGACGGCAGCCCAATGCTGTACGTACCGGAAGTTTATTCCGACTACTGCCGCGAAAGCGTATTGGTGATGGAGCGCATTTACGGCATTCCGGTCTCGGACATCGCCACGCTGGAACAGCAGGGCACCAACATGAAACTGTTGGCGGAACGTGGCGTCCAGGTGTTCTTTACCCAGGTCTTCCGCGACAGCTTCTTCCATGCGGACATGCATCCCGGTAATATTTTCGTCAGCTACGAACATCCGGAAGATCCTTGCTACATTGGCATCGACTGCGGCATCGTCGGTTCGCTGAACAAGGATGATAAACGCTACCTGGCGGAAAACTTCATCGCCTTCTTCAACCGCGATTACCGCAAGGTGGCGGAACTGCACGTCGACTCCGGGTGGGTGCCGCGCGACACCAACGTGGAAGACTTCGAATTCGCCATCCGCACCGTGTGCGAGCCGATTTTCGAGAAGCCGCTGGCGGAGATTTCCTTCGGCAACGTGCTGCTGAACCTGTTCAACACCGCGCGACGCTTCAATATGGAAGTGCAGCCGCAGCTGGTGTTATTGCAGAAGACCTTGCTGTATGTTGAAGGACTGGGGCGTCAGCTCTATCCGCAGCTGGATCTGTGGACCACCGCCAAGCCGTTCCTCGAGAGCTGGCTGCGCGATCAGGTCGGCATTCCCGCCGTGGTGCGTGCGCTGAAAGAGAAAGCGCCGTTCTGGGCGGAGAAGCTGCCGGAACTGCCCGAGCTGTTTTACGACAGCTTGCAGCAGCATAAACTGTTGCAACAAAGCGTTGATAAGCTGACCAACCAGATGCAGGCTCAGCGGGTTCGTCAGGGGCAGTCACGTTATTTGTTCGGCGTTGGCGCTACACTGTTGGTAAGCGGCACGCTGTTGCTGCTGGGGCAAATCGAGGTGTTTCCCGCCTGGATGATGGCCGCCGGCATCGTATGCTGGGTGATTGGCTGGAAGCGAACCACCTGATTTAATTCGTTACTCTGGTAAAGTCGGCTCTATAATGCGGGCTGGCTTTAAAAGACCCTTTAAAATTAGAGGTAATTAAAATGGGCGGTATTAGTATTACGCAATTGTTGATCATCGCAGTGATCGTGGTGCTGTTGTTCGGTACCAAAAAACTGCGCACGCTGGGCTCCGATCTCGGCGCCTCGATCAAGGGCTTCAAGAAGGCGATCGGCGACGATACGCCGTCGACCCCCAACACGGCTGAGAAAAGCAGCCTGGATGACGCTGACTTCTCGGCCAAGCCTATTACCGATAAGCAGCCGGAAGTGAAACCGGAAGAGTCGAAGAACAAAGAGCAGGTATAAACCGTGTTTGACATTGGGTTTAGTGAGCTGCTGCTGGTGCTGGTGATCGGCCTGGTTGTTCTGGGGCCGGAACGCTTGCCGGTCGCGGTCAGAACGGTATCGGGCTGGATCCGCGCGCTGCGCTCGCTGGCGGCCTCGGTGCAGCACGAACTGTCTCAGGAGCTGAAGCTGCAGGAGCTGCAGGACAGCCTGAAAAAAGCGGAACAGGCCGGCCTGCAGAACCTGACGCCGGAACTGAAGGCGTCGATGGATGAGCTGAAAGACGCGGCGGAATCATTGAAACGCACCTACCAGGGCGAGAAAGAAGAGCTGGCGAACACCATTCATAACCCGCAGATCACCGATCCGGAAGCCTTGCACGACGGCGTGACGCCGGCGGAAGCGGCAACCCGCGCCAGTGCGCCCGCCGCCGCGCCAAAACCGGCAGCGGAATCTGAAGCCGTCGCGCCCGTGTCACCAGCACCGCCGGTGGCGGCGCAACCGGCTAAGGCGCCGGCGGAAACCGCGCCGGCACCTGTCGAACCTGTTGCGGATAAAACCCCAGCGTCTCACCAACCTAGTGGCGATCGTTAATACATGGCTGTTGAAGATACCCAACCCCTTATCAGTCATCTGATAGAGCTGCGCAAGCGGCTGCTTAACTCGATTATTTGCGTGCTGGCGGTGTTCGTGGTGCTGGTGTTTTTCGCCAACGACATCTACCAGTTGGTCTCTGCGCCGCTGCTCAAGCAGCTGCCGGCCGGGGCGAGCATGATCGCTACCGACGTGGCGTCACCGTTCTTTACGCCGATCAAATTGACCATGATCGTCTCGGTGTTCGTCTCCGCACCGATGATTTTGTATCAGGTGTGGGCATTCATCGCGCCGGCGCTGTACAAGCATGAACGCCGCTTGATGATGCCGCTGCTGGTGTCCAGCAGCCTGCTGTTCTACCTCGGCATGGCTTTCGCCTACTTCATCGTGTTCCCGCTGGCCTTCGGCTTCTTTGCCAAGACCGCGCCGATGGGGGTGACCATTGCCACCGACATCAAAAACTACCTCGATTTCGTCATGGCGCTGTTTATGGCGTTCGGCGTTGCTTTCGAAGTGCCGGTCGCCATCATTCTGCTGTGCTGGAGTGGCGTCACCTCGCCGGAAGATCTGAAGAAGAAACGGCCGTATGTGTTGGTTGGCGCGTTTGTGGTCGGCATGCTGTTGACGCCGCCGGACGTGTTCTCGCAAACCCTGTTGGCAATACCGATGTATCTGCTGTTTGAAGTGGGGGTGTTCTTCGCCCGCTTCTATACCGGCAAACGTCGTCCGCAGGCGGAAGAAGAAGACGAGGGTGACGAACCGCCAGCTCCCTGATCCATCTTGATTGCGAAGCCGCCCATTGGGCGGCTTTTGCTTTGGAAAAAATCATGTTTGATATCGGCGTTAATCTCACCAGCAGCCAATTCGCCAAAGACCGCCAGGCGGTGGTGGAACGCGCCCGTGCCGCGGGCGTTACCGGGATGTTGATTACCGGCACCGATCTGCCGGAGAGCCGCGAAGCGGCGGAATTGGCGCAGCAACATGCGGGCTACGGTTGGTCTACCGCCGGTGTGCATCCGCATTACGCCAGCGGTTGGGATGAACACACTGCCGAGCAGATTTATGCGTTAGCCGCACGCCCTGAAGTGGCGGCGATCGGCGAATGCGGCCTGGATTTTAATCGCAACTTCTCGACGCCCGTACAGCAGGAAGCGGCGTTCACCGCGCAGCTGGCGCTGGCGGCGGAGTTGGCGCTGCCGGTGTTTCTTCATTGCCGCGACGCACACGCACGTTTTGCCGAGCTACTGACGCCGTGGTTGGATAAACTGCCCGCGGCCGTGGTGCACTGCTTCACCGGCACCGCCGAAGAATTAACAAGCTGCCTGTCGTTGGGCCTGTCGATCGGGATTACCGGTTGGGTCTGCGACGAGCGGCGCGGCCTGGAATTGCGTGCCCTGTTGCCGCAGATCCCGGCCGAGCGTCTGCTGCTGGAAACGGACGCCCCTTATCTGTTGCCCCGGGATTTACAGCCTAAACCCGCATCTCGCCGCAACGAACCCTGTTTCCTGCCCCATATCTTGCATCAGGTCGCCGTCTGGCGGCAGGAAGAGCCGCAATGGCTGGGGCAAAAAACCGATGAGAACGCCCGCCGGCTATTCCGGCTGGTTTGAGCTAGGAGAAAACTATGAGCTATGCATTTCCGGGCACCTTCCCTGGTCGCCGTATGCGCCGCGTGCGCCGTCACGACTTCAGCCGCCGCCTGGTGGCCGAGAATCAACTGACGGTCAACGACCTGATTTATCCGGTGTTTGTCATGGAAGGCAGCAACCGCCAGGAAGAAGTGGCCTCGATGCCGGGCGTATCGCGCATGACGATCGATCTGCTGGTGAAGGAAGCGGAAACCATCGCCAAACTTGGCGTGCCGGTGATTTCCCTGTTCCCGGTGATCGAACCGAGCCTGAAATCGCTGCATGCGGAAGAAGCCTATAACCCGGAAGGGTTGGTACAGCGCACGGTGCGCGCGCTGAAAGACGCGGTGCCTGAACTGGGCATTCTGACCGACGTGGCGCTCGATCCCTACACCACGCATGGGCAGGACGGGGTGATCGATGAGCAGGGTTATGTGATTAACGACGTGACCAAAGACATTCTGGTGCGTCAGGCGCTGTCCCATGCCGAAGCGGGCGCGGAAATCGTGGCACCGAGCGACATGATGGACGGCCGCATCGGGGCGATCCGCGATCGTCTGGAATTGCAGGGCCTGGTGAATACCCAAATCATGGCCTACTCCGCCAAGTATGCTTCCTGCTACTACGGCCCGTTCCGCGATGCGTTGGGCTCCAGCGGCAACCTGAAGGGCGGCAACAAGAAGACCTATCAGATGGATCCCGCCAACAGCGACGAAGCGCTGCAGGAGATTGCGCAGGATCTGCAGGAAGGTGCGGACATGGTGATGGTGAAACCGGGCATGCCGTACCTCGACGTCGTGCGCCGCGTGAAGGATACCTTCGGTGTGCCAACCTTCGCTTATCAGGTGTCCGGCGAGTACGCCATGCATATGGCGGCGATTCAGAACGGCTGGCTGCAGGAGCAACCTGCGGTGATGGAATCGTTGATGTGCTTCAAACGCGCCGGCGCCGACGGCGTGCTGACCTACTTCGCCAAGCGTGTCGCGCAGTGGCTGCACGACGATGCGATGCGTCGCTAAGCGCAAAATGAGCCAACAAAAAGGCGCCTGAGGGCGCCTTTTGCATTACATCTTCTGGAACTGTCGGTTGTCGATGCTTTGACTGACCTGCTTGTTGATCAGGTTCAGCAACAACATGGAACGCGCCTCGCCGTCCGGTTCGGTGTAGATCGCCTGCAGCCCTTCGAACACGCCGTCGACGATCAGAACGGTATCCCCTGGCTGTGGGGTTTCCGGATCGACATAGGTTTCGCTGGCGTGCGTGCGCAGCTCATCGATCACCTTGCTCGGGATGACGCTCGGCAACGCGCCGAAACGCACGAAGTGGCTGACGCCACGGGTGGCGCTGATGGTGGTGGTGTGAATGCGCTCCGGATCGAACTCCACAAACAGATAGTTGGGAAACAGGGGTTCGCTGACCGCGATACGCTTACCACGCACGATCTTTTCCAGCGTGATGATCGGGCTGAGGCAGTTTACCTGCTGCCGCTCCAGATGTTCCTGCGCCCGCAACAGCTGACCGCGTTTGCAATAAAGTAGATACCAGGATTCCATAATTTCACATGCCTTTCTGCCAGCCGGTAAGCATATCAAAAGCTATTCCGGATACATAGTGATGCAAGTTTCAGTGTGTAACATCACCTATCTCTATGAATCTGCGGCTATTAGCGAGGGGTCACACACTTATCGATACGGTGCTGGTATAACAGAGGGCTAAAAATTTGTTACCGTCACAGTATGGCAGGCGCTGCGCCGCCGGCTGTGACGCTATTCATCGTTTTGACCGAGAGGGAAAGAAATGGAGCTGTTTCTGTTGAGCAACGGCAAGCTGTCTGGCGAAGCCGAGCTGCTGGGGTACGCCAAAAGCCAATTGCTGGCGATGATTGCGCGTCGCGGCATCAAATCCGCCGTCTTTATCCCTTACGCCCTGATCCGTTACGACTACGACCAGCGTGCGCAGGAGCTGGCGCAAACGCTGGGCATTGAAGTCACCAGCATCCATCACGCGGCTTCGCCGGCGGCGGCGATCGCGCAGGCGGAGTGCATTTTGGTCAGCGGCGGCAATACCTGGTTGCTGAACCAAATGCTGCACGAACAAGGCCTGATCGTGCCCATCCAGCGCGCGGTGCGCGAGCGTGAAGTGCCTTACGTCGGCTGGAGCGCCGGTTGCAACGTGGCCACGCCGAGCATTCGCACCACCAATGACATGCCGGTGCGCTGCAGCGTGGTGCTGCCGGCGCTGGGGCTGTTCCCGGTGCAGATCAACCCGCACTACATCGACGCACATATCAGCGGCCACATGGGCGAAACCCGTGACGAGCGCCTGGCGGAGTTCTGCGCGGTCAATCCAAGCGAGTCGGTGGTGGCGCTGCGTGAAGGTAGCCTGCTGCACGTTGAAGGCAATGCGCTGCGTTACTTCAGCGCTAACGGGCAGGGCTTCAAGGTGTTCCGCCACGGTGAGGAGACGCGTGAATATCAGGATACGCGCGCGCTGGCTGCGCTGGTGCCGTTCAACTGCGGCTGAGGGCCACCCGGCGGCGGGCGGCGTTAACAAAATTGCAGCAACAACCGTGAAGAGGGCTTATAATGCCCTCCCCACTGGCCGTTATAATGATCAGCATGAAATACCGTGACTTACGCGATTTCCTCTCGTTGCTGGAGAAGAGAGGGGAACTAAAACGCATCAGCCAGCCGATCGATCCTTACCTGGAAATGACGGAGATTGCCGATCGCACCCTGCGAGCGGGCGGTCCTGCACTGCTGTTTGAAAACCCGAAAGGGTATGACATGCCGGTGCTCTGTAACCTGTTCGGCACCGCCAATCGCGTGGCGATGGGCATGGGGCAGGAAGACATCAGCGCGCTGCGCGAAGTCGGCAAACTGCTGGCGTTCCTCAAAGAACCGGAGCCGCCGAAAGGCTTCCGCGATCTGTTCGACAAAATGCCAAAGTTCAAGCAGGTGCTGAACATGCCGACCAAGGTGCTGGGATCCGCGCCTTGTCAGGAGCAGGTATGGCAGGGTGACGATGTCGATCTCAGCCGTATTCCGGTGATGCACTGCTGGCCGGAAGACGCTGCGCCGCTGATCACCTGGGGGCTGACGGTGACCCGCGGCCCGCATAAGGAACGGCAAAACCTCGGCATCTATCGCCAGCAGGTGCTGGGCAAGAACAAAGTGATCATGCGCTGGCTGTCGCATCGCGGCGGCGCGCTGGATTATCAGGAGTGGTGCCAGGCGCACCCGGGCGAGCGTTTCCCGGTCGCGGTGGCGCTGGGCGCCGATCCCGCTACCATCCTCGGTGCGGTCACGCCGGTGCCGGATACCCTGTCTGAATACGCCTTTGCCGGGCTGCTGCGCGGCAACAAAACCGAAGTGGTCAAGTGCCTTTCCAACGATCTGGAAGTGCCCGCCAGCGCCGAAATCGTGCTTGAAGGCTATATCGAGCCGGGTGAAATGGCGCCGGAAGGCCCCTACGGCGACCACACCGGTTACTACAATGAAATCGACCAGTTCCCGGTGTTCACCGTTACCCACATCACCCAGCGCCGCAACGCGATCTACCACTCGACCTACACCGGCCGCCCGCCGGATGAGCCGGCGATCCTGGGCGTGGCGCTGAATGAAGTGTTCGTGCCGATCCTGCAAAAGCAGTTCCCGGAAATCGTCGATTTCTATCTGCCGCCGGAAGGGTGCTCGTACCGCCTGGCGGTAGTGACCATGAAAAAACAGTACGCCGGCCACGCTAAACGCGTGATGATGGGCGTCTGGTCGTTCCTGCGGCAGTTTATGTACACCAAATTTGTTATCGTCTGTGATGATGACGTCAATGCGCGCGACTGGAACGACGTGATTTGGGCGATCACCACACGAATGGATCCGGCAAGGGATACCGTTCTGGTGGAGAATACGCCGATCGACTATCTGGACTTCGCCTCGCCGGTTTCCGGCCTGGGTTCGAAGATGGGGCTGGACGCCACCAATAAATGGCCGGGTGAAACCGATCGCGAATGGGGCCGTCCGATTCAGATGGATGAAAAGGTACGTGCGCGCGTCGACGAAATCTGGGATGAGCTCGCAATCTTCAGTGACAGGGAACCGACGTTATAGTGTCAGGCCCTGTTCTCAGCTTTGCATTGATGACCCGACAGAGGGAACGCATGACAATATTGAGCTGTAAAGTGACCTCGGTAGAGGCCATTACCGATACGGTTTATCGGGTACGTCTGGTGCCCGAACAGCCGTTTTCTTTCAAGGCAGGGCAATATCTGATGGTGGTGATGGATGAGCGCGACAAGCGCCCGTTCTCACTGGCATCAACCCCGACGCAGCAAGATTACATCGAGCTGCATATCGGCGCTTCTGAGCTGAATCTGTACGCCATGGCGGTGATGGATCGCATCCTGAAAGAGCAGGCGATCACCGTTGACGTGCCGCATGGCGACGCCTGGCTGCGGGAAGAGGGCAGCCGTCCGCTGGTGCTGATCGCCGGCGGCACCGGTTTCTCTTACGCGCGTTCAATCCTGTTGACCGCGCTGGAGCAGCAACCCGATCGCGACATTTCAATCTACTGGGGCGGGCGTGAGCTGAAGCACCTGTACGATTTGAGTGAGCTGGAAGCGCTGTCGTTGCAGCATCCGAATCTGAAGGTGATCCCGGTGGTCGAGCAGCCGGAGGCTGAATGGCGTGGCCGCAGCGGCACCGTGCTTAGCGCGGTGCTGCAGGATTTCGGCACGCTGGCGGAGCATGACATTTACATCGCCGGGCGTTTCGAGATGGCGAAAATCGCCCGCGAGCGTTTCTGCGCCGAGCGCGGCGCGCTGGAAGCGCATATGTTTGGCGACGCGTTTTCGTTTATCTGACCGATGTGATGCGCGGTGAACGGGGTGGCCGAGGGTCGCCCCGTTTTTATTTGGGCGTCGGCAAACTTCAGGCATAAAAAACCCGCCCCTGACAGGCGGGAAGAACGGCAACTAAACTTGGCGGGATGCCGCGATTTGAAGTGGTAACGCGGTCATCCCAAGATAGACACAGCTAAACGCGTTCAAAGACGGTGGCGATGCCCTGGCCCAGGCCGATGCACATGGTCGCCAGGCCGAACTGCGCGTCGCGACGTTCCATGTTGTTCAACAGGGTGGTCGAGATGCGGGAGCCTGAACACCCCAGCGGGTGGCCGAGCGCGATGGCGCCGCCGTTCAGGTTGATCTTGTCGTCGAGGCTGTCCATCAGCCCCAGATCCTTGATGCACGGCAGCGACTGGGCGGCGAACGCTTCGTTCAGCTCGAACAGATCGATGTCCTGCACGCTCAGACCGGCACGTTTCAGCGCCAGCTTGCTGGCCGGCACCGGGCCGTAGCCCATGATGGACGGATCGCAGCCGACGACCGCCATCGAGCGGATGCGGGCGCGGGCCTTCAAACCGAGCGCTTTGGCGCGCGATTCGCTCATCAGCAGCATGGCGGAAGCGCCGTCCGACAGGGCGGAGGAGCTGCCGGCGGTGACGGTGCCGTTGACCGGATCGAACGCCGGGCGCAGGGCCGACAGGCTTTCGACGGTGGTCTCCGGGCGAATGACTTCATCGAAATCGTAACGGGTCAGCACGCCGTCGGCGTCGTGGCCGTTGGTCGGTATGATCTCGTTTTTAAAGTAACCGGCCAGCGTCGCCGCATGCGCGCGCTGGTGGGAGCGCGCGGCGAACTCATCCTGCATCTGGCGACTGATGTTGTGCATCTTGGCCAGCATTTCGGCGGTCAGCCCCATCATCCCGGCGGCTTTGGCCACGCTGCGGCTCAGGCCCGGATGGAAATCCACGCCGTGATTCATCGGCACATGGCCCATGTGTTCCACGCCGCCGATCAGGCTGACGTGCGCGTCGCCCACCATGATGGCGCGCGCCGCGTCGTGCAGCGCCTGCATCGAAGAACCGCACAGGCGGTTGACGGTCACCGCCGGCACGCGGTGCGGGATCTCGGCCAGCAGCGCGGCGTTGCGGGCGATGTTGAAGCCTTGTTCCAGCGTCTGCTGCACGCAGCCCCAGTAAATGTCATCAATCTCGGCGGCGTCCAGCGCCGGGTTGCGGCTCAGCACTTCACGCATCAGGTGAGCGGAGAGATCTTCGGCGCGTACCTGGCGGAAGGCACCGCCCTTGGAGCGGCCCATCGGCGTGCGTACGGCATCAACAATAACTACGTTTTCCATCTTTATGACCTCATGCCGGTTGGCGGGTAGCGACGTCGGACAGCGGTGTCGCCACCGGGTAGTAGCTTTCATTGCGTTCGGCCTTGGCGCGCAGACCGGCCGGCACCTGGTACAGGGCGCCGAGGTGTGCGTAACGCTGGGCCAGCTCAACGTAGTTGGCGGTGCCGAGCGTATCCAGGTAGCGGAACGCGCCGCCGTGGAACGGAGGGAAACCGATGCCGTAGACCAACGCCATATCGGCTTCGGCCGGGCTGGCGACGATATTTTCTTCCAGGCAACGCACCACTTCGTTGATCATCGGGATCATCATGCGCGCGATGATTTCTTCGTCGCTGATGGTCTGGCGCGGTTGGCTCACTTCGGCCAGCAGCGCATCGGTCTGCTCATCGTTGTCCTTGCGCGGTTTGCCTTTGCTGTCCTGGCTGTAGCGGTAGAAGCCCAGTTGATTTTTCTGACCGAAGCGCTGGTTGTCGAACATCACGTCAATGGCGTCGCGGTAGTCTTTGCTCATGCGATCCGGGAAGCCGGCGGCCATCACGGCCTGCGCGTGGTGCGCGGTGTCGATGCCCACGACGTCGAGCAGGTAGGCCGGGCCCATCGGCCAGCCGAACTGTTTTTCCATCACTTTATCGATTTGACGGAAGTCGGCGCCGTCGCGCAGCAGCAGGCTGAAGCCGGCGAAGTACGGGAACAGCACGCGGTTGACGAAGAAGCCCGGGCAATCGTTCACCACGATCGGCGTTTTGCCCATGCGGCTGGCGTAGGCCACCACTTTGGCGATGGTGTCATCGCTGGTCTGTTCGCCGCGGATGATTTCAACCAGCGGCATGCGGTGCACCGGGTTAAAGAAGTGCATGCCGCAGAAGTTTTGCGGGCGCTTCAGCGATTTTGCCAGGTGATTAATCGGAATGGTCGAGGTGTTCGACGCCAGAACGGTGTCTTCACCGATCAGGCCTTCCACTTCCGACAGCACGGCGGCTTTCACCTTCGGATTCTCGACGACCGCCTCAACGATCACCTGCGCGCGCTCGATGCCGGCATAGTCCAGCGTCGGCTGAATGGTCGACAGCACCTGCGCCATTTTCAGGCCATCCAGCTTGCCGCGCTCCAGCTGCTTGTTGAGCAGCTTGGCCGCTTCGCTCATGCCCAGCGTCAGCGACTTGTCGCTGATGTCCTTCATGATCACCGGTACGCCTTTCAGCGCCGATTGGTAAGCGATACCGCCGCCCATGATGCCGGCGCCCAGCACCGCCGCCTGTTTTGGCGCATCCACATTCTTGGCCAGCTTTTTCGCCTGGCCCTTCACGAACTGATCGTTAAGGAAGATGCCGACCAGCGCGCGCGCTTCGTTGGAGCGGGCCAACGGCACGAAGCTGGCGGTTTCCAGTTTCAGCGCTTCATCGCGGCCCAGCTTGGCGGCGGCTTCAATGGTCTTCACCGCGGTCATCGGCGCCGGGTAATGTTTACCGGCGGTCTGCAGTACCATGCCTTTGGCGGTGGTGAAGCTCATCGCCGCTTCAATCGGGCTGAGTTTCAGCGGCTCCAGCTTAGGTTGACGCGCGGCGCGCCAGTCCAGCTTGCCGTCTATCGCCTGTTGCAGCATGTTGAGCGCCGCTTCGGCCAGTTTTTCCGGCGCCACTACCGCATCGACCAGGCCGACTTTCAACGCGTCTTTGGCGCTGACGTCTTTGCCGGCGGCGATGATTTCCAGCGCGCTGTCGTTACCCAGCAGGCGTGGCAGACGGACGGAACCGCCGAAGCCCGGCATGATGCCCAATTTGGTTTCCGGCAGGCCGATGCGCGCGTCCGGCGAGGCGACGCGGAAATCGGTCGCCAGAATGCATTCGCAACCGCCGCCGAGCGCATAGCCGTTAATGGCCGAAATGGTCGGTACCGGCAAATCTTCCAGCCGGTTAAAGACGTTGTTGGCGAATACCAGCCACTCGTGCAGCTTTTCAGCCGGTGCGGCAAACAGAGAAAGGAATTCGGTGATATCGGCGCCGACGATAAATGCGGCTTTGGTGGAGCGCAGCAGCAGCCCCTTGAGCTCAGGCTGGTTTTCCAGCACGGTGAGCGCCTCGCCCAGGCTGGCGACGGTGCGGGTGTCCAGCTTGTTGACCGAGCCTGATGCGTTGAACACCAGCTCGGCAATGCCGTTATCGAGCCAGTGCAGTTGTAATGTTTCGCCTTGGTAGAGCATGTCTATCTCCTGAATCAGCGTATGATCTGGTATGACCAGATGAAGAGGAGTGTGGTTTTTATGTTAAAAATATGCAAATGAGAGATTGCATATTTGCTGGTCTGATCACATCTCACCAAGTTAGTGTTTTGATTTAAAACGGAGTTATATTTTATGTGCTATCGGCATTTGCTGGAGTTTGTCGGCCCTCATACACTTGCTCGCAGCGATTGATCATTCAGACGAGGTAAGGCATGACTAAGGCGGCTTGTGCCAAACGCAGCGGCTTATGGAGCATTCCCGCCAGAACCATGACGCTGGCGTGTCTGTTGGTGTTTATGGCGCAGATGGCGACGACCGTGTATCTGCCTTCGCTGCCGACGGTGATGCGCGAGCTGGCGATGAGCCGGCGCGCCACCGAGCTGTCCATTTCGATCTTTGTCATCGGCGCTGCCTTGCCGGTGTTGTTCTGGGGCGCGGCCGCCGATCGCTTTGGCCGCCGAGCGCCGCTGACGCTTTCCCTGCTGCTTTTCATTGGCAGCAGCGGACTGTTGGCGCTGTGCAGCAACGGTACCCAATTACTGGCGCTGCGTGCGCTGCAAGGTGTGGGTGCCGGTGGTGCGGCGATCATTGCGCGTATCATCGTGCGGGATAACTGGAGCGGTGATGAGCTGGCGCGCCGTCTGTCGGTGCTCTCCATCGCTTTCATCACCGCGCTGGGCGGGGGGCAGTTTATCGGCGGCCTGCTCAGCCAATATTCGCACTGGCAGATGGGCTTCGTCCTGATGGGCGCCACCGGTTTGATCATTCTGGCGCTGATGGCGACGCTGCCGCTGGAGGCGGGACGGGCAGGGGGCGTGCGCCCGGCGATGGCGGCAACCTACTTTGCCATCCTGCGGCGGCCGGGGTTCTTCTGGCCGGCCTGCGTCGGCGGATTGGGCTTCGCCACCACGGTGACATTGCAGGAGGTGAGTCCGTTCGTCATGCAGCAGGGTTTTGGTCTCAACGTCACGGCGTTCGGTGCCCTGGGGCTGGTGATCGGCGTCGCCTACTTCAGCGGGGCGCTGACAGTGAACCGCACGGTGGCGCGTGTCGGCGGGAAAAAACTGATGCAAACCGGCAGCGGTATCGTGGCTCTGGCGACGGCGGCGATCCTGCTGTTGTGGTGGAGCGGCATTCTGGCCGGCCTTTCCGGTATGGCGCTGTTCATCGCGCTGTATTGCCTGACCATTTTTGGCCAGGCGGTGCTGTTTCCCAACAGCATGGCGATGGCCGTCAGCGATGCCAAAGAGTACGGCGCTTATGCGATGGCGCTGTGTGGCTTTCTGCAGCAGTGTCTGGCGGGCGTCGCCGCGGCTGGCGCGGTGTTGTTGGAACACCATGGCCTGTGGGCGCTGGCGATAGCGCTGCTCGGTTTGGGCGGCTGGTTAATGGTTAAGCTGCGGATGTAACGGCATTTGCAGGGAATTGCGAGCTGCTCCGCATGCCCAACGCGATGAGGTTGGTGCGCCGGAGCGCTGTGTTAAGATGACTTCTTTCGTGCTAAGGCATAAGGGTACTGTGATGGAAACGCTGGCTTCTTTGTATAACGACCACCTGGCAGAGCTGCAAAAACGCGCGCGCGAAGTGCTGGAGCGCAACAAGTTGGATGCGCTGCTGATTCACTCCGGTGAGCTGCAAAAGGTATTTTTGGACGACCATAGCTATCCGTTCAAAGTGAACGCGCATTTCAAAGCCTGGGTGCCGGTGACGTCGGTGCCGAACTGCTGGTTGTGGATCGACGGTGTCAATAAGCCGAAGCTGTGGTTCTACTCCCCGGTCGACTACTGGCACAGCGTAGAGCCGCTGCCGGACAGTTTCTGGACCAAATCCCTTGAATTGATGCCGTTGGCCAACGCCGACGCCATCGCCCAGCAGCTTCCGCCGCAGCGCGAGCGCGTGGGCTATATCGGTTATGCGCAACAGCGCGCACGCGATCTCGGCATTTCTTCTGAAAACATCAACCCGAAAGCGGTGTTGAACTACCTGGATTTCCACCGTTCTATCAAAACCGGCTACGAGCTGGCCTGCATGCGCGAAGCGCAGAAGACGGCGGTAACCGGCCATCGTGCGGCGCATGAGGCGTTCCTCTCCGGCATGAGCGAGTTCGACATCAACCTGGCCTACCTGACGGCGACAGGCCACCGCGATACCGACGTGCCTTACGACAACATCGTAGCGCTGAACGAACACGCTTCGGTACTGCACTACACCAAGCTGGATCATCAGCCGCCGGCCGAACCCCTGAGTTTCCTTATCGACGCCGGCGCGGAATATAACGGCTATGCCGCCGATCTGACCCGCACCTACGCGGCGCAAAGCGGCAGCGAGTTCGCCCACCTGGTGAAAGATCTCAATGGTGAACAGCTGGCGCTGATCGACACCATCAAGCCCGGCGTGCGCTATACCGACTACCATGTGCAAATGCATCAGCGCATCGCCAAGTTGCTCAAGAATCACAAGTTGGTGAACGGCCTCAGCGAAGAGGCGATGGTTGAAACGGGTATTACCACGCCGTTCCTGCCGCACGGGCTGGGCCATCCGCTGGGCCTGCAGGTGCACGACGCCGCCGGCTTTATGCAGGACGAGCAAGGCACCCATCTGCCGGCGCCGTCCAAGTATCCATTCCTGCGTTGCACCCGCGTGTTGCAACCGGGCATGGTGTTGACCATCGAGCCAGGTCTGTACTTCATCGAATCTCTGTTGGCGCCGTGGCGCAGCGGTGAATTCAAGCAGCACTTCGCCTGGGATCGCATCGATGCGCTGAAGCCGTATGGCGGCATCCGTATCGAAGACAACATCGTGATCCACGAAAAGCGCATCGAGAACATGACGCGCGATCTGAACCTGGCCTGATGCGGCCTTACCCGATACCGGCGGAAGCCACCTGCTTTACCGAAGAAATAAAGAAGAGCCGTTTTATCACCCTGCTGGCGCCGACCAGCGGGGTAGAAGCGGCAAAGGCGTTTATTCAGCAGGTGCGGGATGAGCATCCGGCGGCGCGACACCATTGTTGGGCTTTCGTCGCCGGCAGCCCCGATGATTCGCAGCAACTGGGGTTCTCAGACGACGGAGAGCCGTCGGGCACCGCCGGCAAACCGATCCTCGCGCAGCTGATGGGGAGCGGCATCGGTGAAGTGACCGCCGTGGTCGTTCGTTACTATGGCGGCGTCAAGCTGGGCACCGGCGGGCTGGTGAAAGCCTATGGCAACGGTGTTCAGCAGGCGTTGAAGCAGTTGGCGTTGGCACAAAAGGTGCCGGAAGCCGAATATATCTTGCAGTGCGACTATGCGCAGTTGGCGTTGGTGGAGAACTTGCTGCAGCAAACCGCAGGTCGGATCCTGCAGGGCGAATACGGCGCCGCCGTCGTGCTGCATCTGGCGTTGCCGGCCACCGAGGTCGAACTGTTTGGGAATAAATTGCGTGATCTCAGTCGCGGTAATTTGCAATTAACCCCCATTTCGCAATAATTCCTCCCAATTGAATTGCTAAGGATCGTGCTGAAATGCATTTTCGCGCCATAACCCGTATCGTTGGTCTGCTGGTCATCCTGTTCTCCGGGACGATGTTTATTCCCGGCCTGGTGGCATTGATTTACCGCGATGGGGCGGGGCGCGCGTTCAGCCAAACCTTCTTCGTGGCGCTGACCATCGGTCTGATGCTGTGGTGGCCGAACCGCAAACAGAAACACGAGCTGAAGCCCCGTGAAGGCTTCCTGATTGTCGTGCTGTTCTGGACCGTGCTGGGCAGCGTGGGGGCATTGCCGTTCCTGTTTTCGGAACGGCCCAACTTGTCGCTGACCGACGCCTTCTTTGAATCCTTCTCGGGATTGACGACTACTGGCGCAACGACGCTGGTGGGGCTGGACTCGTTGCCGAAGGCCATCCTGTTCTATCGCCAAATGCTGCAATGGATGGGCGGGATGGGGATCATCGTGTTGGCGGTGGCGATACTGCCGATACTTGGCGTCGGCGGCATGCAGCTGTATCGAGCGGAAATGCCCGGGCCGCTGAAAGATAACAAGATGCGTCCACGCATCGCCGAAACCGCCAAAACCCTGTGGCTAATCTATGTGTTGCTGACCGTCGCCTGTGCGCTGGCGCTCTGGGGAGCCGGGATGTCGGTGTTCGACGCGATCGGCCACAGTTTCTCGACCATCGCCATTGGCGGGTTTTCTACCCACGACGCCAGTATCGGTTATTACGCCAGTCCGACTATCAACACCATCATCGCCGTGTTCCTGCTGATTTCCGGCTGTAACTACGGCCTGCACTTCGCTTTGCTAAGCGGCCGTAGTCTGAAGGTGTACGGGCGCGATCCTGAATTCCGCATGTTCATCTTCGTTCAGTTGACGCTGGTGGTGGTATGCACGTTGGTGCTCTGGGGACATGGCGTCTATAAGAGCGGTATGGAAACGCTCAATCAGGCGTTCTTCCAGGTGGTATCGATGGCGACCACGGCCGGTTTTACGACCGACAGCATCGCCAAGTGGCCGCTGTTCCTGCCGATGTTGTTGCTGTGCTCAGCGTTCATCGGCGGCTGCGCCGGCTCGACCGGCGGCGGCCTGAAGGTGATCCGTATTCTGCTTCTGTACCTGCAGGGCTCGCGCGAGTTGAAGAGGCTGGTGCACCCCAACGCGGTCTATACCATCAAACTGGGCAACCGCGCGCTGCCGGAACGCATTCTGGAAGCTGTATGGGGATTCTTCTCCGCCTATGCGCTGGTGTTTATCGTCAGTATGCTGGCGATCATTGCCACCGGCGTTGACGATTTTTCCGCGTTCGCCGCAGTGACGGCAACACTCAATAATCTTGGCCCCGGCTTGGGCGTGGTGGCGGATAACTTCACCACGATGCCGGCGGCGGCCAAGTGGATCCTGGTGGTGACGATGCTGTTCGGGCGCCTGGAAGTGTTTACATTGCTGGTGCTGTTCACGCCAACTTTTTGGCGTGAGTGAGCCTGATATAAGGAGTACGCCATGAAGGCATTGATACTTTATTCGAGCCGTGACGGGCAAACACGTGCTATCGCTTCTTATATAGCAAGCAAGTTGCAGGACACGCTGCGTTGTGAGGTGATTGATCTGCTGCAGGCGGAACAGGTCGACCTTAGTCAGTACCAGCAGGTGATGATCGGTGCTTCTATCCGTTACGGGCACTTTAATCCGGTACTGGATAAATTCGTTAAGCGCCATGCCGAACAGCTGAATAGGATGCCGAGCGCCTTCTTCGCCGTGAACCTGACCGCGCGTAAACCGGAAAAGCGCTCGCCGCAAACCAACGCTTATACCCGCAAGTTCCTGCTGGCCTCGCCGTGGCAGCCAAAACAGTGTGCGGTGTTTGCCGGCGCATTGCGGTATCCGCGCTATCGCTGGTTCGACCGCATCATGATTCAATTTATTATGCGTATGACGGGCGGTGAAACGGATACCAGTAAGGAAGTGGAGTACACAGATTGGCAGCAGGTCGATCGTTTCGCCCAGGAATTTAGCCAGATCCAGTACGAAAAGTGACAAAAACGCGGGTTTGGCCAGCGTTTTGCCGAAAAAATCCGCGCTTGAAAAGTTTTTTGCAATTAGGGGTTGCGGCCTGCCGAGAACTCCCTATAATGCGCCTCCACTGACCGGGAACAACGACTGACAAGCCGCCGGGTCAGCGAGAAGAAAGCGAAATAAACGCTTGACTCTCCGGG